>DATLCN010000011.1:0-2510 GCA_035526335.1 Acidimicrobiales bacterium | reverse complement strand
GAGTCCTTGATGACGATCTTGTCGCCATACACGACGATGACCTTCTTCAGCTGGGGTACCGGCGTGCCCTCGGCCTCGACATAGAGGGGGCGGATGTAGAGCAGTGACTGCTGGATCGGTATCAGCAGCAGGTTGCCGAGGCGGACCTTCGAGCCTGAGGTGTTCAGAAGGGTGATCTCCCGAGACACCTCGGGCTGCTGGTTGATGCGGGCATTGACGATGGCCGGCCCGTCGACCTGGCGGGTGCGGGGCATCACGAACGCCTCCAGCTGCCCGTAGTTGCCCGGATCGCTCTTCCCCACCATGAAGGCGCTCAGGACCTTCACGCTGTCGTCTCTCGACCGGGGGACGAACGGCTGGAGGAGGAGGAAGTCCTCGGTGGTCTCGTTCGGTAGCCGCATGAGCAGGTAGTAGGGATCCATGCGCGGCTCCCGGGCCCGGGTGGCCTGGCCGGCGGCATTGGTTGCCGGCACGAGGGGGTTCACAGTGGCGACGGCGCCCGGTTCCTGGGCAATGTCCCATGCGTCGGTGTTGTTGTAGAAGTCACCGGCGTCGGAGATGTGGTAGCGGCCGAACATGTTGGTCTGGACCCGGAAGAGGTCCTCCGGGTACCGGAAGTGGCGCCGCAACTCGGGGTCGATCTCGATGCCGTCGGTGAAGAGCTTGGGGAACGCGCTACGCCAGGCCTTGATGATGGGGTCTGCCTGGTCGACGACGTAGAAGGTCATCTTGCCGGAGTAGGAGTCGATGAGGACCTTCACCGAGTTGCGCACGTAGTTGAAGTTGGCGTTGAGGCCACTGCTCGCTTCGAGCCGCGACGTGTCCGCCGCCTGGCTGTAGGGATACCGGCTGGTGGCGGTGTACGCGTCGTACAGCCACTGGATTTTCCCCTGATAGATGATCGGGTACGGGTCGCTGTCGAAGCGGAGGAAGGGGGCCGCCTTGCGCACCCGCTCATCGATGTCACGGACGTAGATGGCCCGTGACTGCGACGTCACGAAGCTGGAGATCAGCGGGTTGAAGTCGCCGAAGCGCAGCGAGAGTGCGGCCCGCCGGATGAACGAGTCGATCTTCACCCCGCCGCCGCCGTTGTAGGTGGTGGTGTGACTGGTCCCGTCCGCCTCGGAGTAGTCGATCTCCTTCTGCTCGGTGTTGACGATGGCGTAGCCGCTCATCTCCTGGCCGTAGTAGATGGCGGGCTGGGCGATGGCGGGCGTGCCCGTCGGAGGGAGATCCTTGAGTTGGAGCGCCGGCTTCCCGTCGGGCTCGACCGCGCTGCTCGGCGTGAGGACTGCGCCGTAGCCGTGGGTGTAGACGAGGTGCTGGTTGACCCACGACGCCGACGGGATGCCGTCGATGTTCAGCTCACGGGCGGAGATGAGCTGCTGGCGGACCCGGTTGTCGGTCACGTACCGGTCGATGTCGACATCGTTGAACTGGTAGAAGTTCCGGATCTGCTGGAGGCGGTTGTAGGTCTGCTCCAGGATGTTGGGATCGGGGTCCCAGAGACGGACGTTCTCGATCGTCGACTTGTTGCTGTCCAACTCCGCGGCGGTCACCGTGTTGTCGGCCTCGAAGGGGTTCACCTGCACGTCGCGCAGGTTGAAGGCCAGTCTGGTGGCCTTGATGTTGCGGTCGATGTAGGGCCGTTCCTTGGATGACTCGGTGGGCTGCACCCGGAACTGCTGGACGGCGGCCGGGATGGCGGCGCCCACGACCACCGACACCATGGCCCACAGCCCGAGGGCGATCACCGGCAGCACCCACCCCCGCCGGAAGATGTTGTAGATGAACAGGGCGGCGGCGATGAGAGAGATGCCGAGGAGCAGCTGCATGGCCGGCAGCTGAGCCTTCACGTCGGTGTAGCCGGCGCCCTGGACCACGCCCCGCGTCGAGTACACCAGCTCGTACTTCTCGAGGTAGTAGTCGACCGCCTTGAGCATGGCCAGCACGGCCATCAGGACCGACAGGTGGGCCTTCACCTGCGGCGTCACCTTCTGCATCGGCGTCTGGAAGCGGATGCCGCCGTTCAGGTAGTGGGCCACCGCGGTGATGATGGCGACGATCACCAGCGAGGCGAACAGCCAGTCGACCACGAACTTGGCGAACGGGAGCTGGAAGACGAAGAACCCGAGGTCTTTGTGGAACAGGGCGTCGCGGCTCTCGAACGGGACGTGATTGCGGAAGAGCATCCACGAGTCCCACTCCCGCGCCGCACCGGGGCCGGCGATCAGGGCGAAGGCGCCGGCCACTGCGGCCCGGACCAGGCCGGCGCGCTGACCGACCGCCTCGTGGTAGCGCTCGATCAGCTGCTCCTCCGGCCCGAGAGGGCGGAAGGTGGGGGCGATGAGGTCGGCGATAGCGAGGTTGGCCCACAGGAGGGCGAAGAACAGCAGGGTGAAGATGGCGCCGAGGGCGATCTTGGTGCCCAGAACCGACCGCCAGACGGAGGTGAGGCTCAGCTCGTCGAACCAGAGGTAATCGGTGTAGAAGCCGGCGATCCCCCGCAG
>DATLCN010000043.1:0-12022 GCA_035526335.1 Acidimicrobiales bacterium | reverse complement strand
CAACGGCTACGGCCAGCTGGGCGACGGCACCACCACCACCCGCTTCGTCCCGGTGCAGGTGGGCACGGCCACCGACTGGGCCACCGTGGTCGCCGGCGACTCCCACACCGCCGCGGTCAGGACCGACGGCACCCTGTGGGCGTGGGGCCGCAACGACCGGGGCCAGCTGGGCGACGGCACCACCAACGCCCGCTCCATCCCGGTGCAGGTCGGCACCGCCACCGACTGGGCCACCGTGGCCGCCGGCGGCAACCACACGGCGGCGATCAGGACCGACGGCACCCTTTGGGCGTGGGGCCGCAACTTCTACGGCCAGGTGGGCGACGGCACCACCACCGACCGCTCCATCCCGGTGCAGGTGGGCACCGCCACCGACTGGGCCACCGTGGTCGCCGGCGGCTTCCACACCGCCGCGATCAGAACCGACGGCACCCTGTGGGCGTGGGGCCACAACTTCTACGGCCAGGTGGGCGACGGCACCACCACCGACCGCTTCGTCCCGGTGCAGGTGGGCACCGCCACCGACTGGGCCACCGTGGTCGCCGGCCGCCAACACACGGTCGCCCTGCGCCGGGTTTGACCATGGGCAAGTCGAGTCCGTTCGCTTTCCCACAATTGTCTCGCGGACACGCCGTCCACTCGAGCCGGGCCGCGCCCATCCCGCTCTCTCGGGCCGATGCTCGCTGCGGGGCGGCGCTGTAGGTCGTCACTGGGTGATCCAGTTCACGATCCTCGGGACGCGCATGCGCTCGGTCGTCTCGCAGATCTCCACGCCGTCGAGATCGACGACGAGTCGGGACTCCGCATGTTCGGCTGAGACGCCGCTCCGAGGTGCCGTTCTTCGGCACCAGCGGCGAGGGTCTTCGGCCGGGGAGGCCCCGGAGCGTCCGCCACTCGCGATCACCAGATCGGCTGTTAGGTGGTCTCGCGACTGGCATCGCTTTGCATCTAGCGCCACGCGGGCAGTCGCATAACGCGGTGCCCAAGACGTTGCGTCGGGTGTCTACGTCAGGAGCGCCGACGAGTCGATCGAGTGGGACGACGGTTGCTTGTGGTCACCGGAGTCGCAGCCTTGTTTGCTGCCCGGGCTCGCCTGGACGGCGCCTCTTTGGCCTCTTCGACGAGTGCCTCCTCGATGACCCGGTCGCCAGGCTGGACCATGTTTCGACGGAGGGTGCTGAGCACGTCCTCAAGGATGAAGTGGAACTTGCGGCTCCCGGGAAGGCGGCTGGCCGGGAGCCGGCCGTCGGCCGCCATCATGAGGACCGTCCGGGCGTTGATGTCGAGCAGCTCGGCGACTTGGGCCGTGGTGATGATGGGCGGGTACTGCTCCCGGATGCGCTCGAACCCATCAGGAGCGGGAGATTTCCTGGCCATCAACGGCCAATCTTAGCAGACAGCGACCTTCCCGATAGGTCGGGCAACGTAAGGAAGGGCAAATGAGGTACATCTGAGGGTAAACAAGGGCGTACTGGAACATCGGCTATCGAGTGACGGGGCCAGCCGCTGAGGGCTGACCACCCTGGACTCGCCCCTCCGCAGCGGAGGCGGCGTCCACGTTGCTGAATAACCTCCTTCCGCCCGTCGGCGGCGGGCGATTGGCCCCAAGGTGGCGCCCGCAGGGCGGTACCGTTCAACGGCTTCTTCAGATGCAATATGCGGGGGTTTGGCGGAAGCGGCGTAGTCTGTGTGGGTCGGAATGGGGTGTGGGAGAGGGGGTCGTGGGGGCGGCGGGACAGGGTCGGTAGGGGGCGGTCGGTGGTGGAGTGGGGCGCAGGGCGGTGGGGGAGGGCGGCGCGTGGGTCGGCGGTAGGGGGAGGGCGGCGCGTGGTGGTCGGGGTAGGCGGAGTCGGAGGCGAGGGCGGGTCGGCGGTGCGGCGAGGGAGAGAGGCCGGGTCGAGGACGAAGGCCGGGCTGGTGCGGACCGGGTGCGGCGGCGCAGCGGCGACCGCCCGCGAGGACCGCGACACGACGTGGGACGGTCGGATAGGCCGCTGTAGTCGCTCACAAGACCACCGATGTGATCTCGGGCCGTAGTTGCGCCTGGACGAGCCTGGCGAGGCGGGAGAAGGGCGCTCAGGGCAAGCGGTCGAGCAGGAGGCCGGCGTCGATGATGCGGGCTACGGCGGGGTCGACCGGGACCTGTGCGACCACGGGGACGCCGAGCAGGTCGGTCACGTCCGCCGCCACCAGAAGGCGACCGGCTTAGGCCAGCACGACGATGCTATCCGTGGCGCCACGGATCCTCGAGAGCCGCCCGCAGGCTGAGGCAACACGGGCCCCGGACGACCAGCCAGCGTGTCTGTCGGCGTCGGCATCGCCCTGGTCGTCCTCGCCGATCCCGTTGAGCCGGCCGAGGTCGACCACCACGATGCCCGAGGCGTCGCTCGATGGATCGGACGAGGCCGAAATGCCATTTTGACAGGCACCGGTGAGGTGCAGGTTGGGATAGATAGGAGTAAGTGAGAACCGAAATGCCATTTTGACAGGCAACAGTCAAAGTGCAGATTGGGATAGATAGGAGTCAATGAGGATAGTTGCGGCGGAATTGGCGTCCCGGTGAGGTCGTACACGTCCCCGGGCCGGGCGGGCACGAGGGTGGTGGGCTGATGGCCTGCGGCCAGGGCGGCCACAACGCTGGAGATCGTCGTGGTGCCCTGGCCTCCCTGGCCCCGGCGATGAGATAACGGTGCTGGGCCATCGTGGCGGCGCGCTCACCGCGGCCGTGCTGGCGACCGGGGGGCGGTCGACGAACTCGACGGTGTCGGCCACGACACGATGAGCTCGGCGTCCGGTGCCGTCCGGTGCGGTCCAACGGTTGAGGTCGAGCCGGCCGGTGACCG
This sequence comes from Acidimicrobiales bacterium, assembly GCA_035526335.1. GTDB lineage: Bacteria > Actinomycetota > Acidimicrobiia > Acidimicrobiales. Next base: position 9,179 of record DATLCN010000043.1, on the reverse strand, counting down.
CCACCTTGCGACCCTTGTACCCGGTACAGCGGGGTGGAGGAACCTGCCCGGCCATGACCGCTGCGAGCCCGCTGGGCAACGCGAAAGTCACCGCCAAGCCGCCACTCAAGAGCGCCTTCATCCCTGCCACCGGTGACGAGCCGGGGTCGGCTTGTCAAAAATGCTGAACATTGCTCTTGCGCGAGGACATGCGTTTAGTGTAAACAAGCGTATATGAACGCGACACCGGGCCGGCGCAACGGGTTCGAGGCCGTGGTCCGGGCGATCAGGCTTCATGAGGGGACCCTCGAGGTCGCCGAGATCGAGGTCAACGGAGGATTACCAGGGCAGGCCATGGTCCGTACGTTCCGGCCCGACAGGATTCAACGGGTGGCTCAAACCCGCAACGGCAGCCCGGCGGAAGTCCGCAGGGATCGACTCGGGCAATGAGCGCGGAACGCTTGACCCTGTCGGTGGAGGAGGCAGCGAGAATCCTCGGCATCTCCCGGGCCTTTGCCTACCAACTGGTCGCCAAGAAGGAATTGCCGGCAGTCCGGCTTGGGCGAAGGATCGTCATCCCCCGGAAGGCGGTGGAAGCAATCGTCGAGCAGGCGCGCACGACAGAGCCATTCAGCAGCGACATGTCCGATCACGTCTTGGGCGCACCGTGAACAACACGACCCAGGTGCTCTGCTGCTTTGCGGTCGGCCGACCGACGAGACTTCGAGTAATGCTTCATCAGTACCTGCGGCCCGTGCCCCTGACGCTGGGCAACCATGCTGATGTTGAATCCGGCGTCGAGCAACTCGCTCGATGTGAACTTCCGTAAGGCGAGTATTGACCCGTCGAAACTGAGGGCGTCGCCCCGGGCGTCCGCCGCTTCTCTGCGTTCGGCGGACGCAACGGCGAGCACCGCCCATCGCTCGCTCCTGCCAAGCCGCTCGCCAATCTCGTGGTACGACATCCCGCCCTTCGGTGCGGGACCCGTCATCCCGACGGGACGTGTCGCGGGTTTCTGGCGGTAGAGGCGGAGCGCCGTCGCCTCCAGGGCGAGCGTCGCAGGGCGCTTGTCCGCGATACCCAGATGGTCTTTGAGGATTCCGACGCGCTTGGTCACATAGTCGGGAGGCATCGGCGAGGAGCAGTCGGCGCCGAGGCTGAAGAGGAAGGCATCGCCCTCCAACTCGGCGCCGAAGGCGCGGCATCGCTCGGTCATCAGGTCATGGTGACGCCGGAGCATCGCAACGGTGTCGGAGTCGACGTAGAAGCTGCGTTCGCGGCGAGTCTTGGTGGTCTTCACCCGGCGGCCTTCGTCGATCGAAGCGTCAACGACGATCCGCATTTCGTCCCAACGGATCCTTGACCACCGAATAGCAACGAGCTCTCCTCGTCGCATTCCCGTTACGGCGCCAAGCACCAAGAGGACGGCGATATCCGGCACGATGACGACCGCCTCGTGTAGAAGCTGCGAGAGCTCGTCTACCTCCGGCGGGGTTCGCTCCCTGGAAACGTAACTGCTCGTTGGAAGGACAAATTCCGCCATCGGATGACGGGTGATCATTCGACGGCTCTTGGCCCAGCGGAAAAACGGGACGTACAAGCTTCGGGCTTGGTTGAGCCTCGAGCGGCTGAGGCCTGCGGCCCGCATCTTGCCGAAGAGTTTGTCCATGTGCGCCTGAGTGACATCCCGGACCGCCTTCTTGCCGATGGCGGGTGAGAACCACTTCACGTGGATCTTCCGGTACTCGTCGATGGTCTTCTGGGTCCGTCCCTTCTCATCGCCGAGGAACTCGGTGAGGAAGAGTTCGATGCCCGCGTCCATTGTGAGGTGTCGAAACTCCTTGCGCATGTCAGAAGGCTCAGAACGAACCTCTGTGACGAACGACGCAAGATGGTGGGCTGCATCCGTGCCGTTGTCGGCCTTGACGTTCCGGTAGACCCGTCTCACCGAGCCATCCGAGAACTTGGTGGCAGTTGCGGACAACTCCCAGACTCCTGGACGAACTTGCCTCATCGATCCAGCGCCTTTACGCCCCGCCGTTCGTGGAGCGGCGGTTGTCTTGGTTGCCTGACGCATCTGCAGATGTTCAGGTCGCACGCACCGAGGTTCATCGGGACATGCGAGAACCTTCGCACCATTGGGTGGCGGGCCGTGAACGAGCTCCCACGACAGACGCCGAGCGGTCATCACCCGGCCCTTCACCTTGATCGTGCCCGTGCCGTCGGCCTTCTTCGCTCCGAGCCAGAGGTGGTGCTCCCCGGAGCGGTCAACCTTCGTCTCAAAACGGTCGTGGAGTGTGACGGCCACTGCGGCGAGTATACCAGCGAGGTATACCAGAAGGTGGACCGTGGTCGCGATGCGATCCTGCAACACTTGGTATACCAGCCGGATCAGGAGTGCAGCGCTGTGAACTGCGCTTACAGGGGTGCGCCCCCCGGGATTCGAACCCGGAACCTGCGGATTAAGAGTCCGTTGCTCTGCCGTTGAGCTAGAGGCGCCTGGGGTGAGACTACCGATGCTGCTGAGGGTGACCGAGGGGATTCGAACCCCCGACATCCAGGATCACAACCTGGCGCTCTAACCGGACTGAGCTACGGCCACCGCGACCGGCCCAGCATGGCACATATGCGAGACTCTCCAGATGAGAGTTCCGGGGAGTGGGCCGCGCGTCAAGAGCGGTCTGTGAGCGAGCTTCTCGTCCGGCCGGTGGAGCCCGGAGACGGCGCGCCCCCAGTCGTGCCCGGGCCCGTTCTGGTGGTCGACTTCGGTGCCCAATACGCCCAGCTCATCGCCCGCCGGGTGCGGGAGGCGCACGTCTACAGCGAGATCGTCCCCCACACCGCTTTACTCGACGAGCTGACGGCGAGGCGCCCCGGTGCGATCATCCTGTCGGGAGGGCCGGCGAGCGTCTATGCCGAAGGCGCCCCCCGTGTGGACCCTGAGATCTTCTCCAGCGGCATCCCCGTCCTCGGCATCTGTTACGGTTTCCAGGCCATGGCCTCCGCCCTCGGGGGAGAGGTTTGCCGTACCGATGTCGCCGAGTTCGGCCGTACCGAGGCCTCACTGGAGACGGACTCGGTGCTGGGCGCGGGCCAGCAACCGAACCAGACGGTGTGGATGTCGCACCGGGACGCCGTGGCCGCCCCGCCCGACGGTTTTGCCGTCGTCGGGTCCACCGCCGGCGCCAAGGTAGCGGCCTTCGAGGACCGGGGTCGCCAGCTGTTCGGCGTCCAGTGGCACCCGGAGGTGTTGCACACCGTCGGCGGCCAGCGCATGCTCGAGAGCTTCCTTTTCCAGGGGGCGCGCCTGCACGCCAACTGGACGCCGGCAAGCATCATCGAGGACACCGTCGCCGCCGTCCGCCGCACGGTCGGGAGCCGCCATGTCCTGTGCGCCCTGTCCGGCGGGGTCGACTCCGCGGTGGCCGCCGCTCTGGTGCACCGTGCCGTGGAAGACCAGCTGACATGCGTGTTCGTGGATCACGGTCTCCTCCGGCAGGGCGAGCGTGAGCAGGTCGAGCGCGACTACGTGGCCGCCACCGGGATCCGCCTCGAGGTGGTGGACAGTCGGGAGCGTTTCCTCCAGGCGCTGGTCGGAGTCACCGATCCCGAGACCAAGCGCAAGATCATCGGACGTGAGTTCATCCGGGTCTTCGAGGAGGCGGCGGCTGATCTCATCATGCGGGAGAAGCACGACGATTCCATCGAATTCCTGGTTCAGGGCACCCTTTACCCCGACGTCGTCGAGTCCGGCGGCGGTACGGGTACGGCCAACATCAAGACCCACCACAACGTCGGAGGAATTCCCGAGGACGTCCAGTTCTCGCTGATCGAGCCGCTCCGCACCCTGTTCAAGGACGAGGTGCGGGCGGTCGGCCTTGAGCTGGGTCTGCCGGAGGAGATCGTCTGGCGCCACCCGTTCCCGGGTCCGGGCCTGGCCATTCGCATAATCGGTGAGGTCACCGCGGCGCGTCTGGACACCCTCCGTATCGCGGACGCCATCGCCAGGGAGGAGCTGGCTTGCTCCGAGCATCAGCGGAACGTCTGGCAGTTCCCCGTGATCCTGCTGGCCGACATCCGATCGGTCGGAGTCCAAGGCGACGACCGCACCTACGGCCACCCGATCGTGCTGCGGCCGGTGAGCAGCGAGGACGCCATGACCGCCGACTGGTCGCGGCTGCCGTACGAACTGATCGAACGCATCTCCACCCGGATCACCAACGAGGTCGCCGGCGTCAACAGGGTCGTGCTCGACGTGACCAGCAAGCCACCGGCCACCATCGAATGGGAGTGAGAGTCCCGGAGGCGACCAGCGGGAGGAGAGTCTTGGGTTGGGCAACGCGGCCGTTGCCCGTGAAGCCGGCCACCCTGGCGTTCCTCGCCGTCACCCTGGTTCGTCGACCGGGGCTTTTGAATGAGCCGGCGTTTGCTCTTCGACCCAAATAACATCTGGTCGAGCGCTGAGCCGGGCCGGCCGGCCTACCTCGACGGTCGCCATGAAATGCCCCTGTAGCTCAGTCCGGATAGAGCGGCTGCCTTCTAAGCAGCGGGTCGCAGGTTCGAGTCCTGCCGGGGGCGCTGATGAAAGTGCAGCTCAGGACGTATTTCCAAGCATTTGGCCTTCCCCCAAGATAGGCTCCGTGCCACAAGCGTGCCACTACGTTGCGGCACGGAGCGGCACGCGGGAGGACTACATGGCACGAACGAGCAGGGGCCGACGCACGACGGGCAGCATCCGCCGGCTGCCCTCGGGTCGTTATCAGGCCCGCGTCCGAGGCGACGACGGAATGCTGGCTCCGGCGCCGGATACGTTCGCGACGAAGGTGGACGCCGATCGCTGGCTCGCCTCGATGATCACCGATAGGGCGCAAGGGCGATGGGTTGACCCGCGGGCTGGACACGTCACGCTGGGTGCCTTTGCCGACGAATGGGTGCGAGGCAAGGTCGGCCTCGCCCCGAAGACCTGTGAGCTCTACGACTATCTGCTGAACCATCTCATCCTGCCGGCGCTGGGAGATGTCGAACTCATCGACCTGACTCCTTCACGGGTCCGCACCTGGCGGGCCGAGCTGCTCCGGGCCGACCGGCCGGGGCCCACGACGATCGCCAAGGCCTACCGGCTCCTGTCCGCAATGATGGTGACTGCTGCGATCGACAACCGGATCGCCCGCAACCCGTGTGTTGAGAAGGGGGCGGGGGTGGAGCGCTCACCTGAAATGCGGATGGCAACTCCTGACCAGGTGGCGGCCATCGCCTCGGCTATCAACCCCCGCTATCGCGCCATGGTCCTGACGGCGGCCTATGCCGGCTGTCGCTTTGGCGAGCTGACCGGGCTCAGGCAGAGGAACCTCGATCTGGACGAAGCCACGCTGGTGATCAGCGAGCAGGTGGTCGAGCTGCGGGGCGGCCGGCTCCTCGTGCGCCAACCGAAATCTGACGCTGGCCGAAGGGTCGTGCACCTGCCCGCCGGGCTGGTGGCGGAGCTGCGAACGCACCTCGCTGAGTTCGTGCTCCCTGACCCCGAGGGACTCGTTTTCACGAGCGACCGGGGGACGCCGCTCCGCCAGAGCAACTTCCGCGATCGCCACTGGTATCCGGCCGTACGTTCCGCCGGTGTGCAGAAGTTGCGGTTTCACGATCTTCGCCACGTCGCCGGGACGCTTGCCACGGTGTCGGGTGCGACGATCCGCGAGGTCCAGGCTCGCCTTGGCCACGCCTCACCCGCGGCCGCGTATCGCTACCAGCACGTGCTCGAAAGCCGTGACGCCGAGATCGCCGAACGGTTGAACGTGATTTTCCGGGCGGAGCCACCGGCGACGGCATGACGCGGTAGGAAGCGGTGGTGGGGAAACGTCCGACGCTGCCGCAGGAACCCTGGGCGGTGCACTACTTCCGCCGCCACCGAACCGACGACAGCAAGAGGAGTGTGCCGGCCCGCGACTTCCTTCAGAACTGCCCGCCTGAGGTCCGGGCTCACCTTGTGGCCGTCGTCAAAGCCGTCGCCGAGGCGCCCCCGCCGCGCTTCGGCGGTGGTCTCCAGTGGCGTGCGATGCACGGTGAGATGCGGGGCTGGTTCGAAGTGCGCGACCGGCACGGCGGCTGGCTCTATCGGGTGTTCTGCCTCCTGGAGCGCGAGGGAGCGGCAATCGGGTTGGGAGGTCCGTCGGTCGTGCTGGTGACCGGCATGCGCAAGGCCAACGAGAGCGCCTTCACCAAGGCCGACTACGCCCGCGTCCGGGCCTTGGGTGACGAGTACCGGTCACGGACGCCGCGCAGCGTCCTGGAGTAGCTCAGCTGGCCCGGCGGGTCTTCGCCGGTCGACTGATGCGGACCTCCAGCCCGAGAGCCTCGGCGACCTCGATGATCGTCCTCATGGTGGGGTTCCTGTCGTCGGCGCTGAAAAGCCGGCGGATGACGGAATCGCTGACGCCGATGCGGCGGGCGAGCTCTGCCTTCGAGACGCCCTGTCGTTCTCGAACGGCGTCGAGGTCGCGGATCACGCGGTCGATGGCGTCAATGCGTCCCCGGGCCTGCTCGTAGGAGTTGCGGAACGTGGCGTCGCGCATGTCCCGCTCGAAGTCACGATCGAAGGCCGTCGGTCGTGGAGTAGCCATCGGGCCACCGTAGCATGGAAGCTACGGGTAACGGCCCTCTCTCCTGTCCGGCCTATGCGGGCTTGGTGCGCTTCTCGGGTTTCGAAATTGGGGGCTCGTAGCGAATATGCGGGCCGCCTTCGGCCTCGGCCAGGCGGTTGAGGCGGTTTGCCTCGGCAGGTTCGGCGAGGCGGGCGAGCCCGGCGAGGCTGATGAGGTTGTCGAGGTGGCCGGCGATCTCCATGAGCTGGCTCCGCCAGCGGTCGAGCCCGTCGCTGCCGGCCTGCACAAGCGAAGCAACCCGGAGCGCAGCCGCCAGACCGGCACGGCGTTCCCCTTCGGAAACCTCGCGGCCGTCGGCGTCGTCGAGGTACTCCTCGAGCCGCAGCCCGACGAGGGGCTCGGAGCCGGGCTCGCCGAACACCAGGTCGATGATCACGCTCCACTCGGCACCGTCGGGGATGTCGGGGGTAGCCAGTCGCACGGGGCGACCGTGCTCATCAGGCGTGCGGGGCGGCATGAAGAACCAGCCGATGGGCACCTCGAAGCAGCGGGCGAAGGCGACGAGGTCGTCGCCGGTGAACTGGCGCACGACCTTGCCGTCCACGGAGCGTTCAGCGGCCGAGAAGGTGGCCTTGGACCAGCGGGTCCCGAGGTAGGGGGCGAGCTCGGTCGCGGCTTGCTCCTGGGTCCAGTCTTTCCACTCTCGGGCTCGGGCCAGGTTGTGGGCGATCACCTGGTTGGGGGTGAGGGTCACCGCTTTGGTCTTGTCCATCGCTCCTCGATCGGGATGACGCGTATGTGTCAAGAAAAAACAGGACTTAGATCACTCTAGCACTTGACTAGTGAATCACATCGGCGTAATCTCTGTGCCTCTCGTCCGCCGACCCTGGATGGTGGTCCCTGTCCGCAACCGACGCGCCCGATGTCCTCTCCGTTGAGGAAGCCGCTGCCGTGCTGGGGATCAGTCGCGGCAAGGCGTACGAGTGGGCGCGTCGTTACCTGGAAACCAACGGTAGCGAGGGGATGCCGGTGGTCGCCTTTGGCCGGTGTTTCCGGGTGCCCCGAGCCGGGCTCGAACAGATGCTCGGCGGTGAGCTGCATTGGACACGCGAGCCCAAAGAGGCCCCGGCGGTCGCGGCCCCTCCGGTTCCGCCCGTGCCGCCCAGGCCCGCCTCTTCGAGCGCCCTCGCCGGCGCCGCCCTGCCAACGACGCCCAACTCAACCTCTTCGACCCTCCTTCTCCCGTCGCTCCCGACCAAACCCCGCTGACCCCGTGACCCCTCACACCCTCATCCTCCTCACCCGGCCCGAATCCGTTCACACATTGGCACCCGGGGGGTGCCGCGCCGGTCGGCGTCGCGCGTTCCCGCTTGTCGGGCCGGTCAGGCCATGTTGAGCCGGGGCAAGATCCGCGGCGGCAACGCCCGCTACTACGCCGATGCGGTCGCATCTGGAGTCGAGGACTACATGACCGGTGCCGGCGAAGCTCCCGGGCGTTGGGATGGTTCGGGCTCGGCCTCTGAGGGCTTCGACGGCGAGGTGACCGCCGAGCACGTCGAGCTGTTGTTCGAAGGCGACGACGCCCGCCATCCGCTCACCGGCGCCGTGCTCGGCCGGTCCTACGACGTGAAGGACGGCTACGACAAGGTCATGGGCTGGGACCTGACGGTCTCGCCCCCGAAATCGTTCTCGGTGCTGTGGGCCGTGGCCGAGCCCGAGGTGGCCAAGGTGCTCGACCAGATCCATGCCGCAGCCGTGGGCGAGACGATCGCCTACCTCGAAGAGCACGCTGCGTTCTCCCGAACGGGACGAGGCGGCGCGGCGCAGGTCGACACCAAGGGCCTGGTCATCGCCCGCTTTGAGCACCGCACGAGCCGGGCCATGGACCCCCAGCGCCACTCGCACCTGCTGGTGTCGAACCGGGTCTGTTGCAACGACGGCGTGTGGCGAGCGGTGGACTCGCGGGCGTTGCACCACCAGCTCAAGCCAGCCGGCACGGTGTACTACGCCGCTCTGCGGGCCGAGGCAACGGAACGGCTCGGCGTCGCATGGGGGCCGGTCAACGACCACGGCCAGGCCGACATCGCCGGAGTCCCCGAAGGGCTCATCGACTTCTGGTCGAAGCGTCGCCGCAGCGTCGAGCGAGCGGCGACGCGCAGGATCGGCGAGCGCGAGGCCGAGCTCGGTCGCACGCTGACCGATGCCGAGCGGCGCACATCTACCAGTGGGCCACCCTCGATACCCGCAGGGCGAAACGTCGCGATGAAGCCTTGCCTGCCAACATCCACGAGCTGTGGCGCCTCGACGCCCAAGCCGCGGGCTTCGCTACCGACGACTGGTTCGACCACGTTGTTGGCCGCGAGCTGCGCGTCGAGGCCGAGATCGGGCCGGTCGTCGAAGCGGCACTGGCCGAACTCGAGCGGCGGCACTCGACGTGGGACCGCACCGACGTCGTGGAGCAGGTGGCCGCCCGACTGCCCGCCGGTCTGGCCCGCAGCGCCAGCCAAGCGAGGATCTGGGTCGAGCATCTGGCCGACCAGGTGGTCGCCCACGCCGAGGTGGTCCGCCTCGCTCGCGAGCCCGTCCTGCCGGCGCCCGGCTACG
>DATLCN010000008.1:0-2205 GCA_035526335.1 Acidimicrobiales bacterium | reverse complement strand
GAGTCTCGCTCGGCCCTGGCCAGGGTCACCGTCTGGTAGGCCTCGGCGTCGGCCGGCTTGCGCACCTGGGCCTGGAGGCGCTGCTCCTCGAGCTGGGCTTGGAGCTCGGCCACCTTGGTCTCCTGGACGACCACCTCCTGGCGGGAGGAGGCCTCCGAGAGCGGTCCGGCCTGGCGGGTGATGGCGGCCGCCCGGTCGATCTCGGCCTGGTAGCCCGCCTGCTTGATCTGGCTCTCCCGCCGGGCCTCGGCCTTCAGGGCGTCGGCCTGCTGCTCGGCCTCGGTGGCCTCCCGGTCGGCATGGGCCTGGGCGATGCGGGCCTGGCTGGCGACCGCGGCGGCGTGAGGCCGGCCCAGGTTCTCGATGTAGCCAGTGGGGTCGACGATCTCCTGGATCTGGAGGGAGTCGACGATGAGGCCGAGCTTCTCCATCTCCGTGCCCGAGGACTGTCGGGTGAGCTGGGTGAGCTTCTCCCGGTCGCGGATCATCTCTTCGACGGTCATGCTCCCCACGATGGCCCGGAGGTGGCCGGCGAAGACGTTGTGGACCCGGGCGTCCATCTGGTTCTGCTGGTCGAGGAAGCGCCGGGCCGAATTGGCGATCGACGTGAAGTCGTCGCCCACCTTGAAGATCACCACGCCCTTGATGCCGAGCGGGATGCCCTGGTGGGTGACGCAGTCGATGCTCAACTCCGCCTCGCGCAGGTCCAGGGTGAGCCGGCGGACGGTCTGCACCCCCGGGACGACCAGTGTCCCTTTACCGGTCACGATCTTGAAGCCCAGGCTCTCCTGCACGCTGTCGCTGGGGGAGTGCTCCCGGATGCCGGAGATGATGAGGGCTTCGTTGGGCTCGGCCACCCGCCAGCACGACTTGAACAAGACGATGGCCAGGACGAGAGCCACGCCGACGGTCACGAGAACGGTCATCTCACTACCTCCAGGATCGTTACATGCGGGCGACGACCACCGTGCGAGGGGGGTAGTACTCGACCACCACGATGCGGCTGCCGGGAGGGATCGTCTCGTCCGCATCCGACGCGTAGGCGTGGAACGCCTCCGTGCCGCCGCGCACGGACACCATGACCTCGCCCAGCTTTCCCGGGGAGATGGTTCCCGTGACCCGGCCGATCTTCCCGACCATCTGTTGGTCCGGCACTGGCCCTCCTGTCCACCGTGCGCGCCTGCCCAGTGTCGCAGCCCCGGGCCGTTACCGCAGTAGCGTGACCGCAGGTGAATGACGACGCGCTCCTCGCCGTGCTCTCCGAGGCGGCCGCTGCGGTGCGGACCGCACTCGACGATCTGGGTGACTGGGGGCCGGCGGGCACCCGACCCGGCCAGTACTTCTCCGACATCGCCGCCGACGCGGCCGCCCTCGACGTCCTCCGTGGCGCCGGCCTCGGCGTGCTCAGCGAGGAGACCGGCCCGCACGCCACGGACAGCGACCTGGTGGTCGTGCTCGATCCCGTCGACGGCTCCACCAATGCGGCGCGGGGCATCCCATGGTTCGCCACCAGCCTCTGTGTGGTCGACGCCCGCGGCGCCCGCATGGCCCTCGTGGTCAACCAGGCCACCGGTGAGCGGTTCGAGGCCGTCCGGGGCGGGGGCGCACGGCGCAACGGCCGCCCCACGGCTCCGACGGCCTGCACCCGCCTGAGCGACGCCGTCCTCGGGATCACTGGCTACCCCCCCGTCGACCTGGGCTGGCGCCAGATGCGGTCACTAGGCGCCGCGGCGCTCGATCTCTGCGCCGTGGCGTGCGGCCACCTCGACGCCTACATCGACTGCTCGAACCACGCCCACAGCCCGTGGGACTACCTCGGCGGGATGCTCGTGTGCCAGGAGGCCGGCGCATCGGTGGCCGAGGCGTCCGGGCGCGAGCTCGTGACCCTTGGCTGGACCGACCGTCGGGTCCCCGTGGCGGCGGCGACACCGGAGTTGTTGGCCGAAGCCCTAGCCGCTCGTCGCGGCTTCCCGGTGCCGGCCACTGTGGCCTGACCTTGCCGCCGGCACGCCGCACCCAGACCCTTCTGCTCGCCGCCTACAAGCGCCTGCCCTCGCCCGCCAGGACGCTGCTGATCCGCCTCGGAACGCCGTCATTCCACGTCGGCGCCATCTGCGTGGTCGAGCGCCCCGACGGCCACATGCTCCTGGTCCGCCAGTCCTACCGGCGCGACGGCTGGGGCTTCCCTGGCGGCCTGATGCGCCG
>DATLCN010000005.1:0-3061 GCA_035526335.1 Acidimicrobiales bacterium | reverse complement strand
GTGGTCAAGGTCGACAAGGACGAGGTCCTGCTCGACATCGGGTTCAAGTCCGAGGGCGTGATCCCGGCCCGGGAGCTGTCGATCCGCCACGACGTCGACCCCCACGAGATCGTCAGCATGGGCGAAGAGATCGAGGCCCTGGTTCTCCAGAAGGAGGACAAGGAGGGCCGGCTGATCCTGTCGAAGAAGCGGGCGCAGTACGAGCGGGCATGGGGCACGATCGAGCGGGTCAAGGAGGCCAACGGCGTGGTCTCCGGCCCCGTCATCGAGGTGGTCAAGGGCGGTCTCATCCTCGACATCGGCCTGCGCGGCTTCCTGCCCGCCTCCCTGGTGGAGCTGCGCCGGGTGCGCGACCTGATGCCCTATGTCGGCCGCAGCCTCGAGGCCAAGATCATCGAGCTCGACAAGCATCGCAACAACGTGGTGCTGTCCCGCCGGGCCTGGCTGGAGGAGACCCAGAAGGAGCAGCGCGAGGACTTCCTCGAGAACCTCAAGCCGGGCGAGATCCGCAAGGGCACGGTGTCCTCGGTGGTCAACTTCGGCGCCTTCGTCGACCTGGGCGGCATGGACGGCCTCGTGCACGTGTCCGAGCTGTCCTGGAAGCACGTCGATCACCCGGCCTCCGTGGTGCAGGTGGGCGACGAGATCGAGGTCCAGGTGCTGGAGGTCGACCTCGACCGCGAGCGCATCAGCCTGTCGCTGAAGGCCACCCAGCAGGACCCGTGGCAGGAGTTCGCCAACAACCACCGGGTCGGCGAGCTGGTCTACGGGCGGGTCACCAAGCTCGTCCCGTTCGGCGCCTTCGTGCAGGTGGGGGAGGGCATCGAAGGCCTGGTGCACATCTCGGAGATGGCCGCTCACCACGTCGACCTGCCCGAGCAGGTGGTCACCCCCGGCGAGGAGCTGTGGGTCAAGATCATCGACCTCGACCTTCAGCGCCGGCGGATCAGCCTGTCCATCAAGCAGGCGGCCGAGGGTGGTGTCGTGGCCGCCGAGTACCAGGAGGCCTTCGGCGAGCACGCCTACGACGAGCAGGGCAACTACATCGGTGAGTTCGCCAACGTCGACTTCACGCCCGAGACGGAGGCCCAGGCCGCATGGGCGGAGTACGCCGCCGAGCTCGGCGGCACCGCAGCGCCGGCGGCCGGTGGCGATGCCACCTCGCCGGCTCAGGCCGACGATCAAGGCGCGGCGGCGGGCGACGCAGGTGAGGGTGGCGAGGTGCCGGCTGGCGGCTAAGTCTCGTCTCGGGGCGGTGGCGTGTCCCGGCTGAGGCAGTTCCTCAAGGCTCCGAGCATGGAGTCGCTCTTCATGGCGACTGTGGTCCTGTTCGGATTCCGGCTGGGGACGCGGCCCATAGGAGACAACTCGGCGTTCACCCACCTCCGCACGGGGATCGACATGGCCCGGACGGGCGCTATCCCTCGGACCGACCCGTACTCCTGGACGGCGCCGAATGAGCGCTGGATCGTTCAGAGCTGGTTGCCCGAATGGACCTACGGCTGGGCGTACCGGCTGGGCGGGTTCAACCTCGTGGTGCTCGAGCAGGCCGTCCTGCTGGCGATCCTGGCCTGGCTGGTCGTCCGGCTCGCCCGGGGTGGAACCCCGCTCCGCACAGCCTTGGCGGGGCTTGTGTCGGTCGGAGTGGGCACTGCCCTGTGGACAGCGCGCCCGCTGCTCTTCGGATTGATCTGCATGGCCTTGACCATCACGATCGTGGAGCGGCGGCGGAGCTCGTGGCTCCTCGTGCCCGTGGTGTGGCTCTGGGTCAACAGCCATGGTTCCTTCCCGCTGGGACTGGCATGGCTCGGAGCTCGTGCCGTCGGCGAAGCACTCGACTGGCGGGCCTGGCCGCGTGAAGCGTGGCGGTACGTGGGCGGTTTCGCCGCCGGCCTCGCCGTGTCCGTCATCAACCCTCTGGGTGTGAACCTCCTGGCCTTTCCGCTCAAGCTGGGGGAGAAGGCTGCAGCCTTCCGCTCGATCGTCGAGTGGCGGTCACCCGACTTCTCCCGCGGAGGTGGCTATTTCACGCTGACCTTCATGGCCTTGGCCTTGCTGCTGATCGCCCGGGCCCGCCTCACCTGGCGCGACGCAGTGCCCGTCGTCGCGTTCATCGCCCTCAGCCTCTTCGCGGCCCGAAACATCGCGCCACTCGCCATCGTGCTGGCGCCGGCTCTGGGACGGGCGGTTCGGAGATCCGAGTCAGCGCCGCCAGGGCGATCGAGTGGGAATCCCCGAATCAATCGCATCGCCCTGGTGGCGGTCACCCTTGCCTTCGTGATCTTCGGCACGGTCGCGCTCACGGCCGATCCGATAGACACGCTCGGCTATCCCGAGGAGTCGGTGACCTGGCTGCACGAGCAGGGCTTCCTTGCCGAGCCCCACCACGTCGCCCACCAGGAGGTGGTCGGCAACTACCTCACCCTCCGCTACGGGACCGACGCCCGCGTGTTCATCGACGACCGATTCGACATGTACCCACTGTCGCTCTCGAAGGAGTACCGCGTGCTGCTCGACGGCGGGCCGGCGTCGATCGACATCCTCGCCCGCCGGCAGGTCGACGTCGTCCTCTGGCGGAGAGAGTTGCCGCTGGCGCAGATCCTGTCCGCAAGCGGCTGGCGGGAGATCTTCGGAGAGAAGGATTACGTGGTGCTGCAGCGGTAAGACGCGAAGAAGGAGCGGACCGGAGTCCGCTCCTTCCTGGGAGAGCGCTCAATGGTGGGCCGGCGTCCGGCCCGCCTCTACAGGGAGTTGCCGATGTCGGTGAACTTCGAGCTGGCCTTGCCGCCAAGGGTGGTCAGGGCGACGATGCAGACCACGGCGATGAGGGCCAGGAGGAGGGCGTACTCCACGAGGGCGGCGCCACGCTCGGTGTTGCCGAAGCGGGCCTGCAGGTACGGGGCGATGTTCTTGAAGATGTCCATTTTGTGTTGCACTCCTCGGGGTTCGTATGCCCCGTCCCGGGGCTCCTGTTGTACTTATCTATCGGCACCAAAGCCGCGGGCTTTATCCATTTTTCGGCCCGGACGCGAAGAAGGAGTGGACCGAAGTCCACTCCTTC
>DATLCN010000001.1:0-54520 GCA_035526335.1 Acidimicrobiales bacterium | reverse complement strand
TCGAGCAGTACCTGGCAGCGCACAACGACGATCCGAAGCCATTCGTCTGGACGGCAGACGCCGATGCCATTCTCGAGAAGGTCCGCCGTGGGCGAGTCGCCCTAGAGCAAACGCTCAGTCAATAGTCTTTCACTGCACTAGCTGGCGCTCGATCTGGTCCGCCAACTTCTCCACCCTGCGCCGCTCCAAGTCGACCACTTTCGCCACTCGACCGCCTCCTTCCAGCAACTTCCTGTGGTGCAGATGTGGTGCAGGACGTCTTCCGAGCCCGGCCCGAGGTCCCCAGCAACCTGGGTTTGTGCCCCTGACCTGGTAATTTACTGGTGGGCGTAACAGGACTCGAACCTGTGACCTCAGCCGTGTGAAGGCTGCGCTCTAACCAACTGAGCCATACGCCCGAAGCTCGGCCATGGTAGCGGCGAGCGCCGCCGGCTCCGGCCCTGGCCCGACCTGAGGCACCCGCAGGGGGATGCTGGACAGGAGCCCCGCCGGCTGCCGGGGCGGACGGAGCACCATCCTCAGGCCCGGCGTCATCAGACCGGTGTGACTCCCGGTCAGAGACCGGAGCCGGTCCCCTTCTGCGACTTCCAACCTGACTGCCGCCAGCCGAAGGCGGCCCCTGATCCTCCGGGGGACGACAGTCGGTCCGCTCGGACCGCACTGCACGAAGCGCAAAGGAATCACGGCCGGCAGCCACGGGCCGCGCGGGCGCCCGCGGAGCACGATCCCCCGCTCCTCCCAGGCCAGCGACCGCTCGTCTCCGTCGCACGACCAGGTCATCGCCGCCAGCTCTGTGGGCAGATCCCAACGCTGTCTGCACATAGTCCGAGCCGCCGGCGACGTGACGGCCATGCTCGTGACACACAACCCGCTGCGCAGCCCGAGGCGGGCCGGCTCGGCAACGGACAGCTCCAGGAAGGGCCCCAGGGGCGAGATGTCGTATCGCGCGGCGATCACGGCGACCGGCCCCGGAAGTGGTGACAGCGCCGGGGGCAGCCCACTCGACCATCCTCTTCCTCGGCGGGCCCAGACCACCACGCACTCGCCGGTGAGGCGCCAAAGGTCATCCACCGGTACCAACGCTAGGGGCACCGGTCCTGAAGCCGGCCTGGAGGTGGATTGCAGCTGCTGGACCCTCGGATGTTCACTAGGGCATGCGCATCGCCGTCATCGCCCCGCCCTGGACCCCCGTGCCACCGACCCGCTACGGCGGCACCGAGCTCGTCGTTGACATGCTCGCAACCGGGTTTCAGGACGCCGGCCACGAGGTGCTGCTCTACACCACCGGCGACTCCACCTGCCCGGTGCCCAGGGGTTGGATACTGCCCACAGCCCCGAACCCGATCGGCTCGTCGGTGGCCGAGCTCCGCCACGTCATGAACGCATACGACGTCGCCAAGGACTTCGACATCGTCCACGACCACACGGTGATGGGGCCGGTGTTCTCAGACAGATTCGACGGCCTGAAGGTGGTCACCACCATGCACGGACCGTTCGTCGAGGAACTGGCTGATATCTACCGTCGCATCGCCGTGTCTGTTCCGCTGATCGGGATCTCGCAAGCGCAGCGCCGGCCGGTGCCCGACATCCCCATCAGGCGGGTCATCCACCATGGAGTGCCCGTCAGCGCGTTTCCCTACGGGGACGGAAAGGGCGGGTACTGCCTCTTCCTCGGGAGGATGTCGCCCGATAAGGGCGCCCACCGTGCCACCGAGGCCGCCTACAAGGCCGGTGTCCCCCTCATCATCGCGGCCAAGATGCGGGAGCAGGCCGAGATCGACTACTTCGAGGCCAACGTGAAGCCCTACCTGAACGAGGACATCCGCTACGTCGGAGAAGTGTCCCACGAGGACAAGCTGGACCTGCTCGCCAATGCAAGGTGCCTGCTGTTCCCGATCCGCTGGAACGAGCCATTCGGGATGGTGATGGTCGAAGCCCTGGCTTGCGGGACACCGGTCATAGCGTTCCCCGAGGGTGCCGCGCCCGAGGTGATCGAGGAGGGCCGCACCGGCTTCCTCTGCGACAACGTCGACGACATGGCGGCCACCATCTCCCGCCTCGACAGCATCGACCGGGCCACGTGCCGGGCGGCCGTGGAGGGCTATTTCTCGGCGAGAAGGATGGTGGAGGAGCACCTCGAGCTGTTCAAGGAGATCATCGACAGCTGATGGCGACGGTTTCAGGCCGGTCGAGCGGCGGGTACGCCTCCGGCATGGAAAACTTCGACGACATCAAGGGCAGGGCCAAGGAAGCAGCGGGAGACCTCACCGACGACGAGGATCTCCAGCGCGAAGGCAAGATCGATCAGGCCACCGGCACGGTGAAGGACAAGGTGGGCGACGCCGCCGACAAGGTGAAGGACCTTCTCAACCGAGGCTGAAAGGGGTCAGCACCTCAGCCTGCCTCCGCCGGCATCGGCCCCTCGCTGGGCAGGGCCGGTGGAGGGGGCGAGGCGGAATCACCTGAGCTCGTCACCACGACCGTCTGGCCTGGGCCGCGGACGCCCTCACGGCGGAGACGTTCGGTGATGCGGCCACGCAGTTCACGCGCCACCGCATACTGCTGACGGGGGGCGGTCTTGACCACCAGCCTGATGGTCACTCCATCGGCGCCCATCGCCTGTACCCCCCACACCTCGGGCGGCTCCAGGACGGCCTCCTGCCAAGCCTCCTCGGCCGAGAACGAAATCGCCACCTCGCTCAGCCACCGGGTCACCGATCCCACGTCGTTGTCGTAAGCGACGAGCACGTCGATAAGCGCCCGGGACCACTCCATCGAGCTGTTGCCGACCTGCTTAATCTCGCTGTTCGGGATGAACCACACGGTTCCGTCCGTGGCCCGCAGCCGGGTCACCCGCAACGTCAGATCCTCTACGGTGCCCGTCACCTCTCCCAGGTTGATCACGTCGCCCACGCCGTACTGGTCTTCGAGCAGGATGAACAGGCCCGAGAGGAAATCCTTCACCAGGCTCTGTGCCCCGAAGCCGATGGCCACGCCGGCGATACCCGCTCCGGCCAACAAAGGCGCCAGATCGACGCCTATCTCGCCGAGCACGAGCAGCATGACGACCACCCCGATCGCCACCCGAGCCATGCCGGCCAGGACGTTGCCGACCGTTCCCATCCGCTGCTCCGCCCGCAGCGACCCGCTGCGCACCGGCGAGCGGGAATGGAGCGTCTTCACGAAACGCCGAGCTGCCCGTGCCGCCAGCCTGCCGATGATCATTCCGGCCAGCACCATCAGCAGTACCCGGAACGGACGAACGAGAATGAACTCGCCCGTGCTCGCGGCGAAGTCGCTCAGCCCGATCTTGCGCAACAGATCGTAGAGGTACCCGTGGTCGTTCACAGCGCCAGCCTCGCGCGGCGCATGCGGGCGGCCAGGCACGGTACCGTTGGCGAGGTGTGGGGTGAGAACGGCCAGCGGATGAATATTCCCCCGCTTCCGGTCGTCTTTTCTGGGGTAGGTGCGTCTTGGACGCCCTGACCTCTTTCGAGGACTTCCATAAACAGAGAGCCAAGCATGCCCTTCACTACGCACGCGCAATCCTTGGTTCAGACGCCGCAGAGGACGTTTGTCAGGAGGCCTGGTTCAAGGCATGGCGGGCCTGGGGGTCGGCTGATCCGACCAAGCTCGACCCGTGGCTCATCGCCATCGTGCGCAATTGCTGCTTCGAGCGGCTGCGGGCGTCACGCCCCGTGTCGACCCTGGTCGAAGAGGATCTCGCTCCCGTGCCGCCGGCCGACGAAGTCGTGGTCGCCGCCCTCGAGCTGGCCGCAGCCTGGGTCCTCCTCCAACGCCTGTCCCCTCCGCTGCGGGAGGTCCTGTGGCTCCGCGAGGTCATGGACCTGTCGTACGACGAGATCGCGGCCGTGCAGCAGGTTCCCAAGGGGACGGTGATGTCGCGCCTCCACACCGCCCGGAAGAAGGCCGTGCGCCTGCTCGGGGAACGCCACGCCCCATGATCGGTCGCCACCCCCACAAGCTCGCCATTGCCGCCTGGTTCGACGGCGAAGGCTCGGAAAGTGTCGGCGGCCACGTCGCTCGTTGCGGGCGGTGCAGGCGGTACGCGGCGGACCTGGCGCGGGTGCGGTCGTGGCTGCGGGCGCAGCCGTTCGTGGCCATGACCGACGAAGAGGTCGATGAGCCGCGACGTTCACGCCACGTCTGGCGGCCGCTGATGGTCGCCGCCCTGCTTCTCTTCGCCTATCTCATCGCTCCCGATCGGGGCGACGGTGGCCTCGATCGCTCTTCCCGTGATCGCCTGGGTGCACTTGGCGAAAACAGCTCCGACGTCGGCAGTCCGCCGCCGTCAGCGGTCCCTGACACGGCGGGTTCGGCCGCCACCGACGCCCGCATCTCGCCATCTGCCGCCCGCGGGGCCACTGGCTCGGCCGCCAAGCAGGAGGAGGCTCTCGGTCTCGCCCGGAGCGCGGCCGGAAACTCTCCCCTGAAGCTCGGACTGGTGGTCCCGATGTCGGGCCCCCTCGCCCGGGAAGGTCTCGAGGTGCGCGATGTGGTTCAACGCCGGGTCCAGGCGGCCAACACCTCCGGCGGCGTGGCCGGCGTCCCAATCGAGTTGATCGTGGCGCCGGCCGAGGACGGACAGGCCATTGCCGCCATGGCCGGGGCCGTGAACGCCATCGTCGGCGGCTTCGGCGCCGAAATCCCCACCACGACCCCATGGATCTTTCCTGCGGACCCCCTGATCGCCGGGACCAACGTCGTACCCGCGGAGTCGCCCGCCCGGGCCGTGGGCGCACGACTTGGTGCCGAGCTGCGCAACCAGGCGCCTCTCAGCCTCGTTGGCGTGGTGATCGGTGCCGGGCCTGACGCTGCTCTGGCGACGGGCTTGGCGTCCAGGGCCAACGTCACCACCGTGAATGCCAGGAAGAACACGTCGTGCCTGACGGAGATGGCCACGCTGCGCCGGGCCGGCGCCATGATCCTCGCCGTGGCCGGTGACACCGACCTCGCCGCCACTTGCATCCGTGCCGCCGGCCGATATCCCTGGTACCCACGCGTGGGACCCCTGGTGGCTCCGTCGGCGGCCTACGCCGGCATCGGATCCCTCCGGGAGGCGACCGGCTCCCGCACCGTTCTCGCCCTGCCCTGGCCGACCTCCCCGGCAGCCGGAGCGGCCAGGTTCAGGGCAACCACCACTTCAGAGTCGTACCGGGCCCTGGTCTCCTACGCGGCCACGGAACTGGCCATCGACGTGGCCCGCCAGACCGGCACCGTCTCGCTGGCCTCGATGGCCGGCAGGACCTGGCACAGCGACCTGGTCCACGTCGACGGCATCCTCAACCGGCCCGGTGGAGTGGCCTCGGCCCTCTTCGGAGCCTGGATCACCACTCCCTGACCGCGGGCTGAAGAGCGGTCAGCCAGGGGTGGCAACGGCGGAGCGCAGGAATCTCACCAATTCGTTGCGCCGGCGGACCAGTTCCCTCGGAGTCGGCTCGAATCCCAGTGCCCGGATTACGTCGACCTCGGTGGCCATGCCGAGAACAGCCGAGTACGCGGCGAGGAGAACGACCCGCGGGTCCTGCTCCCGCATCCGCCCGGCCGCCATCTCCGCTCGGAGGAACCCCGTTGCCCGGTCCATGAGTGGCTCCAGGGCGGCCAAAAGGCGCACCGAAGCCGGCGGCCCGAGCCGGCTGGCCTCCCGGACCACCCCGAGCAGCTCCGGGCGCCGCACCGAGATCCGGAACACCGACACCACCAGCGCCTCCACCCTCGCCCACCCCTCCCCCGCCCTGGCCAACGACCGTTCCAAGGCGGCACCGAGATCTGCCGCGGCGCGATCCACCACGGCCTCCAGCAGCGCCTCCTTGCTGGGGAACCAGTAGAGGATCGTCTGCTTGCGAAGCCCGAGACCGGCGGCGAGAGCATCGAGGGAGGTTGCCTCGTAGCCCCTCGTGCCGAACGACGTCAGGGCCGCCGACAGGACCCTCTCCCCCGTCTTGGCGCCATCCATCTACCAAATGGTAGACAGAAGTCATGATCGGTGACGCCCTGGACGGCGCGCGCATCGCCATCACCGGCGCCACGGGCTTCCTCGGCACTGCCCTGGTGGAGCGCCTGCTGCGGTGCGTCCCGGGTTGTCAGCTGGTGTTGCTCATCCGCCCCGGACGGCGTACCCCCGCCACCGAGCGGGCCAGGCGCGAGGTCTTCCGCAACGACTGCTTCGACCGGCTGAGGGCCGAGCACGGCGACGGGTTCGATGCCGAGATAGCTCGCCGCGTGGTGGTCGTGGGTGGCGACGTGGCCACCGACGGCCTGGGGCTCGACGGCGAGGGGCGGGCCCAGATCGCATCGTGCCACGTGGTCATACACGTCGCCGCGGCGGTGAGCTTCGACTCCCCCCTCGACGCCGCGGTGGAGGTCAACCTCCTCGGGCCGGCCCGCGTCGCCGGCGCCATCGCCGCCACCGGTTCGAAGGCCCACCTCGTCGCCGTCTCCACCGCCTACGTCGCCGGGACCCGCAGGGGCCTCTCGCCCGAGGCGCTGCTGGCCGACACCCCGTTCGCATCGGAGGTGGGCTGGAGAGGCGAGGTGGAGGCGGCCCGCCGGGCCCGGGGTGACGCCGATGCCGCCAGCCGGACACCCGAGCGGCTGAAGGAGTTCGCCAAACGGGCTCGCAGCGAACTGGGTGCCGCCGGGTCTCCGCTCCTGGCGGAGAAGCTGGAGAAGCTGCGGGTGGCATGGGTGGCCGACACCATGGTCGAAACCGGCCGGGCCCGGGCCAAG
Source organism: Acidimicrobiales bacterium (assembly GCA_035526335.1). Taxonomy (GTDB): domain Bacteria; phylum Actinomycetota; class Acidimicrobiia; order Acidimicrobiales. Next base: position 47,770 of record DATLCN010000001.1, on the reverse strand, counting down.
GGCCTCGGCTGGCCCGACGTGTACGCCTACACGAAGGCGCTCGGTGAAAGGGCCCTTCAGGATGCGTGCACCGAGGGCGGTGTCGCCTTCACCATCGTGCGGCCGTCCATCATCGAGTCGGCCCTCGCCGAGCCGAAGGCCGGGTGGATCCGGGGGTTCCGGATGGCCGAGCCGGTGATCATCTCCTACGGGCGGGGCCTGCTGAAGCAGTTCCCCGGCATCCCCGAGGGGGTCGTCGACGTGATCCCCGTCGACCTCGTGGTCGCCGCCCTCATCGCCGTCGCCGCCCGTGGACCCGCACCGACGGGCCCCGACGTCTTCCAGGTGGCTTCCGGTGCGCGTAATCCGCTGCGGTACCGGAGCCTCGTCAACCTGGTGCACACGTGGTTCCGCGAGAACCCGCTGTACGACACCTCGGGCCAGCCGATCGTCGTGCCCGAGTGGTCCTTCCCGGCCCGGGGGCGGGTGCAACGCCAGCTGGTCCGTGCCACCCGGGCACTGTCGGCAGCCGAGCGGGTCGTTGGCGCGCTTCCGATCCGCGGACGCCAGGCCGAGCTCTCCTCCACCTTCGAGGAGCGGAGATCGGAGGCCGAGCGGGCGCTCGGGTACGTCCAGCTCTACGGCGCCTACGCCGAGACCGAGGCCGTCTTCGCCGTCGACCGGCTCGTGGCTCTGTGGGAGTCCCAGTCGCGGGAGGACCAGGAGGTGTTCGGCTTCGACCCCGCCGTCATCGACTGGGCCCACTACGTCCGCAACGTCCACCTGCCCTCCATCGTGTCGAACTCGCGGGTGCGCACGACGGCAGGGCGCAAGACCGGTGCAACCCGCCAGGAGCGCGGCCGCAAGGCAGTGCTCTCGTCGGCGCGGCATCTCGCCGCCTTCGACCTCGAGAACACCCTCATCGCCTCGAACGTGGTCGAGTCCTACGCCTGGCTGGCCACGCGCCACCTCCCCGTGGACGAGCGGGTTCAGCTCACCCTGCGCACCTTGCGCGAAGGTCCCGGCCTCCTCGCCCTCGACCGGCGGGACCGCGGCGACTTCCTGCGCCACTTCTACCGGCGCTACGAGGGCGCCTCGGCCGAGCAGCTCTTCACCGACTCGCTGGAGATGTTCAGCTCCCTCATCCTGGCCCGGTCCTTCCCCGCTGGTATTCGCCGGATCCGGGAGCACCGGGCCCTGGGGCACCGCACGGTCCTGATCACCGGCGCCCTCGACTTCGTCGTCGCTCCCCTACGCCCGCTGTTCGACGACATCGTGTGCGCCAGCCTCGGCCAGGATGGCGCCGGCCGGCTCACCGGTGAGCTGCTGGCCGGCCCTCCAACGGGCGAGGCCCGCACGCTGGCCATGGCCGCCTACGCCGACGCGGAGGGGCTGCGGCTGGAGGAGGCGGTGGCCTACGCCGACTCCGCCTCGGACCTCCCGATGCTCGAAGCGGTGGGCTTCCCGGTGGCCGTGAATCCCGAGGCCAAACTGGCGACGATCGCCCGCAAGAGAGGCTGGCACGTGGAGCACTGGGCGTCAGCGCCCGGCTTCGCCAGGCAGCGCCTGCCGATCGGCCCCCTGCTGCGGCCCGGCGCCAACAGCCGGCGGAGCTCACCAATGCTGCACTCCGGAACGGCCGGACCCGACCGGTGAAGGCACTTCTGTTCGAGCGCTCCCTGTCCCGCTTCGCCGTGGCTCGGCTGGCGTCCAGCGTCGCGCCCGGCAGCGGAGCCCGGGTCGGACCCCTTCGTCTGGCCGACGTGGAGCCGCCGGCGCTTCCGGGGCCGGGATGGCACCAACTTCGTCCCCGTCTGGCCGGGATCTGCGGCTCCGACCTGGCCACGGTAGACGCACGCAGCAGTCGCTGGTTCGAGCCGATCGTGAGCTTTCCCTTCGTCCCCGGCCACGAGGTGGTGGGCGACCTCGAGGACGGCCGGCGTGTCGTGCTGGAACCGGTTCTGGCCTGCGCCGCCCGCGACATCGTGCCCCCGTGTCCCGCCTGCGCCCGGGGTGAAAACGGCAGCTGCGAACGAATAGCCTTCGGCTGTCTCCAGCCCGGTCTTCAGACCGGCTACTGCGCCGACACCGGAGGCGGTTGGTCTGGCTCGCTTGTCGCCCACGACAGCCAGCTGCACACCGTGCCGGAGGGGATGTCCGATGAGGCGGCCGTCATGGTGGAGCCGGCCGCCTGTGCGGTCCACGCGGTCGGGGCCGCCGCCATCACCGACACCGACACGGTCGTGGTCCTCGGCGCCGGCACCCTCGGCCTCTGCACCGTCGCCGCCGTCCGCCACCTCGCCGAACCACGGGCCGTGATCGCCAGCGCCAAGCATCCCGAGCAGCGCCGGCTGGCCACGGGGTTCGGCGCCGGCGCGGTGGCGGCGCCGTCAGAGGTGCGCCGCGCCGTCCGCCGCCACACGGGTTCGCTCGCCGTGGACGGTCGCCTGACCGGCGGCGCCGACGTCGTCATCGACTGCGTCGGCAGCGAGGCGTCACTGGCCGACGCCCTAGCCGTGGTCAGGCCCCGGGGAACGGTGGTTCTCGTTGGCATGCCCGGTCCGGTCAACGTCGACCTCACCCCGCTGTGGCAGCGCGAGATCCGACTCGTGGGCTCCTACGCCTACCGCCACACCACGTTCGCCACCGCTTTCGAACTCGTCGCTTCGGCGCAGCTCGAAAGGCTGGTCTCGGCCCTCTACCCACTCGAGGAGTGGCGCACGGCCCTCGACCACGCCGTCCACTCAGGGCGACGCGGTGCGGTGAAGATCGCCTTCGACCTACGTCAAGGGCCCCGCCCGACCAGAAAGGCCGTCACAACCCACTGATGTCAAGGCCCGGATTCGTTCTCGACGTGGACCGGTCCACGCCTCCGTTGCTGTTCTGGCACGGGGAGAAGTTCCGCATGGAGCGGCTCCCGGCCGGCTCCAGGGTCGTCTATCCGCCTGAGCCGGTGAAAGCCCTCGATGACCCGGACGCCGCCATCCGTGATGCCCTGTTGAACCCGATCGGCGACAGCGCGCCCCTGCCGGCGCTGCTCGAACCCGGCATGCGCCTCACCATCTGCTTCGACGACATCTCGCTCCCGCTTCCGCCCATGCGCCGGCCGGACGTGCGCCAGCGCGTGATAGAAGCCGTGCTCGATCTGGCCGCCGACGCCGGCGTGGACGACGTGGTCCTCATCGCCGCCCTCGCCCTGCACCGTCGAATGACGGAGGCGGAGCTGCGCCACGCCCTGGGCGACCGCGTCTACGACGCCTTCGCCCCGTCCGGTCAACTCACCCAGCTCGATGCCGAGGACCCCGAGGCCATGATGCATCTCGGCACCACCGACCGCGGCGAGGACGTCGAGATAAGCAAGCGGGCGGCCACGAGCGACCTCGTGGTCTACGTCAACATCAACCTGGTGGCCATGGACGGTGGCCACAAGAGCGTGGCCACCGGCCTCGCGTCGTACCGGTCGCTCAAGCACCACCACAACGTGGCCACCATGTTGAAGAGCAGGTCGTTCATGGACCAGCACCACTCGGAGCTGCACTCGAGCAACTGGCGGATGGGGCGGCACATCGCCGCCTCGGGGATCAAGGTGTTCCAGATCGAGACCACCCTCAACACCGACACCTTCCCCGAGCAGTTCTCGTTCCTCCAGCGGAGGGAATGGGAGTGGGGAGCCAAGGACCGCGCCACCTTCCTCGGCGTCAGCCGCTCGCTCGACCGAACGCCGGCCCGCCTGGCCCGATCCATTTTCCAAGGCATCAAGTCGCCCCACCGGATGGCCAGCGTCCAGGCCGGCGAGGTGGAGGCGGTGCACAAGCTGACGACGGAGAACCTCTACCGCCAGCAGCTGGTGGAGGTGCAGGGTCAGACCGACGTGCTGATGATGGGCCTGCCCTACATCAGCCCCTACAACGTCAACTCGATAATGAACCCGATCCTCGTCGCCTGCCTGGGTCTGGGCTACTTCTTCAACCTCTACCGGGGGAAGCCGCTCGTGCGGGAGGGGGGCGTGCTGATCCTCCGTCACCCGACACCCTGGGCCTTCCACCCGGTGCACCACCCGAGCTACATCGATTTCTTCGAGGAGGTGCTGGCCGAGACCACCGACCCCCTCAAGATCGAGGCCGACTTCGAGGAGCGCTTCGCCACCGATCCCTGGTACATCCACCTCTACCGCACCAGCTACGCGTACCACGGCGTGCACCCGTTCTACATGTGGTACTGGTGTGCCCACGCCATGGCCCACCTCGGGGCTGTGATCGTGGTCGGCGGCGACGTAAAGGCCGTCCGTCGCATGGGGTTCAAGCCGGCATCGACGCTCCAGGACGCGCTCGAGATGGCGAGCGACGTGGTGGGGCGGGACCCCTCGATCACATACCTGCACGCCCCGCCTCTGCTCATGGCCGACGTGAAGTGAGACTTCGGCCGCTGCCCTTCCCTTTCACCGCGCCCACGTGGCCGCGCCAGATCCCCAGACCGCCGGCCCTACGGCGCACCGGCGTCGACTACGACACGACCTGGGCCCGCTCCTACCCGGCCCGGCTGGCCCGGGCACTCATCCTCGACGGTGTCACCCGGCCGCTGATCCACGCGCTGGCCGCCCCAGAAGTGGAGGGCCTGGACCGGATCGACGCGCTGGCGGGGCCGGTGATCTTCGCCGTCAACCACAACAGCCACATCGACACTCCTCTGGTCATGACCTCGCTGCCCGGGCGTTTCCGGCACCGCACCGCCGTCGCTGCCGGCGCCGACTACTTCTTCGACAAACGCGGCAAGGGCGCCGTCTGGGCACTTTCCATCAACGCCATCCCGATCGAACGCGTCCGGGTCAGCCCCCAGTCGACCCGCCTGGCCAGCGAGCTGCTGCGCGACGGCTGGAGCCTCATTATCTTTCCCGAGGGCGGCCGCAGCCCGGACGGGTGGGGCCAGACTCACCGGGCCGGCGCCGCCTACCTGTCGGTGAGGACCGGTGTACCGGTCGTGCCGGTGCACCTCGAGGGAACGAGGCGCATCCTCAAGAAGGGCGGAACCGGTGTCCGCCCCTCGTACACCCGCGTGACCTTCGGGCACCCGCTGACGCCGGCGGACGGAGAGGACGCCCGTGCTGTGGCCTCCCGGATCGAGAATGCCATCGCCGTCCTGGCCGACGAGCAGGCCTACGGCTGGTGGGTGGCCCGCCGGCGGGCGGCCGGTGGTGCCACCCCGCCGCTGACCGGTCCCACCGGTCCCAGCTGGCGACGCACGTGGGCCCTCGGCGAGGGCCGCCGCCGTACCACCCGTGAACATCGCTGGCCCCCCGCCTGACCCCCCGGCCTTTTGCGAGTACATAAGGGGCGCCGAAACGGGCCCCCTACGTACCCGAAACGTGAGGTGGTGCCGGCGCTACACTTTCCGTTCAGCGAAACCGGGGCGGTACCCCGTGGCAATGGCGCCTCCTCCCGCTCGATCCTTCAACGGAGAAGGTGCCCCGGTGAGCAAGACCCGACCAGCCCGAGACCGTCTCCACTGAAAACGAGGTGACCCATGCGCCCCTCCGCTGAGCGTGACGCCTGCGGCATCGGCTTCGTAGCCGACGCCCAGGGCCGTTCCTCCCGTGCTGTCGTTCGAGCTGCCCTCGACGGCCTCTCCTGCGTGATCCACCGCGGTGCCGTGGCCGCCGATGCCCGTACCGCCGACGGCTCCGGGCTGCTCGTGCCCATTCCGGCCGCCGTCTTCGGCGAGGAGCGCGGCGTGGCCATGCTCTTCGTGCGGGGCGACGATCCCCGGCCAGCGGTGGAGCGCGCGGCCAAGGAGGAGGGGCTGGAGGTCGTCGAGTGGCGCACGCCGCGCACCGATATCGTCGCCCTCGGAGACATGGCCCGCGAGACGTGTCCGGAGATCGTGCAGGCCGTTCTCGCTCCCGCCTCGTCGGACAGCCGGAACCTGGAGGCGGCGGCCTTCCGCCTGCGCCGGCGGATCGACGCCGAGGTCACCGGCACCTACGTGGCCAGCTGCTCGTTCCGCACCGTCGTCTACAAGGGCCTCGTCGCCGCAGACCTTCTGTCGGAGTTCTTCCTGGACCTGGCTGACGAGAGGTTCGCGGCGCCGTTCGCCGTCTTTCACCAGCGCTTCTCGACCAACACCCTTCCCACCTGGGAGCGAGCTCAGCCGTTCCGGACCCTGTGCCACAACGGCGAGATCAACGCCATCGCCGGCAACGTCAACCGGATGCGGGCCCGCTCCGTTCTCGGCACCGAGGCCGCCGGCCTGGGAGCCGAGGAGCTTTTCCACCCCGTTGTGGCCGAGGGCGAGTCGGACTCCGGCCAGCTCGACTCCGCGGTCGAGCTGCTCGTCCGCGGAGGCCGCGACATTCGCCACGCCGTGGCCATGCTCGTGCCCGAGGCGTGGGAGGGGGCCCGCGACCTGGATCCCGCGGTGCAGGGGTTCTTCCGCTACCACGCCTGCCTCGTCGAGCCGTGGGACGGCCCGGCCGGGCTCATCTTCACCGACGGGCTCGGAGTTGGTGCCGCTCTCGACCGCAACGGGCTCCGTCCCCTTCGCTACGCCATCTGTGACGACGGGCTGCTCGTGTGCTGCTCCGAGGCCGGCGCCGTCGACGTCTCCGGTCACGGCTCGGTCCGCCGGGGGCGGCTCGGACCGGGCGAGATGCTCTTCGTGGACCCCACCCGTGGTGTGATCCTCGACAGGGAATGCAAGGAAAGGCTGGCCGCCGCCGGTCCCTACGGGCGGTGGGCCTCGGACGGTCTGCGCAAGGTCAGCAACGGCCGGCCCGTACAGGAGCCGCCGGCGCCCGCCGAGCTGGCCAGGCGCCAGGCTGCCCACGGCTACACGACCGAGGAGCTCCGGATGGTGCTCAAGCCCATGACCACCGATGCCAAGGAGCCGGTGTTCTCGATGGGTGACGACACTGCCCTGCCGCTCATGGCTGATCGTCCGCGGCCGATCCACCACTACCTCAAGCAGCGCTTCGCCCAGGTCACCAACCCGCCCATCGACCACCTGCGCGAGCGCCTTGTCATGAGCCTGCGGACCCTCATCGGCCCCCGACGGCCGCTGCTGTCGGAGACGGCCGAGGCGGCCCGCCTCATCTCCCTCAACTCCTTCTTCCTCTACCCCAGCGCCATCGACGTTCTGGCCGACGAGGAGCACGGCGACTTCGGCTGCGCTCGTCTCGACGCCAGCTTCCCCGTCGGAGACGGCCCAGCGGGCCTGAAGGCGGCAGTGGGGCGGCTCTGCGACGAGGCCGAGCACGTCGTGCGCTCCGGTAGGGCCGTGATCGTCATCGACAACGGATCGGCATCCGTCGGTCGCGTCCCGGTGCCGTCGCTACTGGCCGGCGGCGCCGTCCACCACCGCCTCAGCGACCGTGGTCTGCGGGAGGCGGCCAGCCTGGTTGTCGTCGCCGACGACGCCCGTGACGTCCATTACGTGGCCTGCCTGCTCGGCTATGGCGCGGACGCCGTGTGTCCTCGTCTGGCCCTGCTCAGCGTCGCCGCCGAGGCCGACGCCGCCGAGGACGCCGACATGCTCAGTCCCGATGCCCAGGAGCGCTATCACGCCGCGGTCGAGGACGGTGTGCTCAAGGTGATGTCGAAGATGGGTATCTGCACGGTCGACTCCTACCGGGGTGCCCAGATCTTCGAGATTGTGGGACTCGGCCCAGACGTCGTCGAGACCTGCTTCAAGGGGACGCCCTCCATCGTGGGCGGCATCGGGTGGAACGCCCTCGGCGAGGACGCCGTCACCCTCCACGCCCAGGTGAGCTGGCCGCCGGAGGGTGACGAGCTCCCCAAGCTGGGTAACCCCGGCTTCTACCGGGACCTCAAGCGCGGCGGCGAGGACCACACCCACAACAAGGAGGTGGTGGGCGCGCTCAACAACATGAACGCCGCCCACCTCCTGCAGCGGGCGCTTCGCTCGGACAGCGAGCCCACCTACGAGGAGTTCGCCACCCTCGTCAACGACCGGCCCCCCACCGAGCTGCGGGACCTTCTCGAGTTCGTGCCGTGCACCAACCCCGTTCCCCTCGAAGAGGTAGAGCCGGCGTCGTCCATCGCCACCCGCTTCTCGACCGGAGCCATGTCCCACGGCTCGCTCTCCCGCGAAGCCCACGAGACACTGGCCGAAGCCATGAACCTCATCGGCGGCCGTTCTAACTGCGGCGAGGGAGGCGAGGCTCAGTACCGGTTCCACACCCGGGGCCGGGCCACCGGCGACAAGAACAGCAAGATCAAGCAGATTGCCTCCGGCCGCTTCGGCGTCACACCGGAGTACTGCGCCTACGCCGACGAGTTGCAGATCAAGGTGGCGCAGGGCTCCAAGCCCGGTGAGGGCGGTCAGCTCCCCGGTCACAAGGTGAGCGACGAGATCGCCACCCTCCGCCACACGCAGCCGGGGGTGACCCTGATCTCGCCGCCGCCGCACCACGACATCTACTCCATCGAGGATCTGGCCCAGCTCATCTTCGACCTGAAGCAGGTCAACCGTCACGCCGACGTCTCAGTGAAGCTGGTGGCCGAGGACGGCGTGGGCACGATCGCCGCCGGCGTGGTCAAGGCTCTGGCCGACGTCGTGCACATCTCCGGTTGGAACGGTGGCACCGGTGCCTCTCCGCTCTCGTCCATCAAGCATGCAGGCATGCCGTGGGAGCTCGGCCTGGCCGAGACGCAATCCGCCCTCATGGAGAACGGCCTCCGTGACCGGGCCCGCATCCGTGTCGACGGCGGGTTCATGACCGGCCGGGATGTGATGATCGCGGCCCTACTGGGTGCCGACGAGTACTCGTTCGGAACCGCAGCCATGATCGCCGAAGGTTGCATCATGCTCCGGGCCTGCCACCGCGACACGTGCTCCACCGGCATCGCCACCCAGCGCCCCCACCTCCGCGAGAAGTTCACCGGAACGCCCGAGGGTGTGGCCACGTACCTGCTGTTCGTCGCCGGCGAGGTTCGCCGGATGCTGGCTCAGCTCGGCTTCCGCACCATGAACGAGGCCATCGGAAGGGTGGAATCGCTGCGCCAGCGCAGCACCGGAAAGCCCCGGACAGACTCGATCGACCTGAGCCCCATCCTCGTACTGCCAGGTATGCCGTACGCCTCGAGCCCACGCCACTTCGTGGCCAACCTTCCCGTGCAGCGGCCCCGCTCGGCTCTGGGGGACCGCATCGAGGCGGACGCCTTCCGTGGCGTCTGGGAGGGCGACGACATCGAGCTCAGCTACCCGATAACCAACCGGGACCGGACCATCGGTGCCGCCCTGGGCGGTGCCATCGCCCTGGAGTGGGGCGGCCGGCCGCCGGCAGGAACGGCCACCGTGCGCCTCCACGGATCCGCCGGCCAGAGTTTTGGTGCCTTCCTCTCCGACGGCATCGAGTTGGAGCTGGTCGGTGAGGCCAACGACTACGTGGGCAAGGGCATGGGCGGCGGTCGCATCGTCATCCGTCCTCCGGACGACGACGCCGGAGACCCGGTATTGGCCGGCAATACCTGTCTCTATGGCGCCACGGGCGGCGACGTGTTCATAGCCGGCGCGGCCGGCGAGCGCTTCGGAGTCCGCAACTCGGGAGCCAACGCCGTCACGGAGGGGACCGGCGACCACGCGTGCGAGTACATGACCGGCGGCACCGTGGTGATCCTCGGACCGGTGGGCTACAACCTTGGCGCCGGCATGACCGGCGGCGAGGCCTACGTCTGGGATCCCGACTCCCACCTCACCGCCCGGCTCAACACCGCGCTGGTGGAAGCCGTGCGTCCCGACGGCGAGCACGTCGAGGAGCTGCGCTGGCTGGTGGAGCGCCACTTCGACCTCACCGGATCCCCGCGGGCGCGGGCGCTGATCGACAACTGGGAGGCCACCATCGAACAGACGTGGCACGTCCTCCCGGTGGGCCGGGTGGACCGGATCGAGGCGGCACAGGCAGGCAGGGGTGGCTCAGCCGCATGACCGTCTCCGGATCGGGCTCGCACCCCGAGGAGGTTGAGTCGGCCCACCGCCGGCTGGCCGAGGGGGTGGCCGTCCTCCGCCGTGACCTGGCGCGCCCCCTCACTCTCACCGAGAAGATCCTGGGCGGCCACCTGGTGGATCCTTCGGCCTGCCCCAAGGAGCGCGGTTCGTCCTACTGCGAGCTGCTGCCCGACCGGGTGGCCATGCAGGACGCCACCGCCCAGATGGCCCTGCTCCAGTTCATGACCGCCGGCCTGCCCCAGGTGGCAGTGCCCACCACCGTGCACTGCGACCACCTGATCGCCGCCCGAGCGGGCGCCCGCGTCGATCTTCTGGCCGCGGTCGAGGCCAACGAGGAGGTCTACGACTTCCTCCGCACGGTCTCGGCGAAGTACGGGATCGGGTTCTGGAAGCCCGGCTCCGGCATCATCCACCAGGTCGTCCTCGAGCAGTACGCCTTCCCCGGCGGGCTCATGATCGGGACCGACTCCCACACGCCAAATGCCGGCGGTCTGGCCATGCTCGCCATCGGCGTGGGCGGAGCCGACGCCGTCGACGTCATGGTGGGCACCCCGTTCGGCCTCCGGTGGCCCAACATCATCGGCGTCCACCTGAAGGGGTCGCTCAACGGTTGGGCCAGCCCCAAGGACGTCATCCTCAAGGTCGCGGATGTCCTGTCGGTCAGCGGAGGCACGGGCGCCGTCATCGAGTACTTCGGTGAAGGCACCGTATCCATCAGCGCCACCGGGAAGGCGACCATCTGCAACATGGGGGCCGAGGTGGGCGCCACCACCTCGGTGTTCCCGTACGACGACAAGACGAGGGAGTACCTGGTCTGCACCGGGCGCCAGCCTCTCGCGGCATTGTGCGACGCCGCCGGCGAGCTTCTACGTCCCGACCCCGACATCGCCGGAGATCCCGGCCGCTTCTACGAGCGGGTGGTGGAGATCGACCTGAGCACGCTCGAACCCCATATCAACGGCCCCCACACCCCCGACCTTGCCCGACCTGTCTCCGAGATGGGCGACGAAGCCCGCGCGAATGGCTGGCCCCTCACCATCAGTACGGCCCTCGTCGGCTCCTGCACCAACTCCTCCTACGAGGACATAACGCGCGCTGCCAACGTGGCGCGCCAGGCCAGCGCCCACGGTCTGAGGGTCAAGACACCGCTGCTCGTCACGCCGGGATCGGAGCGGGTCCGCGCCACCATCGAGCGGGATGGCCTCCTGGCCGATCTCGAGGCCATCGGCGCCACCGTTCTGGCCAATGCCTGCGGCCCCTGCATCGGACAGTGGAAGCGCGACGACGTGGCCGAGGGGGAGACCAACGTGATCGTCACCTCGTACAACCGCAACTTCCCCCGGCGCAACGACGGGATGGCCTCGACCCTGGCCTTCGTCGCCTCCCCCGAGACCGTCGTCGCCTTTGCCCTCGCCGGCACGCTCGACTTCAACCCATTGAAGGACGGACTCGACGGCGGCAGTGACGGGGCCCACCTCCAACCCCCGTCCGGGGAGGAGCTTCCGATACGGGGGTTCGAGCCCGCCGGCGCAGGCTTCGAACCCCCGGCCGAGAACGCGTCGAACGTCGAGGTGGTGGTGCGCCCGGACAGCGACCGCCTCCAGCTCCTCGAGCCTTTCACCGCCTGGGATGGCAACGACTTCGTCGGCCTGCCGGTGCTGCTGAAAGCGGTGGGCAAATGCACCACCGACCACATCTCGGCCGCCGGCCCCTGGCTCCGCTACCGCGGCCATCTCGACAACATCTCCCGCAACCTCTTCCTCGGCGCGGTCAATGCGTTCACCGAGGATCCGGGCACGGCGCTTTGCCCCGTGCACGCGAACGCGGTCGAACCGATTCCGGACGCCGCCCGCCACTGCCGTGACGCGGGAGTGGCATGGGCCGTCGTGGGCGACCTCAATTATGGCGAGGGATCCTCCCGGGAGCACGCGGCGATGGAGCCGAGGCACCTCAACGCGAAGGTGGTGCTGGTGCGTTCCTTCGCCAGAATCCACGAAACCAACCTGAAGAAGCAGGGCGTGCTCCCCCTCACCTTCGGCGAGCCCGGCTCCTACGAGCTCGTCGGGCCCGCCGACCGTGTCTCCATCCTGGGGCTGTCCGACCTGGCCCCAGGCCGCACGGTCCACTGCCGGGTCGTCCGACCGGGTGGCGAGGACGTCGACTTCGAGTGCACCCACACGATGTCGCAGGAGCACCTGGAGTGGTTCCGCGCCGGTGGCGCACTGAACGTCATTCGCGCAACCCAGGTTTGACTCTGCGGGAGAATCCTGCGGGAGCTGTCGCCGGCCTTGCCCCGCCACAAATGGCCCCGTTAGTGTCGTGCCATGACATTCAAGAGCGGCACCCACAGCATCAGCCCGGACGAGGCAAGCCTCACCGTCCATACCTTCCGAGCCGGAATGGGTGCCAAGATCGGACACGATCTGGTCCTCGAGGCGAAGAAGTGGAACGGCACGATCAACCTCGATGCCGACAACCCGTCGGCCAGCAGCGTTGAGATCACGGTGGACCTCAGGTCCCTGGAGATCGTCAGCGCCGTTGGCGGTGTGAAGCCTCTGAGCGACAAGGACCGGGTCGACATCTCCAAGAACATCGAGAAGACCCTCGACACCGGCAAGCACCCGAACGTGACGTTCAAATCCACCAGCATCAGTGGGAGTGAGCCCACGGTGACTGTCAGCGGCGATCTCACCATCAAGGGCCAGACCAAGCCGGCCACCCTCACCGTCACCACCAAGGGCGACCAGCTCGTGGGCAAGACCAGCGTCGTTCAGAGCGAGTTCGGCATCAAGCCCTATTCGGCCATGATGGGCGCCCTGAAGGTGCGCGACAGCATCGACCTCGAACTCACCTGCACGCTGCCCACCGCCTGAGAATCAACTCCTGGCGCCGGCACCAGGTCACTCATCAAAAGAACCGGCCCGGTCGCCCCGCCCGCAAGGGCGATGTGACCGGGCCGGTTCTGTTCAAGCGTGATTACCCGTGCTGGCTGACGCTGTCCAAATCGGATTGCGTGTAACCGGCGGGCACCGAGAAATCGGCGGGTTCGTACACCGGCGCGGCGTGGCAGTGCGTGCACTCGTGGGGCCGCGACTCCGGGGGCGGCATGTCCACGCCGGCCGAGAACTCCCGGCCGCAGGACTTGCAGTTCAGGTAGAGCGGCATGTCAGCTCCGGTCCGAGGACGAGGAGGACCGGGCGTACCGGCTCTCCATGCGCCGGAAGCCGACGTCGTCGATGCCGATTCCGCCGGTCTCGATCCTGGACTCAGGCTCTGGCTCCCAGACCGGTTCGGCCACAGGACGGGGACGACCCCGCAGATCGGCCCAGCATTCGCTGAGAAGGCTGGATTTGCGTGGCCTGCGCTCCGGCTGCGGCGCGGCGGTGGCCGGGGCTTCCTCGGCGATGGCCTCGTCGGCTTCCGGAGCCTTGGGGCGGACGCGCTTCATGGAACCTCCTTGGGTAGTGGTGCGGTACCTCTCTAGACCAGCAGGAGGTCGGGTTCAATAAGTGTGTCCGTCACTTAGCGCAGCCCGGTGGAACCACGGACACGTACTGCTACAGCGTCGAAGCAGTCACGGGGCCCGTTAGGACCCGTGTCACAAACGTGTCCGTAGTTCCTGTAGGGATGCACTTGGCCCCTGCCGCGGGGGGCGGGGTGTCAGCCGGTCAGAAGCTCGAGCGCCCCGGTGTCGATCGAGGGATGGCGGAGCTTCGACATGGCCCGGGCCTCGATCTGGCGGATGCGCTCACGGCTGAGGTTGAAGCGCATGGCCACCTGCTCGACACCCATGGGCTCGCCGCCGTCGAGGCCGAAACGCATCCGCAGGATGGCACCCTCCCGGCCGTCGAGAAACGAGAGCAGCCTCGAGATCTCTTCCGGCATGACCGCTGCAACCGCCTCGTCCAGCGGAGAGGCAGCGCCACGATCCTCGATGACGTCGGCCAGCTCGGCATCGCCGTCCTCGCCGAGGGGCTCGAACAGCGACCTCGTGTCGGCCGGGAAACCCAGGGCCTCGACGACCTTCTCGGGCGTGGTACCCAACTCCTTGGCGACCTCGGCGATGGTGGGCGGCCGGGCCAACTCCATCTGGAGGCGGGTCTCCGTCTTCAATACCCGGGCGACGGCGTCGCCGGCGTGCACGGGAAGGCGAATCGTGCGGGCCGTGTTTGCGACACCGCGCTGAATGGCCTGACGGATCCACCACGTGGCGTAGGTGGAGAACTTGAAGCCCTTCTTGTGGTCGAACTTGTCGACCGCGTGCATGAGGCCGAGGTTGCCCTCCTGGACGAGGTCGAGGAGGGGCAGGCCCGACGCCTGGTATTTCTTGGCCACGGAGACGACGAGCCGGAGGTTGGCCTGCACGAACTGCTTGCGGGCCCGCTCTCCCTCGGCAATCTCGTACTTGAGCTCGCGCTTGCGCGACGGAGAGAGGCCCGTCGGCGTGCTGTTCATGACCTCGCCCGCGGCGACGCCGGCCTCGATGACCTCGCCGAGGTGCTGCTCGTCGGCCTTGGTCAGCAGGGGGTACCGGCCGATCTCGTTCAGATAGATCCGAAGGAGATCTTCATGGGCCTCATGATCATTCCTGGATGCCATAGTTCACACGTGTCTCTTCTAGAGTGCTACAAGGACCACCGGCCGTGGAGGGCCGTGTAGGAAAGTAGACAACTGGAACACGATTCCTGTTCCCGTGCAACTCCGCTCCACGACCAGTACCGTGGCGAAGGCTTCACTGCTGTAGCAACAGGCGCTTTCCTGCCGTCCACTTCGTGCCCATTGTAGCCGGGAACGGTAGACTACGCGTCGTATACCAAAATTGAACACGGACCGCGGGTGGCCGACAAAGGATGACTGCCCATGGCGTTTTCGGACCCCGGCGAGGGTGACCAGGAACCCAGGGTCCAGAAACGGGACCCGTTCGAGGTCCTGGGCGTACCCCCGACGGCGTCACGCAAGGAGATCACCGAGGCCTACAGGTGCCTCGCCCAGCGTCACCACCCGGACCGCCACCTCGACAGCTCCCCACGGCGACGCAGCCGGGCAGAGCGGCGGATGCGGGAGCTCAACGAGGCCTACCAGGAGGCAAAGAGCCGACCGCCACCGCCGGTGTACCGGGGCACCAACACCGTGCCGAACGCCGCGCTCTGGCTCGGGACCGCGCCCGGAACCTGGGCCCGGACAGCCCGTAGGTCATCGGCGGTCACCGAGGAGGAGCGGCGCCAGTCCCTGGCCCAGATCGCCGAGGCCGCCACCGAACACGATGCCCGGGCACGTGTGGCCAGGGAGGCCCGGCTCCAGGCCGACCGACAGGCGGGGGCCGGCCAGGCCCGGACCCGCCCCAAGTCGAACGTCGCCCGTGGAGCCGGCCCGATGAAGGTGCTGGCGGGACTCGGCCAGGCTCTGGCCACGAGCCAGATGCGGTGCACCGGGTGCCGCAGCCTCCAGACCCTTCCGGCCGGGTGGAAGAAGCGCCTTCACGACACGGACTACATCTGCTCGGCCTGCCAGCGTGTCCTGCTGGCCCGTTGAGCGCTCGCCCCTGCGACCGAACCGCTAGGGGTTGGTGGGAGCGGGGGCGTTGCGCTCCTGAAGGAGCCCCACCACCAGATCACGCATGGAGAAGACGCCGGCGAGGGCACCCTGATCGTCGACCACCACGAGGTGGCGGAACCCCTTCTCCCTCATCACCCGGGCGGCCTCCACGACGTCGAGTTCGGGACTGACCGTCTTCAGGCTCTTGAGGGCGCACTTTCCGGCGGTCAACACGTCGGGGTCCTCACCCCGCGCGATGACGCGCAGCGCCTCCCGATCGGTGATGAGGCCGACCGGCCGGTCGTCGGTCATCACTACTGCGGACCCAACGCCGCGCTCCATCATCCACACCGCGGCGTCGCGCACACTGTCGCCCGCCTCGACGGTAAGGACTGACCGGGTGGTCAGCGGTCCGATCTCCATCGTCTACCCTCCGAGCAATCACCGTACGTACCTTCGATCCGGCACGTTCGTCGTGCGGCACTGTACGCCATCGGACCTGACCCACCCCGGAGCGCCGGGGTCCCGGCGTGCCCTCGCCGGTACAGACTGATATCGTCTTGATTGTGAACGTGAGCACAAGCCCTCGTACCACCCTCGTTCACCGGGTCCTCTACCCCCAGCCGATCATCTCCCTCGAAGACTTCGTCAAGCGCCGCGGTGGCCAGGGCATCGAGGCCGCCCTCCAGATGGAGCCCGCGGAGATCATCCAGGTCCTCTCGGAATCCGGCCTCCGCGGCAGAGGCGGCGCCGGCTTCCCCACCGGCCGGAAGTGGCAGACGGTCGCGGGGAACCGAATTCCGGATGCTCCGTCGACGGTGATCGTCAACGCCGCCGAGGGCGAACCCGGCACCTTCAAGGACCGCACCATCCTGCGCAGGAACCCCTACGTCGTGGTGGAGGGGGCGCTCATCGCCGCCCGCTCCGTCGGTGCCGACCTGGTCGTCTTCGCCATGAAGCAGTCCTTCGCCGGCGAGGTCGACCGTGTCCGTGCCGCCATCGACGAGGTGGAGGACGCAGGCTGGAGCGAAGGCGTGCAGCTGCAGGTGTTCGAGGGACCCGACGAGTACCTGTACGGCGAGGAGAGCGCACTCCTGGAGACCATCGACGGGCGGTGGCCCTTCCCCCGGATCGTGCCCACCTTCCGCCGCGGCATCGAGACGGCGGCCAGCACGGACGCTCCGTCGCCGCCGGCGCTGGTCAACAACACCGAGACCCTCGCCAATGTGGCCCGGATCATCGCCCGCGGCGCCACCTGGTTCCGTAGCCTCGGCACCACCGAGTCGCCCGGGACGATGGTGTGCACGGTCACCGGCCACACCCAGCGACACGGGGTCGGTGAGGTGCAGATGGGTACGCCCCTCGGCGAGGTCATCGAGGCCATCGGCGGCGGGCCCCGGCCCGGGCGCACCATCAAGGCGATCCTCTCGGGCGTCGCCAACCCGATCATCCTCGGCTCCCAGCTGGACACCCCGGTGAGCTACGAGGGCCTCTCGGGTATCGGCAGCGGGCTCGGCTCCGGTGCGTTCATAGTGTTCGACGACACCGTCGACATGACCACTGTCGCGGCCGGCGTGGCCCGCTTCCTGGCCGTCGAGTCGTGCGGGCAGTGCTCGCCCTGCAAGCTCGACGGTATGGCTTTGTCGGACGCGCTGGTCAACCTGAGCGCATCCGAGGGCGGCGACCACGGGATCGGCGTCATCCGTAAGCGGTTGAGCACGATCACCGAGCGGTCGCGTTGCTTCCTCGCCACCCAGCAGCAGCTCGTTGTCGGAAGCATCATCGAGCACTTCGGCGACGAGTTCGCCGCCCATGCCGACCGGTCAGCCGACCCGCTGGAGTCCGAGCTCATCGCCGAACTGCTGGACATCAGGAAGGGCGAGGCGCACCTCGACCAGCGTCACCGCCAGAAGCAGTGGGACTGGTCCTACAACAAGCGCGACTCCGGCACCGTCCCCGTGGAGCTGTACACGGCACTGTCACCGCCGTGGCGGAGGCAACCCGCGCCTGCCCCGCTCAGCTAGTAACGGCGGCATCGCCCGGTGCATGATGTCGCCGTGCCCCGTTCAACCTGGACTCCCTGCGCCGGTGCCATTCACCTCGCACCCAGCCTCCTGGCCGCCGACTTCGGTCATCTCGCCGATGCTGTCACCTCCTTGGAGGGCAGTGGAACGGAGCGGCTCCACGTGGATGTGATGGACGGAGTGTTCGTACCGAACTTCACCTACGGTACCGACTCGGTGCGGGCCCTCAAGCGGGTGACCGACCTGCCGCTGGAGTTGCACCTGATGATCGTGGAGCCCGAGCGGCACCTGGAGACCTTCGCCTCGGCGGGAGCGGACGCCATCACCGTCCACTACGAGGTGTCGCCCCACCTGCACAGGACCCTCGGCGCCATCCGCGAACTGGACTGCCGCTCGGGAGTGGCGATCAACCCGAGCACGCCGGCATCGTCGATCGACGATGTGCTCGAGATGTGCGATCTCGCCCTGGTGATGACCATCAACCCCGGTTTCGGAGGCCAGAAGCTGATCCCGCGCATGCTGTCCAAGGTGGAGCGGGTCCGGGCCGAGATCGGGCGCCAAGGGCTGCCCACCGAGGTCGAGGTCGACGGTGGCGTGGACGCCGGCAACGCCCGCTCCTGCGTCGATGCGGGCGCCGACGTCCTCGTGGCGGGCACCGCGGTGTTCGGTCATGCGGACGGTCCCGCCGCCGGCGGCCAGGCGGTTCTGGCCGCGGCCACCGGGAGCTGACCTCTTGGTACCCGGTGCGGGAACATGTCGGGTGACGACTCCGTTGTTGATGTTTGCGTCTGCAACTATCTGGAGGTAGCGATATGCCGGCAGTCACCGCTGACACACTGACCCTCGCCAAGATCGACCCGCCGGCGGCGGCGTCGGCCGAGCGCTCTGTCCGTTCCGTGAGCACCGCGCCCAAGGGCTTCGAGGGCGAAGGCTTCCCCGTGCGCCGCGCCTTCGCCGGCGTCGATGTGGCCGACCTCGACCCCTTCGTCCACATGGACCAGATGGGCGAGGTCGAGTACTCCCCCGGCGAGCCGAAGGGCACGAACTGGCACCCGCACCGCGGCTTCGAGACAGTCACCTACATGATCGACGGGACCTTCCAGCACCAGGACTCCCACGGGGGCGGCGGCGTGATCACCAACGGGGCGACGCAGTGGATGACGGCGGGCGGCGGGATCCTGCACATCGAGACACCGCCCGAGGAGCTGGTGGTCAGCGGTGGCCTGTTCCACGGCATCCAGCTCTGGGTCAACCTGCCGGCCAAGGACAAGATGGTCGCTCCCCGCTACCAGAACCTCGAAGGCGATCAGGTCACCCTGCTGGCCTCCGGTGACGGCGGCGCCCTCGTGCGCCTCATCGCCGGTGATCTGGGCGGACACAAGGGGCCGGGCGCCACCTACACGCCCATCACCGTCGCCCATGCCACCGTCGCGCCGGGCGCACAGCTCGCTGTGCCGTGGCGGAGTGACTTCAACGCCCTCGCCTACATCCTGGCCGGCGCCGGCACGGTGGGCGCCGGCGATGCGAGGCGGACCGTCGAGAGCGGGCAACTGGCGCTGTTCGGCCCCGGCGACGCCTTAACGGTAGGCGGGCACTCCAGCCGGCCCCTCGACGTGCTCCTGCTGGGGGGCCGGCCCATCCGCGAACCGGTGGCGACGTACGGGCCTTTCGTGATGAACACCACGGCGGAGCTGCAGCAGGCCATGGACGATTACCGCGCAGGGCGCCTAGGCCAGATCCCCGAAGGCGGACTCCGCCCCTACCGGCCCTAGTTCGAGCCGCTTCCGGGCGGAGATGCGGATGAGCATCACCCACCCGGCGGCGGCGCCGGCGGAAAAGAAGAACCACTGGATGGCGTAGGACAGGTGGGGGCCCTCGTCGAGCTCGGGGGCCGGCAGTGCCTGCGGGAAGCCTGCCGCCGCATCAGCGGCCTCCGGTCGGTCGAGCTCGAGGTACAGCGGGTAGAGCGCCAGAGAGAGACGGCGCTTCAGACCGGCCACGTTGACAGCGCCGACGGACAGGGGCACGTTCGCCGTCGGTCCACTGGGGAGGAAACGGTCGCCAGGTTGCGACGAACGCAGGAGCCCGGTGACCGACGTCTCTCCTTCGGGGGGCCCCGCCCGGGGCACGGGCCAATGGTCACCCATTTCCAGCGGAACCCAGCCGCGGTTCACGATGATCGCCCCCTGCGCTGTGGTCATCGGCGTGAGGACGTTGTAACCGGGCAGGCCCTGGTTGGACCTGAACCTCACGAGCACCTCCTTGTCCGCCACGTACCTGCCCTGTAACCGCACCCTCCGGAAGGCGAGAGAGGCAGCATCCGCCGCTCCGTCCCATCCCTCCGCCGGCAGAGGCACCACCGTCGCCGAACGTTCCAGGACGAGGGCGTTGTGCTCCCGCCGCTCGTCCAGCCGTCTCAGCTGCCACAGACCGAGGCTCCCGAGCAGAACCACCAGACCGGCAGCGAGCAGGTGGCCCAGGAGCCACCGGGGGCGGAGCAGGAACCGGTACATCTCCCTCGGAACCTACCTTTGGCGTTGCTGGATGTCCGCTCGCCCGGCCACCGGGTGGCCCGATCGCCGCCCGGGTAGCTTGGCCGGTCAGTGCTCCTCCACAGCCCGAGGCGCGGCTTCCAGCGGTCGGTGCCCCTCGGCGCCTTCGTGCTCGCGGTCGGATCGTCCGGCTGTGGAGCATCGCGGTTCTGGGCGCCCGAGCCGGTCACCCGTGAAGGTGACCGGATCCTCCGCCTCTGGCAGGGCTCCACCATCGCCGCCATCTGCGTCGGCGCTCTGGTGTGGGGCCTGATCGGGTACGTGGTTTTCAAGTACCGCCGCCGCGACGACAACGTGCCGGCGCAGAATCCCTACAACGTCCCCGTCGAGGTGGTGTACACGGTCGCTCCGATCCTGGTGGTGGCCGTGCTGTTCGCCTTCACCTTCGGGACACAGCGCAAAGTGGTGTCGACCTCGGCACGCCCCGACCTGGTGGTGGAGGTGACGGGATTCCAGTGGCAGTGGCAGTTCCACTACCCGCGCGAGCAGATCACCGTCACCGGCACACCTGGGGCGGTACCGACGCTGGTGCTCCCGGTCGGCCAGACGGTGCGGTTCCGGCTCCAGTCCACCGACGTCATCCACTCCTTCTGGATACCGAGGTTCCTCTCCAAGCGCGACCTCATTCCAGGAATCGACAACGAGGTCCAGGTGCAGGTGAAGGAACGGGGAACGTGGGTAGGCCGGTGCGCCGAGTTCTGCGGGCTCGACCACTACAAGATGAGCTTCTCGGTGCGCGCCGTGGCGCCCGCCGAGTTCCGGCGGTGGGCGGCGGAACAGCGCTCGGGTGTGGCCGCCGGCGCGGGGGACACCCTTTGACCCTTCTCGACGAGCCCAGGGTCTCCGAGCCGCCGGCACCGCCGCCACGCCGGTCGACGGGCATCCTCGCCTGGCTCACCACGACGGACCACAAGGCGATAGGGATCAGCTACATGGTGACTGCCTTCGCCTTCTTCATGGTGGGCGGCGCCCTGGCACTTGTAATGCGGGCCGAACTGGCCGAACCGGGCCTGCAGGTCGTAGGACCCGGGCGTTACAACGAGCTGTTCACGATGCACGGCAGCGTCATGATGTTCCTGTTCCTCGGCCCCTTCGCCTTCGGGCTGGCCAATTACCTGGTGCCGCTCCACATCGGCGCCAAGGACATGGCCTTCCCCCGGCTCAACGCCCTCAGCTACTGGCTCTACCTGGGCGGCGGGCTTACGATGATCTCGGGTTTCCTGACCGCCGACGGCGCCGCCGACTTCGGATGGTTCGCCTACGCCCCGCTCTCGACGCAGACCTACGCCCCGAGTGTCGGTGGCGACCTGTGGTTGATCGGCCTCCTGCTCACCGGCTTCTCCGCCGTGTTCACCGCCGTGAACGTGATCACCACCGCCCTGTGCATGAGGGCCCGGGGAATGTCCATGTTCCGGATGCCGATATTCACCTGGAACATGGTCGTCACCAGCGTGCTGGTGCTCATGGCCTTCCCCGTGCTCACCGCGGCCTCGGTGATGCTCTTCGCCGACCGTCATTTCGGGACCCACGTCTTCGACCCCGCGGCCGGGGGCTCGCCGATCCTCTGGCAGCACCTCTTCTGGTTCTTCGGCCACCCCGAGGTCTACATCCTGGCCCTGCCCTTCTTCGGGGTGATCACCGAGGTCCTGCCCGTCTTCTCGTGGCGCCCAGTGTTCGGCTACAAGGGCCTGGTCTTCGCCACCCTGGCCATCGCCGCCCTCTCCATCGGCGTGTGGGCCCACCACATGTTCGCCACCGGCGCCGTCCTGCTCCCGTTCTTCAGCGGGATGTCATTTCTGATCGCGGTGCCGACCGGAGTCAAGTTCTTCAACTGGATAGGAACGATGTGGGGCGGGAGGCTCACCTTCCAGACGCCGATGCTCTTCGCCATCGGGTTCCTCATCACGTTCCTGCTCGGCGGGCTCAGCGGCGTGCTGCTGGCATCGCCGCCGATCGACTTCCACGTCACCGACTCCTACTTCGTGGTGGCCCACATGCACTACGTGCTGTTCGGAGGATCGGTGTTCGCCCTTTACGCCGGCGTCTACTACTGGTTCCCCAAGTTCACCGGGCGGATGCTGGGGGAGGGCCTCGGCCGCCTGCACTTCGCCACCACCTTCATCGGGTTCCACGCCACATTCTTCGTGCAGCACCGACTGGGACTTCAGGGCATGCCCCGCCGGGTGGTCGACTACACCGCTGCCGACGGCTTCACCACCATGAACCTGATCTCCACCATCGGCTCGTTCGTGCTGGGGATGTCGACGCTGTTCTTCCTGGCCAACGTGTGGCGAAGCATGCGGCGGGGAGCGCCGGCGGGGGACGATCCCTGGGGTGGCCACACTCTGGAGTGGGCCACCACATCGCCGCCCCCGCCAACCAACTTCGAGAGGGAGCTTCCCCCCATCCGCTCGAACCGGCCGGTATGGGACCTTCGCCATACCCCTGCCGGCGCAAGCGGTCCGAGCTTCCTGGACCGAAAGGCACCACGGTGAACTTCGGGTCCCGGATGCTCCTGGCCATCGGCGCATACCTGGCGCTCGTCTCTGCGGGCTACTGGTTCCTCAGCTACGAGGAGGCGGGCTCGGTTCTCCTGCTCCTGGCCGCCGGCCTCGCCCTCATCATCGGCGGGTACCTCTGGTGGGCGACACGCGAGCATCCGAGCGCGCCTGTGACTGCTGGGCGCCACGCCGATGGGGAGACGGAGCCCTACCTCCCCCACGCCAGCATCTGGCCGCTCGGGGTGGGGGCAGGCTCAGTTGTGCTCGCCAACGGCCTCGCTCTCGGTCTTTGGGCCGCGGTACCCGGCTCCATGCTCCTCGCCGCGTCCGTCGTCGGGTTCGCCCGACAGAGTCGCCACCGCGACTGATTCATCCGCCGGCGGTGGGCCGTCCCGCAGCTGGAGCTCGTGGCACAGCCGCCACGTGACCCAGCCGGCGACAGCGGGCAGGACCACCAGGAGGATCCTGAAAGCGGAGAAGACGGCGTTGACGGAGAGCCCGAAGGTGGTGGAGATGACATCTCCCCCGCCGGCGAGGAAGAGCACTCCGTAGAAGGCGATGGTGGCGGCACCCAGAGCCGTCCGCACCGGCCGGTCCCTCGGGCGGTCGAGCAGCTGGTGGGAACCGCGGTCGCCGGTGACGCGAGCCTCGAGGAAGGGCCAGAGGTAGACGAGCCCGAAGGTGAGGCTGGGCAGCAGCACGCCGGGGAAGAACGGGTTGGGGATCTCGAAGCCGAAGGCCCGGACCTCCCATCCCGGCATCAGGCGGAGGGCGCCGTCGAGCCAGCCCATGTACCAGTCGGGCTGGGATGCGGCGCTCACCTCGGCGGGGTCGAAGGGACCGTAGACCCAGATGGGATTTATCTGGGCCAGCCCGCCCAGGGCGGTGAGAACGGCGGTGGTGATGAAGAACAGGCCGAGGGCTTTGGCTGCGTAGGTCGGCCAGACCCGCTCCCCCACCACGTTGTCCTCGGTCCGGCCCCGGCCGGCGAACTGCGTGTGCTTCTGGCGCAGGAGTATCGACAGATGGGCGCCGATGAGCACGGCGATGGCGGCAGGGACGATCAGGATGTGGATCACGTAGAGCCGCTCGATTATGTCCGGCCCCGGGAACTCGCCACCGAACAGCAGCGAGACCAGCCACGTGCCGATCAGAGGCACGGAGAGGGCGATCGAGTACCCGATGCGGAGGCCTGTGCCCGAGAGCTGGTCGTCGAGAAGGGAGTAGCCGGCGAATCCGTTGAACACGGCCAGGATCAGCATGGTCACCCCCACTATCCAGTTGAGCTCGCGGGGCCGGCGGAACGCCCCGGTGAAGAACACCCGGGCCATGTGGACCACCATCGTGGCCACGAACACCAACGCTGCCCAGTGGTGGATCTGTCGCATGACCAGGCCGGCTCGCACGTCGAAGCTCAGCTCGATGGCCGACCGGTAGGCCCTGGTCATCTCCACCCCACGCAGAACCTCGTAGCTGCCCTTGTAGGTGGTGTGGGCCTGGCTGGCATCGAAGAAGAAGGTGAGGTAGATCCCCGTGAAGACCAGGATCACGAACGCGTACAGGGCCAGTTCGCCGAGCATGAACGACCAGTGGTCGGGAAACACCTTCTTGAGCGCGGTGCGGGCGAAGCTGGCCGCACCCAGCCGGTCGTCCATCCACCGGACGGTTCGTCTGACCGCTCCCCCCTGGCCAGGGGCGACCGTCGTCATCGCCCCCGGTCCCAGAAGCCGGCGCCAATGGGCTCGTCGAAGTCGCCGGTGGCGATGAGGAAGCCTTGGCCGTCGACTCCGATCGGAAGCTGGGGCAGTGACCTGGTCGCCGGGCCGAAGATCGGCTTGGCTCCCTCGAGAACGTCGAAGGTCGACTGGTGGCAGGGACAGAGCAACTGGTGCTCGTCCGCCTGGTACAGCCCCACCGGGCACCCGGTGTGGGTACACAGTTTGGAGTAGGCGACAATGCTCCCGACGGTCCAATCCCTTCGGACCCTGGCCCCGAAGAGGTCCGCATCGGCGACCTTGATGAGCAGGGTGGGGGCGTCCGGGGACCGGGCGGACCCCGCGGGCCAGACGGTGATGACGCCGTCGATGGACACGTCGTCCGGGCGCACCGGATCGTCGTCAACGGTGACGAGTCGCACTCCTGGCCGGTAGGGGGTGCCGAACAACCCGCGGCCCGGGCGCGGGCCCAGCGACCGGACAGGGAACAGAGCGGCGATTCCCAGTGCCCCGACCGCGCCACCGAGCATCTTGAGAAGGAGGGAGCGGCGCTGGATGGCGTGCTCACCCTGCTCGAACGTCTCCGTGAAAGCGAGCAGTTCCTCCCGCGTCGATCCGAGGGGACCCCGCTCCTCGGCGATCTCCTCTCCCGGCAGGAACCGCTTGGCCCAGACGACCATCCCGATTCCGATACCGCCGAGGCTGACGGCCAGGAGGACTCCCTCGAGCTGGGGCTGGCCGCCGCGGGAGTAGACGCCGGCCAGGGCCAGGCCGGCGACGATGCTGGCGGTGAAGGCGAGAACGACGAGTCGCTCGGCAGCCAGAGACGGCGGGCGCTCCTCGTTGGTGTCGACCACCTCGCGGTCATCCATCGCGGCCACGATTCTGATCCTGGCGCTTGCCGATCCAGAGCACGGCCAGCACGAGGGCGCCCACTCCGAAGAACCAGGCCACGAAGCCTTCGGGGATCGGGCCGGCGCTCCCGAGCGCGGCACCGCCGGGTGTCGGGGGTGCCCGAAGGTGCTGCACGTAGCGGACGATGGAGTCGAGCTCCTCCTGGTCGAAGGTCTCCGACCCGAACTTGGGCATCTGTCCAGGGCCCACCCGGACAGCGGAGGCCACCTGCAGGGGCCCCGACGAATGCAGTGAAGGCGCCGCTCGCCCGTAGCTGAGCGCACCTCCGATTCCGGCGGCGGTGTGGCAGGGGGCGCAGTTGCTCCGGTAGAGAACTCCGCCCTGGGCAAGGTCGCCGGCGGCCGGATCGACATGGGGCAGGCGAGGACCGCCGCCGAGCGAGGCGACGTACTCGACGAGCAGGCCGATCTCGGCCGGCGAGTACGCCGGATCCTTGCGCCGGGGCTGAGCCTGCTCGTCGGCCAGAGGCATCCGGCCCGTGCTCAGGTAGTAGTAGGCGGCGGCCCCACCCGCCTGCCGAAGGGACGGGCCCCGTTCGCTGCCGGCGCCATCGACACCGTGACAGCTGGAGCAGCCGGTGAGATACAGCTGCCGGCCGGCGGTGTCGGCGCCGGCGACGGGCGCCGGCGGACCGGAGGCCCCGGCCGGCGACGGGCTTGAACCGGCGGCCGAGCTGACCCAGGCCACCGCGGCGAGGGTCACGGTAACGGCCGCGATCCAGTGCCGGTGGCCCGAGGTCAACGGATCAGGTAGATCGTCGCGAACATGGCGACCCAGACGACGTCGACGAAGTGCCAGTAGTACCCGGTGACCGTCAGGGGATCAGCCAGCGGCAGCCGGCCCGAGGCGCCCGCTCCGACGGCCAGCACCGCGCCCATGAGAACGAGGCCTCCCAACACGTGCAGGCCGTGGAAGCCGGTCATCAGGAAGAACATCGACCCGTAGGCGTCGCTGGTATGCGTGAAATCGAGGCCGGCGTACTCCACCGCCTGGTTGGTGATGAACAGGCCACCTAGGAGGACGGTGATCAACGTCCATAGAACGGCCCGCCGCTGGTCCGAAACCTCGGCGGCACCCACTGCAACGTGCATGGTGAGACTGGAAGCCACGAGCAGGGCGGTGAAGAAGGCGGTACGGGCGACATTGAGGTGCACCGAGTCCGGCGGCCACTCCGGGTTCGTCGCCCGGAGAGTGAAGTACGCAGCGAAGAGCCCGCTGAAGAACATCAGCTCCGACGCGAGCCACACCACGGCGCCCACCTTCAGCATCGAAGGCCGGGGAGAAGCCCGATCGGCAGCGGCGACAGAGGCGGCGATGGGACCTTCTATCACGCTCGGGATCCTGTGAAAACCG
Source organism: Acidimicrobiales bacterium (assembly GCA_035526335.1). Lineage (GTDB taxonomy): Bacteria > Actinomycetota > Acidimicrobiia > Acidimicrobiales. The sequence goes on along the minus strand of DATLCN010000001.1, from coordinate 21,236 downwards.
AAGAGGAGGATGCCCTCGGGGATCGACAACGGAGTACGGGCACTGGAAGCGGTGGAGACACACGGAGGTGTCAGCAATTGAAGCCGTCATCGCCACGCCCGACGGTCGGTCACGGGTCAATAAGGTGCGGCCATGAGGGTGCCGGTGTCGTTCGACCCGGGTGCGGCGCTCGGCCTGGCGCTCGTGGTCGGTCTGTACCTCGGCGGAGTGCGCAGCCTGGCTGGAAAAGGGCGGCAATGGCCCCTCAGCCGGAACCTGGCCTTTGGAGGTGGGGTTCTCCTGGTGGCGGTGGCCACTCAGTCAGGCCTGGCCGGCCTCGAGGAGGAGTTGTTCAGCGCCCATGTCGCTCAGCACGTTCTGCTGGGAATGGCCGCTCCTATGTTGCTCATGCTGGGGGCCCCCGTCACGCTGGCTCTCCAGGCAACGGGCGCATCGACGAGTCGGTCGGTGCGGAAGGTCGTCCACGGACGGTTCGTGGCCACAGCCACGCACCCCGCCGTGGCCGGCATCGTCTTCGGCGCGTCGATGTTCGCCCTTTACCTCACGCCGCTGTTCGAATTGTCGCTCCGGCAGAGAGCCGTGCACGTGGCCGTGCACATCCATTTCGTCGTCGTCGGGTGCGGGTTCTTCTGGGGCATCCTCGGCGTCGACGGTGGCCGGGGCCGCCTTCCCCACGGAGCCCGGATCCTGGTGGTGCTCCTGCTGGTGCCTTTCCATGCTGTGCTGGGCATCGCCATCCTCACCACGAAGGAACTGCTGGCCGGTGGCTGGTATGGACGACTGCCGGGAACGTCCGGTGCCCTAGCCCTGGCCGACCAGCAGTTCGGTGGCGGACTTCTGTGGATCACGGGCGACCTGCTCGGCCTTGTGGCCGCTGGCATCGTGCTGGCCCAGTGGATGCGCCACGACGAGCGCCAGGCGGGGCGAGACGACCGCCGTCTGAGCGGGCAGACAGTCGTGCCCACCTGATTCGGGTGGGCCGTGCAGGACTCGAACCTGCGACCCCTTGCGCGTCCTGAGCACGCCAAGAGCCAGCAGGAGGTCCTTCGTCCGCGGCGGCCCTCACACGACGACGACGTCGAGTCGGGGATCGAGTCGGCGGAGGTCATCGGGATCGGAGGTGACCACGCGTAGGCCGCGCTGGCGGGCGAGGACGACGACAGAGGCGTCGATCACATCTGAGGCGCCGGACGCACCGCACAGCTGGCCGGCCGCCCTCGCCGCCATGTCATCGAGGGCGACGACGTGGCATACCGGCGAACCGAGAAGCCGGACGAGACGGACTTGGCGAGCACCATCGCGCCACACCTGACCCACGACCCCGGCCGGCACGACCAGGGCCTGGCCGTGGTGCAGCGCCCGGGCCACGAGGCCGACGACCCGCCGGTCGTTGCGTTCGAAGCCGACCAGGGTGCCGGCGTCGAGCACGGCACCGCTCAACGGCCGAGCACCCGGTCGGCCTCGGCCGACTCCTCGGCGGTGAGCGGTCCTCCCGTACCTGCGAGCATCTCGTCCAGCAGGGACGCGAGGTCGTCAAGCTTGCTCTTCTCAGCGATGGCTTCGGCCACGTAGGCGCTGACACTCGAAGCAACGCTCGCAGCACGTTTCTCGGATGCCGCACTCCGCCGGTGGCGGTGGTGCGCTGGAAGACCCGGGCCTGCATGCCGCCTCCGTCGACGCCGCCCGTGGCAGCCGACGGTAGCAAATTGATCACGGATGATCACAGCCCTGCGCCGAAGTCGTAAAGCTGTACCTGCGGTTTTCCGGTGGGCCGTGCAGGACTTGAACCTGCGACCCCTTGCGCCTCATGTACTTCTGGGGGTTCCGGGGCCATCCGTAGGCGTCTGCGAAATAGCCGGTGACCTGCGGTTATCTTCCGGCAAGGTCCACCGACATTTACTGGTAATCGCTCACTTTGGCTCCCCCCTTTGGCTCCCCTCGAGGCAGCTCATCGAGAGCAGATCTCCGGGGCTGGAGCACGGCTGGCACCGCGCACCGTTGCCCGCTCGCACGTACCCTTGCTTCTCATCACGCCGGACCTCTTGTTCTGATGGTGGATCGTCCGGCCATCCGGCGGAGGTGGCGCTTCTATCGCACGACCGCTGGCGTCACGCCTGTCCGCGAGTTCCTCATGAACCCACTCTGCCGGCGGGTGACCGTGACGAGATCCTGGCGGCTATGAAGGACGTGCAGGTCAGTGGACTCTCTGCCGCCCGTCACGTTCGCGGCGACATCTACGAAGTCCGGGCGACAGGGGCTCACGCTGCCTACCGGGTGCTCTTAGCCACCGAGGGCGCCAAGAGCCAGGTGCTGCTCGCTGTGTTGGCCTGCAACAAGAAGCCTCAGAAGACGCCGTCGCGGGAGATAGAAACGGCCGAGCGCCGTCTTGCCGACTGGCGATCCCGCCGCCGGATCCGTTAACCTATATTTAGGTTACGAAAACTGCAAGGAGGTAGCCAGTTGGCCGCCAAGGATGACCTCGACGTACTGATCGACGAACTTTCGGAGGATGACCGCTCGCTGCCCCAGCGCGTAGCAGCGGCGCTCGAGCGGCGTGAACTCGCCCGGCAACTGGCGGACCGGCGGCGGGAGTCCGGGCTCACGCAGTCCGAGCTCGCCAAGAGAATGCAGACCAGTCAGGGGCAGGTGACCCGCTTCGAGTCGGGTGCGGACACACGTCTGTCCACCGTCGCTCGCTACGCCGCCGCCGTGGGCATGAAGGTGGAGTGGTCACTCGCGCCGATCGTGGACGCCGCCACCAAGAAGGTGCGAACACCTTCCAACGCAGCGCACCGCCGATAGGCTTTCGGATCTCTCAGGAGCGCAGCCGGGTATGCGACGCCACCCACGGCGCCCCGCTTGTGGTGGAGGAGCTATTGCGCACCGAAGATGTGATCGCGCCAGCCTCGGGCGCGTCGCCGGTCGGCACTATTGCCTCGTTCAGGCCGGGATCAGTCCGCGACGATGCCACGAGCGTCGAGGCGTTATCTGACTACAGACGACGAATAGCGGTGGATGACCCGCAGAATTTCGCGCACCTCACCAGGCTCACTCATGTGCATGTAGGTCAAAACCTGCGGAACGTCCGAGTCCGACTCATCGCCCGTGGATGATCGACGACACTCCAGGCTCCTTGACCCGGACCGAGAAGTGACCGCCGGGCCGCCCCGGCGGATTCAGCGGTAGAAGACTCGCCAGCCATCATCATCGCTCTTGACCTCGACCTGGCCATAGGCGTCCAACGGGTAGCCGGCCTGTTCCGCCGCCCGCTCGGCCTCCGCGATCGCTTCGTCTTCAGTCATCATCAACCTCGATTTCGATCCGCGCCTCCAATTGTTCGGCCCGACCCATCGGGGGTCGATGGCCGCGACTTCCTTCGGTTCGCCCTGCAAGAGCCCGCCCGTCGCGTCGGTCCAATCCTGATAGTCACCGCCGTTTCCGGGAACCACCCAGAGTCGCCGGACAGTGCCCGCCACCTTCCAGCGCTCGAAGCCAGCTTCGTCCATGTAGTCGAAGTGGTTGTCTTCGTAGAGTCGGCCCTCGCCCTCGAAGCCATCGCCTTCAGGAGCATCGTGGATGAAGACGTAGATCGGCCCGCACCGCACGATTGCCATCCCGTTCGGGCCGGAGAGGCGCTGCTGAACACGACCGGCGAGTCGTGTGGCCCCCGACGGGAGTCGCTCGAGACGCTCGGCACCACTGGTCGTGACATCCCCGTCGAAGACCAGGACCGCGCCCCACCGCTGGCCGGGCTCCGGCACGCTGCGGCAGCAACCGATCTCCCAGTCGCCCACCCAGGCATCGATCGAGGTCATTGCTGGAGGCTATCCACGCTCGTTCAGCCATCCATGGCCGTACGGTAAGGCGCGATCGAGGCGTGCTTGACCAAAGGCGTGGTACTCGCGGAGGTCCGTGAGGCGGCCACCCCGTCGTCCGCCGGCGGACATCTACTGCATCTTGTGCGCCGACGGCGCCGGGTGCCGATGCCACTCGGTCACCTCGTCCTTGGGGTGACCTGCCCCTCTGTGGCCGCAACGGAGTCGTACCGGTCATGGCTCGTCGGCAGGTCAGCGCAGTAATGCCTGCTTGCTCTTTGCGTGGACAGCGCGAAGAGTGATAGCGGCGGCGGCAAGCTGGCCGGCCTTCAGAGTTAAGCGAAAGTAGGCACGTGGGGATCGACGTCCTTATTCCAGTGCAAGCTGCTGCAAGCAATCTGGCGTCGGATCGGGCATTGTGGGCGCCGGCTGATTCCAGCGAGGTGTCCGAGGCGAAGCGGAAGATCATGCTGTTCGGTCTCCGCCATGTGGCAAGGAGGACGACATGAGTGATCCAGCGTTGACATCGAAGGTCGTGAATCGGGCGATCGGGTTGGTTTCAGCCGGAAGTACGTTCGACGCCGTCATGGATGACACCCTTGGGATCGCCGACGCCGCCTGCCCATCCCCAATTTGGTCGACCATCGCCTCGGTTGACCGAAACCGCGATGTGCGGGCTCTGGGCAAGTGGATGCTGGACAAACTGATGGAACACCCTCGTCCAGCTCGGCTGACTGGCCTGTGGTTCGGGCTCTACGAGGTGGGTCCAGCTGGAGAGCAGTACCCGATGGGCGCTGAAGCAGTCCTTAAGTTGAGTGGGGGCCGGGGGTTCCCGCACGACCCAGACTGGTTGTTCAAGCAGGACTGGTATCCCGGCGGCTACGCCCCGACCCCCGGCCTGGGCTCGCTCTTGGGGATCGCTGCGTCGTCGCAGGATCACTTCGGACTGGTGAGCTACGCCTTCGTCCTTACCTACAGCTTGGGCTTGGTGGCCGCCGCCCTCGACGCGACAGATCCCTCCCAAGTACTGCAGGGTGCCGACCAGGTCGGTATCGCTGTTGGTTTTCATGACGGCGACATCGCACAGCTTGGTGTTCTGTCGGACAGCGGCCTGGACCGGTCCACCTTGGGATGGGCATAGGCCGCCGACGCTGTGCGTCCGGCTGGGTAGTGCCCGATCGCAAGCTCCTCAGGGGGTCTCCGAACGTTGATCGACGCGCGATGGACGCTGTCGGCCGACGAGGTCCCGGAGGAGCGGAGTGAAGAGAGCGGGACGTAGGGGCGGCGGCCTCCTGTCTGCGTGTAAGGATGCGCCGGGTGGACACTGGTAACGCAGAAGAAGCGCTGCGGCGGTTCGCCGTCCTTGCGGGGGTAGACCCAGCGCACGTGAACGCCACTCAGTTGTTCGACACCATGACGGCTTGGTATGAGCGAGAGCGGGCAGAGGATGTCGTCGTGGAGGAGGTGTCGCGGTGAGTGTCAACACGGGCTGGTCACCACTGACCGAACCGCCTCCCCGGAGGGGTGGCAAGTGTCTGCCGATGTTGCAGTCGAAGTTGCAGTAACGAAGGTCAACAGGGCGATCGTGGTCATCGAGCTCAGGCGTTGACTGGCCGGGACGGCGTGTTCGTGTTGGTGGCAGAACTGCTGTCAGCACTCTCAGGGCTCTGAGCAACTGAGAACAGGCTGAGCTGGCCAGGGTCGACCTTGGCCCGTCCACCGCCTCGACGAGGTCGAGTCTTGGCGGATGCCGCCCTCCTCGACTCGGCCGCCACCGCGACGTTCGCCACCTCAACCTCAGTCGAGGGCCGAGCCGGCGCCACCGGTGGGCGGGTCAGCCCCACGCCCAGGCGGGACTCAAGCGCCACCCGGGGCACCCGCGGCACGCTGCCGAAGTCCACCACCGGCAGGCCGGTCCGTCCCCCCGTGGCCCGCCACTGCTTGGCCGTTGCGTAGGCCTTGGTGCGGCCGATGCGCAGGAGCGCGGCGGCCTCCTCCACTGTCAGTATGTCCGGGAGTTCAGCTTCTTGTCGCATAATCAACGGGGCAGTAGAGTGGCACAGGAACAACGGTCCGGTGGGTGACTTCTCCTTCACGTTGATCTAGGCTGGGTCCATGGCACGAAAATTCGGACTCCGGCGAGTGATGTTGCCCAACCAGGTGGTGGCCTACAACGTGGCCAAGGCCAGAGCCCTTCGAGGCTGGACCCAGGAGCAGGCGGCCGAGGCGCTTGCACCCCATCTGGGGGCCAAGCTGTCGGGCGCGAGCTTTTCGGCCCTGGAGCGCTCGGCGTGGACGGTCAATCGAATCAAGCAGTTCTCCGCTGACGACCTGCTGGCGCTGTCGAGAGGGTTCGACCTGCCCATCGGGTACTTCTTCACGCCCCCGCCCCCGGGCGACGACATCGGCCTGCACGCTCCTGGTGCTCCCATGCACGGCCTGGATCCCATCGTGTTGCTCGACGCCGTGCTGGGCACGCCGGACAACCTGGAGTACTGGGAGGCCGAGCTGCTGGCCTACTCAGCCAGTGCCGCTCCCATGCCCAAGTCCAAGCGGGAGAAACCGAGCGTGTCCCCGCCCGACCTGGCCGAGCGGATCGCCCCCCAGACGGGCCTGAGGGCGCGGGCGCTGGTGCGCCGGCTCCTCGGCGACGTGGCCGGCGCCGGCGACGTGCTGGAGCGGCTGGCCGAGCTGCTCAAGGCCATGGACGAGGAGGCATTCGACGACATGGAGGACAAGACGGCACGAGGCGGCACGAGGCGGCACGAGGCCGCGGGCGTCGGCGGGCCGGAGGCGGTCGGCGGCGCAGTAGTACGGGCGGAGCCTCAGGCTGCCCTCATGCGGCTGATTCGCTACGTCAAGGGCGGACCCACCCATATGAGATCGACCAGGTCGGTGGCGTAGTGGTGCCGGTAGATCACCTCGATGCCGGTTTGGGGGACCACGGCGCTTCGCACCTCATACTCAGGCTGATTGGACAGCTCGGGGAACGGCACGCTCGGCGCCTGCCACGGAGTCAAGGCGAGATCTGCGATCCACCACCGGACCGCGCTCCACACCTGATCTCGCCCGAAGCTGCTCCTTCGTTCCTCCCACTCAAGGAAGGCCGAAATTTCCCCTAGAGGCAACTAGACGTCAGGGGTCTCGGTGTGCGCCAGGAACTCCTCGCGGGTCATGGTCGTGCGTCGTGTAGTTCGGTTCAAGACCTCAAGCCGCTCGTTCATCGACGACATGAACTCCGGGTCGCCTGCCCGACTGCGAGCGGCGTGAAATGACGCCGCGTGTTCACGCTCACGCTGCTCTTGCTCTGGAGTCAGGTGCTCAGGAGCGGTGGCCATTGTCGCTCCACTCTACCGCTGCCGAGCCTCTCCCAGATGCCCGGGATCAGGGGTCGCCTCGGGGAACAGCAGGCGGCCGAGCTTGTCGGTGGCGTCGTGGTGCATCTCCTCGACTACATGAGAGTACAGGTCCAACGTGATGGCCACCCGGGCATGGCCCAGCATCTCCTGCACGAGCTTTGGACGGACCCCAGCGCGCAGCGCCAGGCTCGCCGCCGTGTGCCTCAGATCGTGCATCGTGATGTCCGGCACCCCCCGCCTTGGCGACGAGGCCGTCGAAGGCTCGCAGCACGTTTCTCGGATGCAGAACCCCACCGGTGGCGGTTGGAACACCAGCCCTGACTCCACCCATCCTCCTCCGACGAAGAGGCGCTCCTTCTTCTGAGCGGCCCTGTGCTGGCGCAGCGTGGTCACGACGTTCTGGTATAGAACAAGGGAGCGCCGGCTGGTGGGCGTCTTGATCTCCTGGATCAGCGGACGGTTGTTGACCACCACCACGTGCTGCACCACCGACAGGCGGGAGGCCTTGAGGTCCACATCCTCCCACCGCAGCCCAACGGCTTCGCCCCGCCGCATGCCGGTTGAGACCATGAGTGTCCAGAGGGCGTCGAGGCGATCGTCGCGGCATACCTCCAGGAATCGCCGCGCCTCGACCTCGGTCCAGGTCCTGAACGGCTTGCGCGTCTGGCGAGGCAGGTGCAGCCCGGCGTCGGCGGGGTTTCTGAGGATGCGCTGTCTCTTGGCCGCTTGGCCGAGCGCCAGGTGCAGGACCTGATGAGCGAGGCGGACAGCACGTGAGCCGAGGCCGCCCGTTCCGTCCTGGCGGCCCTCTGTCTCGAGCGTTGCGTAGAGCTTCTCCAGAACCTCTGGAGTGACCGCGGTCAAGCGGTAGCCACCGATCCTCGGGATGATCCACACCCGGGCGGCGTGGGCGTAGCCCTCCAAAGTGGTCGGCTTGAGGGAGCGGGAGACCGAGGCCAGCCAGCCTCCAAGTACTCGCCCAGGGTCACCTTGCCGGGATCAAGCACGGTGCCCTTCTGTGCATCGGCCAAGGTCCGAGCGAGCGCCTTCTCGGCCTCGTCCTTGGTCCGGAACCCGCCCTTCAGCCGCTGGCGGCGCCTGCCGTCAACATGGGGAGGAAGGTCGACGGCATAGCTCCAAGGCTTGCCCCGACCCTTGGTGCGTTGAAAGACCCGGCCCTGCATGCCGCCTCCTTCGGACGCTGCCCGTGGCAGCCGACGGTAGCAAAGACTTCGGTGCACGTCTGTGATCATTTCGTGATCAAACGGCCCTCGTAACGAAAAAGAGGCACGCTCTCAGGTGCCTCATAACGCTGTGACCTGCGGTTTTCCGGTGGGCCGTGCAGGACTCGAACCTGCGACCCCTTGCGCGTCATGCAAGTGCTCTACCAGGCTGAGCTAACGGCCCCGGGTCAGTGGCTCACCCTAGCAGCGGCTCTGAATTCCCCCTGCGGGGTGTGAGTATCGGAAGTGGCGGGTAATTACCACATACAGCATTTCAACGGCTCGGGGGCGATCCGGGAAGAGGCAGGGATGCGCTGACCCGGCTCAGTTTCCCCCCGTCGCGACACGGCGGACGCGACGGGGGGGTTCAAGCTGAGAAAGGGGCGCAGAAGGCGGCCTTCCAGATCTGGCCCAATGCAGGCTTGGCTGGCCAGATGTCACAGGACTACCGACGCCCAAGCATTTCGAGGACGCAGCTGGACATCGGCTTCTTCTGTCCGTGGCGGCGGCGAAGACTACGCGGATCAGAACCAGACGTTCGGACTGACGCGTACATCAACGCGCACATGCCGGGAGCCAGCAATTGCTTGGCTCCCGGCATGTGGGGCTCCCGGGGGGCGGGACAGGAGAGTTTTGTCCCGCCGGCAAAGCCCCTAAACCGCTTTTTCAGATTTTCCAGAAAAACTTTTCCGGAGGATCAAGCAGGCGGCGACTTCATACCCTGCAGTGACTGGGCGCAGCCCACGCCGGCAACGGCTCCCTTGGCCGCCGCCACCTGGACGAGCTGCAGCCCGGGCGTCACGTCACCGGCGGCGTACACCCCCGGCACGCTGGTGCGTCCCTCGAGGTCGACCTCGATGCACCCGTCGGGGGTGAGAGAACAACCCAGCTGCTCAGCCAGAGCCGTTCGCGGCCGGTGGGCGATGGAGAAGAAGGCGAGCTGACAGTCCAGCACGTCTCCCCCGGCCAGTCGCACTCCGACAAGGCCACCTCGCCGGCCCAGGAGCTCCACCGCATCGTCCTCCAGGATGGCGACGTTCGCCTCGCCGAGCCGCCGGCGGTCCTCCTCGTCCCCCTCGAAGCGCCGGCCGTCGGTGACGAGGGTGACGGTCCTGGCCCAGCCGAGAAGGGTCAGGACGAACCCGGTGAGGTTGGCGGCCCACCCGAAGGCCACTACATCAGTGTCCTTGGCCTCGTAGCCGTCGCAGGTGGGGCAGTGGAAGACGCTCGATCCATAGTGCTCGAAGAAGTTTCCGACCTCGGGGAAGTCGTCCTCCACCCCGACCGCCAGCACCAGCCGGCGGGCTCCGAGGGTCTCGCCTTCAGCCTCGACGGCGAAGCCGCCGTCCTCTTGCCGGCGGGCCGACGACACCTGTGACGCCCAAATCTCGGTTTCCGGGTAGGCGTCGAGCTGAAGACGGGCGGCCTGGAGGAACTGCTCCGGCCGCAACGGGTCCGTGCCGAGATAGCCGTGGGCCTCCTCCACCCAACGGTTCCGGTGCTCGCCGCCGTCGAGGACCAGGACCTTCCGGCGGTAGCGAGACAGCCACGTGGCGGCGCTGAGGCCGGCGGGACCGCCACCGATGACGATGGCGTCGAAGAACTTCAGCGCTTCAGGGAGCGTGCGAGCTCGCCCAACCGGCGCAGCGACTTCTCGTTGCGCGCCTTCACCAGCGGGGCCAGCACCAGGTCGGGGATGACGGCGGCGGGGCCGGAAACCGCTTTCTCCTCCATCTGCACTCTCGAGCCGTGGCCGCTCGCCTCGACCGTGAGCACGACCTCGGCGATGCCGGCGGGGCGGGCCCGTGCCCGCAGCACAAGCCGTCTGCCCTCCTCGCTGTCGACGACGGTGGTGCTGTCCTTGATGCCGCCGGCCAGCTCGTGGTGGAGCATCGAGCCTGGGCTAGGCCAGCTTTCGTCCGCCTCCCGAATGCGACGGGCGCCCACCACCCAGTCCTGGTACGAGTGTGGATCGGCCAGAACGGCCCAGACGCGGTCCGGCGGCGCAGGAAGGTCACGAACCACCGTTGTCATGGCCGTCGGCGTACCCATATTCCAGACCGTGGACGCCTCAGCACCCGCTGATCCGCCGTACAAAGGCGACCGTGTCCGCCGGCAGTACCAGCTGACCGTCCTCGGCCCGGACACCAGAATCTGAAGAAAGCGCAATCTCACCGGGCACGGGGAGGCGGATCGCCTCGGTACCGAGATTGCAAGCAGTGGCAAGCCGGCCACGGTCGACGATCATCCACCGGGCCTGCTCGTCGAAGCTCACGTTGATCCCGTCGAAGGTTCCCGAGCGCAGCGCCGGCTCGTCCCTCCGTAGCCGAATGAGGCGGCGGTACCAGGAGAGGAGCTCCTTATGGTCGTGGCGGTCCAACTCGCCCCAGTCGAGCTTGGACCTCTCGAACGTCTCGGGGTGCTGGGGATCCGGCACCTCGTCCGGGTCCCAGCCGAAACCGGCGAACTCGCGGCGGCGGCCCTCGCTGACGGCTCGACCCAGTTCCGCGTCGTCGTGGTCGGTGAAGTACTGGAAGGGGGTGGTCGCCCCCCATTCCTCACCCTGGAAGAGCATGGGGACGAAGGGGGCGGCCAGGACGAGCGCCGCCGCCACCTTCATCCGGCCAGCCGAGAGGAGCGCGCTGCTGCGCTCCCCCACCGCCCGGTTACCGACCTGGTCGTGGTTCTGGAGGTATCCGACGAAGCGATGGGCGGGCAGGTCGCCGACCGGCCGGCCGTGCCTTCGATCGCGATAGGCGGAGTACCCGCCGGCATAGACGTAAGCCGCCTCCAGCGACGTTGCCAGCTGGGCCAGGGTGCCGAAGTCGCGGTAATAGCCGTCGCTCTCGCCGGTCAGCAGGGCATGAAGCGCATGGTGGAAGTCGTCACTCCACTGCGCGTCCATCGCGTAGCCCCCTACCTCACGGCGGTTGACCACCCGGGGGTCGTTCAGGTCGCTCTCCGCGATCAGGAATATCGACCGTCCCAGCGACGCGGCCAACTGCTCGACCCGAAGGCCCAGCTGCTCGAGGAAATGCACGGCGGAGGTGTCCACGAAGCCGTGGACCGCATCGATACGCAGGCCGTCGAAGTGGTAGTCCCGGAGCCACAGAACGGCGTTGTCGACGAAGAACTGCCGGACCTCGTCGCTGCCCGCTCCGTCGAGGTTCACCGCCGGCCCCCACGGCGTGGAGTAACGGTCGGTGAAGTAGGGCCCGAACGTGCTCAGGTAGTTACCGGCGGGACCCAGGTGGTTGTAGACGACGTCCATGACCACGGCAAGACCACGGGAATGGCAGGCGTCCACCAGGCGCTTGAGACCGTCGGGGCCGCCGTAGGAATGATGGGGAGCGAACAGATCGACACCGTCGTACCCCCAGCCGCGGTTTCCGGGAAATTCCGCCACCGGAAGGAGCTCGACGGCGTCGATCCCGAGATCCACCAGGTGGTCCAGCTTCGAGATCACTGCTTCGAAAGTTCCCTCCCGAGTGAACGTGCCGACGTGCAACTCGTAGATGACCGCGGAAGGAAGGTGGATCCCCCGCCAGGCCGCATCGCTCCAGGCGAAGGCCTCGTGGTCGACGTGTCGAGAGGGGCCGTGAGGTCCCGCCGGCTGCCAGGGCGAACGGGGGTCCGGAACCGGGTCCCTCCCGTCGAGCACGAAGCTGTAGTCGGCGCCGGCCCCAGAGGCGACGTCGACGCAGTACCACCCACCGCCTGCCGGCGCCATCGCCCGTCGCCGCCCGTCATGCGCCAGCTCCACGGTGGCCGCAGCCGGTGCCCACACGCGAAATGTCGTCACCTCGCCTCCAGCAGGGCCACCGGGAAGCCGTCAAACACGTCGGCCAACTTCTGTTCGCCGCCCTTCAGGTCCTCGCCGCTGAAGAGGTTGCGCCACGGGCGGTCCGGAAGGGTGAAGGAGGTGTCCAGCCAGTTCGGTTCGGCGCCTAGGCCGATCACCAGCCGGGGGACAACGGTCACCGCGGTGCCGCCACGGGCGAAGGCCACGACGTGCTCCGCCCGGGCGCCGGTCACCGAGAGGGGCTCGTACGAGCCGGCGGGGCCGAAAACCTCCGGGTGGTCCCGGCGCAGGCGGAGAGCCCGCGCTGTCACCATCATCTTCGGCAGCCCTTCGTCCGCCCTCCTCCATGCCTCGCCCGCTGTCACCTGCTCACTCTCCCCAAGGAGAGCACGGCGTACCCCGAAATCCACCGGCCGGCGGTTGTCGGGGTCCACCAGGCTGAGGTCCCAGAGTTCCGTCCCCTGGTAGGTGTCGGGAACTCCCGGCGAGGTCAGCTTCACAAGAGTCTGAGCCAGCGAGTTGACCCTGCCCGGCCGGATCAGAGGCGCCACAAACCGGCCGAGGTCAGCGACGAACCCCTCGTCGGCCAGGACCGCTTCGATGAATGAACGCAGGGCGGCGTCGTAGGCCGGGACCGGATTCGTCCAGGACGTATGGACCTTCGCCTCCCGCGACGCCTTCTCCAGATACGCGACCGCTCGCTCGACTTCCAGCGGCCAGGCACCGACGAGGGTCTGGTAAAGCAGGTACTCGGCGTTGGTATCAGGCAGATGTGGAGCAGTTCGATGCCGGCGGTTGTGCGTGGACCACCGGCCGATCGCCTCTCCCCACGCCTGCGGGATCTCAGAAAGCAGGGCCAACCGGGCCCTGACATCCTCTCCCCGTTTGGTGTCGTGGGTGGCCGTGGTCGTCATGCCCGTTGGCCAGTCCGCCTGGCTCTCGGCACAGGCGGAATGAAACTCCCCGACCGTCGTGCCGAAGTGGGCCGGGTCTCCGCCTACCTCGTTGAGCGCCGTCAGAGGCAGGTAGGTGTAGAAGGCGGTGTCCTCCACACCCTTGGCGGTCACCGGACTGGTGAGCTGCTGGAATCGGGCCACCAGCTCGGCCTCGGCTTCTGCGTTGAACACCCGCAAACCCGGTGGCTGGTCGCCGCGCACCCGCAGGAGAATCAGGCTCTGGAGGAAGCCGAACAGCTCGCCGTCGAGCTCCGGCCGGCGCTGGCTCGCCTCGGCCACGGCCTGTTCTACATAAGTGACGTCTGCCATCGAGACGGCCGCGTCCTCCGGCCGCACGTAACTGCGGTACACGGGGAAGCAGGCCACCACCTCCCGCAACACCTCGTGCAGCTCGTGGCGGGTGTAGTCGCGGTAGCGCCGGTTGCGTTCGCACACCTGGACGAACAGTTCGGCGAGCCGGGCCAGATCGGCGGCCAGCGACTCACAAAGTGCCTGATGCTTCTTGTCGATGGCCACATCGGCGAACGCCGTGGGCTCGCCCGTGAAGTCCCCGTACAGGTCCAGCAGCGGTCCTGCCCCGGCGGGGTCGAGGAACAGTCCACCGACCCGATTGAGGAAGTCGTAGCCGGTTGTGCCGGCGACGGGCCAGGTGGAGGGCAGCTCCTCGTCTCGTTCGAGGATCTTCTCCACAACGATCCAGGCCCTGCCCCCGCCCGCGCTGTCCAGCCGCCGCAGGTAACCCTCGGGATCCCGGAGACCGTCCGGGTGGTCGATCCGAACACCGTCGAGAAGCCCGTCAGAGAGCCATCCGAGGACCAGCGCGTGAGTGTCCTCGAAGACCTGGGGGTCCTCCATCCGCAGGCCGATCAGAGTGCTTATGTCGAAGAAGCGGCGGTAGTCGAGCTCGCGGCCGGCGGTCCTCCAGTAAGCCAGTCGGTAGTTCTGACGCTCCAGCAGGACATCCAGCGCGTGCGGATCGGCATTCACGGCCTCCACCTGCGTGTCGATGGCGGTGGCCACGTCGTCGGCTTCGTGGCACAGTCGCTCCAGGCTCGCCCTCAGGACCTCTTTGTCCCGGTGACGTTCGCGGCGGCTCTCACCATCGGTGTCCGTGGCCATGGGAAGGCGCCCGAAGGCGCTGGCCAGCGACTCCAGTTCAGGACGCTCGCACCGCTCGGCCGCCGCGCCGAGTAGGCGGTCAAGGGAGCGGGGCGTGACCGGGGCGACGTGCTCGTGATACGTCACTGTGAAAGATCCGCCGTCCCGCACCAGGCGGATGTCGCCCGCCTCGAGCACCCGGCCGTAGTGATCCCCGAGGATGGGGAGCAGCACCGTGTTCCGGAGCTTTGCCTCGGGTGGATCCCAGTCAACGTCGAAGTAGGAGGCGTACATGCTCGATGGCCCGTTCTCGAGGACGTCCCACCACCAGGAGTTCTCCCGGGTCCCGATCGCCATGTGGTTGGGCACGATGTCCAGGATCTGGCCGAGGCCGGCACCGGCCAGGGCTGCGCACATGCGGCGGTGCCCGTCACCGCCACCCAGCTCGCGGTTGACCTGGGAATGGTCGACCACGTCATAGCCGTGCGTGCTGCCCGGCGCCGCCTGCAGGTAAGGCGAGGCGTAGAGGTGGGTGACCCCGAGGTCGGCCAGGTACGGAGCTACGTCGGCGACCTCGTCGAACCCGAAGTCGGGTCGAAGCTGGATTCGGTAGGTGGCGCCGGGCGCTGACGGTTCAGCCGGCACGGCGTAGAAGCATGACGCTGCGGCCTTCCAGGGTGAGCTCCTCGCCGGCCTTGGCCTGTTCGCCCTCCCGCATGGCGTCAGCGGTGTCGACCGTGTTCACCCACCGCTCGCCGAAAACAGGGGCGGGCATGGTGAAATCGAGTGCCTGGTGGTGGCCGTTGAAAAGGACGAGGAAGCTCTCCCCCACTATCGGCTCACCGCGCGAGTCCGGCGTCTCGATGGCCTCACCATTCAGGAACACGATGATCGCCTTGGCGAAGCCCTCCTGCCAGTCCTCTTCGGTCATCTCCGAACCGTCGGGACGGAACCAGGCGATGTCCCTGCTCTGGTCGCCGCGAATGGGCCGGCCCTGGAAGAAGCGCCGGCGGCGGAACACAGGGTGCATCTTCCTCAGTGAGATGAGGCGGCTGGTGAAAGCTGTCAACGCCCCGTCCTGGTTTTCCCAGTCGAGCCAGGAGATCTCGTTGTCCTGGCAGTAGGCGTTGTTGTTCCCGTGCTGGGTACGGCCGATCTCATCGCCACCGAGGATCATCGGGACCCCCTGGGAGAACAGAAGGGTGGCTAGGAAGTTCCGTCGTTGCCGGCCCCGTAGCTCGTTTATGGATGCGTCTTCTGTCGGGCCCTCGACGCCGCAGTTCCAGGAGCGGTTGTGGTCCTCGCCGTCCGTGTCGTCCTCGCCGTTCGCCTCGTTGTCCTTCTCGTTGTATGAAACGAGATCGTTGAGGGTGAAGCCGTCATGGGCGGTCACGAAGTTGACGCTGGCGTAGGGCCGGCGTCCGCTGGATTCGTAGAGGTCCGAGCTGCCCGTGAAGCGGTAGGCGAACTCGGCCAGGGTCTGGTCTTCGCCGCGCCAGAAGTCGCGCACCTCGTCGCGGTACTTCCCGTTCCACTCGGACCACAGGGGGGGGAAGTTGCCGACCTGGTATCCACCCTCTCCCAGATCCCACGGCTCGGCGATCAGCTTCACCTGGCTCACCACCGGATCCTGCTGGATGAGGTCGAAGAAGGCCGAGAGGCGGTCCACCTCGTGGAACTGGCGGGCCAGGGTGGCGGCGAGGTCGAACCGGAAGCCGTCCACGTGCATCTCGGTCACCCAGTAGCGGAGGCTGTCCATGATCAGCTGCAACACGTGCGGGTGGCGCATGTCCAGGCTGTTACCGGTGCCCGTGGTGTCGTAGTAGAAGCGCTTGTTGTCGTCCACCAGCCGGTAGTAGCCGGCGTTGTCGATGCCCTTCATCGAGAGAATCGGACCCAGGTGGTTGCCCTCGGCCGTGTGGTTGTACACCACGTCGAGGTACACCTCGATGCCCGCCTCGTGCAGGGTCTTGACCATCTGCTTGAACTCCGGCACCTGCTGCCCGCGGTCGCCGTTCGCTGCGTACTCGCTGTGGGGGGCCAGGAAGGCGATGGAGTTGTAACCCCAATAGTTCGACAGACCCCGTTCCTCGAGCTGGGCGTCGTGGATGAACTGGTGCACCGGCAACAACTCGACGGCGGTGACACCTAGCATCGTCAGGTAGTCCACCGACGCTGGGTGGGCCAAGCCGGCGTAGGTACCACGAAGCTCCTCTGGGATTCCCGGATGACGGGCGGTGAAGCCCTTGACGTGGACCTCATAGATGATCGCCTCGTGATACGGGGAGCGGGGATGACGGTCGTTGTCCCAGTCGAACCATGGATTCGTCACCACCGCCTTCGGCATGTGGGCTGCACTGTCGAGGTGGTTGACCGAGGTCTCTGGATCCGAGAACCGGTACGGGAACAGAGCCTCGTCCCAGTCGACCCGGCCCTCAACGGCCTTGGCGTAGGGGTCCAGCAGGAGCTTCGCGGGGTTGCAGCGGTGCCCCGACACCAGGTCATGGGGGCCGTGGACGCGGTAGCCATAGCGCTGCCCGGGACCGACGTTCGGTGCGTAACCGTGCCAGCAGTGTGCCGTCACCTCGGGCATGTCCATGCGGCTTTCGTCACCGTCGTCGTCGAACAGGCACAGCTCGACTCGCGTGGCCGGCTCCGAGAACACGGAGAAGTTCGTGCCCGTCCCGTCGTAGCTGGCGCCCAACGGGTAGGGCTGTCCCGGCCACAGCTTCATCCCCGCACGCTAGCGGGCGTGCCCCGGCCCCCTTTTCACGACCTGCCCAGTTGGCCCATCACCCGATTTGCAATTCCCGACCAAATCAGTAGGTATCGGGAACCCGAGAGAAGGCGTCTGCCGTGAGCGTCACCGACGAGCTGCTACAGAACAGCGAGGCGTACGCCGCCGCGTTCGACAAGGGCGACCTGCCCATGCCGCCCGCCCGCAAGGTCGCGGTGCTGGCGTGCATGGACGCCCGCATCAACTGACATCGATACCGCAGCACTCCTGAGGTACCTGGTGTTGCGTTGCCGGTCGTCCGCAGCCACCGGCTCACCCAACAACTCCAAGGCCTCGGCTACCGCGTCACCCTCGACTTCGCCTGAGCCGCCGCGCCGCGCTCCCCCGAACCTCTTTCACGGCGCCAGGCAACGAGTCGCGCTCCGGTTTCGGCCTCCGGCGACACTTCGTACCTTTTCGTACGGTTTCAAGGCGAGCAGCAGCGTTTTTTTTCCTCGGATATAGGTCAAGTGACCGATGTAATCCGCGCCCCAAGCGATCAGACTGGTGATGTCGAACCAGGACGGCGAGCCTGCGGGCTTTAGAAGGGGACGAGGGCATGATGAGCAGGACACGACGTAAGAGCAGGTGGGGTTGGCTGGGCCTGGTGGTGATGCTGGCCTCCATGGCGGCGCCGGTCGTACCGGCTGCCGCCGATCACGCACCGCCCCCTGGGCCGGTGTCGGGCACCGGCAACCTCGAGGGCACCGAGGCGGTCCAGGACGAGCAGTTCCTGGGTGCCCCCTGCTTTCGGGTGACCCGCTCAGTATTCGCCCTCCGGGGAGCGGGCGACTACCACGGCCGGACCGCCTCGGGCGAGGCGGTGGTCTATCGGGCACAGATCGGCGAGGGCCAGCGCCTGTACGCAGATGGCCCCCTGCGCGTGGAGGTGGAGAACACCAGCCCCTACTACCACGGCCCCTACGGCACCCATGGCACCGACGGCGCCGGGGACCCCAGCTGCAGCCCCGCCACGGCCGGGACCGCGGTGCCGGCCCAATTCCGCATCTTCGCCGCCGAGGGGACCCTGGACACCGACAACGATGGCGACGTCGACCGCCTCACCGGGGCGGCGTGGGTCTACAGACTGAACGAGGTGGGGGACCAGGTGCCGTGCCGAGGCCGAGGCTCCTTCGCCCGCGGAAAAATGGACGCCGACGTCAACTGGCGCTCGGAGTGGACCCTCGACGAGGACTGCGTGGTGGTGGGCAACGAGGCGGGCACGCCGGGCAGCGGTGTGGCCCCGGCGGGCACCGCCCACACCCACCACGGCTTTCACGGGCCGTGCTTCAGTTCCCCCTGCAACGACAACTTCAAAGTCGACTACGCCCAGTACCTTCCCATCGCAGGGCCATTTCTCAGCCTGAGCGGGCCCACCTCCGCGCCCATCGGGCGGAACGTGACGGTGATGGCCAGACTGACCAATGACGGCGCGCCGGCGGCCAACGTTCCCGTCACCTTCACTGTGGCCGGACCCGCGCCGGCGGCTCCGCCGGGAGGAGGCGCCTCCACCGGTGCCGACGGCCGGGCCACCTTCACCTTCACCGCGGCCCAGGTAGGCGACTACACCGTCACCGCCTTGGCGGTCTACGGGGGCCAAGCGGTCACCGCCGGCCACACTGTGCGCTTCACCCCACCGGAGCCACTGGCCGTGGCCCTGGCCGGCCCGTCTCGGGGCCAGGTCGACGACGGTATCGGCGTCACCGCCACCGTCACCGACGATGGCAAGCCGGTGCTGGGAGCCACCGTTGACTTCACGGTGGCCTGGTCAGGTCAGGACAAGCCGTGGACGGGCCAGGCAAGTCCGTCCTCGGGCAGCGCCACCACGGACCGTTTCGGACGGGCCACGTTCGCCTTCGCCGGCGACCGCGCCGGTGACTACACCGTCACCGCCTCGGTCGACTCTCTTCTGGCCGAGGCGGGCACCGCCACCCACGCTGTGAACCTCGAAGTCAAGACCGTCTATCCCGACGGGGCCATCAACCTTGGGGACCAAGGCAGACTTCAGTCGGCGGTGATCGACCCCGCCGGCCGCTACGCCTATTTCGCCGACGATAGTGGGTCGAGACCGTTGGTCAAGCTCGACCTCAGAACCTTCCAGCGGGTGGGAACGCTGACGTTGGACTCGAGCGACTTCGGGCTCATTGCGGGGGTCATCGACCCCGCCGGGCGCTTCGCCTACTTCGGCACCGGCAGCCACTCCGGCGTTTGCGACCCGTCCGGGGAAATCTGCTCATACGGCCCGACGGTGGTCAAAGTCGACCTCGATACCTTCCAGCGAGTCGGCGCCATCTCCCTCGAAGTGGGCGACCAGGTCGACGCCCTGTCAGCGGTCATCGACCCCGTTGGGCGCTACGCCTACTTCGGCACGGGCGACTACGACCAGGTCGGCCGAGTGGTCAAGGTCGACCTCGTCGCCTTCGAGCGGGCCGGCACCCTCGCCTTCGAGCCGGGGGAAACCCGGCCGGACTCGGCGCTGATGGACCCGGCCGGCCGCTACGCCTACTTCGGTGCACGGGGCGAGGGCCAGACCCCGGGTCGGGTGGTCAAAGTCGACCTGGCCACCTTCCAGCGGGTGGGTGCGGTCACGCTCGGCAGCTGCGAGAGCGGGCTCTACTCCGCTGTCATCGATCCCGTCGGCGACTTCGCCTACTTCGCGGCCAACAACTGCACGCTCGCACGGGTGGTCAAGGTGGACCTGAACGCCTTCCGGCGGGTGGGGGCCATCACCCTCGAACGCAACGAGGAGGGTTTCGAAACCGCGGTGATGGACCCAGCCGGCGACTTCGCCTACTTCGGAACCGCCGCCTCCATCAGCGGGGTGCCGGAGAGCGTGATAAAGATCGATCTGCGTACCTTCGAGCGGGCCTACGCGGTAGCGGTGGCTTCCGACAAATATTCCTTGCACTCGGCGGTGATCGATCCCGCGGGCGACTATGCCTACTTCGGCACCGATACGGGCAGTTCAGATTTGGTCACGGGCCAGGAGTACCCGCCCCAGGTGGTCCGGGTGGCGCTGAAGCGCCCGCCCAAGGCCGCCCTGGAGGCAGTCGCCGACACCTACCCGGCCATTCCCTACGCCACGCCGCTGTCGGTGGCCGCCCCAGGGGTGTTGGCCAACGACACCAACACCGAGGACAACGATCCCCTCGTCGCCGGCCAGGCCAGCGACCCCGCCGGGGGCACCGTCAGCCTCAATCCCGACGGCTCCTTCACCTACACCCCGGACGCCGGCTTCAGTGGCGCCGACACCTTCACCTACACCGCCAGCGACGGTAGGGACTACTCGGCTCGGGCCACGGTGTCCATCACTGTCGAGCCGCCCGAGGGACTGACGGGCAGGGCCTATGGCTTCCAGTCGAACGTGAGCCTCTTCGGCGGGCCCTCAGAGCAACGTGGTCCGGTTCCCACCGTGACGCTTCCGCTGACCGGCTCGCCCACTCCGGTCACGGCCACGGCCGCTACCGGCGACGCCGTCTACGGACCTGCAGACATCTTCACCTCGGGCCAACTGGATGTCAGCACCGAAGGCTCGATGGGGCCGAACCCGTCAGTGAGCTCCTCGGCGGCCATCTCCAACGTGAACCGCAACGGCAACGAGAAGCTCACCGCCGCTGGCATCTCGGCCACCTGCAGCGCCACCAGCACCGGTGTGAGCGGATCGACCACCATCACCGGGGGCGTCCTTCAGACCTCAGAGGGCGATCCCAACGTGGAGGGCGACGAGACCAATATCACCCTGCCCACCGAGCCCGGCCCCAACACCACCTACGAGGGCCAGATCGAAACCGTGGGTGACTACTTCCGCTACGTGTTCAACGAACAGGTCCACAACCCCGACGGCTCGATCACCGTCTATGCCGCGCATCAGTACCTGCTCGGCCCGACGGCTATCGGCCACCTCTACATCGGCAAGGTCGAGTGCGGGGTGCCCGATGTGGCCGGCGTGGTGCGGGCGGTGGCGGACTTCGACGGCGACTCCGACACCGACCGCAGCGTGTTCAGAAACGGCGCCTGGTACGCCGAGGGCCAGACCACCGCCTACCTCGGCCAAACCGGCGACATAGCGGTTCCCGGTGACTACGACGGGGACCGAGATGCCGACCACGCCGTCTACCGGGACGGGGTGTGGTTCACCGAGGGCCAGCCCACCTCCTACCTGGGCACCTCAGGAGATGTTCCTGTTCCCGGTGACTACGACGGCGAC
>DATLCN010000051.1:0-2729 GCA_035526335.1 Acidimicrobiales bacterium | reverse complement strand
TACTACGTGTTCGCGCTTCTGTTCGTGATGTTCGACGTCGAGGCCGTTTTCATCTTTCCGTGGGCGATCCGGTTGGAGCAGCTGGCGGTCTTCGGCCTGGTCGAGATGGGCCTTTTCGTGGCCATCCTGGCGCTCGGGCTCATGTATGCCTGGCGAAAGGGCGTGCTTCGTTGGGTCTAGTTGAAAAGGGCACGTTCGCGAAGCCCTCCATGAAGCCGCTCACCTGGCTTCTCAACTACAGCCGGAAGTACTCGCTCTGGGTGTATCAGTGGGGTCTGGCCTGCTGTGCGATCGAGATGGGCGCCGCCTTCGGCTCGCCGCGATACGACGTGATGCGCCTGGGCGTGATCCCGTTCCCGGCCGGTCCCCGCCAGGCCGACCTCGTCGTGGTGTCCGGCACGGTCACCGACAAGATGGCTCCGGCCATCCGCCGGCTGTGGGAGCAGATGCCGGACCCGAAGTACGTCATCTCCATGGGTTCCTGCGCTAACTGCGGCGGTCCGTACTGGGACTCCTACTCAGTCACCAAGGGTGTCGACCAGATCATCCCGGTCGACGTCTACGTCCCCGGCTGCCCGCCCCGGCCCGAGGCGCTGCTCGAGGGCATCGTGCTTCTCCAGGAGCGCATCCAGAACGAGGACATGGCCGAGCGCTGGCGGGGAGAGCCGATTGTCGTCCGCTGACCCTACGGCCGGCGCCTCCACCGCCACCGACGACCGCCACCAGGCGCTCCTCGAGGATCTGACGAAGCGGCTGGGCGATGCGGTGGTCGGTTCGCATATCCGCAACGGCGACCTCTGGGTGAGAGTCCGCCCCGACGCGTGGGTCCGCGCCGCCCGCGAGTGCAAGGCCATGGGCTTCGACTACTTCTGCTACGTGTCGGGCATCGACTGGCTGCCCCACACCTGGCCCAACCCCAAAGTCATCGAGGCCGAGGGCGCCGGCGTCGTGGACAGCGAGGGCGCGGACGAGGACACCGATGCCTCACCGCAGGAAGCCGAGGCCGGCTTCGAGTCCGACGAGCCGGCGCCGGGGGGCGAGATCGTGACCGGGTTCGGCGGCGGCGACACCCGCTTCCAGGTCATCGGCCGCCTGTACTCCACCATCCGCCACATCGGCGTCACCTTCAAAGCGGATCTCGACGACGTTGCCCCCAGCATCGAGTCGTGGATCTCCGAGTACCCTGGCGCCGACTGGTGCGAGCGGGAGACGTGGGAGATGTACGGGTTCGACTTCGTCGGCCACCCCAACCTGACCCACCTCTACCTGCCGGGGGAGTTCGAGGGCTATCCCCTGCGTAAGGACTTCCCGCTGCTGGCCCGTGAGGTCAAGCCGTGGCCGGGCTTGGTCGACGTCGAGCAGTTCCCCGCCACCTACAAAGGCGATGACGCCTGATGGCCGTTAGCGAGCAGCAGCGCCTTTCCTACATCGCCGGTCAGGCGGCCGACGCCCGCCTGGCTGTCGAGCTGCAGACCGAGGACATGACGCTCAACCTCGGGCCGCAGCACCCCGCCACCCACGGGACCCTTCGCATCGTGGCCAAGCTCGACGGCGAGCAGGTGGTCCGGGCCGACGTCATCTGCGGCTACATGCACCGGGGTTACGAGAAGCTGGTCGAGGTCCGGACCTACCCGCAGATCAACACCCTCATCAACCGGATCGACTGGCTGTCCTCCTTCGCCAACGAAGTTCCATTCATCCTGGCTGCCGAGGACCTCATGGAGGTCGAGGCCCCGCCCCGGGCCCAGTGGATCCGCACCCTGTTCTTCGAGCTCAGCCGGATCGCCAACATCACCCTCTTCATCGGCGAGATGGGCGTGCAACTCGGGGCCATCACGCCGGTCTTCTTCGCCTTCCGCGATCGCGAGTACGTGCTGAACCTCATCGAGGAGGCCACCGGCGGTCGCTTCCACCCCAACTTCGACCGCATCGGCGGCCTCAAGGACGACCTGCCCAAGGGCTGGATCTCCGAGTGCAAGGACGCCATGCGCCGCATCCGCGGGTACTGCGACGAGCTCGAAGACCTGCTGATGGGCAACGAGATCTTCGAGGCCCGCACGCGAGGTGTCGGTGTGATCCCCGCCGAAGTCGGCCTGTCCTACGGCCTCTCGGGCGCCAACATCCGGGCCAGTGGGGTCGACTGGGACCTCCGCCGTGACGCACCGTCCCCGCTGGCATGGAAGGAGCTGGACTGGAAGGTCTGGACCCATCCCGACGGCGACTCCTTCGCCCGCTACTGGGTCCGCCTTCAGGAGACGCGCGAGGCCACGCTGATGGTCGACCAGCTCTTAGACGGGCTGCCCTCCGGACCGATCCAGGCCAAGGTGCCCCGCATCATCAAGGTCCCCGCCGGCGAGGCGTGGGCCCACACCGAGAACCCGCTGGGCGAGATGGGCTACTACATCGTGAGCCAGGGGGGTCTCGGCCCGTTCCGGGTCAAGATCCGATCCGCATCGTTCCACAACATCTCGATCGTCCCCTGGCTGCTGAAGGGCGTGTACGTCCCCGACATCATCACGATTCTCTCCAGCCTCTACTTCATCCTCGGGGACATCGACCGCTAGCCGTGCTGCATGTCACCGGTGTTGGCGTTCGGGTGAAAGCGATCACTAGTGTCCTGCGCGTGCAGCCCCGGGGGACGGTGCGGTGACGATGCTCGCGGTCGAGATCTCCTATTGGCCGCTCACCATCCTCAAGACGGCGATCGTCCTGATGATCATCCCGGCGGC
>DATLCN010000029.1:0-4536 GCA_035526335.1 Acidimicrobiales bacterium | reverse complement strand
TCGAGTCCACCCCGACGACGACCTAGAAAGCGCAGCGGCTGCGCTCGACCTCGACAAGGGACGCAGCGGAGCCAACGTGCGTCTCATCTCCGACACAGGTGGTCTGGGCACTCACGCCGGGCGCCTCTGGAACGGCTTCCGGGTGGCGCCACGCAGTCGGATATGGCTCGATTTGCGCCGCGAACTGCGCGGCACCGACGCGGCGAAGTCGTACCGAGCGACCGTCCTCGATCCGCTTTGGGCAAAGGAGAAACGGTGACGAGCTGGAGCGCCTACGACCCCAAGGCCACTGCCGAGGTGCGCTCCACGTTGGCGATCACGCTGCGGTCGTTCGGGCCCGCCCGTGAGCACCTGACGGTCGTTGGAGGTCTCGCTCCCGGGCTCCTGGTCCCGACGCCCGTCACCGCCGCGCACGTCGGGACGACCGACGTCGACATCTGCCTCACCGTTGCCCTCGCCGAAGGCGGTACCGGCTACTACGACACCGCCAGCGACGCGCTGCGCCGCAACGGGTTCACTCAAGAGCCGTTCCGGGGAGGTCCTGGGTTCCGCTGGGCGCTGAACGGCATCAAGGTCGAGTTCCTGTACCCGGCAGGGGCGGGCGAGCGTCCACTGGCCCATCTGCGCCGCGGGGAGGACTGGGAGTCGAGCGCTCTCCGCTCGCTCGGGCCGGACTTCGCAGCCCTCGCCGTCGGAAGCCCGGCGCTGCTACAGGTCGACCGCCGCCTCACCCGGTTCGACGCAACCGTGAGCGGCGGGACCGTCACCGAGGATGTGCACGTCGCAGGCCCGACAGCGTTCTGCGCGATGAAGGCGGCCGCCATCCGGGGGCGCCTCAACGACAAGGACGCCTACGACGTAGTCTGGTTATTGAACGAGCTCGGCCCCGAGGCTGCTGCGGCCGAGGCTATCGATCTCGGCCGCCGGGACGCTGACCTGCGGGCCGAGGTGGAACAGACTGCAACGGCGCTCGCGGAAGACTTCGCCGTCGGTCGGAACGGGCCCGCCTGGTACGCGAACTTCCTCGCCGTCAATGACGATCGGGACCGTTCTCAGCTTGAGCGAGAGGCCACCGATATCGTCGGCACCTGGGCAGCGCAGGTTCTCGGCGCTTTCCAACGGGGGGCGACGGACTACTAAGCTAAGGAGGACTAGTGAACGATTCCCTCCGAGTCGGCAGACGAGAGCCCCAGCTATCTCGATTGAGCTGGCACTGACGAAGTCATGAGTCGCCTCGCCATTGGTGGTCCCGGCGCCATCGTGGGTACCCTCGATCCATGGACGACAAGGGTCCGGCGCGCCGCGTTGCACCTGTGCCGCGCCCGGCGGACCTCGTTCGTTTCGCTGGGCTCTGGGTCGCGCTGCTCGACGGTGAGGTCGTGGCGGCCGAGCCGACCTCCCACACCCTGGCCCTGCGCCTCCACGACATGGACCACCACAAGCGGAGCCAACTCGTTGTCGAGTATGTGCGCCCCACCGGGGACAGCTACATCGTGGGCGTGGGGTAGCGCTGCCAGGTCGCGCGCACGCCTTCCCGTGGCGAGAGGAGGAGAGCCTCACCTCGGGCGTCAGGATCTTCCGACCCACCGTCGATGTCGAACTATCCGACCGGGACCTCAAGATCACCACGAAGGCGTTGATCGACACCGGAGTTTCAACGGGTACCTCGGGTACCTCGTCATCGAACCGGCGGAGGACTTCGACGTTCGCCAGCCACCCGGGGTGTTGAGACCTCGAACGCAGGTGGGCGAACCTGTTCCTCGGCGACGCGCCCGACTCACGCTAGGCAACCCCGCCGGACATACGAGCCGGACATACGAGAGCCAAAAAACCCCGTCAGAAGGCGTCACGGGGCAGTCAAAGGCGGCAGAAGCCGGACAGCCCAAACTCGCGAAAGTCCTGGTGGGAGGCTTGCCGCCCCTCATGACCAGCCGAAATGCTTTCGGTAGTATCGCGGAAATTCCACTCTTTCAAGGTGGCGGCACGGGTTCGAATCCCGTTGGGGGTGCCAGTAAAGTAGCAGGTCAGCAACGCAGAGCACCTTGGGTGCTCGCCGGGGCGAGCGAAGATTCGGTGGCCCTGGCAGCCGGTGCTGGCTGGGGACTCTGGAATCTTCGCATCAGAGTACATTTATGCTGAAACGCTTGCTGCTGATGAGGGCTTCTGCCAATCTCCTGCCAATCCAGACGGAGTGGCAAGAGGGATTGGCGGGAGGTGGCATGCAGGGCTTCATGCGCCAGCGGGGCCAGGCCTGGGAGCAGCGCGTGTACCTCGGGCGCGACCCGGTGAGCGGGCGCAAGCGGTGGGCCACCAAGACGGTGCGGGGCGGCAAGCGGGAGGCCCAGCGAGTCCTGACGGCCCTGGTGGCCGAAGCCGACAAGGGTGCTCTTGCCAGCACCCAGGCCACGGTGGGCGAGTTGAATCGAGCCCAAGGTCCCGGTAGCGAGTTCACGATGCATAGGCACGATGACAGTCCTGCCGTCGGCATGTCGAAGCTTGCGATGGCTGCCTCGCTGCGAGATCTCCTCAAAAGCCGGCCCGGTGCAACCGACGTACGACACCGTTGCCCGATAACCGAGGAAGACGAGGGTTCACCCAGCGATGCGGATGTCGATGGGAGCAATAATCGGTGACTCGGGTGCCCCCAGCCCGGGCTGATCCTGGAAGTACAGCTCCAGCGCCTCGGTCAGGTTTTCCCGCGCCTCGTCGAGGCTCTCGCCCTGGCTTGTCACCTCGACCTCCAGGCAACGAGCGACCCACCAAGGTCCTTCACGCGCGATGGCGGAAGTCAGGCGCATGGCAACAGGCTAGGCGTTGCACCTAGCCCGCATCGTCGTCAACGAGAGCGCCGTCGTCCGCGCCGCCCCTCCAGCGCCGCTCGGTCATCGCCGCCTTCGTCCCGAACGGCGGCGTACAGTCGACGTCGGACCGCCCACTCCTTCAACAACGGCCTCAACGCCGCCGTCGGCACGAGCATCCGCCGGCCGATGCGAATCACCGGCAGCTCGCCACGGAGAACTGCCTCATAGGCGCCGGCCAGTGAGATGTCGAGCAGCGCGGCAGCCTCCTTGACCCTGAGGGTGGGTCACTAGCGACCCGGCCGGGGGCAGCGTGGCCCTCAATCCCAACGGGGGCTTCACCTACACCCCCGACGCCGGCTTCGTGGGCACCGACACCTTCACCTACACCGCCAGCGACGGCATGAACTTCTCCGCCCCGGCCACGGTGTCGGTGGCGGTGGCCCCGCCCAAGGGCCTCATCGGGCGGGCCTTCGGCTACCACGCCTCCAAAGTGTTCCTGTTCGGCAGAGCCCAGCCCGACATCGGGCCCACGCCCTCGGTGACCTTGGCCGCCGGCGGCTCCACAGCCCCCGAACGGCCACCGCCGCCACCGGCACCGTCGCCTACGGCCCGGCCAAGTTGTTCAGCTCAGGCCAGATCGACGTGGCCACCTCGGGGCCCCTGGGCGCCTCGGTGACCTCCTCGGGCACGATCAACGACATCAACACCTCCCGGGTGGAGATCCTGGGCGAGGACAACTACGACTGCTGCGACGCCAAAGGCCAGTCGTTTGCCACGCCCACCGCCCGGCCCCTAACCGACCTGTCGGCCACCTGCACGGCGTCGGGCACGGGACGCTCGGCGTCGACCACCATCGCCAACGGCTGGCTGTACCTCGACAGCGGCTGGAGCGACGGCGACGCCATCTACCCCGAGGCCGCCGCCGACGCCGGAGGCGTGGCCGAACACGACCCGGTCAAGGTGGCGCTACCCACCAACCCCGCCCCCGGGACCACCCACGCCGGCCACATCCACCTGGCCGCGGACTCCACCGACGACTACACGGTGGTGTTCAACGAGCAGATCACCAATCCCGACGGCTCGCTCACCGTCAATGCCGTGCACCAGCACCTGGGCACAAACCCCCCCGACGCCTTCACCGGTGACCTGGTCATCGGCCAGGCGACCTGCGGGGTGCCGGCCGGCTCGGGCGCCCTGCGCCGGGCGGTGGCCGACTTCGACGGCAACGGCACCAGCGACCGCTCGGTGTTCCGCTCCGGCGCCTGGTACGCCGGCGACCCCACAGCCCTTGGCAGCGCGGCTCCAACGAGAACACCACGGGCTCTTGCGCCGGTACATGCCGAAGGGCACCGACCTCTCGCTGCCGACCAGCAGGATCTCGACAGCTTTGCGAGGCCTCAACAACCGCCCCACAAAACGCTGGGATTTCATGAAACCATCGGAGCGGCCGTCAGAGCTTCTTGCGCACACCGCTTGAACCCGCTGCCTCATTGAGCGCGTCGTTCTTGCCGGCGCAGCGGACGCGTCCTGCTCGTTCGTCGGAGCGCTCGGACGATCCCGCGCGCATCACCCAGCGAGAAGCTGTTGGACTCGTTGGTGGGACACGCCGAGAACCTCTGCGGCATCTCTCATCGACAGATGGGCCTCGCGCACCAAGGCACGCGCGGCGGCTGCCTTCGTTTCAGCAGCACGGGCGGCGGCGGTGTCGGCCTCGCCTCGGGCCGTCTCAGCTTCC
>DATLCN010000057.1:0-10559 GCA_035526335.1 Acidimicrobiales bacterium | reverse complement strand
CATCCTGGAGAGCGTCCCCGACGACCAGGTCAAGGGCATCGACGTGCTCCGGGCCATCCGCAGCTTCGACCCGTGCATGCCCTGCACCACGCACATGGACACCGGCAAGGGTGTCATCACGCGTGAGGTCAACTCCTGCGGCTGCACGCTGGAGTAGTCCCATCCCGCCTGAGGGCCCGCCCCCACAGGCGACCAACATGGCACGCAGTGAAGAGACCGCCCACCCCATCCTGGTGGGCGGTCTCGGTCTGCCGTGGCTGCGCGATCTCGACTTCGGCACCCAGTTCATCCGGCGGGTGTCGGAGCTGGAGTGGCCGGACGACGTCCGCATAGAGGATCTGTCCTACGCCGCCCACCGGGTGCTCGACACGGTCCGGGCGATCTCCCCCCGCAAGGTGGTCCTGGTGGGCGCCATGCCCCGCGACGTCGACCCCCCGGGCACCATCCGGCGCTACGAGCTCGACCTGACGCCGCCTCCCGACGAGGAGGTCGCCGACCGGCTCAGCGAGGCCATCGGCGGTATCATCGACCTCGACCACACACTGGCGGTGGTCCGCTACTGGAAGGGGTTCCCCCCCGGTTCGGTGGTGATCGAGGTGGAGCCGGGTGACCGTTCCTTCGGTCTCGGTTTCTCCGACGAGGTGGAGGCGATCGTGGATACGGTCCTGGCAATGGTACGAGAAGAAGTGGGCAGCGTCGGCGAGCAGATCGCCGGACAGGTCAAAGGCTAGGAGCCGACATGAGCATCAACTCGAGCGACGACGAGCTTTCCTATGACGAGGCCTGGGACCGGATCGCGGAGCTGGCCGAGGACCTTCTGAACCACCACGACCGCAAGGTGTCCGAGCGGGTCGAGGAGTTGCTCGACTGGATCGACGCCGTCCACAAGGAAGGCCTGGGGAGCCTGGTCGAGATGATCCGCGCGTGGCGCGGCGAGGTCTTTCTCGAGAACGTGGCCAAGGAGCCGGTGCCGGGGCGCCTCCTGCAGGCCTATGGGCTCGGCATCACCCCCGAGGAGCTGGGCGAAGAGGCCCGCAAGGCGGTCGACGCCGCCCTGGCCGAGATCGCTCCCCTGGTGGAGTCCCACGGTGGCTCGATCGAGATCGTCGACATCGCCGACGGCGTTGTGAAGGTCCGGATGCACGGCACCTGCGACGGGTGCGCCAGCTCCTCGGCCACCCTCACCTACGGGCTCGAGGCCGAGCTCAAGAAACACTGGCCCGACTTCCGCCGTCTGGAGGAGGTCGATCCCGCGACCGAGATCAATCCCGACACCCTTGAGCTGAAGAGCTTTGCGCCCACCGCCTCGGCCGTTCCGGAGCCCCAGCAGCCGCTCATCCAGATCAAGGGCCACGAGGGGCGTTAGGTAGCTAGCCCATGGGCATGACGGGCGAGGAGCTGGCCTACAAGTCGCGGGCCCTTGCCCAGAGCCATCCCCTCACCAGGCTGGCCAAGACCATCGTCGACCGGTGCGCGCAGGCCGAGCGGGAGTCACAACCTTTGCCCGAGATCGGCACCTGGGTCGCAGCTGCCCTGGTCACCGGTTATTGCCTGCGACGGGTGGAGGAGCACGAGGCCGGCCTGGTGCTGGCCGCCACCGACGGGGCCGATGCGGGAGAGATCGACATCGACCTGCTGGACCAGGAGGCGGGACGCATCGCTGCCGACCTACGCACCGAGGGTGCGCCGCAGCAGATCCTGGGCGACGAGGATGCGATCATCTCCGCTCTCGACCGGATCATCGCCTCTGAGGTCGACCGGCGACTGGGTAACTGGAAGGAGAACGTCGACGAGGAGGCCTGGACCGAGCTTGAGGGCTACATCACGTGGTGGGCGGTGAAGGGATACGCCCTCCGGGTGGCCGAGATGGCCACGGGGGCCCTGGCGTGAGGATCCTGCTGGCCGGTGTGGGCAACGTGCTGCGCACCGACGACGCCTTCGGAGTGGAGGTTGCCCATCGCCTGGAGGAGATGGAGTGGCCCGAGGGTGTCCGCGTGGTCGAGACGGGCATCGGCGGAATCGCCCTGGTCCAGGAGCTCATGGAGGGTTGGGACGCCCTGGTGATGATCGACACCGTCGACTACGGGCGGGAGCCCGGCACGATCATGCTCATCGAGCCCGAGGTGGTCGACGTCGAGAAGATGTCCTGGGGCGAGCGCTACGACCAGCTATCGGACATCCACCTGGCCAAGCCGGAGCGGGTCCTTGTTCTGGCGCGGGCCCTCAAGGTTCTGCCCGAGCACGTCCTCATGGTCGGCTGTCAGCCCACCGACGCCCATGAGGTGGGGATCGGCATGACGCCTCCGGTGGTGGCCGCCGTGGAAATAGCGATCTCGGAGATCCTGCGTCACGTCGAGGAGCTAACCGCGCTCGATGCGGCCAGCTGACCCCACCCGGGCTGCTTAGATGGGAGACGTGGCCAGCGACACCGCACCTGCCGGTACCGACCTGCGTGGGGCTATCCAAGCCCTCGAGGATCAGCTGACCAACGCACCGCGTGCTTCGCGGCCCTACGAGCACGCGGCGATCTGTTACCGACTCGGACTCGCCTACGCGGAATCGCCGGTCGACAGCCGGGAAGCGAACCTGCGCAGGGCTCTCGCCTGTTTCGACACCGCGGCGGGAATCTTCGACCCGGGGTTCGATCCGGTTGAACATGCACGGGTCCTCAATGCCGCCGGCGCGGTGCACCGCGCCTTGGGTGACCGGCGCAAGGCGGTTGATCTCTTCGCCAAGGCTGGGGCTTTCTTCGAGGGCCGTGAGCGCGACGACGAACGGGCGGCGGCGCTCAACAACCTCGGTCTGGCTCAAGCCGAGCTGGGTGAGATCGATTCGGCCGTCGCTGCCTTCGACACCGCCGCCGATCTGTTCGACACGGCCTCGCCCGACGGCCGGCGAGGCCGGGTGGCGACCCTGCATAACCGGGGGCAGGCTCACGCCGCACTGGGAACCGAGGAGGGTCTCGAAGCAGCGCTGGCCGACTACGAGTTTGCGCAGGCCGATCTGGACGCCGACGAGGCGCCCTACCACTACGGCCTCATGCACCACAGCGTCGGCGTCGCCTGCAGTGCGCTGGCCCACCTTCGTGCGGACGAGCGGAACCGTCTGCTCGAAGAGGCAGCATCAGCGTTCGAGGAGTCGCTCACCATTTTCACCCGGTCCGGGTTTCCCTACCAGCACGCCCTCGCCAAGCACAACCTCGGGCTGGCCCAGGCCGCACTGGGGGCGGCCAAGGGTGGTGCGGCCGGCGAGGCCGGCGTCGTGTTCCTGCGCCGGGCGCTGGCCAGCTTCGAGGACGCGGTCGCACTGCTCGACACGCGGGTGCACGCCGATGCCTGGAAGCAGGCATTCGCCAGCTTGTCTCGGGTCGAGCAGGATCTCGATGCCGTCTATCCGGGGATGACCCGTGCTCAGCATTTCGCCGCCCTCCTGGCCGCCAGCGAGGCCGAGGACACGGGGAGGCTACTCCGCGAGCGGCTTTTGCGGCTTCTCGCCACCCCAGAGCCGCGCCGGCGTGCGGTGCTGGCCGAGCTGGCACTGGCCGTCGCCGGTCTCGAACGCGAGCAGGCCGAGGCGGTGATGGTCGCGGAGCTCCACTTCCTGATCGAGCAGCCGACCGACATCCAGGAGGCAGGGATGCGCGGCCGCTTCGCCGGCCATCAGCAACTCCAGGGTGATGAGCGGGAGAACGCCGACCGGGCGCTCGACGCCGCCATCAGCGAGGCCCTCCAGGGGCCACAGCGGATAAACGTGCGCGACTTCTTCTACTCGATCGGTTGGGAGCGGCCGTGACCGAGCCTACTCCGGAGGTCTCGGTGGACCACGGGCCGGCACTCGACGTGGCACGGGAGTTCGTCTCCGCGGTGGCGTGGGGAGAGCATCGGAAGGTCTGGGACCTGCTGGGCCCCGAGGGAAGGAAGACCGTCCTGCGGGTGGCGGTCAACCACGGCATGGACGAGGCTCTGGCCGCCCGGCTGCGGGACGGTACCGCGGCCAAGAGCGAGACCGACGAGTTTCTCGTCCAGTTGGTCAATGGCTTGCGGGCGGACCTGCAGGGCAGCGACCTCGATGCCCTCGAGTACAGCCCTGACCCGGCTCCCGAGGCCAACCGCACCCGCGTGGTCCTGGTTTCGCCTCTGCCCTTGGGACTGGCCGACTCGGGCGCCGGCCTGCCCATCGGGTCTCTCGAGATGGCGGCCGACAGCACCGGGCAGTGGCGGGTGGAGCGGCTTCTGCCGAACGTGAGCCCGGCGTGAGCGCGCCGCTCACGCCAGGAGTCGGTGGCCTTGGCCCGGGTCGGGAAGAGGAGCGCTTCGGACACGTCATCCGCTCGTACCGGATGTCGGTTTCGACTGGCGCCCTTGCGCTGGCGTGGGCGCGCCAGGAGAACGCCCCTCATGGCGCGTGCGTGGTGGCCGAACGCGAAGTCAGCCCACTAGGCAGGCTCGGCAAGTTGTGGACCACGCCGGCAGAGTCGACCTTGGCCATCGCCATCGTGTCGCGCCCGCCGCTGTCGGTCGAGGAGGCCGATGCAGTGTGGTTGCTGGCCGCGCTCGCCGCGGCAGAGGGATCCGAGGTCGCATCAGGCCGCGAACTTGCGGCGTGGTGGCCGGACCTGATCGTCGAGAAGGTGAACGACCATCCCGTCGGCCATGTGAAAGCCGAAGTCCAGCTGGGCCCCGGCCAGGTTCGTAGCGCGGTCCTGAGCCTGCGCCTGGATCTGGACCGACTCGGCGTCGGGGTCGAAGGCCGCGAACGGGTGCTGGAGGAGGTCCTCAAGGCCTTCGACCGCCACAGCGAAGGGCTGGCCGACGGCGCCGCCGGCGTCGCTGCAGCCTACGAAAGCCGCTGCACCCTTCTCGGGCGCAGGATCAAGGTTCGCCTGCTCCCCAAAGGGGAGTCGCGGGGAGTCGCCCGGGGGGTCGACCGCATGGGCCACCTCGACATCGAGTCCGGCACGGGGATGCTCGAGGAACTGGCGATCGACCGCCTGCGCGACTACGAAGTCGTCTGAGGCCGCAGCGCGTAAACGGCCTGCAGGTCAAGGGCTACTCGCCCGTTCGCACTCCCTCGCCACCCTCCGAGTCCTGGCCGGGCTTGGCCGCATTGGCTGCAAGTGCATCCTCGGTCGGCATCTCGTCGAGCGGACCGCCCGGTCGTGTCTCGACCCGTGGAGGGCCTGGCGTGTCGCTGGTGTCGATGGCCCCGCTCTCGACGATGTCATCGAGGCGATCCTCGAGTTCGTCCGGACGGGTCGCGGCCCCGCCATCGAGGCCTTCTCTGGTCTGGGTGTCGTCTGCCATGGGATCGTCTCTCCTTGTTCGTGGTTCTCGGCCGCCGTTCCCGCTACTTACCCGTACCTCTGCGGTCTCACCCGCTGGAGCCAGTGAACATATAGATGTTGTCCGCCCTCAGGGGGGCTAAGGTTGGGCCAGCGGGAGGAGCGCTCGTGGCCCGGCAGCCGAAATCGACCAGCGAGGGGGGGTCCGCCATCGAGGATCTCCGCGCGCGGAGCCTGCTTCGTCCGGCCATCCTCCTTCTACTGAAGGAGCGAGCCAGCCACGGGTACGAGCTCGTGAGCCGGCTTGGAGATCTGGGGCTCGACGTGCCCGACTTCGGCGGGCTCTACCGGGCTCTTCGCACCATGGAGGACGAGGGCCTCGTCAGCTCCTCATGGGGCACTCCCGAACGCGGCCCGGCACGGCGGGTATACGCGCTCACTTCGGAGGGTGAGGACCAGCTGCGGGAGTCTGCTCCGGGGCTGGTCCAGCAGCGTCGCGCCATCGGGGGTCTTCTCGATCGGTACCGCGGGCTGGTTCACCAGGAGCGGACGACGAAGAGGCAGCGGCGCCATGTTCTCGTCGTCGAGGACGACGACGACATGCGCCATACCCTCTGGGTGCTCCTGGAGCAGCGTGGGTGGGTGGTGGACGAGGCCGCGGACGGTGAGGCGGCACTGGCGCGCTGGTCCAACGCTCCTGACGGCATTGTCCTGCTCGACCAGCGCATGCCCGGGATGACGGGCATGGAGGTCGCCAGGCGGATGCGGAAGGATGGATTCGGCGGTCCGATCCTTCTTTACTCGGCCTATCTGCAACCGGAGCTGCAGGCGAAGGCCGCTGCGCTCGATGTTCAGACGCTGGAGAAGGCCAACTTCGCAGAGTTGTTCGACGTTCTCTCGCAGTACGAGGGCCGCAGCCGCTCGCGGGCTCCCCGCAACAGTGCGCCTGAATCCTGACTCACGCCCGGTTCGGCTTCAGCGGTAGCACCACGCTGAAGCGGCTGCCCTGGCCGAGCCGGCTGGCCACCAGCAACTCACCGCCCTGCGCCTCCATGATGGCCCGGCTCACGTAGAGCCCCAACCCGGTGCCCGGAATGTTGGATGCGGTGGAGCCTCGGTGGAACTTCTCGAATATCAGATCGAGGTCGCCCGGGCTGATGCCCTGGCCCCGGTCCGTCACCGTTATCTCCATGGCGTCACGCCGGGCCCGAGCCCCGAGGTGGAGGGGCGAGCCCGGCGCCGAGAACTTGAGCGCGTTGGACACGAGGTTCGTCAGAACCTGGTCGAGGCGGACAGGGTCGGCGAACGCCGACGGCAGACCCGGTGGGATCTCGAGCGTGACCGGGCGCCGGCCGGCGAGATCAGCTCGGATCCTTCTCAGCAATTCGCCCACATCGGTCCGGACCGGGCGCACCACGATGGGTTTTCCGGCTCCGAGGCGGGAGAAGTCGAGAAACTGCTGCACCAGGTGGCGGAGTTGGACTCCCCGCCGTGCCATGCGTTCATAGAGCTTGTCCCGGACCTCGGCACTCAGGTCGCCGCCGCTCTGGAGCGCTCTGATCGACCCGAGGAGCACGGCGAGCGGCGTCTGCATGTCATGGGAGACGCCGGCCATGAGGTCCTCGCGGAATCTTGCCGACTCCTGCGCAGCCTCGAACCACGAGACCGCCTCCCGCAGCTGACTGTTGGCCAGCGCCAGGGCGACTCGCGCCGCCGCCTGCTCTACCAGCGCCCGTTGACGTACCCCTTCGGCAGCGGCGGCGTAGACCACCAGGGCGCCGAGACTGAGATTGCGTGCCGTCAGCGGAACGACCACCGCAGATCCGACACCGGGCGGCACCCCGGTCCCGTCCAACAGCGGGAAATCCGGCTGGAGAGTTGTGGCATGGACGGTTCGGGAGGAGTGGATGGCGATGTAGAGAGCCGAGCGCTCGTGCAGCGGGCGGCGAACCAGGCCGGTCAATTGAGCGGCAAGTGGACCAGCCGATGGCCATGCCTCGACCCGCTCCACCAACAGGTCCCTGGTGAGGATGACCGCGACGCCGGCACTGGTGGACCGGCCCAGCCACCGGCAGGTTTCCTCCAACGACTCCCGTGGGTCGAGCTGGCGGCCGAGCAGATCGCCCAGCTCTGCGATGAGCCGCCACCGTGCCTCCGCCTGTTCGAGCTGGCGAACCAGGCGGTGCGTCTGACGCAGGTCCCGTGCCGCGTACAGCGCCCCGAAGACCCGGCCTCCGGTGTCCCGCAGGAGCGAACAGGACACGCTCACGGGAACGAGATCGGAGTTGAGGCTGATGAGGTCGGCGTCCGTGACGAACGGTGACGCGGGGGAGCGATCGAATAGATGCCAGGGTGTCTGGGGGACCTCGCCGGCGAAGACCGCGCTGAGTGCCGTGCCAACGAGATCCGCAGCGCCCCGTCCGGCCAGCCGCACCGCCGCCTCGTTGACGTTGGATACACGGCCTCTGACATCGGTGAGCACCACAGCCTCGGGTAGCGCATTGAGAACGAGATCGAAGAGCGCTTGAGTTTCGACCCGACTCCGCTCTTCCCGGACCAACTGGCGTTGGAGGTCGGCCAACGTGAGCAGAGCCCTGGCCAGACCGTCTCCCTCGCCCCATTCCAGGACGGTGGGTTCGGTCATCACACCAGCGTCGCATGCAACGGGGGTGGGGACCACCCGGACTGCAAGCTTTTGGCGACGAGCCGTGGCACACTGTCCACTAGGCGCCAGTGGGACGGAGCGGCCAACATCTGTCTGGCGAAAAATCCGCAATATTCACTTGCCAAGAAGTCATCCGCGCTATAGGTTTTAAACATACACTGAGAGCGAGGCCGGCGATCCGGCTCCGAGTCATGGGGGTTAGCCATGTTGTTGTGGTGGTTGGGGAACATCGTTCTCCTCTTCGTCGTGGTGCCGGTGGTTGTCCTCCTGTTGAACCGGGTGTTACGGCCGATCAACGAGATCAACGCCTATGCCAACGACATCCTCGAGCACGGGGTCGGTATCACCGGCGCCCTCGACGCGGTGCCGAAGCTGGACCGGACACGTCAGCTCAGCTCTGCGGCGCGCGGCGCCGTTAGCCGCTATGGCGCCGCCCTCCAGCGGATCATGTAGTTGTTCATTGGCCAGCAGACCGCACAACAACCAGAGAGGGCATTGAAATGGGTGCAGCGACAGTCGTAACGCTTATCGGCGTGTTCATCGGGGTCGGGGCCGTGGCGCTCTACCTCATCATCGTGGCGGCCACGCTGAACAAGGTCAGCTTCACGGTCGGCACCGTTCTCATCGGGGTCAGAGCCATCGCCTCCCAGTGCGAGCCGCTCAGCGCCGTCGTGCGTGACATCGTCAACGACGTCGCCGCCATCGAGCAGACCATGGGCTCGCTGGTCATGGCCGGCGAGCTTCCGACGGCCAACAAGCGTAAGGCCCTGGGCATGCGCTCTGCCCGATAATCTCATCACTCGCACGACACGAATCGAAAGGACGACGATCAATGCCGGAGTTCAGGTGAAGAGATGCCGACCACGCCTGCAGGTGGCAGGGTAGAGCCGGTAGCGAGGATGAACTGATGCGCAAGGTGGCTGACCACGTGCGAAAGGTGCACAAGGTCCAGACCCCCACCGACACTATTGTGAACTACGTCAAGACCAAGATTCGTCACTGATTCCAGGCCTCACCGGCTCCCGCTGGTCGAGAGAACGCCGAGAGAACCCCTGGCCAACCGCCCGGGGTTCTCACGCGTCACGGCTGCGACAGGCAGCGGTGACCGCGCCTTAACGCCCGGGCAAAAGAAATTTCCGTCTGATTTCACAAACCTCGAATATTTACGCCAGCGGCACCGTCTGTACGAGCATTCCCGGGGGACACTCTCCACCGGGTGTTTCTTGCCCAGCAGTCCGGACCACACCAGTCGCAGTCCTCCGTCGCCGCCTTTCCCGCACCAGCATTCGTCCAGTCCGGACGAACCACTTCGTAGGGGAGAGTTGATGGCACATCGATGGAGACTCGCCAGAGGCGAGCACGGCCAAGCGACCTTTTCGGTCGTTCTCGTGATCGTGGCGGTCGTGCTGGCGGCGGTGCTCGTGAACCGGGTGGCGTGGACAGCTGACGCCATCAACAAGAAGGCGGGGAACATCGCCAAGACGGCGGCCCCCATCAACGTCGCAACCGACGCCGTGCTGAACCTGGACAAGACCAACCAGCTCGCCGGGTCGATCCTGAACACGGCCAAGCCCCTCGAGGGCAAGCTGGCGGAGATCGTGCGTCTGGCGCAGAGCGTCGATCGCCTGGCCATCTCGATCAACACCAGCGCCACCGACATCGACGGCACGGCCAAGGGGATCAACTCCGACGCGACGAAGATCATCGGCACGGCCCGGTCGATCGACCGTGGCGTCAAGCAGATCATCACCAACCTCAACCAGACGTTGGGGATCGTGGGAGAGATCAAGAGCGACTCCGGCAACATCCTCACGCAGGCGAACACCGCCCACAAGGAAGCTGCCTGCATCGATCAACCGCTTCCGGGCGGCACCAACGACGGTCACTGCAAGTAAGGAGCGGAGACGAACATGGCACAAGCAATGGGCGGTCGCAGCATCGACGAGGCTCAGTTCCTCAAGCGGTGGCTGGGCGTATGGGTGGTCCTCCTCTCGGTGGTCACGTTGGTGGCGGTGACGTTCCTCATCTTCATCACCAACAACCTGGCTTCCATCAACGCCGATCTGGCCGTAGCTGACGAAGCGGTGAGCGGCGCCGGCGGGGACGTGGTCACCCTCCCCGAGGCGGTCGACACCGTCAACGCGAGCCTGGGAGGGATCGACCCGAACCTGATGCCGATTCCGGGCCAGGCGGACGCCATCATCGCCTCCCTGCGTTCGATCGACTCCAAGCTGACCAGCGTCGACGGTTCCCTGAAGGACACGAACCCGACGCTCAAGACGGTTCTCGGCCAGACGGCGCAGATCGAGAACGTCCTCATCGATGCCGATGACCCGGGGGACAAGCTCGGCGTCCAGAACATCCACCAGCGGGTCGCCTTCCTCAACGGCGTCGGCAACACCGGGTCGTTCGGCGTCAACAAGGATCCGCTGAACGCCTCGGAGGGCGACACCACCAACATCCTGGCCCAGCTGCGTGAGGTCAACAAGCATCTCACCAACATCTGCAGGAGCGGCCTCGTCACCACCATCGGTGGAGCACGGCCGTGCTGACCAGGGGCTCCGCCCGGGCGGAGCGCACCCGCCTGCGGATGGCGGGCGAGGCCGGGATCGT
>DATLCN010000054.1:0-2779 GCA_035526335.1 Acidimicrobiales bacterium | reverse complement strand
GTCTCGGCGGAGGTGCCGGCGCTGGCGTCGCTCTACCGGAACGTGGCCGAGCTGCGCCGGCTCTCCGAGGGGGAGGAGGCCCACGTCGTCGCTCTGGCGGCGCGAGTGGGCGCGCCGGCGCTACGGGTGCCGGAGCTGGAGACCGATGTGCACGACCTGCCCGGGCTGGCCCGGGTCGCCGCCTATGTGTTCGCCTAGCTGACCTAGCTGACCTGGCGACCTTCGTCCGGGGCGCCGGCGCCGCTGGTCAGCGACTCGGCGGCCTCGGCCACGGTGTCGGTGACGGTGACGATCCGGTCGAATCCGGTGGTGTGAAGCAGGCGGACGAGGGTGGGACGGTTGCAGCACACGGCCACGTCGCCCCCCGCCTCGCGCGCCCGGCGGATGCCACCGATCAGGGCGCCCAGGCCGGCTGAGTCCACAAACGGGACCTCCGACATGTCGATGAGGAGCTTGGGTTCAGACGCCAACTCGCCGAGGGCCTCACGGAACTGGCCCACGGTGTAGGCGTCCAGCTCCCCAACAGGACGGCAGATGGTGTAGTCCTCACGCTTTTCAAGCTCTATGTGAAGCACGGCCAGATGCTACCCATGGGTTCGGGGCACTACCCTCCGGACATGCCCGAGGTGCTCATCGTCAGCGACTCGTCCAAGGTCCGTGAAGAGGTCGTCGCCTCCCTTCCCGACGCCGGCATCAACGTCCGGGAGCTGAACCACGGCGCCGACGTGATGCCGGCCGTGCTTGAGAAGACGCCCGATCTGATCATCCTCGACCAGCAGATCGGCCGCATGGGCGGCATGGCCACCACCTTGGATCTGCACCTCGAGGCCGGCGCCGGCCGCGCCCCCCATGTTCCCGTGCTCCAGCTGCTCGACCGCCGAGCCGACGTGTTCCTCGCCCGCCGCTCAGACGCCGAAGGCTGGCTGGTGAAGCCGATCGACCCGCTCCGCCTCGGCCGAGCCATCTCCACCCTGCTCGCCGGCGGCACCTACCACGACGACGCCTACCGCCCGCCCACCGTCGCCCTGCACTGAAGTAAGCTGGGGGTTTCCGGGAAGTGGCGCAGCTTGGTAGCGCGCAGCGTTCGGGACGCTGAGGCCGGGGGTTCAAGTCCCCCCTTCCCGACCAGCAGATGTGCTGGTCAGGCGTTGTAGCCCTGGCCGGCGGGTGGCTCAGAAAGCTCTAGGCCGCGAGTACCGCACAGCGACCTAGTGAGTGAGGCCTGATGCTCGCCGCTCCACGCGAATGAGCAACTCGAGCGGCTCCTTGAAGTCCTCAGGAGTGAGTGAGGGCAGGGGGCATCTCCTGGTCACCGTATAGTAAATCCGGCCGCCTCCATGGTGGCGACGGTAATAGATGTGCGGCTCGCCAAACGGGCCACGCCACCCAGTGTCTTGTCGCCTCAGTTCATCCGTTACCTGTGCTGCAGCCCGGCGCACTGCTGCCTTCAGCATTGCATGTCCATCGTCGAATCCATACAGCTGGGCACCGGCCCTCCGGTTCGGATCCGTACACCGCACTGGAACCGAAATGCTGAGAGACGCCGGCGAATAATATGAGGTCCCCACAGCGACTGCCTCGGAGGTCGATACCGTTACTTCGTGCCCGCGGTAGAGGCCAGTGAGCGCCGGCCACTGCCACTCGGAGCGTGGGAGCCATAGCGGCTCCAGCACCGAACTGACCACCGGTCGCAGACAAGACACACCGTCCGCCATCTCCTTTCGGCCGACACCTCTGATCGCAAGGACATTCGCAAGCACGAAGAGCACCACTGCAGAGACGAGCCGTAGCCCGTGGCGGTCCTCCTCAGGAGCGGTGAACAGCACGAGCCAGCCAGCCGCAGCGAAGGCGAACGCGAAGATGAGAGTGACAGCCCACACATCGTCCCGGTGACCGTAATCCTCGTCGTACGAGCGCCGGTCTTCTGCCCGGCGCTGTGAGCTTGAGAGTGCCACCCGCACACACACCTCCGGTGAAAACGAAGCCCAGTCGTCCGTCTGAACCGACGGCTCGAGCGGTTCACGACGGTACTACCGACGCGGCCTCCCACCAACTCTCGCCCATGATTCCTCGATGTCACTCTTGACGAGTGCAACGAGGCCCATGAGCGTAAGCAAAACAAGGACGACAAAGAGCGCCGGGGACACACAATCGAGGAAATTGTGGCCTGCGCGGGCACACCGGAGAAGAGAAACGGCCGTGAGTAGAACGAGAATGAGGATCACTCCGACGGTGTAGGCGTTCCTCCACCACACGAACGTCGTAAGAGCCATGGCGGCGATAAGGGCCAGGGGGATGAGCACGACGGAATCGATGCACAACAGCATATCGTCTGGCCGGTTGAGCCATTTCGGTCCCAATCGACCTCGCCACTTCGGCACGTACGGGCGCTGGATAATGCTCTCGCAGCCCAAAATCGGGCCCTACCGCACCCGTACTGTCAGCTCTTGCGTCCACCGCCGAGGAGTCCGCCGAGCAGGTCTTCGAGCCCGCCTCCGCCAGACCCGCTTCCGAGGAGGCCGCCCAGGAGGTCGCCGATCCCACCGCCACCGGCAGACCCGGCGCCCGAACCACCCGCTGACCCGCCGGCCTTCTTGGCAAGGAACGACATCACGAGCGGCGCCAGCAGGGGCAGCAGCTTCGTCATCATCGACTCCTTGCCCCCACCGCCGAGCCGGTTGATCACCTGGTCGTGGTTTTCGCCGAACACATGGCCCACGATCTTCCTGCCGTCGTCGGTGTCGACCTGGTCGAGGTCGACGCCCCCGTCGAGCAGATC
>DATLCN010000006.1:0-7967 GCA_035526335.1 Acidimicrobiales bacterium | reverse complement strand
TCCCTGGAGGCGGGTCGTGACTCACGAAGTTGTCGGCGAACAGCTCGTCGACTACTTCGACGTTGCCGCCCATGAACGCTTCGTCGGTTACACGCCGGACTATGTCTGCGGCCGATCCCATAGCATTCCCCTCTCGGTTGTACCCAAGAAGCGAGGCTACCGTCTCCGGTCGTCCATTGCCGGTGTGCGCCACGGGGCTTGTCGGTGGTGCCGCAGATCTCTGCGGCACCTCGGTAGGTGCCCACCTCGCGGTAGGCGGCGTTGATGTCCATGCGGTTCCTCACTGATCTCAATTGGGGTCGTCCCCTGGTCGGTGTCGGTGTTGGTTAGGCACCGCCACCGTCACCGGCCGGGGGACACATCGGGTGGATGCTTCAGGGTGAGGGTGGGGACTTTTCCCGGCCACCAGCGAGGCAGAGATAGCGAAGCCCCACTGCGCAGCTGAAGCTGGCCAAGCTGCGCACGGGCGAAGACGCGGCTGACGCATCCAACAGGGTGCCCGACAGTCGCCGCTGAGGCACGTCAGAACGCCTGAAGACGGCGACGGGTCACAAAAATCCTGCCTGTCCCTTAACGCTGACTGTGGTCACGACGGCGCCGGCAGCGACCGGCACCTGTGCCACGGTTCATCGCCCACGGCGCGAGGCAGAGACGAGAGGAGCCGGGCCGCCTCCGTGCTACCACCGGCCCGGTGGCGTTCGTTGGCGGGTGGGGCTACCACCACGGTCAGGACACGTGCTTACCTGGTGGGCAGCGCACGGTGCACCGTCGTACGAAGTGGTCAGCCCTGGCTTGTCGGCCAGTGCAATCCCGTACCGTTCTGATGAACCCGACGCGTTGTCGCCGCGGATGAGAATCGAGAAACCATGACGACACCGGACAGCGACGATGCGACTTCTGTGCCGGCAGGAGGGCGATGGCTCTTGGCAGGTGCGTTCGTTTTGATCGCCGTGCTGGCGGCGTGCGGGCAGGCCGACGGGGCCCTTTCCAAGGCTGAGCTCATCAAGCGAGGCAACGCCATCTGCGAGCGGGTCGACAAC
The DNA here is from genome assembly GCA_035526335.1 of Acidimicrobiales bacterium. Taxonomy (GTDB): domain Bacteria; phylum Actinomycetota; class Acidimicrobiia; order Acidimicrobiales. The sequence continues at coordinate 6,927 of DATLCN010000006.1, read as the reverse complement.
GAGACTGCTGGGTTCGAAGAAGAGGCGTTCGCAGATGGTGACCCCGACCCGGCCGAGATGCAGACGTGGGTCAGGAAGTCGAGCCCGTTCATCGGGACCGCCCTGGCTGACCTCAGCGAGCTGAACCCTCCCAAGGCCGACAAGGACGAGTTCAACGCCATCTTGGCCGAGGGCAACAAGGCCCTGAAGGCATTCCAGAAGGCGGCCGCGAGCGAAGAGGAAGCGGCCAAGGTCCAGGTTGATCCCTTCATCTCCTTCAACGCCAAGGCAGCGGCGTACGGCCTGGACAAATGCGCCAGCGACGAGGAAGACGAGGTGCCGGCCCAAGAGCCGGCACCCGGCGCCGCAATCGTCGATGTCGTGGCCAAGGAGTACGCCTTCGAGGTTCCCGCCACAATGAAGACGGGTGCGACCGCGCTCATTATGGAGAACGCCGGCGGCGAGGAGCACTCCATGGTCGTTGCCAAGCTCAAGCCGGGGGCAAGCGCCCAGCAGGCATTCATTGCGGAGCCTGGAGAGGGGATCGAAAGCGACCTCGGGACAAGCTCGACGGCGGCACCGGGAGGGAAAGCGGTGCTCAACGCCGATCTCACGCCGGGAACCTTCGCCATGGCCTGCTTCATCTCCGCTCCCGATGGCCAGCCCCACGCCGTGAAGGGGATGGTCGCCGAGTTCAAGGTGGAGTAGCTCGGGCCTCCATGCACAAGCGAGTAGGTGGGCGCCCGAGGCCCCCGAGCGAGGGTGGAACCCCCTCAGCCCGCTCCCCTCCCACAACGACCTCATGGGCGCCATCGCAGGAGGGCATCAGCGAGATGCTGACTTCACTTGGGATCAACCGGTGTCCGGTAACGACAGCCGCTCGGCTCCGCGGACCGGTATCTTGCGAGAGCGCAGAACTGGCGGTGCTATTCGGTTCGCCGGTCGACCGCCGCAAAGAGGACCGAGAGCGCGAGCGGACGGTATCGCGATGCCAGGCGATACCGGGCGGCCCCCTCCGCCGAGGCTCCGCGGGCCCGCAGCCGGCGTGGGGGACCAGGACGGGGCGTTCCCGGGCGGTCCAGTTGCGCGCGCCACCGCTCCCATCCCGGCGCCATTGCCTTCCAAATCGCCGAACTGGCGCGGCGATAGTCCTCGGGATCATGGAAGAATCGTAAAGCGATCCTCGGCGACCGTCAGGTGCCCAACCAGGGGATCGTGGTGACCGGATCGAGAATCGTCCCTTCGGCGGGTTGTGGTTGTGGCTTGTCCGTCACAGAGCTGAAAGATCTCTCGTCTACGCGTGCAACCTCAGGCCGCGTCCGGTCCCGACCAGTCGAAGGGGAAATGCTTGCTCGACCGTCCAGGCCAGCTCCACTTGAAGCCAAAGGCCTCCACTACGTCCTCGGTGGCCGTGGCCCACGTGGCGATCTGCCCGGGACCGACCTCGGCACCAGGGGCGTTGTAGACCTGCACCCGCGCTCCCTCCGGAGTCGTCGGTCCGGTGAGCGCCTCGGCGCTCCCACTCGCCCTTCCAGGGACCTCCACGCGCCAGCTAGAGAGGTCATCGGCGATGTAGAAGTCGATCGGCGCGAACTCGATCCCGCGCACCTCGTCGATCAACTCCGCGAAACCCGCTGGCCAGCCACCTGCTTGCCCGCCGAAGACCGTCTGAAGTGCCTGGCGCTGGCCCTCGTCGGCTCGTTCGTCGATGAAGAACCCCATTGCCGAGTTGATGGCCTCGCCGGCCCAGATGTTCCCTTCGAAAGAGCCCACCCCGACCACATTCAAGCCATCGAGAGGCACGTCGCCGTAGTTGCCCTCGCGTACGTGCCAGGCAAGGATTCCGTTGCACTCGCCCTCGTCGGGTGCCTGGGCAAAGGTACAGCCGCAGGGGACACGACACCTGCACACGTCGAACCAGTCGCCAGTGAGCCGCCAGCGCGGAACCTCGGCCATCGCGTCCTCCTAGGCGTCGAATCGCCCTCTACTTTCTCACTGCCCTGGAGAGGAGTCAAGGGAAGGCGCAAGGCGGCCGCCGCCAACCCTGGAGGCCTAGCTGGCGCGGCGGCAGGCCGCCGCAGCCTGTCCACCTCCTGTTTGGATGACCGTCATGTCATGGTTGGAAGCGCCGCTGGGACGGCCACCGCCAACAGGCCGTAGACCACCATCGCGATAGCTGCGATCCGCGCCACCCGCTCCCCCTGAGGCAAGGTCTTCTCGGCGAAGACCAAAGCGGTGATTGCGAGCATCGCTCCGACGTTCATCACCCCGAGCGGAACGAGCAAAAGAAACAGCACCCAGCAGCAGCCGAGGCAGAACACGCCGTGACGGAGGCCCATCTGCACCGCCCCCCAGCGGCCGTCCTGCCAATAGCTCATCATGAACGACAACGGGCTTCGGCAGCGGGCCAGGCATATATGCTTCAGCGGGCTCAGCTGGTAGACGCCGGCGGCGACCAGCAGGCCGCCGGCAATCCGTGGGAGGTGATCCATCGCCCACATGGAGTCGTCGGCGACCGAGTCGGCCGCTGCCGCCAGCCCGTAGCCGACGATCCCAAACGCACCCCAGACCGTGAGGTAGGGCGCCACGAACAGCCACGTGGGTACATAGGGAGCGCCCCGCTCCCGCTTGCGGGCCTGGGAGCGCGCGAAGGCGAGGATCATGCGCGCCGAGGCCGGCAGCATCATGGCGACCATCATGGCCACCCACATGGCCAAGAAGAGGGGGGCGGCCATCCCCATGGTGAGGTCGAGTCCCATGTGACCATGGTCGTCCACCGTCGTCGCCTGCCAGATCACCAGTGCCCAGCCGGCAGCGGCGAGCGTGACCAGAGCGGACAGGACCAGTCGCCCCTCGGACCTGAGCCCAGTCGAGGCCGCGTTCATGACGACGGGCACCGAGACTCAGAAGGACCAGTCGAAGGGGACGGCGCCGCCGTAGCCGAGCGTCTCCCAGGCCCCATGATCAAGTCCACGCCGCCCATGGCGAACCCGGGGAACAGCGGGCGTTTGTCACCACCGTGGGCTTGCCGTCCTCGGTCCTGACCCGCTCCATGGTGATGTCGGCTACCCCATCTACGCTCAACGCGCGGACTTTCGCCGCCCGTGACCTCCACCTTGGTGGTCTTGGACGGGAGGAACTCGCGGATCATGCCAGCGATGCCCTCCCAGACGCCGCCCCGCTTGCCCTGCACGATGGCCTCCAGCTCTCCTTGCTGCTCAGACGAGGTGGACTCGTTTAAGTAGATCAGCGCCCGGTCGATGCCCCCGAAGAAGTCGCCGGGCAGCTCGGCGTGGAGGGCGAACCGGGTGCCTCCGAGGTCAACGCCGTTCGACTCGCCAGAGTCGACGGCGAAGGCGAAAAGACCTGAGCACCATTCCTGCGTAGGCTTCGCCGGGCCCAGGTTGCAGGGACAGAACAACTCGCAACTGCACGACTCGTACCAGGTGCCCTTGAGGGTCCATGCCATGGCCTCTCCCCTTTCGCCGCGGTTCCTGGGCAAAGGGTACGACCGCCCTCTGGCCCTTTCCAGGGGGACATTTCAGCCGACCCGGTCAAGATCGGCGGTCCACTGCAGGGGCGACTCGGCTGCCGGTGTGGCAGCGAATCGCACGACCGGTGGCAGGCCGCCATGGCCGTGTCGGCACGCGCATCGGCTCCCGGTGTCATCGACGTCGAGGGGCAGCGTGCAATCGCTCCGCTCAGGCATCTGCTTCCGTTCTGCGGCTCACCACGAGGAGGACGATGCCAGCCGCAAGGATTAGCTCGGGAACGATCATCCACCACGCGAAGACCGTCCAAATGACGCCAGTAGCTGTCAGCGCAAGTCCAATCCGTCTGAGACGGTCGGCCGTGAGCTCACTCCGGGGCGCACACCTTCCCAGATAGCCCACGCGGTTCCCGCTAACGGAGCACGGCAAGCAACAAGACACGAACGATCATGGTTGCCTCCTCCTCAGGGCCCGCCTTGACGCTCCTGCAGAAGACGAGGTCGGAGGGGGGGTCAAGGCACCGGCCTACGGCACGATCGGTGTGCACAGAATCGCGCCGACGCTGTCCTCTCGCCGCTTCGTGAGCGACCAACCGGGACTACGCGACAACGCTCCCCCGCAGAATGTGCTCGATGCGAACGGCTAGCGTCACCGACACCGGCGCCCTGGGGCGCATTGCTGAGCCGAAGGGACGGGAAACGATGGCACATCCGAATGCGGAGGTCCTAAGGCAGGCCGACGAGGCGATGGAGCGAGGCGATATCGAGGGGTTCTTCTCGCACTACACCGACGATGTCGTCGTGCATGCGGCCGGGAACAACCGGCTGGCCGGCGACTACGACGGCCTCGACCAGCTACAGGACGTCTTCGGACGCTTCATGGAGGCGATGGGCGAGTACACCTTTCAGAACCACGCCTACCTCGCCGACGACGAACACGGTGTCATTCTTCAGCGCGGCAAGTCAGTACGCGACGGCGAGACGCGCGAGTTCAACGAGGTCTTCGTGTTCCACTTCCGCGACGGCAAGATTTCCGAGATGTGGTACGTCCCCGTCGACCAGGCTGCGGTGGACTCCCTGATTGGTTGATGTCGTTTCCTAGCGACGGCTCGTTGGTGGCGTGTCCTACACATGCCGGTCGGGGCGCCCGAGTACGGCACCACGCAGGCGCAGCCGGCGACCACTACGACAGGGGACCACTCCGCCTACCCGCCTCCACGCCGCCCTCCACGTTTCAGTAGGGTCCACCCGTGCGCGTCATCGTGTTGGGAGCGGGGTTCGGCGGCTTGGAGCTGACCACCCGGCTGTCGGACGAGCTTGGCGACGATGTAGACGTCCTGCTAATCGACGGGCGCGACAACTTCGTCTTCGGGTTCTCGAAGCTCGACGTGATGTTCGGCCGGGCCGATCCGCCCTCGGTGCGCCATCCATACAGCGACTTCGTGAAGCCTGGCGTGCGGTTTTTGAAGGCGACGGTGACTGCGATCGAACCGTCGACGAGGCGGGTGGAGACGACGGCAGGCACATTCGACGCCGACATCCTCGTCGTGTGCCTCGGCGCCGACCTCCATCCGGAGGCCACCCCCGGACTCCTCGAGGGTGGCCACGAGTTCTATTCCGAGGACGGCGCCTTTGCGCTCCGCGATCTCCTGGATTCGTTCGAAGGTGGACGGGTGGTCGTGGCGGTGACGTCAACACCTTTCAAGTGCCCGCCGGCGCCGAGTGAAACGGTTCTTCTTCTGCACGAGTTCCTGAGCGATCGCGGCATTCGCGACCGTAGCGAGATCGCCCTTGTGATGCCGCTGCCGGTCCCGATCCCGCCCTCGCCCGCGGCGTCGACCGCCTTGCTGGCGGCCTTTGAGGAGCGCGGCATCGAATGGCATCCCGGAACGACGGTGCGCTCGCTGGATCCGGCGCGCCGCGTCGCTGTCTTCGACGGCGGCGAGATCCCGTACGACCTGTTCCTCGGCGTACCCGTGCACCGGGCCCCCGAGGTCGTGGTCGAGGCCGGGTTGACCGTCGAGGGCTGGGTCCCCGTGAATCCGCTGACGCTGGAGACCTCGTTCCCGGACGTCTACGCGGTTGGCGATGTGACCAGCGTCGGCACACCGAAGGCCGGCGTGTTCTCGGAGGGACAGGCCGCCGTGGTCGCCGAGCGCATCATCGCCCGCGCCCGTGCCGAGGAGGAGGCGGCACAGTACGGGGGAGTCGGGATCTGCTACCTCGAGGTCGGTGGGGGCCAGGTGGCAAAAGTCGAGGTGACGTTCCTCAGCGGGCAGGCGCCGATGGGCACCTTTGAGGATGCTTCCTCCGGTCTCGCCGCCGACAAGGCGGAGTTCGGCGCCAGCCGCATTAGTCGCTGGTTTGGGCGGGAGTGGTCCGCCGCCCAACTCTGAACAACCGATCACGGCGAAGCACTGGCTACCTGCCCCTACCTGCCGTACGGGGGCGCACGACTTCGGCACGTGGCGGGCGCCCGGTATCACCGGCGGCACGTGGTCGCTGCGACCCGGCACGACCGCCCGGGAACTGGCGGTCCCGATCGGTTCCGATTTGGTGACCTCGTTAGCGTTCCCGGCGCGTCGGCGGACCGGAGAGCGTCCCATAACGCTCAGGCCGATCCGGCCGGCAGGGTGCCCCCTAGCACCGGTATAACAGCGGATCTGGGGGCCACCTATCGGCGGGCCGAGGACCACGGCGGCCGCACTGATCCGGCGAAATCCGGAGCGGTGATCAGGAACGGCCTGTTGTTGTTGGGGTTCTGCGATGTTCCGTGTCCGCGATGGCAAGGTCGCGGAGAAACTGGTCGTACGTCAAAGGCTGACGCCACAGCTACTGCTTCGGAACCCCTTGCGGTCCGAGATCGAAGCGAGAGGGGCCGACTTCGACCACCGGCCGGGTACCAACCCTGAACGCCGCGGTGCCGACGTCCATCGGTGGGGTCGACTGGCCGCTCACGGCCTTCAATGTAGAAGTCCGGCCTCGTGCCGAGGGGAGCGCTGCGAGGTCCGGCAGAAGCGTCGGACGCTCGTCTGCCCACTGCAGAGAGGCGGTCTCGGTTCGGTACGCCTCCGGCGATTCGGATAGGGCAATCGGCCGCCAGGAGCGTCCCCACAAGCTTGAAGGCACGGTCGATGCGGTCGAGCACGTAGCTGTACTCGTCAGTTCCGCGGGTCCCGTCCAGGGGTGGTTGGTGGCCAGGCAACGCGGCCCCCGGGTTCCCGAGCGGGACGTCACGTCGGTCCTGAAACCGGCCACCTGCCCTCGGTGTTGGTCGCTCCCCCACGCCGTCCAGTGCTGCTCCGCTCGTGTCTGGGTCCGACCGCGACGCTTCGCAGGTACCCTTCAGTCATGGAGCGCGCTCGAGACAACGACGTTCTCGCGGAGGACGAGCTGTCTGCACTTCTCGAACGGGCGCTCGACGATGAGCGCGAGGGCAGGATCGTTCACTGCGCCAA
>DATLCN010000034.1:0-22518 GCA_035526335.1 Acidimicrobiales bacterium | reverse complement strand
CGCGCTGTCGGTCTTCGCCACGCTCGATCATCCCGTCGCCGAACTGTGCCGTGATCACGTTCTCAAGCGCTACGGGAGCGTTCGCACGTCCACGTTCGGCGCCGTTCGCGCCGCCGGCTTTGCGCTTCTGCCGACTTTGCGCCGCCCGCATTTCAGCATCGTGCTGCCCGACCTCGACCCGACGACGCTGGACCGGCTCTCATCCTGTTTTGGTGAGCCTGTGCCGAATCCGGGGCGTACGCTGTGAGAGCAATGGAGTGGGACCTGTGGATCGACTATCACCACGAGGACGTGGACGGTTACACCCACGCGAGCGTCAAGGACGTCGTCGGCGACCTGCTCCTCCGCCCGGGGGCACACGTAGTCGTCGGGAACGAGGAAGCCGACCCGGCAGTGGCCGAGGTCGTAGCGGTGGAGCCGGATGGGGTTGTGCTCGTGCGGGTCCTTCCGGGTCCGGCGGACCACCATCTGCACCTCCTCGGCCGAGACCCGCTGGCGCACTCATCCGATAGCTGACGCTCAGGAACCTTCGTTACTGGGTTCGTCTCTGTCGTCAGCGTCACGATGTTGAAGCGCGCGGATCGCGTCGGCATCGAAGAACGCTCCGGGCGAGTCGTTATTGAACGCGTCCAGCGCGTCGGCCAAGCCCCGCAGGTTCGAGGCGAGGGCAGCGACTTCCTGACCGGTAGCGGCGCCCCGCGCATGCGCCTCTTCGGCCACGTCTACATCATGGCCATGCATGTCATCAGCAGAGTAGGTGGGCGTCGGCTACGTTTTCGACGACCGAAGTCGACCGAGACGGGGACGGTTCCCCGAGGAAGGGGGATTCCGCATGGCACGTCGCTGAGCTGGTGTCCCTCTCGCCCGGTCGGGCGACGACGGTTCGGGCCGCTGCATCGCGCGCTGACGCGACGCGAGACGGCGACCCCATCAGCTCCTCCGTTCTACCGGTGGCGCGGCGCGTTCGCTTTCGCCGCCGGTCCACATACAACGCGAAGGAGTCCGACATGGCATACGAACACAGCTGTAAGGCAGCCGGGGCTTGGGGCTGCGGCTTCAAGACCCGGGCCGGTTCCGAGGACGAACTGCGGTCCAAGGTCGCCGATCACGCCCGCAAGGTCCACAACGTGAAGCACTTCACCGACACCCTGTTCAACTACGTGCGGTCCGCCGCCAGCAAGTAGTGCGAACCACGAGGGGCCGGGTTCTGGTCCGGCCCCTCGTCCACCCCCCGAAGGCGAACGATGTCTTCTCAATCCCAAGAACCCATGGGCGGCCAGTGACGGTCGACTGGTCAGAACGCTGGGAAGCTATTGCCCGCTCAAATGACGCGCTCAGGCTCGACGACCGACTCGCGGCTGTCGTTGCCGGCTTGCCGCGTAACGCTCCGCCGGTCGGTGAAAGGTGCGCGGCCTTGGCCCGAAGGCCACCTCGACATATCTCGGCCTGTACCTACGAGTCGCCGAAGCGTCGGTACGTCTCGGGCCGTCGGGTGACGAGTGCGGCGGCGTCCACCATCCACCGAAGTCCCGGTACCGCACCGAGCCGGCTGAGACCGACCACCCGAGGCACGGCGATGGCCGAGTAGCCGGGCCAGCCGGCCATGTGGACCGACCGCACCACCGCCCGCGCCACCAGACTGGCCGGGACGCCGGCCATCAGAGCACCGTCCATGTGCTGGCTGGCCCGGTTCCCCGACTGGGCCCTCGGCCCGAACCTCGTGGCCACGGGCCCCGGGTTGATGGTCGCCACGGTCACACCCCGGCCGGACATCTCCCGGCGCAGTCCTTCACTGAAGCCCTGTACGGCGAACTTCGTGGCCGAGTAGACGGTCAGTGGAGGTAGGGCGACCCACGAGGCGACCGAGGCCACGTTCACCACGTGGCCCCGTCCACGTTCGAGCATTCCCGGGATCACCCGTTGCGTCAGGTCTATAAGCGCCAGCACGTTCAGTTCGAACAGCTGGCGCACCTGGGCCGGCGGCATCTCCTCCACCTGGCCGACCCAACCGATGCCGGCGTTGTTGACCAGTACGTCGATGTCCCCGACGGCTTCGACCACAGCGGCCCGTTCCGCGTCGTCGGTGAGGTCAGCTGGGAGGGACGTGATGCGTTCGTGCCCGCCGGCCAGGTCATAGAGCAGGTCGGCGCTGCGGGCGACGGCGAAGACTCGGGCACCCCGACCGGCCAGAGCGGTGGCGGTCTCACGTCCTATGCCCGACGAGGCCCCCGTCACCATGACCGAGAGGCCCCGGGTGCGCATGCCCCCACTACACTCGAACAGGGGCATCGGCAACCAGGTGGGAGTCAAACCAGTGGCCACGCGCACCGTCGCAGACATCATGAGCAAGCCCGTGGTTACGGCGGAGCCCGACGAGACTGTGGCCACCGTGGCGACCCGCATGGACGAACACCACGTGGGATCCGTCGTGGTGGTCGACTCCGGGCACCCCATCGGCATCCTCACGGAACGGGACCTGGTGCGACTGGCCGCTTCGGCCGGCGCCGACTCCTCTGCGGTGAAGGTCACCGAGTGGATGACAGGCGACCCCTACACCGTGCACCCCGACGTGGAGGTCATCGACGCCTGGGCCACGCTGGGCGAGAAGGGATACCGCCACATCCCCGTCGTCGAGGACGGAACCCTGGTGGGCATCGTCACGATCCGCGACCTCGTCCGCATCGCCCAGATCCAGCCCATGGGTCACCCGAGCCAGACCATCGCGCCCAAGGGCCTCGAAGGGCTCGTGGTGGCGGAGACGACCGTCGGCGATGTCCGCGGTCTGGAGGGCTTCTACCACTACCGCCAGTACAACGCGGTGGAGCTGGCCGAGAAGCGCACCCTCGAGGATGTCTGGTACCTGCTGTTCGAGGGGGAGCTCCCCACCGCGGCTCAGCGACGGGAGTTCCTCCAGGAGGTCAAGCTGTTCAAAGCGGTCCCGGACGCGGTGAAGTCGCTGCTTCCCGTCATCGCCCGTGCGGGCAAGGCTCCGGGGCCGCTCGACGCCCTTCGTACCGCGCTGTCGGCGGTTGCCCAGGCACTGGACATGCCCCCCAGTCTCGATGTCGACGCCGCCCGTCTCCGCATGGATGCGCTGAGGGTGTGTGCCGTCGTACCCGCCCTCATCATGGCCCTCCACCGCCTCCGGCACGGTCTCGAGCCCGTAGAGCCGCACCCCGATCTCGGCTACTCCGCCAACTACCTCTACATGCTCACCGGTGAGGTTCCCGACCCGGTCTATGCCCGGGCCGTCGAGCAGTACCAGATCTCCACCATCGATCATGGTTTCAACGCCTCGACCTTCACGGCCAGAGTGGTCACCTCCACCGGGGCCGACCTCGGTTCTGCCGTCGTGGCTGCCCTCGGGTCGCTTTCCGGCCCATTGCACGGGGGCGCGCCCAGCCGTGCTCTCGACATGCTCGACGCCATCGGCACGCCCGACAACGCCGAAGCCTGGATCCGCAATGCGGTGGAGAGCGGAGCGCGGATCATGGGCTTCGGCCACCGCGTGTACAAGACCGACGACCCGCGCTCGGTGATGCTGAGGGGGGTGGCCGAGCGGCTCGGTGGCCACAACACCGAGTTCGCCAAGCAGGTGGAGCGCACCGTGGTCGACGTTCTCGCCGAGCTCAAGCCCGGCCGCAACCTCTATGCCAACGTGGAGTTCTACGCCGGTGTCGTGATGGATCGCTGCGGCCTTCCGCGCGAACTGTTCACTCCCACCTTCGCGTCGAGTCGCACCATCGGCTGGTGCGCCAACATTCTCGAGCAGGCTGCCGACAACCGCATCATGCGGCCCAGCGCCCGTTACGTGGGGCCGCCACCGCCCCAGCCGGTCCCCGCCGTCGGGTGACAACCGTCACCGAGGCCGTCTCGGTGGACGAGGAGCTCCTCGAGGGGCTCGCCCGGCTGATCCCGCAGCTCTCGTCTTCCGCTACAGCCGTGGGGAGAGCCGAGCTGGCGGAAATGGTGGAGGAGAGCGGGACCCATCTGCTCGTGGCCCGGGACCAGGACGCGGTCATAATCGGAGTCCTGACCCTGGTCGTGTTCCGCATCCCGACCGGGATCCGGGCCTGGATCGAGGATGTCGTGGTCGATCAGACGGCCCGCGGACGTGGCGTTGGTGAGGCCCTCGCCCGGGACGCGCTCCGGATTGCCGTGGGATCGGGAGCAAAGACAGTGGATCTGACGTCCCGGCCGATCCGCCGCTCCGCCAACCGGTTGTACGAGCGCCTCGGTTTCGAGGTCCGGGACACCAACGTTTACAGACTGGAGCTAGAATAGGCGCTATGCTGGGCTTTTATGAAGGCTCCTTGCGTTTTCTCCCTGGCGGTCGCGCATCGCGAGGGCGATGGGAGGAGTCGGATCGAGCAGGGAGACCGAGCGCGAGCACGGACGTACGGCCGCGGCGTGGCGGGGGTGGCGCGTGACGGCGCGGGCGGACAGACGAGTGCAAAGGCGTTTGCTCGTGACGGCGCGCGTCAACACGCGCCCGCGGCATCGACGCCGGGGCGTACTACGTCGACCCCGAGCGGCGCGGGCTTGCGTACTCCCTCGATGCCGGCGAACCGCCCGGTCTGTGGCTGGGACGCCAGGCGAACGCCTGGGGGCTGAACGGCGAGGTCGACCCGGACGTGTTCCTCTCGCTGATGGACGGTGAATGCTCGCCACACCGAAGCTCGCCGACCTCTCGGTCCTCGCGGACCACATGGACTGGCGCGTCATCCTCGTCGGCGACCCGCTGCAGTTCTCCGCCGTCGGCCGCGGTGGCATGTTCCAGCATCTGATCGACCACGCCCTAGCTGCAGCATCGGAGGCATGATCACGCTGGGCGCCTGGATCTTGTGAGAGCCGAGCGAAGCCCGCTCCCCTTGCAAGAGGCTCACATGTCTCTCCATGCACGCACACCTGAGGCTTGACCCCGACCGCACACTGCGGTCGGCGCCCCCGCGTCCTGGCAGCGGATGGCTGAGTTCTCCTGCTGGGAGGCTTCGCCCTCACGAAGAACGTGCGTGTGTAACATGTGTGTATGGCCCGCCGGAACATCAGCCTTCCCGACGACCTCGATGAGCAGGCCCGAACCGCGCGCCTGAACGTGTCGGCGCTTGCGCGGCGTGCGGTCGCGGACGAGCTAGATAGGCGTCAGCGCCTGGCGGTGCTAGACGCGTGGCTCGATGAGCTCGACGCAGCTCACGGCGCACCGTCGGCGAAGGCAAAGGCCAAGGCCGCGGCGTGGCTCGACTCCGCGACGGCGGTGAAGCCGAAGCGGAAGGGAGCGAAGACCACCGCTACGCCACGGGCGCGGGTGGCCGGTTGATCACCGTTCTCGACACGGGTGGTGTCGAAGGACTTGCACCGATCGATGAAGAGCGTCGCGCTCGCTTGCGGCTGCTCCGAAATCGGGCCGACGACCTCGTCCTGCCCGCAGCGGTACTTGCCGAGAGCGTCCTGACCGGCCACGCCGGTCATGACTTCCACGTGCGGCGTTTACTCGACGTCGTGAACATCGCTGACGTCGATGCGGCGACCGGTCACGCCGCGGGAGCGCTTCGGCGCGCTGCGATGGGCGCTGGGATGAAGCCACCGCCCTCGGGAGTCGACACCGTGGTCGCGGCAGCGGCCGATGCGCGCGCTGCACACGACGACGTCGTCATCGTGACCAGCGACGGCGGCGAATTCCAGATGCTCGGCTCGCTGGCGACCAACGCGGCCCGACTCTCCGTCCTGGTCGTGTAGTACTTGGCATCTGGCCTCATCGCTGGACGACGCTGCGCGACACTCTTGTGATGCGCCGGATCGCTCACGAGCTGCGGTATCGGCGCTCGATGCGGCGGGCCGGGAGGGCGTACCGAAACGCCGTCGACCGAGGCGGTTGGAGGTGGTCGCGCGATGCGATCTACCAGGGCTTTCGCGGCTTCTAACTTCGCGCGCCAAACGAACGTGTGGCGGTGGTCGTCCAGTGCGGCTGACCACGGGTTGAGCCCATGGTATCGCCGTGGCAGGATCCGGACATTCTGAGCACGCGCCGGAGCCACAACGAGCGGCGGATGTCGAGCATCGGCCTCGGTCCGCAGCTCGCCGCAGCCGGGACGACGCTGGCCTCGATCCTGTTGGTCCTGGCGTGGACCGGCCCGGCGTGGGCACACCACCGGCCGGGACACGTCGTGGACGACACGACGACCACGAGTACGACGACGGTGGGCGAGGAAACCTCGACCACCACCACGGAACCGGAGACGACCACCACCACCGAACCTGTCACGACCACGGATCCGCCGTCATCGACGACCACCACGACGACCAGGGCGGGGTCCACGACTACCACCGCGACCAGCCCGCCGGCGGGCGGTGGCACCACAACGGGCACCACCACAGCGGGGAACACAACATCCGGTACAACCACATCCGGTACAACGACGTCCGGTAGCACCGTGGATCCCGTCGTCCAGCGGGTCGCCTCCGGGACAAGGTCGTCCTTCGTGGCAGTCGCGCCCGCCAGCACCACTTCGTCGGCGGAACGGCGCACGTCGTTCGGGATCACAACCTTGAGGCGTCCCGCAACGGCCACGCCGCCTCCGGCCACGGGCGTGCCGAGCCTGACCGGCCCAGCCCCCCTGCCGGCGGTGATCGAGCCGCCTCCCTCAACGTCACCCCAGCCGGCACCGAGCGGAAAGGACGGTGTGGCCCTGGAGGACGCGGGGACACCGGCCCGGCGGGCGCAGCCGGCCAAGTCCGGAGGGGGGCCGAACCCGATCCTCGTCTCTTCGCTTCTGGCCGTGCTCATCGCAACCATCGGGGTCTGGACCGACATCCGTCGCCGTTGAGGACATAGCGGGGTGGAGAACGCCGGCGATGCGTATCGCGCCTTCGCGGCCGCGGTTCTGGGCTACCTGCGCTCGCAGCGCGCCCCGGACCCCGAGGACATCCTCGGCGAGGTGTTCCTCCAGGTCGCCCGGGACTGGAGCAAGTTCCGAGGGGACGAGGCTGCCCTGCGACGTTGGGTCTTCTCCGTCGCCTACAACCGATTGCTGGACGCCCGCCGCGCCGCATCGAGAAGGCCGCTCACGAGCTCCTCGCCCATCCCGGAAGGCTCAAGGCGTGACAGCGCCGCCGGACTCGACGCCGAGCTTCTCGCTGCCCTGGCCGAGCTGACTCCCGAACAACGGGAGGTCGTGGTGCTGCGCTTCGTCGGAGACCTGCCGCTGGAGGATGTCGCCCGCATCACCCGCCGGCGCGTGGGTGCCGTCAAGGCCATGCAGCGCCGCGCCCTCGAGGCGTTGGAGCGGTCGCTGGGTTCCCGAGAGCATTGAGAAATTTCGTGATTTCCGGCGTCCGCCCGTATCCCCACCGGCCTCTCCGGCGCTTACCCGGTCAATGGAACCCACAGAGCACGACCCCATCACCCGCCGCCTCCACTCCCTGGGCCAGCAGCCCGTCGCCCCCGACATCGCCGCCTCCCACCGCTCCTTGATGGCATCCGTGCCCGTGACCGCGGGCCGCAGCCGGCTGCGCCCGCTGATGGTGGGCTCGCTCCTCGCCGGCTCCCTGCTCGGCGGCATGGGCCTCGCCGCCGCGGCCCCCGGCGTTCCCGACTCGGCAAGTGACGTGGCCAAGACCGTCCTCTCCACCGTCACACTGGGTGCTGTCGACGACCCGGGCGACGACGCCGACGATCCCGCCGCCAAGGCTGCGGCCGAGGCGGCCAAGGAGGCCAGGAAGGCGGCCAAGACGGCCACCGGCACGACGGGCACCCACGGCGTCACCCGCTCCACCGTCGGCTGTCCCGCCGGCTTCACCGGCAACCACGGCCAGTACGTCAGCAGCGTCGCCCAGACCCCCGGTGTGACCGAGGAGCAGAAGACGGCAGCCGCGCAGTCAGAATGCGGCAAGCCCGTGCACGCTCCCCCCTCGGCCTCCGGCGCCAACGCCGACGAGCCCAAGACCGCCGGCAGGTCCGGTGACGAGCAGGGCAAGCCGGAGACCACCGACGACAACGGCCAGTCCGGCGACAACGGCCAGTCCGACGACGACCACCCCGGCGACCACCCGAACGCCCGGGCCGGCGCCGCCGTGGCCGAGCACCGCAAGGCCGATGCCGGGAGATCCTCCGGCCACGGCCCCACCACCACGACCACCACGGCCTCGTAGCTCGCTCGGAGGTGCCCTGAGCGGAGCGTCACTACCCGGCCACTGTGCCGGGTAGTGACGCGTCGAGGGGGTGGTTGGGTTCGGGATCCGTGCTCAGTGCAGCCCGGTGGAACTACGGACTGCACTCAGGCGGAATAGCCGACCGGCAGGAGCCGGTCACCTTCCACCAGCCGGTAGAAGACCTGCCAGTGGTAGTAGCCGAAGTAGGCCCGCTCGTTGCCGCGCATCTGGCCGGCGTATGCCGTCACGGCATTCACGTAACGCTGGCTCCGGTTGTAGTTGAACAAGGCATTGCCCATGTCCTCCGGCGCGCCGTTGCGGTCCAGCAGGCGGGCGGCGGCGAAGATGGCGTCACGGTTTGAGTTGATGTCCCCCCCGTTGCCGTACTGCGACCAGGTGGAGGGCAGGAACTGCATCGGCCCCTGGGCGCCGGCGGTGCTGGTGCCACGGATACGCCCCATCCTGGTCTCCACCAGGTGGATGGCGGCGAGGTACTGCCACGGGACGCCGATCTCGGCCTCCGCTGCCTTGTAATAGGCCAGCAGCTCCCGTGCCGGCGCCGGCGCCACGATCCTCCACGGGGGTAGCTCGGTGCGCGGCTTGGTGAGTGCCCGCAGCTCGGCACCGGCGGACACGTTGGCCCGCACCGTCGCCTGGAGGGTCCTCGGGACCGCGGCCACCACCTGCTCGAGCCATTCCGGGTGCTCGACGACGCGGCGGTAGGCCACCTGCTGCGCCTCGCCTAAAGCCTGCAACCTGCTCTCCGGGGTAGCCGGGTCTCGGATGGCCATCTCCGTAGTGACCAGGACGGAGGCTGCCGAGGAGGCGTCGGCCGGGCCACTGACGGTACGGGCCGCGGTGGACGTGGTGGTGGGTGCCGAACTGGTGGTCGCGGGCACCGTCTCGGGAGGCGCCGCCGGCGCCGCAACCGTTGTCGTGGTCGACGTGGTGGCGACATTCTTCGGCGCCCCCTCGTCGTCGCTGTCGGTGCAGGCGGCGAGGGCGAGGCAGGCCGTCAACAAGACCGATGCGGCGATTCGTCGATCCCTCGCCGGGTAAGCGCCCGCAGACGCCCTTTCTGCCGACGACCGGATCGACGAGCGGCCCTGGTGACCCATCGGGTGAGGCCCGGTTCCGGGGGCTTGCATCAAGCCGGCGCGATCCGCAGGATCCGGTCGTCGGCGGGCCCCGGGTTGCCCCGACTGTCCCGGTTCGAGGTGGCGAGATAGACCGCGCCGTCGGGGGCGGTGCGTACGTCGCGGAGCCGACCGAAGACGCCGTCGAGGAGCACCTCCTCGGCGGCCACCGAGCCGGCGGGACCGAAGCTCAGCCGGTGGAGGCTGGCGCCCTTCAACGTGACGAACAGCATCGATCCCTTCCACACCGGGATCAGCGCCGATGAATACACCTCGCAGCCCGCGGGCGCGATGGTGGGCGTGTAGTTCCTGATGCCGTTGCCGACCGTGTCGGGCCAACCACCGTCGAATCCCTGCGTGAGAACGTTGATCTCGTCGCCTCGGTCCGGGCCGTGCTCGGTAGACAGTAGGCGCCCGTCCGGGGCGACGCAGAGGCCCTGCACGTTGCGGTGGCCGCGGCTGAATATCTCCACCCCGTCGCCGTCCGGATCGATGCGCAGAACCTTGCCGTTGAGGCTGCTCGGGTTCTGAGCGTTCTCGCTCTGGCCGGCGTCACCCGTTCCGGCGTAGAGCATGCCGTCCCGTCCCAGCCTGAGGCGACCGCCGTCGTGGATTGCAGCCTTGGCGATACCCGATGCCAGCACCCGCTGGGTGCCGTCGGGCTCGAGACGGACGATGCGATTGTCGCGGCTGGCGGTGTACATGACGAACCGCCGGCCGCGGCCATCGATCTCGAGCCCCATGAGACCGGCCTCGCCCGATTCCTCCACGCCGGAGACCGTCTGCGGACGGTCTCCCAGCCTGGTGAGGCGGCCGCCCCGCTCGGTGTACCAGAGTGAGCCGTCAGGGTCCCAGGCCAGCGCCCACACGGTCTTCAGGCCCTTGGCCACCTCGGTGACGGCGAACTTCGTACCTGCGCTCTCGAACCGGGCCACCACCGGCCCGGGTGGCCGCCCGGCCGGCGGGCTGGTCGGCGGAGCCGTCGCGCCCGAGGACGGGACGGGCGTCGAGGAGGTCCCGCCACCGCCAGCGCCGCCGTCGGAGCCGCCGCAGGAGGCGGCCACGAGACTGAGGATCGCAGCCGCCACTGTTCTCCGCATGCCTTCCGGTCTACCCGCGGAAGACCACCTCCAGCCGCCGCCGGGTCACCTCCCGCCGGAAGGCGTCCTGCTCGGCACCGGTGCCCAGGCGCTCGATCTCGCCTTCGACGAGGTTGAGCATCATGCGCTGGATGTTGTACGCCACCAGCTCGGTGGCGGCATGGAGCATCAGGCGGAAGGCGGTCACCAGCTGGTCCGCCTCCTCCGCAGGCGCGAGTCCGGCATCCACCAGCGGTTGGCGCACGTAACGCAGGAACAACTCGACGGCCCCTTCGGCCACGCTGGAGGCGGCGTCGATCTGAGTGCGGGCCACGTCCATGAACTCGTCCATGGGCACCCCCGCGCCCACCAGGCTGAGCACCATACGGACGGCTCGGACGTCGCCGGTGGTGTAGCGCCGATCGTCGTCGATGTTGAGCGGTCGGAGCAGTCCCGACGCCTCCAGCGACCGGAGAAGCCCCGGGGGTACCCGCGCCCGCTCGGCCAGTTCCGCCAGGTTGAGCCGGTCGTCCTCCCCACCGGAGCCCGCGGGGCGCGCCCGGCGCCGGCTGCCGCCATCGCCGGCGACCATGGTGGCGATGATCCGCAGGGAGTGGCCCTCCTCCTTGAGCTCCCTGATCACCCGCAGGCGGTCCAGGTGGCGGGGGCCGTAGAATGCCGAGCGGCCCTGGTGGCGGGGCGGGGGCAGGAGCCCCTTCCACTGGTAGGAGCGCACAAGGTCGACGCTGATTCCCGCCTGGGCAGCCAGTTCCTCCACTCGGTACTCGGGCATCCGGCTGACGACGATACTACGGAATCGTCCAAAGGTTGGACGGAGGTGTGTAACCATTCGTCCAAACGGGCAGTCGGAGGGGAGTCGTGACCAACTGAGGGGATGTGTCGCGTGTCAGAGACAAAGATCGGTGTGATGTTTCCGGGCCAGGGCGCGCAGCGTCCGGGACTCGGTGAGCGATGGCGGGATCACCCGGCCTGGTCCGTGGTGGACCGTGCCGAGGTGGCCCTCGCACGGCCGGTCTCCCACCTGTTGCTCGACCCTGCCGCCGCCCTCGACCGCACCGACAACGCACAGCTGACGGTCCTCCTCTCGTCGCTGATGGCGTGGGAGGCTGCAGCACCCATGCTGGACGCTCCGATCGGATTCGCCGGGCATTCACTGGGACAGATCACCGCGCTCATGGCGTCCGGCGTGCTGGGGTTCGAGGACGGCATCCGCCTCGCCGACGCCCGCGCCCGGTACACACAGGAGGCGGCCGAGCGCCGGCCCGGCGCCATGGCCGCCTTGCTCGGCGCCTCCCCTGAGCAGGCCCGGCAGTCGTGTGATGCCGCCGGCGGAGCGTGCTGGATAGCCAATGAGAACGCCCCCGGTCAGGTGGTCGTCGCCGGTACCCCCGCCGGTGTGGAGGCCGCCCTCGAGCGGGCCGCGGCCATCGGCGTACGGCGAACGTCGAGGTTGCCCGTCGCCGGCGCCTTCCACACGCCGCTGATGGAGGAGGCCCGCCAAGCCTTCACCTGCGTACTGGAGTCGGTCCGGCTGTCAGATCCCGCCGCCCTCGTGGTGTCCAACGGCGACGGTGTGGCCGGCATGGATTCCGAGGGCTGGCGGACCCGGCTGGCCGACCATCTCGTGCAGCCCGTGCGCTGGAGCCAGTCCGTGCGGACCCTGGTCGCCCTGGGTGCCACCGAGCTGGTCGAGATCGGCCCTGGCAACACCCTCGCCGGCCTCGCCCGCCGCATCGTGCCCGAGACACCTGTTCGCAGCATCGAGTTCGTTCCCACCAAATCGGAGGTTTTCTCTTGAGTCTGCTCACCATGGTCCACGGCGAGGAACTGCGCGTTCCCGAGCGTGTCATTCTCGCCCCGGCACTCGGTGTCTTCGAGCCCACCACGCCCGAGGGCGAGACCGCCACGGAGGCCGAGGGCCGACTGGTCACCGAGGGCCAGGTGGTGGGCGTGGTCAACGCCAGCGGCAAGGCGCTGCCGGTGAGAAGTGCCTTCACCGGCTTCCTCATGGGCATGCTCGCCCATCCGGGAGAGCGGGTCCGGGAGGGCCAGCCGGTGGCCTGGCTGCGAGTGGTCTGAGGCCCGGGTCATCCCACTTTGAGCTTCGTCATCGCCGGCCTCGGCACTGCGGTGCCGGAGCAACGGCTGACCAACGCCGATCTCGAGGCCGTACTCGACACCAACGACGAATGGATCGTCGAGCGCACCGGCATCCGTGAACGCCGGGTGGCCGGCGCCGGCGAGGACACCGCGACCCTCGCTGTCGCCGCCGGCGCGGCGGCCATCAAGGACGCCGACCTGTCACCGGCCGACATCGCCCTGCTGGTGGTGGCCACCTGCACCCCGGTCCAGGCCATGCCGGCCACGGCCGCGCTGGTGCAGGACGCCCTCGGCCTCGACTGCGGCGCCTTCGACCTGGCCGCGGCCTGCTCGGGCTTCGTGTACGGGCTGGTGGCCGCGGCCGGGATGGCTCCTGGCCGGCCTGCTCTGGTCATAGGCGCCGAGACCCTGACCCGCATCACCGACCCCGACGACCGGGGCACGCGGATCCTCTTCGGCGATGGCGCCGGCGCGGCCGTCCTCACCCCCTCGTCCTCACCCGGCAACGGGCTTCTCGCCTGGGACCTGGGCTGTGACGGCTCGCTCGCCTCCCTGCTGGAGATCCCCGCCGGCGGGCAGTTCATCCAGATGGAGGGCCGTGAAGTCTTCCGCCGGGCGGTGCGCATCGTGGTCGAGTCCGCCGCGGTCACCCTCGAGCGGGCGGGCCTCACCCCGGCTGACGTCGACCTGTTCGTGCCCCACCAGGCCAACGTGCGCATCATCGAGGCCTGCGGAACGCGGCTCGGGATCGGCGCCGAGCGCACCGCCGTCAACATCGACCGCTACGGCAACACCTCGGCCGCTTCCATCCCACTGGCTCTGGCCGAGGCGTCGGAGGAGGGCCGGCTGGACGACGGCGACATCGTGCTCCTGTCCGGCTTCGGCGCCGGCATGACCTGGGCCAGCGCCGTCCTCCGATGGGAGGGACGGCCGTGAGCGACACCGGGACCGCCGACCGCGGGGCCGGCGAGGGCACGGGCAAGGATGGGGCCCCGCTCGGGCGAGGAGGCCGGGGTCGGGGCGACGGCCGGGGTGACGGTTTCGCACGCGTGGCGCTCGTCACCGGCGGGTCCGGTGCCATCGGGCGGGCTACCGCCGCGGCTCTCGCCGCTGGCGGCTACCGGGTGGCCGTGGGCTACGGCAAGGACCGCGAGAGCGCCGAGAAGGGCGCCGCGGGCATAGGCGGCACCGTCGTGCAGATCGAGGTCACCGACGTGGGCTCCGTGGAGGCCGCCTACCGCGAGGTGGAGGAATCGCTCGGCCCCGTGGCCGTGCTGGTGAACAACGCCGGCGTCAACGCCGACGGGTTGCTCATGCGCATGTCCGACGACCAGTGGCGCCGGCCGCTCTCCACGAGCCTCGACGGGGCTTTCAACGTCACCCGCCGGGCCGTTCCGGGAATGGTCAAGGCCAGGTGGGGGCGCATCGTCAACATGAGCTCCGTGACCGCTCTCTCCGGATCCGCCGGCCAGGCCAACTACGCGGCTGCCAAGGCAGGCTTGATCGGCTTCTCCCGCTCGATGGCCAGGGAGCTGGCGGCCCGCAACGTAACCTGCAATGTGGTGGCACCGGGCCCGATCGTCACCGCGATGACCGAGGCGCTGTCAGAGCAACGGCGAGCGGAGTTCTGCGCCCAGGTTCCCCTGGGCCGTATGGGCACACCCGACGAGGTCGGGGCGCTCATCGCCTTCCTGTGCTCCGAGTCCGCCGCCTACATCACCGGGGCTGTCGTCCCCGTCGACGGCGGTCTGGGTATGGGACATTGAAAACGGAGACCGAAACCGAATGAAAGGATCATGATCATGGAGCGGACACAGGTACTGGAGTCACTGAAGGAAGCTGCTGTCGAGGTGCTCGGCGTATCTCCCGACGTCGTCGTCGAGGAGGCCAACTTCAAGGACGACCTGGACGCCGACAGCCTCGATCTGGTGGAGCTGGTGATGGCGCTCGAGGAGCGCTTCGAGATCACGATCCCCGAGGACGAACTGGGCGAGATCAAGACGGTCAGCGAGGCCGTCGACGTGGTCATGGGCAAGCTCGCCGTGGGAACCTGAGTCATGGGATCCACCGCCACCGATCACCGCGGCCGCCCCCGTGTCGCCGTCACGGGCATGGGGGTGAAGACGCCGGCGGGCAACGAGGTCGCCGGTTTCTGGGCCACGCTTCTCGAAGGTCGGCCCACCGCGGCGCCCATCACCCGCTTCGACGCGTCCGATCTGCCGGTGGCTTTCGCGTGTGAGGTTCTCGACTTCGATGCCGGCGCGTACCTCGGCCACAAGGAGGCTCGCCGGGCCGACCGTGTGAGTCAGCTGGGCTTCGCCGCCGCCACCGACGCTCTGGCCGACGC
This sequence comes from Acidimicrobiales bacterium, assembly GCA_035526335.1. GTDB lineage: Bacteria > Actinomycetota > Acidimicrobiia > Acidimicrobiales. The sequence continues at coordinate 7,687 of DATLCN010000034.1, read as the reverse complement.
GGGTGACCTCGGGGCCGATCCGGGTCGTTGCGCAGTGGTCGCCGGCACCGGGGTGGGCGGGCTGTGGACCCAGGAGGAGGAGGAGAAGGTCCTCTTCGCCAAGGGCGCTTCCCGGGTGAGCCCGTTTCTCGTTCCGATGATGATGTCCAACGCCACCGCGGCGCTGATCGCCATGCGCCACGGCTGGAAGGGACCGAACTTCTGCGTCACCACCGCCTGCGCCGCCGGCACCCACGCCATCGGGGAGGCCACCCGGCTGATCCACGAAGGCTCGGCGGACGTGGTGATGGCCGGCGGAGCCGAGGCCGCGATCACGCCCATCGCGCTGGCTTCGTTCGCCCGCATGGGAGCGCTCTCCACCCGGTCCGACGAACCCGGCCGCGCCTCGCGCCCCTTCGACCCCGACCGTGACGGCTTCGTGATGGGCGAAGGTGCCGCCTTTCTCGTTCTCGAGCGGTGGGACCGTGCCGAGGCCCGTGGCGCCCGCATCTACGGCGAGATCCTCGGTTACGGCCGCAACTCCGACGCCCACCACATCACCGCCCCCACGCCCGACGGCAGCGGTGCGGTGGCCTGCATGGAGCTGGCTCTGGAGGACGCCGGTCTGGCGCCGGCCGACATCGGCCACGTCAACTCCCACGGCACGTCGACACCCCTGAACGACGCGGCCGAGGCCGAGGCCATCGTGAAGGCCTTCGCCGGCTCCGCACCTCCGGTCACCTCCACCAAGGGCGTCACCGGCCACTGCATCGGCGCGGCCGGCGCGGTGGAGGCAGTGGCCGCGGTGCTGTCCTCGGCCGCCGGGCTGGTTCCGCCGACAGCCAACCACGACCGCACCGATCCCGCCATCACCGTCGACATCGTCGCCGGCTCACCTCGTGAGGTGACCGGCCCCGTGTTGTCGAACTCGTTCGGCTTCGGCGGCCACAACGCCACCCTGGTCGTCTCCGGTTTCCCCGAGTGAGGGTCTCCATCCCGATCCCGGAACCCAGTCCCTGCGCAGCTGGGCCATCAGAGCGCCGCCAGGGCGCCGCCCCGGACCCGGACGCCGGCCATCGATGACCCTCCTGCTGGCCGCCCGCCGGGCCTCGGCCGCTACGGCGGAGATAACCGAGATGGACGGCCGCACCGTCGCCCGCTTCCACCTCGAGGGCGGCGAGCACCGGGGGGCCATCGGCCCCGCTGAAGGCGACACCCTCGAGCGCCTCATCCTCGCCGCCACCGAACTGGGCGTGCCCGTGATCGGAACGGTGGCCAGCTCCGGTGCCGACATCTCCCATGGCGTCGCCTCCCTCCACGCGTGGGGCCGCGTGGCCCGTGCCCTCGTGGGGGCATCGGGCGTGGTGCCGGTCGCCATCGTGGTCACCGGTCCCTGCCTGGCCGGGCCGGCGCTCATGCTGGGCCTGGCGGACATCGTGGTCATGACCTCGTCGGCGTTCTCCTACGTCAGCGGGCCGAACGCCGTCCGCCGCTTCACCGGAGCCGAAGTCGATCACGCGGCCCTCGGTTCAGCCGCCATCCACTCCAGCCGCACCGGTGTCGCGTGGGCCACTGCACCCGACGAGGCTGCCGCGCTGGAGGTCGTACTCGACTTTCTCGCCTACTTTCCGTCCAACAACGGGGAGCTGCCGCCGGCCCAGTGGAGCGACGACCCTGTCGATCGGGACTGCGATGCTGCGGCCGAAGCGGTGCCCGACGAGGCCGCCGCCTCCTACGACATCCGAGACGTCATCGGCGACGTGACCGATCAGGGCTCGTTCCTCGAGGTGCGGGCGCTCCATGCCCCCAATGTCGTCACAGGCCTGGCCACGGTGGCCGGCCGGCCCGTGGGCGTGGTCGCCAACCAACCCTGCGTGATGGCCGGCACCCTCGACATCGACGGCTCACGCAAGGCGGCCCGGTTCGTCCAGGTGTGCGATGCTTTCAACATCCCGCTGCTGACCCTGGTCGACACCCCCGGGTTCCAGCCGGGCAAGGACATCGAGTGGCGGGGGATGATCCGCCATGGCGCGCAGCTCGTGCACGCCTACGCCGCGGCAACCGTGCCGCGTGTCTCGGTGGCCCTGCGCAAGGCATATGGAGGTGCCTACATCGTGATGGATTCCAAGGGCCTCGGCAGCGACGCCTGCTTCGCCTGGCCCGGCGCCGAGGTGGCGGTGATGGGCGCGGCCGGCGCCGTCCAGGTGCTCCACGGCAAGCGCAAGCCGGGCCCGGCGGAGCGGGCCGGCCTGGAGGCGGAGTACTCGGCCAAGTTCTGCTCGCCGGTCATGGCGGCCGAACGAGGTTTCCTCGACGATGTCATCGCACCGGCCTCCACCCGTCGCGTGGTCGCCGCCGCTTTCGCCGCCCTGGCCTCCAAGCGTGAGTTCCTGCCCGAGCGGCGCCACGCCAACACGCCCCTGTGATGCTGCTCGAGGGCAAGCGCATCCTGGTGACCGGCGTTCTCACCGAGTCGTCCCTCGCCTTCGCCGTGGCCCGCATGGCCCAGGAGCAGGGTGCGCAGATAGTGCTCACCTCCTTCGGCCGGCCCATGAACCTCACCCTGCGCAGTGCCCGCCGGCTGCCGGACCCGCCGGAGGTGCTCGAGCTCGACGTCACCGACGCCGGCCACCTGGCCCGACTGCACGACGATCTCGACACCCGATGGGGAGGCCTGGACGGCGTGCTCCACGCCATCGGATTCGCTCCGGAGGCCTGCCTGGGCGGCGACATCCTGCGGGCCCAGTGGGACGACGTCGCCACCGCTCTGCATGTGTCGGCCTATTCGCTCAAGGCGCTGGCCGAGATGGCCCTTCCATTGATGGAGAAGGCCGGTAGCGGCTCCATCGTGGGCCTCGACTTCGACGCCCGCCAGGCCTGGCCCTCATACGACTGGATGGGTGTGGCCAAAGCGGCGCTGGAATCCTGCGCCCGCTATCTCGCCCGGGACCTCGGGTCCCGGGGGATCCGGGTCAATCTCGTCGCCGCCGGCCCACAGCGCACGGTGGCGGCCCGAGGCATTCCCGGCTTCGATGCCTTTGAAGCAGCCTGGGCGGCCCGGGCGCCCCTGGGCTGGGACGTTGGCGATACCGAGCCTGTGGCCAAGGCATGTGTGGCGCTGCTGTCGGACTGGTTCCCCGCCACCACCGGCGAGATCCTGCACGTAGACGGTGGATATCACGCCATGGGTGCCTAAAAGAGCCCCGGTAGGCTCCGACTCATGGCCTTGTCGATCGGATCGCTGCGCGAGCGCGTAGGCACTCCGGGAGGGAAGAAGGCAATCCGCTACATGCTCGTTTCGGTCGTGTCGGTGGTCGTCAGCCAGGTCACGTTGTTCAGCCTCCAGGTTGGGCTGCACTGGACGGCGAAGTCAGCCAACATCACGGCCTGCTGCGTCGCCGGAGTCCCGTCGTACTACCTGAACCGCACTTGGGCGTGGGGAAAGCGGGGTCGTTCCCATTTCCTGAAGGAGCTTCTTCCGTTTTGGTCGCTGGCCTTCCTGGGCCTGGTGATGTCGACCTGGTCGGCCGACTACGCCGAGACCCACGCCAGGAACCTCACCGGCAGCCGGGTAGGTCAGGCGTTGATCGTGAACGTCACCGTGATCCTCACCTTCGGCATCCTCTGGGTGGTGAAGTTCCTGTTCTTCAACAAGGCCTTCGTCACAGATGACGACGATCTGCAGTCCATGCTGGAGAACGAGATCGTCGCCTGAGTAGACCACGCCGTGGCGGATCTTGGCCTGGGCCTACACGCCCAGCGGCGGTCTCTCCGAAGCCATGGGCCCGGGGGATGATCTGCGCAGAGTTGGCGTCAGGCCGAGGCCCGGCGCCGGCCCATCTCGGCCAAGCCGAAGCCGGCGAACATGCTCACCAGACCCCCAGCCAGCACGGCCAAGCCGATCGGCATCGGTGATCCCGTCGCTGCCGAGGAGGGAAGCTTCACAACTGCTTGCGAACCCCGGGACTGACCATTGGCGAAGCCGCTCCACAGGTCATCGGAAGCCATCGCCGCGCTGGCCGGAGTCTGGTCGGACCCGGACAGGACCTGTGGCGCAGACGCCGCGCTGCCTGCGGGCACGGCCTGGGGCACGGCGACCACTGCGGTGGAGGGCCTTGTCCGGGGCTGCACACCGAGGGAGGGGGAGGCACCAGAAGCGGCGGGCGCGCCCTGAACCATGTCACCTACAGGCGCCACCGCGGGGGCCGGCTCGACAGCTGTGCGCTTGGCCCCGCTGGTCCGGCCGGTGGGGCTGACCTCAGAACCGGGCTGGTCGGGTTCGGCGGTAGGCGTGCTGGAGCCGTCGGCTGCCAGGACCTCGATCCTTACCGGATTGGCGCTCTTGTCGCCTTGGGTGGCGATCATCGAGAAGACCCCGGGCACGGCCCCGCCGGGGATTGTGACGGCCCGGGAAAAAGAGCCGTCCCGCTCAGGGACCACCTTGGCGAGCACACCGTCACCGGCTCCGTCCCATTGGATCTGAACCGTGTTGGCGACGGCCCAGTTCCCCCCGCTGACCTGCACCTGGCTACCGGCGGTGGCCTGGCTCGGCTGGGGGGAGTCGATGAACGGACTGGCGACCCCCCCCCCGATGCAGGCCCAAGCGGCACTACCAACACCAACCAGCAACGCCGCCCCGGCGACAACGGTGATGACGCCGAATCTCCTGACACCCGATCTCGTCCTCATCTGCCACTCCCCACGTCGTTGCGGCCCAGTGCCGATAGATGTTAGTTGACCACACCGAACCGCAAGCGTCCATGTGCCGATGCGCACACTTTGGGGCTGACCCACGGCCCAACTGCGTCACCCGCAGGCGGCCCCGGCGCGACGCCTGGCCGCCGAACACGATTTCCAACGTCTCGCCAGGGGCGCCAAAGGGGGCTGAAACAGTCACCGGCGGGAAGGTCCCACGGGATTTGCTCGACGTTCGCTTGATCGCTGAGTGCGCCCGGGCTGTACCGTCGGGCGTCGACCACCACAAAGGACGATCCCATGGCGTGCACGGAATGAGCGAGATCTTCGGTACCAGCCGTCACCGGCGCCGTACCGGCGGCGTCGGAGGCGTCCTGCTTCTCAACGCCGAGGGGTCGGGCGAGGGCATTGGCGACGAAACAAGGCCGGCGGTAGTTGCAGTCCCGGAGCCGTCCACGGACCCGTCGCTACATTGAACGAGGCGGAGACATCGACGGTGGGCGAGGCGCCGTCACCACCTCCTGGCACCAGGAGTAGGCGATGGGTCGTGATCGGCCTGACGCTGGTGCTGTTGGCGACGGGGGCGGGAGCGGTCCTGACCGCCAACGATCTGGCCCTCCCCACCGCCCGCGTGGTCGGCGGAAACCTGCCGGTGGCGGCGGCGGCGACCGACCCGCTGGACGTGGCCGCCCACAACTCGCCGACGATCAGGGCAAATCCGACCGATCCCGACAACCTCGTGGTTGTCGACCGGGTTGACAGCCCCCGCACGGGGTGTGCGATGCACGTCTCGTTCGACCGGGGGGCGCGTTGGGCCGAGACGGTGGTGCCCGTACCGGACGCCAAGGTGAGCGCCTGCTTCTCCCCCGATCTGGCCTTCGGCCCCGACGGAGTGCTCTATGTCTCCTTCACCTCCTTTGCCGAAGTGGACAACCGGGGGATCGTCCCCGACACGGTGTGGGTGTCGACCTCGCGCGACGGGGGGCGCACGCTGTCCTCGCCGGTCGCCGCGTCGGGTCCGATGGGGTTCCAGGTCCGCGTGATCGCCGACGCCGGCACGCCGGGCCGGGCGTACCTGTCGTGGGTGCAGGTCTCCTCGACGGGGGCCTATGGCTTCACAAGTGACGCCAACCCGGTCGTCGTGTCCCGCACCGATGACGGGGGGGCGACCTGGGCCGCTGCCGTCACCGTCAGTCCCCCGGGCCGCGCCCGGGTGGTGGCCCCGTCGATGGCGACGGGGCCGAAAGGCCGGCTCTACGTGGCCTACCTCGATGTGGGAAACGACATACTGGACTACTCCGGTGCCCACGAGGGCCGCGGCGGCCCCGCCTATCCGGGGCCGTGGTCGCTGGTGCTGGCCCGCTCGGGCGACGGCGGGGTGAGCTGGTCGGAGGCGGTGGTCGACACCGCCCTCGTGCCTACCGAGCGCTTCCTACAGGTCCACCCGCCGACCCCGTCGGTAATCGTGGACCCGGCGAGCGGACGCCTGTACCTCTGCTTCCACGATGCCCGGCTGGGGGATGCCGACGTCTGGGTGTGGTCCTCGGACGACGCCACCCGATGGAACCCGCCGCGGCGGGTCAACGACACGCCGCGGGGCGACGGGCGCGCCCAGTACCTGCCCCAACTGGCCATTGCCCCCAACGGTCGGCTGGACGTCGTCTACTACGACCGGCGGGCCGATCCCCTGGACCGCTACAACGAGGTGTCGTTGCAGTCCTCCGTGGACAAAGGTGCGACCTTTGCGCCGCATCTGCGGCTTTCGGACGCCGCCTTCGACGCCAGCCGCGGCGCTGGCGCCGACCGCGGCCTGCCCGACCTGGGGAACCGCCTCGGCCTCCTCGCTAGCAATGCCGGCTCCCTGGCCGTGTGGGCTGACACCCGGGCGGCCACCGATGGAGTGAACAAGCAGGTCCTGGCCCGCAGCGCGGTTGCGGTGAGCAGAGGTTCCACTCTTCGCCAGCCTCTCCAACTCATCGGGTACGGACTCATGGCCGGGGCGGCGTTCGCGCTGCTGGCGTTCCTCGTACTTTCCCGCCGCCACCGCTCCCAGGAACTGGGAGCCCGCAGGTGGTTTCGGGCTTTTTAGTTCCGAATTAGTGACCTTAGGCACATGCCGCCCTGTGGGGAGGCTTCCTACACTCGTAACTTGACGAGAGCCGGGGGGGCCCGCGGGTTTCCGTTCTGGTTCGCACGTCAGCGACGGAGGGAATTTCAAATGACCAGGTTCCGCACAGGGCAACTGTCTGCGTTCGCCATCGTGGCGTCGCTGGCCATGGCGACCTCAGGGCTCGGGGCCACGGCCTCGGCCGTGGTGGCCCCCAGGCCCGCCCCCGCCCAGGCCAAGGCGGCCTCTGCCGCGGACCTGCTGGCTGGCCAGCCCCTGCGCTTCGAGCAGAACAAGGGCCAGTTCGACCCCGAGGTGCGCTTCATGGCCCGGGGACGGGGCTACAACCTGTTCCTCACCCCCACCGAAGTGGTGATCGTCACCACTCCGCCGGCCCCGGCCGACAAGGCCGACAAGGCCGACAAGGTCGACGAGGCCGGCCAGAAGTTGGCCGGCGAGCCCGGCCAGAAGTTGGCCGGCAAGCCCGGCCAGAAGCCGGCCGGCAAGCCCAGCCAGAAGCCGGCCGGCAAGCCCAGCCAGAAGCCGGCGGCCAAGCCCGAGCCTGAGGTCCCCGTGGTGGTGCGCATGGGCCTGGCCGGCGCCAGCCGGTCGGCCCGGGTCACGGGCGAGGGCCGCCTCGGCGGGGTGAGCAACTACTTCATCGGCAACGACCCCACCCGCTGGCACACCGACGTCGCATCGTTCGCCGGGGTGCGCTACCGGGGCGTGTACCGGGGGGTCGACCTGGTCTTCCGTGACGTGGCAGGCTCGCTGGAGTACGACTTCGAGGTGGCCCCGGGCGTGGACCCCGCCGTCATCGGCCTGGACATCACCGGCGCCGAGCCCAGCGTCGACGGGGCCGGTGGCCTGGTGCTGCGGGCCGGGTCGACCGTGCTGCGCCAGTCC
>DATLCN010000013.1:0-16536 GCA_035526335.1 Acidimicrobiales bacterium | reverse complement strand
TCCGGCCCACTTTCGTTCACATCACTCCGGCCCGGGATGGATCGCCGCCGGCGGCGCGACTGCTGGCCTGGAACTCCTCGGCTGAATCGGCAGAGACGCTCCGCTTCCAGGCCTGACGCCGCTCCATCGTGCGTGAGCAATGTGATCACCCCGGCATTTGCAGCGGATCCACCGAGCTGGCGCGCACCACGATTTCGCGGCGAACGTGCCCGCTGCCGTTGTGCAACGCTGGCAACGTGATCTCTACATGGACGCAGCAGGACTGGGCGGCGTTCGCTGCGGAAGTCGACGTTGGAGACACGATGACCTCACAAGCGGCGCTTCAGCGTTTTGTGGTGGGCGTGGCTTACCGGATGGAGGACCTGCAGGCTCACGAGTTGACCGAGTTGATGGACACGACCGCGCTTTCGGCGGAGGATCGGGCGTCTCTCGTGGAGAAGATCGAGTTTTCCCTCGGCCTGCTCGCCGCGTTCGGCCGCCTGCTGCGCGAGGCCGACGACGACTCAGAAGTGCTGTCCGCCCACGACGACCCAGTGGGGCCTGGTGACCTCGTCATCTGAGCCCGCCACCGGCGCCGGCGAGGATGCCCCTTCGGTCGCCGCGGCCTGGGTGGACGCGGTCATGGATCGCAAGGACCTGCGGGCGGCCTGGCCGCTCATGGAGCGGAACCTGCGGCTCGTCCTCGCACAGCACTGGGTGCTGTCGCACGCAGAGATCGGGTCCGGCGTCGTCGGCCCCCAGGCGGGGTGGGACATGCTCGCCCAGGGTCTGGCCGCCGATCCGTCCACCCATCCGCTCTGGGACCGCTTCGCCAGGGAGAGGCTGGTGCGGTGGCGCGAGTACTGGGGAAAGTTCAGCACCCGAACCTGGAAGGTACGCGAGACGGAATCGCTGGGTGCCGACGTGGCCATCGTGACCTTCGCCGAGCCCCGCCTCCCGGCCCTGGAGACCAAGCCGGGACCGCCGGCGGTGTTCCGCCGCCTGGCCATGCGCCGGTCAGGGGGGAGTTGGCTGGTCGCCGGCCTCGACGGCAGGAACGTCTTCCACCCGGGTTGGCCGCCTTCCCCCGCCTGACGAGCGCTCGGACCAGAGGCGGCGCCCGCAGCGTCCTCCCCTTAGGATCCCGGCGTGGACTTCACCGCCTCCGCACCGCTCACCGCCGATGCCGACCGCGTATTCGCCGAACTCGTCGAGCTGGGGACGTACCCGGAGTGGCTCGGCCTCGTGCACGGTGCCGACCCAACACCCGCCCACGACGAGGACCCTGGTCCGGCATGGATGGTGGAGCTGGGCATCGCCATCGGACCGTTCAAGAAGACCAAGACCGTGCGCATGGTGCGCACGGAGAAGGTCGCTCCGAAGCTGGCCCGGTTCGAGCGCATGGAGCACGACGGGCGGGAGCACTCACCATGGGTCCTGGTCGCCGGGGTCGAGGTAGCCGATTCCGGTTCGCTGTTCACGATGGACCTGCACTACGGGGGGAACCTCAACTTCCCAGGTGTCGAGGCCCTGCTCCGTGAGGAGGTCCGCAGGGCCGGAGGCCGGCTGGAGGAGCGGCTGGCCTCGGGCTCGGGGGTCTGAGCCGTGGCCGGCGCCGGCGCCGCGAAACGAGCCCGCGCCGTTCGCCACCGGGACCGCCTGTACATCGACGGCTCGTGGGTCGGCGCCTCCAAGCCGGGGGCCGGGATCGAGGTCCAGAACCCGGCCTCTGAGATGGTGGCGGGCTCGGTCCCCGAGGGGGCCGCGGCCGACGCCAACGCCGCCGTCAGTGCCGCCCGGAAGGCGTTCGAGGAGTGGAGCGCGACCACACCTGAGGAACGGGGGCGGTACCTGGCTGCCATCGGTGGCGGGCTCCAGGCGCGGACCGAGGACATCGCCGCGGTGGTGGCCGAGGAGATAGGAACGCCCATCAACCTGTCGGCGCTGGTTCACGCCGGGCTGCCGACGATGACGTTCAGCCTGATGCCCCAGATCCTCAGGGAGATCGTCTTCGAGGAGCGGGTGGGCAACTCCCTGGTGCTCCGGGATCCGGTGGGCGTGGTGGCCGGAATAACTCCGTGGAACTACCCGCTCCACCAGATGGCGGCCAAGGTCGCCCCTGCTCTGGCTGCGGGCTGCACCATCGTCGTGAAGCCGAGCGAGCTGGCCCCGCTGAGCGCCTTCCTGCTGGCTGACGTCATCGACGAGGTCGGTCTCCCCCCCGGGGTGTTCAACCTCGTCTCCGGCACCGGGCCCGAGGTGGGAGAGGCCCTCGTCGCCCATCCGGAGGTCGATCAGGTGTCCTTCACCGGCTCGGTCCCGACAGGGCGACGGGTGAGCGAGCTGGCGGCCGCCTCGCTCAAGAAGGTCACCCTGGAGCTGGGAGGCAAGTCGGCCACGCTGATCCTCGACGACGCCGACCTGGCGACCGCGGTGGCGGCCGGTGTGACGGGCGCGTTCCTGAACTCCGGCCAGACCTGTTCCGCCCTGACTCGCATGCTCGTTCCCCGAGGCCGGCTGGAGGACGCCGAGGCCCTAGCCGCCGCCACCGCCGAGGAATACACCCCGGGGGATCCTTTCGCGCCGGCGACCCGGCTCGGCCCTCTGGTGTCCGAGGCGCAGCGTCGGCGGGTGTGGGACTTCATCGAACAGGGACTGGCCGACGGTGCGCGGCTCATCGCCGGCGGGCCGGGCGCGCCGCCAGGGCAGGACAAGGGCTGGTTCGTAAGGGCGACGGTCTTCTCGGATGTCGGGCCCGGGATGTCCATCGCCCAGGAGGAGATATTCGGTCCCGTGCTGGCCATCATCCCCTACGACTCCGAGGAGGAGGCCGTGGCCATCGCCAACGGCACCGTCTACGGGCTCGCTGCCGCGGTGTGGTCGTCGGATGACGAGCGGGCCCGGAGATTGGCCCGCCGGCTACGCAGCGGGCAAGTCGCAGTCAACGGGGGAACCTTCAACCCGTTGGCGCCGTTCGGCGGGTTCAAGCAGTCGGGTCACGGCAGGGAGCTGGGGCGCCATGGCGTGGAGGAGTTCCTCACCACGAAGTCCCTGCTGATGTAGCTCAGCGCACGGTGATGGCGGCGGCCGTCGGTGGGAGCGAGATCCACGTCCGGCCGGGGGTGAGACGGATCGGTGCACCGGTGCCGTCGGTATAGGTGGTGACCGCGGTCGCCGAGGGCTTCGACCATTTCGCCGCCACCTGCCTGCCTGCGGACAGGATCACGGCGTCGCCGCTGCCGACCACGACCGCCTCGTCGACCTTCGAGCGGCTGGCGTCGGTGAACCGCGTCCCCCGGTAGGCGGTGCGTTGGACGATCACGTTGGTGAACGCGAGTTGGCTCCCACCCTCGACCAGGTGTGGCGTCCCGTTGGTGGAGCGACGCCACTGGCCGGCGGCGGCGTCGTAGTCCCAGTCCGACTTCGTCAATCCACCGAAGATCACAGTGGCGTGGGTCGCGGGTACGGCGCCGGCCGGGTTGAACACCTCTCCGGAAGCCAGGAACTCGAAAAGGCGGGGCGGCGGGTTGTCGTGGGTCCCGGCCAGGGCCCGCAGGCGGGCCGTCGAAGCGTAGGTCTTGAACGGCCGGCGCTTGTCGGCGCGCAACTTGAACGCCTGGGCATTGCCCTGCTCGGTGATGACCGTCACCGGCGCGCTCCTGGCCAGAGCCACGAAGGGGGGAATCCCGCCGGCGAAGGCGAAGACGCCGCCGAGGGCGGAGACGAGGGGGGCGTCGGTGGAGCGCACCGACCGCACCGGGCCGACCAGCTCGGCATCCTCGGAATGGAAGACGGCGAGAAAGCGGGTGATGGCTCCCTCGACCTTCTCCTCGATGATCACGTCAGCCTTGTCCAGGCCCGCCTGGGGTCGCGCCGTCGGGCTGTTGTCGACCTTGACCACCACGGCGGGCCGGTCGGCGATCGATCCGTCGGCGAGGATCAGTCCCGTGAGGGGGGCTGGCCTGGGGGCGACCGTGGTGGGGACCGGCTTCTCGGCTTTGCCGCCGTCGGTGCCGGTGGCGTTCTTCTCGTCGTCGCCGCTCGAGCAGGCGGGAAGGAGCAGGGCGGCGACGGCCATCAGCGCGAGGGCGCGACGGGACACGGGAGTCTTCGGGGGCATGCTGCATCATGGCAGAGGCCGGCGCCCCAGCGAAGCCTCAGCCGCCGGAGGTGGCCGTCCCCGGCGGGGCGAGCTCGACCCAGGTGCGCCCAGGGGTGAGCGCAATCGGTGCGCCGGCGGGATCGGTGAAGCGGGTGACCTCGGTGGGATTCGCCTTCGTCCACTTGCCCTTCACGATCCTGCCGTCGGACAGCACCCATACCTCGCCTTCACCGATGAGCTGGCCCTCGGGCACTCCGGTGTTGGAGCGGTCCACCAGGCCGGTGTCCTTGTAGGCGACGAACTGGATCACCACGTTGGCGGGAGCGACCTGGGCGCCGGCGGTGTCGACGTGGGCGGTGCCGTTCTGCTTCCTGGCCCAGCCCGACCCGTTCCACTCGTAGTCGACGTCGGTGACGATCTTGCCCTTGTACTGGATGTGGGCCCGCTTGACAGGCGCCGCTCCAGCGGACGCGAGCGCAGTGTTGGCCGGCCGGTAGCGGAACTGGGGCGGGGGCGGGCCGGAGTCCTTCGGTGCCCGGGCGAACAGGGCGCCGGTCGAGCTGAACAGGTTGTAGGGGGCCTTGCGCTTCGAGTCGCGCCGGTACCCGGGGCCGGAGCTGAGGTTGACCAGGGGGGCGGCCGAAACCGCCTTCTGGGTCACGGCGTTGGTGCCGGCGTAGGCGAACAGTGGGCGGTTGAGGGCAGACAGGAAGGCGATGTCCGTGGAACGGGCCGACCGCACGGGACCGACGGGATCGGCGTCGGCGGACTGGAACACCGCGGCGAGGCGGGTGACGCCGCCCTCCACCATCTCCTCGTAGACGATGTCGGCCTGGTTGAGCCCACTCTGGGGCCGGCCGAGCGGCGCGTTGTCGATCTTCACCACGAGCGCCACCCGGTTGCGAAAAGCCACGTCGGGCTGCGTGAGGGCGGTCAGCGGCGCGGCGTCGGCGGGAAGGCCCGGCTCGCCCGCCCTGGTCGTCGTCGGGCCGGCGGGCGTCGTCGTGGTCGTTGTCGCTTCGTCGTCGTCACCGCCGCACGCGACGAGGCTGAGGGACAAAGCACCGACAAGGGCCAGAACGGGCAAAGGTCTCATGCCGGCAGTATCGCCCACGAGGGCCGACGAGATTGTGAGGAGAACGTGAGGTGGCGGTCTCGGGGCGATGGCGATGAGTATGGGTTCATGGGTGCGGTCCTCGGAATCAACTGCTTCAGCCACGACACCTCGGCGTGCCTGCTGGTCGACGGCGTGGCCGTGTCGTTCGCCGAGCAGGAGCGATTCAACCGGGACCAGCACACCAAGGCGTTCCCTGACGACGCCATCGGCTTCTGCCTGTCCGAAGCGGGGATCAGCGCCGGCGAGTTGGAGGCGGTCGCCTTCGGGCACCACGCACTGGTCGACTTCGCCCGCGGCGCCCGGGACGCCATCAGCCGCGCCGCTCCGAAGCGGCTCGCCGCTCAAGCCTTCACCGACGGCCGCCTGTTGCTGCGTGAGCAGGCCTTCCGCCGCCGGTGGGGATACCGCGGTCCCGCCTTCCACGTCGGTCACCACAAAGCGCATGCCGCCAGCGCGTTCTTCCCGGGTCCGTTCGACAGCGCGGCGGTGCTCACCCTCGACCGGGGGGGTGACTTCCTCTCCACGACGTTGAACGCCGGCGAGGGCAACCGCATCAAGACGCTGGCCGAGGTGGCGAACCCGCATTCTCTGGGTGAGGTGTACACCGCCCTCACCTGGTACCTGGGCTTCCGCCCGAATGCGGACGAGGGGAAGGTCATGGGTCTCGCCCCCTACGGATCCGACCGCCTGGCCAAGGAGCTACGCGACCTGGTCGACTTCCGTCCGGACGGGCTTTTCAAGGTCGATCTCGGCTGGTTCGGCTACCAGCGCGAGGCCCGGCTCCTGTCGCAGCGGTTCCTCGAGCGCTTCGGCCCGCCCCGGGTGCCGGAGTCCGAGATCACCGAGCGCCACCAGGACATGGCCTTCGCCGTCCAGAACCTCGTCGAGGAGGCGGCTCTCCACGTGGCGCGGGGCCTTCAGAAGGCCACCGGTGCGTCCAACCTCTGCGTGGCCGGAGGAGTCGCCCTCAACTCGGTGATGAACACCCGCCTCCTGCGCGAGGCGGGATTCGAGCACGTCTTCGTGCAGCCGGCGGCGTCGGACGCCGGCAACGCCCTCGGGGCCGCGCTGTGGGTGTGGCACCAGGAGCTGGGCCACCCTCGGGGCTGGCAAATGGACCACGCCTTCCTCGGGGCTTCGTTCGAGGCAAAGGAGCAGGCGGAGGCGCTGTCGGCGCGGGGCCTGGCGTTCGAGGAGCTGCGCGATCCCGGGGCGGTGGCGGCACAGCTCCTGGCCGACGGAAAGATCGTGGGTTGGTTCCAGGGCCGAGCCGAGTGCGGGCCCCGCGCCCTCGGGGCCCGCTCCATCCTGGCCGACCCGAGGCGGGCGGAGATGAAGGACGCGGTCAACGCCCGTATCAAGCGACGGGAGGGTTTCCGGCCGTTCGCTCCGAGCGTCCTCCACGACCGCGGGCCCGAGTATTTCGAGTCCTACTATCCCACCCCCTTCATGCTGCACGTCCAGAAGGTGCGGTCCGAGAAGCGGGACGCCATCCCCGCCGTCACCCATGTGGACGGCACCGGCCGGCTCCAGAGCGTCACCCGGGATTTCAATCCCGCCTTCCATCACCTGATCGAGGAGTTCGACCGTCTCACCGGCGTGCCGGTGGTGCTGAACACGAGCTTCAACGTGCGGGGCGAGCCGATGGTCCACCGCCCCGCCGAAGCCGTGGCCGATTACCTCGGTAGTGAGATGGACGCTCTGCTGCTCGGCCCGTATCTGGCGACCAAGGACCGGCCGTCGTAGCGTCCGGTGCCATGCGGCGAGCCGTGGTGCTGGTGGCCGCCCTGACGCTGGGCGTCGCTATGCTCACCGTCACCCCGGCGGAGGGTGCCGAGAAGGGACCTTCCGACGCCGAGCTCGCCCGCGCCCAGGCCAAGGCCAACAAGGCTGCGGCGAGCCTCGGACGGGCCGAGAGCTCGTTGGCGCAAGCCGAGGACGGGATCGTCGAGCTCGAGAACCGCGCCGGCCAAGCGCGGGCCCGGCTGTCCGCCCTCGAGGGCCAGGTTCGTCAGATGGCGGTCCGCCAGTACCTGCGCAGCGGAGCACCCGAGTCGTGGATGGGGGAAGGGGACCTCACCGAGCGCGTCCGCGGCCAGGCCCTGCTGCGGTCGGTGACCCGGCAGCAGGCCGATGCCATCGACGGCTACCGGGCCACCCGTGCCGAGCTGGACGAGACCAGGGAGGCGCTGGGCCAGCAGCTGGGGGCCAAGAAGAAGGCCGTCGCCGACCTGCGCAAGGAGCGTTCGCGCATCTCGGCCGAACTGGCCCGCCTGACAGCGGCCCAGAAGGCGTACGAGGCGCGGGTGGCCGCGGAGAAGGCGGCGGCGGACGCCAAGGCGCGGTCGGCGCGGAAGGGGACGTCGAAGGTGGTGGACAAGGCCACCACCGGACTCGGACGGGTGCTGGGCTCGGGAGACTGGATCTGCCCGGTTCAAGGTGCCCACGCCTTCAGCAACGACTGGGGCCAGCCGCGCTCGGGTGGACGCCGGCACCAGGGCAACGACATCTTCGCCAGCCGCGGCACCCCGGTGGTGGCCAGCGTCGCCGGCACGGTGAAGGGGCACATTTCGAGCCTCGGCGGGATCTCGTACTACCTGACGGGCGTGGACGGCAATACCTACTTCGGCACCCACCTCGACCGACTCAGCGGCGCCGCCGGGACGGTCGGGGCGGGCACGGTGGTCGGCTATGTCGGGAGCAGCGGCAACGCCAGCGCCAGCTCGCCTCATCTCCATTTCGAGATCCACCCCGGAGGAGGGGCCGCCGTCAACCCGTACTCGACGCTCTCCCGGTACTGCTGAGGGGCCGCCGGCTGCCCCGGAGCCAGACGGCTCAGCCGGTAGCGTCAGGCAGATGTACGTAGGAATCGTCGGAGGTACGGGACCGGCCGGAAGCGCCCTCGCCGCCCGCTTGGCTTCGGTGGGAGTCGAGGTCGTCGTCGGGTCTCGCTCCGTCGATCGGGCCCAGGAGGCGTGCGACGTCATCCTGGCCAAGTGGCCGGATCGGACTCTGAAGGTCCAGGCCGGCGACAACCCAGTCGCGGCCGAAGCGGACATGGTGGTCATTGCCACCCCCTGGGAGGCGGCCGCCGCCACTGCGGGCTCGGTCGCCAAGCAGCTCGAAGGCAAGGTGGTCATCTCCATGGCCAACGCGCTGGCCAAGGTGGGAGACGACTTCGAGCCCCTTGTCCCGCCCCGCGGATCGGTGGCGGCCCATGTACAGCATTCGGTACCGAACTCCATGGTCGTCGCCGCCTTCCATCACCTGCCGGCCCGCGCTCTGGCCAATCTCAACCGCCCGGTCGAGAGCGACGTGCTCATCTGCTCGGATCATCCCGCGGCGTACCAGGCGACAGCGGAGCTGGTCGACCTGATCCCCGACCTCCGCCCGCTCAATGCCGGCTCGATGTCGAACGCGGGTCCGATCGAGTCACTGACGGCCGTGTTGCTCCAGCTCAACATCCGGTATCGGGCACGCACCGCGGTCCGCTTCACCGGAATCGAAGTTTGAACCTCTACGACACCGCCCGCGGCGAGATCGTCGCCTTCCGCCCCGGCGCAATCGTCAGCATGTACACGTGCGGCATAACGCCCTACGATGCCGCCCACATCGGCCATGCCGCCACCTACGTCGCCTACGACGTGCTCCAGCGACGCCTTCGCGACATGGGTCACCAGACCCGCTGTGTCCGCAACGTCACCGATGTCGACGACGACATCCTGCGCAAGGCGCGTGAGATGGGTGTCCACTACCTCGACCTCGCCGCCGAGGAGATGGCCCTGTTCGACGCCAACATGGATGCGCTGGGGCTCCTACCGTCGTTCAGCGAGCCCCGGGCGACGTCGGCCATCCCCGACATCCTCGGGTTCATCGGCATGGTCCTGGAATCGGGCCACGCCTACGAAGCCGGCGGCGCCGTCTACTTCAGCGTGCGTTCCTTCCCCCGCTTCGGCCAGCTGAGCCACCACTCGAGGCAGACCATGCTCGAGCTGGCCGAGAGCCGTGGCGGGAATCCCGGTGATCCGGCCAAAAGGGATCCGCTCGACTTCGTGCTCTGGCAGCCCTCGGCACCGGACGAGCCCTTCTGGGAGTCACTGTGGGGGCGGGGGAGGCCGGGATGGCACATCGAGTGCTCGGCACTGGCCATGCGCGAGCTCGGTACGACCATCGACCTCCACGGTGGAGGTTCGGACCTCATATTCCCCCACCACGAGTGCGAGGCGGCGCAGTCGGAAGCTGCCACAGGGGGGCCCTTCGTGCGCCACTGGATGCACGTGGGGATGGTGGGTCTCGGCGGCGAGAAGATGTCCAAATCGCTCGGAAACCTTGTATTCGTCGGCGACATGCTGAAGGACTGGGACGGTGCCGCGGTACGTCTTGCCATCCTGGCCCACCACTACCGCACGTCCTGGGAGTGGCGGGACTCGCTGATGCTCGAGGCCGGGGGGCGCCTGGAGAGGTGGCGGGCCGGCGGCGAAGGTGAGGCGGTGCTGGACGAGGTGCGCGCCGCCCTTGACGACGATCTCGATGCGCCGGCCGCGCTCGACCTGATCGACGCCGCCGCCGCCGCCGGCAGAGGGGTCTCCGCCGCCGCCCGCCTTCTCGGCGTGGCTCTCTAGGGCCGGCCGCCCTCGCTGGCGCCGCCGGCGCAGCGTGCGCACGAGCTGAGGTGGCTGGGCTCAGCCTTCCGCCGCCAACGAGCTGGGCGGACCGTGGTCGCCGAAGCCGGCGGCACGCGCCCTCAGCCGGTCGAGGCTGGCGAGCACCCTCTGGCGGATGTCCACGACCTGGCCACCCGGGTTCTCCGACCTCGCCTCGGCCCACTCGGCTGCGCCGGCACAGGCGGTGACCAGCACCACGGGAGCAGAAGGGTCCTCCTCGTCGAGGAGTCTGAGCAGTGAGCGGGTTTGGTCGTCGAGGGGATCACCGGCGGCGCCGTTTACGAGGATCACGAGGGGGCGCTCCGGATCGACCCCCGGAACGGGCTCCACGGGCTGGTTCTCCAGTTCGACGACAGCCGCGGCCCGCCGGTCCGCTTCAGCTTTGACCCTCATCAGTGCGGCCACCGATGCTGGCCCCCCGGACGCTCCCGTCAGCGCCGCCCAGCGCCGGCGGGCCTGCACCAGCGATGCCTCGGCGTTGGCCAGTGCGTCGGCTCGTTCGGTCCAGGCGGTCAGGCGGGCGTGGCGGGCGACGAGGCCGGTCATGGTGGCCATGCCGGTGGACCGGAGGGCCGCGGCGCGCCGGCGGGCAGCGGAGCGGGCCTGCCATGTGCTCCAACCCAGATTCGCCACGAGGTGGACCAGGGCCGTGACCGGGAAAACGGCCACGAGCACGAAGATCGGATCCAGCGCCGTCGTCCGGATCCGCCCGGCGATGATGAGGATGCCCAGGGCGTTGGCGGCCATGAGGAGGCTTGAAGACCTCTCTACGTGCAGCGCTCGTCGCTGTTGGGCCCGCACCACGGCCTCGTCGGCGTCGAGGGCCGCCTGTGCCGCTTCGGCGGGAAGCTCGGGCCGTTCCCCGAGCACGGCCCGTGCGTCGACGATCGCCTCCTCGGCGGCCCCGACGGCGGCGGCGGCCTTGGCCAACCGCTCGGGGGCGACGCCGCGGGCCCGGGAGGGAACCCTGGCAAGTGCCTCGGCCGCCTGCTCGCGGGCGAGATCGAGTGCCGCTTCGCGGTAGCGGGCGGGGTCCAGCGCACGTTCAGCGGGATGGCGCCCTCCGGCCCGGGCCGTCAGCACGTCGGCGGCCTGCGCGGGGCTGAGCGGAGGGTTGGAGTCGAGGAGCTCAGCCACGGCGACGGCGCAGTCGACGGGCTCTTCCTGCACCAGTACGAAGAGCCCAGCCGAGGGACCGGAGGGCAGCTCCGCCGCCGACGAGATGAGCGTGACCGGCACCGCCGGCAAAGGTACCGGCGGTGCAACCGGGAAAGGGGGATGCCGCGACGACAATGGTCGACATGCGCCGCTCCGTTGCCGTTGCCGTCGCCGTTGCCGTCGTTGTTCTGGTGCTGGGGGCGGGGCTCTCTCCGCCGCTGCCGGCACGCGGCGCAGACGAGCCGCTGAAGGCTGTGCAGAACCTGCTGGACGGCCGGGCCGCCGCCATCCGTTCGGGCGACCTCAAGGCGTTCATGGCCACGGTGGACGCCCGGGCGCCGGCCGCCTTCCGTGAGGCGCAGCAGCGGTCGTTCGAGGGGCTGGCGTCGCTGCCCCTCGCGTCGTACGCCCTACAGGCCCGCACCTTCGACACAGGAGACCTGTCGGCGGGCGCGGCAGGGCGCTACGGGAGCGCCAGGACGTTCCTGCCCGAGACGCGCCAGGTGTACCGGTTGCGGGACTTCGACGACCGTGACGCGGTGGAGCATCTCTGGCTGACCTTCGTCGAGCGGGGCGGCCGGTGGTACGTGGCCTCCGACAGCGACCTCGAAGCGGTCGGTCTGGAGTCGTCGCACCAGCTCTGGGATCTCGGTCCCGTGCGTCTCCAGGCCACCCCGCACTTCCTGGTGATCAGCCACCCGGAGGAGGCGGTCCGGGCAGCTGCCCTGGGTTCGATCGCCGAGGAGGGCATGGCCGCGCTCGGCCCGGTGTGGGACCTGCCGTGGTCCGAGAGGATTCCGCTGGTCCTGCCGGGGTCGGTCGCCGAGCTCCAGCGCATCCTCCAGTCCACGGTGGACCTCGACAAGTTCGTGGCTTTCGTCTCCTACTCCGCCATCGACGACCCGGGTTACCAGGCCACCGCTCCCCGGATCTTCATCCAGGACGATCGCCTGGCGCGCTACGCCCGCCCCTTCCAGGTGGCGACTCTCGTCCACGAGCTGAGTCACGCCGCTGCCGTGCCGTTCGTCGGTCCGTTCATACCGGCCTGGGTCCACGAGGGGGTGTCGGAGTGGGTCTCCAGCGGCCGCCCCACCAGCGAGCGCCGGCCCCGCGGGGGCGACGACGAGCTTCCGAGGGACCACGAGTTCTCCACCGGAGCATCGGCGAGCATCGTGCGGTCGTACAGGGAGAGCCGGGCGGCGATGTCGGTGCTGGCGGCGGGGAGGGGTCTGGGCGCGCCGACAGCGTTGCTCCGGGCCCTCGGGGAGCCGCGCGTGGAGCCGGGCAGTACCGACCACCACGTCGACGCCGCCCTCCGGCGGGTGGCGGCGACCAGCCTCGGAGATCTTCAGGAGCGCTGGGCCAGGCGGTAGGGGCTGGTCCGCAAGGGCCATCTTCCCAATGGTCATCGGGCGGGAGCCGGCCTCCGCCGATGCTGTGGGGGCACACCCACGAAAAGGCAACCCCGGTGAAAGCCGGGTGGACGCAACGCCACGGACCTGACGGAGCGAGAGCTCACAAGGCAGCCGGGCTTCCGAATGGAGGAACTGTGAAGAAGTTCTGGGCGCCCTTTGTCGCCCTTGGGATCGTTCTTTCGGGGGCGACGGTGCTTGCTGCGCCGGCATCCGCGGACACCGGGTCCGACGAGATGGGTTTCGTCCAGAAGCTCAACGAGCTGCGCACCTCCCGTGGCCTGCCCGCCCTCGGCACCAGGGTCGAGCTGTCCGACATGGCCCGGGCCTGGTCGGGGCGCATGGCCGGCGCCGGCGGCATCTCCCACAACCCGGACCTCGCCGCACAGGCCCCGGGCGACTGGGCCCGCCTCGGTGAGAACGTCGGAATCGGCCCCGGCGTGCAGTCGCTGCACGATGCGTTCGTCGCCAGCCCCCTGCACTTCAAGAACATGATCGATCCCGAGTTCGACTGGGTCGGCGTCGGAGTGGTGAACGGCCCTCCCGGCATCATCTACGTCACCGTCAACTTCATGCGGACCCACGCTGCCGCCCCCGAGATCGTCAAGGCGGTGGCGCCCGTCGCCCAGGCCGCCGCCACCGTCGCACCTGCCACCAAGAGGGTCTGCACCAGGTCCCGCAAGGGCAGGGTGACCTGCCGCACCGTCAAGGTCCGCAAGGCACGGGTCAGCGCCCGCCGGGCCCGCTAGCCGATCGATGCGATCCCCGGCCGGTTCGGGGGCGGTACTGTCGCCCACCGATGGCCGGTATCAACGTCAGTCTCCCTGACGGCTCCCCCAGAAATCTCCCCGAAGGCTCCACCGCCGCCGATCTGGCGGCAGCGGTGGGGCCTCGGTTGCTTCGCGCTGCGGTGGCTGCGGTTGTCAACGGATCCGAGGCCGACCTGTCCACTCCTCTCGCCGATGGCGACCGGGTGGCCATCGTCACCGACACCACCGACGAGGGGCGCAAGGTGCTTCGTCACTCGACCGCCCACGTGCTCGCTCAGGCCGTGCTCCAGCTCTGGCCTGGGGCCAAGTTCGCCATCGGGCCGCCGATCGAGAACGGCTTCTACTACGACTTCGACCTCCCCGGAGGCGCCTCCTTCGCGGAGGAGGACCTCGTCCGCATCGAGGAGCGGATGCGCCAGATCGTGGGGGAGGACCAGCCCTTCGTCCGGGAGGAGATGACCCTGGAGGAAGGCCTGGCCGCCTTCGCCGACCAGCCGTACAAGGTCGAGATCATCGAGGGCGTGGATCCCGAAGAGGGCGCCGTCGGTGGCGCGGTCAGCGCCTATCGCAACACACCGGAGTTCATCGACCTCTGCCGGGGGCCACACGTCCCGTCGACCTCGCGTTTGGACTGGTTCAAGCTCGTGCGGGTGGCCGGCGCCTACTGGCGGGGCGACGAGCGCAACCTCCAGCTCCAGCGCATCTACGGGACCGCGTGGGAGTCCGAGAAGGCGCTGCGGGCCCATCTCCAGATGTTGGCGGAGGCCGAGAAGCGGGACCACCGCAAGCTCGGCGCGGAGCTCGACCTGTTCCACTTCCCGCCCGAGATCGGTGGCGGTCTCTGTGTCTTCCATCCCAAGGGCGGGCTGGTGCGCAAGATCATGGAGGACTACTCCAGGGCCGAGCACGAGGCCGGTGGCTACGAGTTCGTCTACACACCCCACCTGGCCAAGTCCACCCTGTTCGAGAAGTCCGGCCACCTGTCCTGGTACGCCGAAGGCATGTACCCCCCCATGGAGATGGAGGGGGCGACCTACTACCCGAAGCCCATGAACTGCCCGATGCACATCCTGATCTACGCCGCCGGGCAGCGGTCGTACCGGGACCTGCCCCTCCGGCTGTTCGAGTTCGGCACCGTCTACCGCTTCGAGCGTTCAGGGGTGCTCCACGGCATCCTGCGGGCGCGAGGCTTCACCCAGGACGACGCCCACATCTTCTGCACCCCGGATCAGCTCTCGGCCGAGCTGGCCAGCCTGCTGGCGTTCGTGATCCGGCTCCTGCAGGCCTTCGGTTTCGAGGACTTCGAGGCCGAGCTGGCCACCCGGCCCGAGAAGTACGTCGGGGACCCCGGGGAGTGGGACGTGGCGACCGCAGCCCTGCGTGAGGCGCTCGAGGGTGCCGGCGTGCCCTTCCGGGTGGCCGAGGGGGAGGGCGCTTTCTACGCCCCCAAGATCGACGTGCACATCCGCGACGCCATCGGCCGGCGCTGGCAGATGTCGACCCTCCAGGTCGACTTCCAGCTTCCCCAGCGCTTCGAGCTGGAGTTCACCGGCGCCGACAACGCCCGCCACCGTCCCTTCATGATCCACCGGGCTCTGTTCGGCTCCATCGAGCGGTTCTTCGGCATCCTGGTGGAGCACTATGCCGGCGCTTTTCCCACCTGGCTGGCGCCGGTGCAGGTCCGCGTCCTCGGTGTGCGAAACGACCACGACGAGGCGGCGGCGTCGACGGCGCAGCAGCTGCGGGAGGCCGGCTTCCGGGCCGACCACGTCGAGGGCGACGAACCTCTGGGCGCCCGCATCAGGCGGGCCAAGATGGAGAAGCTTCCCTACATACTCGTGGTGGGCGACGACGATCTCGCCTCCGGCACCGTGGGTGTCAATGCCCGGGGCGGCGAGGGTGCCGAGCGGGGCGTGGCCCTGGACGACTTCGTCAAACGGCTGCGCCACGAGGTCGACAGCCGTGCTGTCTCGTGACGATCGGGCTGGAGAGGTTGTGGGCGGGGTGGCGAAGTGACTACGTGGCCACGCCGGCGGCCGATCGTGACGGCGACGAGGCCTGTGCCATGTGCCGCGTGCTGCGGGCCGACAGCTACGTGGTCTGGCGTGGCCCAAGCTGCTCCGCCGTCCTGAACGCGTACCCCTACGCCTCTGGCCACCTCCTGGTGGTTCCCAACCGCCACGTCGCCGAACTGGAGGAGACCGACGAGGGCGAGAGCTCCCAGTTGTGGGTCGCCGTGCAGTACGCCGTGCGGGCGCTCAAGGTCGCCTACGGGCCCGATGGCATCAACGTGGGCGCCAATCTCGGCGAATCGGCCGGCGCGGGCGTACCGGGGCACCTCCATCTCCACGTGCTGCCCCGGTGGACGGGCGACACCAACTTCATGACCACGGTGGCTGAAGTACGGGTGCTGCCGGAGTCGCTGCCCAGCACCTTCGAGAAACTTCGCGCCGCCTGGCCCACGTAGGGTTCACCGATGCCCGAAGACCAGCCGGCCGCTCCCCCGGAGGCGCCGGCCGAAGGCGACCAGCTTCCATCTGATCTCGACGTCACCACCTACCGGGGTCCGTACACCTTCCCGGACAACAGCCGCCGGCGCATCCCCGGCACGATCTACCTGATCGCCGCCGCCTGCTGCACGATCGCCTGGATCACCCGCGCCGACGGCGGCGTCCTGGTCAATGACGGCTTCTTTTTCGCCGCCGTCCTGCTGGGCGCCATCGGCGCATACCACCTCGCCGCCGGCTGGCACCTCCAGGTCCGGGAAACCGACGCGCTGGTCGCCGCATCGAAGAAGATCGGCTTCCCCGTGGGTCACGCCTCCGCCCAGCTGGGCTGGCGGGGCCTGCGCAGCCGCCCCACCTGGCGCATCCTGCTCTACTCGGCCGAAGACCCACCCGAGCAGCGTGGCCTCGTCCTCGTCGATGCCCTCGACGGCACTGTGGTCGCCCACTTCGTGGAGTCCAACCCCGAGGACTGGTCGCAGTTCGGGACGGGCGGAAGCCCTGGTCACAGCGATGTGGAGGCCCGCACACCGTAGTTGGATAAACCCCCCGGCACGACTTCAAACCCCCGAAGGAGCCAAAAAAGACCAGAGAGCACCGCGTAGTTGGTGACCCGGCCTCTCCGACCGAAGTAGTGCCCTGTGCCATCGGCCCCGGGGCCAGCTCGCCGAGCGATGCCGACCTTGCATCGGGGGAATATCGTCTTTTCCCACAAGGGTTTCTCGGCGATTCGTGTCACACCCCCCACCTACGATGTAGTCGTGTTGGAGGGCCTGAAGGAACAGATCGACAAGCTGTGCGGCACCGATCCCACGACTCTTCGTGACCCC
>DATLCN010000055.1:0-80904 GCA_035526335.1 Acidimicrobiales bacterium | reverse complement strand
CTCGCCTCCACCGTCGTCACCTTCTGCTCGATGATGGTCGGCACAAGGGCTTCGACCACGCTTCCGCTGCGGGGGATGCGCAGGCCGGTGAGCCGGTGGCGCAGATCCACCAGCACCGCATGGCAGGGCTCGAAGCTGCTGTCGTCGTCGAGGGCTCCGACGAGTGCCGGCGCGTTCTCCAGGGCCCACTCGGCCCCCGGCCCCCACGCCCGCGCCGTCACCTCACCCCCTCGGCACGACAGGTGCACAGTCGCTGGGCCGGCGGGCGTCCGCGTCGCCCGCCAGGCGTCGCCGTGGTCGATCCGCATGGTCGGGTCACCCCGACCACGGCGCAACGGCCCCAGGGTGAGGCACAGGTCCACCGGGTGCGGTGGCCGGAACCTGCGCTCTGGCACCGCTCGATGGTAGGTGCCGGCGTGGCAGGCTGCAGGCGATGGACATGACCCCGGGGCTGCTCGCGGACCTCCAGTGGCGGGGACTGGTGCACCAGGTCACCGGTCCGGGACTGGGCCAGCTGCTCGACAAGGAGTCGCTCACCGGCTACATCGGGTTCGATCCGTCAGCCGACAGCCTCCAGCTCGGGAACCTGGCCGGCATTCTCAACCTCATGCGCCTGCAGCAGGCCGGACACAAACCCATCGCGCTGGCCGGCGGTGGCACCGGGCTGGTGGGGGACCCGAGCGGCAAGAGCGCCGAGCGCTCCCTTCTCACCGTGGACCAGCTGGAGGCGAACCTGGTCGGGATCCGTGCCCAGCTGGAGCGGTTCCTCGACTTCGATGCCGGCGCCCTTCTCCTGGACAACGGGGAGTGGCTGTGGTCGGTGGGCCTGCTCGAGTTCCTCCGCGACGTCGGCAAGCACTTCACCGTCAACACCATGATCGCCAAAGAGTCGGTCAGGGCCCGGCTCGAGGAGCGGGAGCAGGGCATCTCCTACACCGAGTTCAGCTACATGCTCCTTCAGGCCTACGACTTCCTCCATCTCTTCGATGCCTACGGCTGCCGGCTCCAGATGGGTGGCAGCGACCAGTGGGGCAACATCGTGATGGGCGCCGACCTCGTGCGGCGGGTCCGCGGCGAGCAGGTGCACGGCCTCACCACGCCGCTCCTCACGGACGGGCATGGGGCCAAGCTGGGCAAGACCGAGGCCGGCGCCGTCTGGCTGGATGCCGCCCACACGAGTCCCTACCGGCTCTACCAGTACCTGGTGAACACCGCCGACGCGCAGGCAGGCTCGCTCCTACGCGCCCTCACACTGCTGCCGCGGGAGCGGATCGAGGAGCTCGACGCAGCCACGGCCGCCCACCCTGAACGCCGGGACGCCCAGCGGGCGCTGGCCCACGCCGTGGTCTCACTGGTTCATGGTGATGCTGAGGCCGATCGCGCCGCCCACGCCGGCACGGTGCTGTTCAGCGAGGACATTGCCACCCTCGACGAGGCCACCCTTCTGGAGGTGGTGGCTGAGGCGCCGGCCACGACCGTGCCCCGCTCCTCGCTGGACGGGCCGGGCCTCACGCTGGTCGAGGCGCTGCAGGCGACGGAGATGACGCCGTCGAAGTCGGCGGCCCGGCGGGCCATCGACCAGGGCGGGGCCTACGTCAACAACCGCCGGGTAGCCGATCCCGATCAGGTGCTGACCGCCAGGGACCTCCTTCACGACCGCTACGTGATCCTCCGCAAGGGCAGGCGAGACCACCACCTGCTCCGCTTCGAACCCTGAATCAGCCCAGATTCGGCTTTCGCCGGGTCACGTCATGGCCGCCGCGATTCGGCACGCGATGTCGGCCATCTGGGACCCCGATTCGTAGTTCCGACGCGGCCAGAAGAAGCCGCGCAGGCCGTCGCCCCTGGTTCGGGGCACCACGTGGACGTGGAGGTGGGGGACGCTCTGGCTGACGACGTTGTTCATGGCCACGAAGGTTCCCTGGGCGCCCATCGCCGAGGCGACGGCGGCGGCCACCCGGCGGACGGCGTCGAACAGCGGCGACGTGAGCGCCGGCGGAACGTCGAGCAGCGTCTCGTGGTGGTCGCGGGGCACCACCAGCACGTGGCCCGGAAAGAGCGGTCGCTGGTCGAGGAAGGCGATGACCGCGTCCTCGGCCATCACGAAGTGCGCGCTTGCCTCGCCGACGACGATGGCGCAGAAGGTGCAGGCAGCGGCCATGGGGCAGCCTACGATCACACCATGCCGACCTCCCGACGGGGCTTCAGCCCCGCCTCCTCGCCGAAGGCGGGCCCCCACCTCCACCCGGCGCCGAGATGACCGATTCCCCAGTCACCCTCTCGTCCGGCCTGCCCGAGACCGTCCTGCCGCCGCCGCCGGGTGAGGCCGCCTCACGACTGGAGGCGGCGCTGGCGGAGCCGCCCGAGCGCCGGCGGGACGCGGTGGCGAGCGTGGTGGCGACGTTCCCCGCCTATCTCGACGGCTGGGCCCGCCTCGGCGAGCTGGCCCGCGACGACGTGGAGGCCTACGCCTGCTTCCGTGTCGGCTACCACCGGGGCCTCGACGCGCTGCGCCAGGCGGGCTGGAGGGGCTCCGGTTACGTCCGCTGGAGCCGTGCGCCCAACCGCGGCTTCCTCCGGGCGGTCGAAGGCCTTCGCCAAGCGGCTGCGGCAATCGGCGAGGGTGCCGAGGAGGAGAGATGCTCGCAGTTCCTCCGCCAGCTGGACCCCGACTGGCGGGGCCTGCCGGCCTGATCTCCGCGTGAGCTGACACCCGTTGCCGTCGCCGTCGGAACGCGAGGTCGCCGCTCTGGCCCGGTCCATAGCGGAGCTGGGCGAGGGCGGCGAGGCCAACGTCTACAAGATGTCGTGGTGGAGCGAGCGAATGCTCGGTTACGCCATGGCCCACCCGTCGTTCCGGACCCAGCTGTTCCGTTTCGTCGACGTGTTCCCGGCCACCACCGGCGATGCCGATGTGCTGCGCCACGTCGACGAGTACTTCGAGGGCACCGATGCCCCGAAGGTCCTCGAGCTGGGCATCGACGTGGCCGACCACATTCCCCTGGGCGACCGCGTCACCGCCGCCGTGGCCCGTCGCAACATCGAGCGCATGGCCAGGCAGTTCATCGTCGGCCAGAGCGCGAGCGGAGCCGTGGCCGGGCTCCACCGGCTGTGGCGCCAGGGCAGTGCTTTCACCGTCGACCTGCTCGGCGAGAAGACGGTCACCGAGAATGAAGCGGATCGGTACGCCGCCCGCGTCGATGACCTTCTGCGTTCACTGCTGGCCGGGACGGCATCGTGGGCCCCTGACGACCACCTCGAGCGGGACGACCGCGGTGCGCTGCCCCGAACGAACATCAGCGTCAAACCGACGGCCCTCTCGTCCAAGTACTCCGCTCTCACCCGTGAGGAGGGACTGGCCCAGGCCCGCAGGCGGCTCATGCCCCTCCTGGAACTGGCGGCCGACGAGGGCGCTTTCGTCTGGTTCGACATGGAGCACTACGGGGCCAAGGACCTCACTCTCGAGTTGTTCCGCTCGGTGGTGGAGGAGCCCCGGCTCGCCCGGTTGGACACCGGGGTGGTACTGCAGGCGTACCTGAAGGAGACCCGCCTGGACCTGGCCGATCTGATCGCTTGGGGCCACGGTCTGGACCGGCCCCATCCCATCAGCGTGCGTCTGGTCAAGGGCGCCTACTGGGACGCGGAGACCATCACGGCCGGGGCCGAGGGTTGGCCCGTACCCGTCTTCGAGGACAAGGACCAGACCGACGCCAGCTTCGAGCGATGCGCCCGCCTCTTGCACGACCATCACCGCACGGTTCGGGCCGCCTTCGGCACCCACAACCTGCGCTCCCTCGCCTATGCCGTCTCCTACGCCCGGGCCAACGGCATCGCCGACTCTGCGTACGAGCTTCAGATGCTCTACGGGATGGCGGAGCCCGTGCAGGCGGCGATTCGCAGGCTCGGCCTCCGATTGCGCATCTATGCACCCGTGGGCGAGTTGGTGCCCGGAATGGCCTACCTGGTGCGCCGCCTGCTCGAGAACACCTCCAACGAGAGCTTCGTACGCCGGCGCTTCGCCGAGGGGCGCGAGCTCGAGGACCTCATCGCCCCGCCGCAGGTCGAAAAGCTCCCGGACCCGGGCGCTCCTCTCGACCGTGAGGCGACGGACCCTCGGTCCGTGACGGGGTACCTTCCGGAGCCGCCGGCGGAGTGGCGCCGCGCCGATGTGAGGGACGCGTTCGCCGCCGCGGTGGGTGCGGCCGCGCCAGGCTCGGGCGGGAAGCGGCCGATCGAGGTTCCCGCGGTCATCGCCGGCGAAAGGGTGCAGACCATGGGATCCATCGTCTCGGTGGACCCGGCTGAGCCAGAGAGGGTGGTGGCCGTCTCGGCGTCCTGCGGGCGGGGGGAGGTAAGCGCCGCCGTCGCGGCGGCACTCAGGGCCTGGCCGGGTTGGCGGCGGACGCCGGCGGTCGAGCGGGCGGCGGTGCTGTTCCGCGCCGCGGCGTGGATGAGGTCGCGGCGCGCGGAGCTGTCGGCGCTGGAGGTGTTCGAGGCGGGCAAGCCGTGGCCCGAGGCCGACGGCGACGTATGCGAGGCCATCGACTTCTGCGAGTACTACGGGCGCCAGACGCTGCGGCTGGACCGCGGGGGACCGGTGGCCTCACCTCCGGGTGAGTCGAACCGTCTCGCCTACCAGGGCAAGGGCGTGGGCGTCGTCATCGCGCCATGGAACTTTCCCCTGGCCATCCCAACCGGGATGACGGTGGCCGCCCTGGTCACCGGCAATGCGGTTGTCCTGAAGCCGGCGGAGCAGACGCCGGCCGTCGCCTTCCGCCTGGTCGAGGCATTGGAGGCGTCAGGCCTCCCTGCCGGGGTTCTCGGCTTCCTGCCTGGCCTCGGGAAGGAGGTGGGCGCCCGCCTGGTCGAGCATCCCGATGTCTCCTTCGTCGTGTTCACCGGCTCGAAGGCGGTGGGGCTGTCCATCATCCAGGCCGCTGCCGTACACCGGCCGGGGCAGCGCCAGGTCAAGCGGGTGGTCGCCGAGATGGGCGGGAAGAACGCCCTGGTCGTCGACGCCGACGCCGATCTGGACCAGGCGGTGCCGGCGATTGCCCGCTCGGCCTTCGGCTACGCCGGCCAGAAGTGTTCCGCCGCGTCACGCCTGGTGGTGGTCGACACAATCCACGACGAGCTGGTGGACCGCTTGGTGGGCCACGCCCGCGAGCTGAGGGTGGGCCATCCCCGGGAGATGGCGGTCGACGTAGGGCCCCTCATCGACGAGGAGGCGTTTTCGAGGGTTCAAGGTCACGTGGACCGGGCCGCGTCGCAGGGCACGGTCCTGCTGGCAGGCGGCAAGGTGCCGCCCACCGGTTGGTTCGTCCCCCCGACCATCGTCGGGGATGTGTCCCCGGATGCGGCGCTGGCCCGGGAGGAGATCTTCGGTCCGGTTCTGGCGGTGCTGAGAGCCGGCGATTTCGAGGAAGCCATCCGCATCGCCAACGACACCGATTACGCCCTCACCGCCGGCGTCTTCTCCCGCTCCCCGACGAGGATCGCTCTCGCCACCGCCGAGCTGAAGGCCGGGAACCTGTACGTCAACCGGGCCATCACCGGTGCCGTGGTCGGACGCCAGCCCTTCGGTGGCCACGGGATGTCCGGCGTGGGTTCCAAGGCCGGCGGGCCGGATTACCTGCTGCAGTTCCTCGATCCACGGGTGGTGAGCGAGAACACGATGCGTCAGGGATTCGCGCCGGAACAGCCGGACCTTCCCCGGGAGGACCGCCTCGGTCAGGCCGGGTCGTCCACCGGCTCCACGCCCCGATGATGGCGCTGCGAGAGCTCGGCGTAGTGGGCGGCGTTGGTCTTCACCCAGTCCTCGCCGGGGGAGCCCTCCACCGGGCGGCGGATCTCGCAGGGAACGCCCGTGGCGAGGAACCCGTCGGGAATGACGGCGTTGGAGGGGACGAGTGAGTGGGCGGCCACCATGGCGCCGGCCCCGATCGTCGCCCCGTCGAGGACGGTGGAACCATTGGCCACCATGCAGCCTTCGCCCAGGACCGCACCGTGGACGAGGCAGAGGTGGCCCACGGTGGCGTTGGGGCCCACCTCGGTCACCGTCCCAGGCCGGCCGTGGAGCACTGCCCCGTCCTGCACGTTGGCCCCCGCCCGCACGATCACCTGGGCGCAATCGCCGCGGAGCACTGCCCCGTACCAGACCGAAGCTCCGGCCTCCACGACCACGTCTCCCACCAGTGTGGCCGTGGGGGCGATGAAGGCATCTGGGTGGATGTTGGGATACTTGTCCTCGAACCGGAAAAGGGCCATTCGGACGACAGTACCGATTTTCGTGGCTGCGGGGCTCTCCCGAACCTCAAAGGGCGGTAGTGGGACCTCCGTCCGGCGAAGGGTCCCCGCCGGCGGGGGCTAGCTCGTCGAGCGCAGCGACAATCACTGCGAGGACGAGCACCGCGACAAGGGCACCGCCGATGCCGTACAGCTCCAGTCCGGCCAGTCCGCCGGCCGCGGTCAGGAACGGACCCAGGCGGATGGTGCGGCGTTCGAGCCCGCGCTGGACCAGGCCGGCCTCGATCACCTGATAGGCGAGCAACGTCGCGGCGATTACGACGCCACGGCCGGTGTGGCCGACCCCACCGAGGACGACGATGGGAAGCGCGCCGATGGTGAAGCCGAGGATCGGCACCAGGTCCCAGAGCGCAACCCAGAGGGCCAGGGGCAGAGGGCCGGGCACGTGCGCGACCCTCGCCACGAGGTAGGCCACCAGACCGGCGGCGGCGGCCATGGCGATGCTGCCGCGCGCGTAGCCGAATCCGCGGTGGTAGGCGGCCAGAACCACCCGCTCGATCCGATCGCGGCTCGAGCCGACCTTCAGCTGACGGGCGGTGCCGGCGGCGAGTGCCGCACCGTGGAGGAGCAAGAAGATCGAGAGCACTCCGGTGGCCAGGTAGGCGACCCCGCGGGTGGCGGCGGCGCGGAGCGCGTCACCGGGCGTCCCACCCCGCAGGCGCTCAGGGAGCCCCTCGAGGAAGCTCTTTGTGTGCTCCGCCAGCTTGACGTCACGCGCCAGATCCCCGAAGCGGTCATCCCTCTCGATCCGTCTTGCCGCCGCCGGCGCCGCCTCCTCCAGCCTCGCCGTCTCGGAGACGACGGCATCCACCAGTCCGTACCCCAGTCCGCCGACGGTGGCCGCCGAAACCCCGAAGACGACGAGCACGGCCAGGCCGCGGGGCAGGCGCCGGGCCAGGCGGGCGACCAGCGGGTGGAGCAGACCGGCGATGGCGGCGGCGACCAGAATCCACCCGAGCACGCGTCGGGAGGCGACGGCCACCCGCAAGAGCACCAGCATGGCGCCGAACATGGCGACGGCCAGCACGGCGGACCGAGGCGTGATGCGCAGCTGCCGGGTAGCCCCACGCGCTGGCATCGCCGGTACAGTACCGGCGGCATGCCCGAAGCCCCGGACCGCCTCGAGGTGGATCTGGACTCGCGATCCGTGTTGGCGTTCCTCGCCGCCTTCAGCGGCCTCGTGGCTCTCACCGGTCTCGCCCGTTCGGTTCCCCGGACGATCACCGCGGTGGCCATCGGGACCCTTCTGGCACTGGCGCTGAACCCGCTGGTCGTGCTGGTGCAACGTCGGTTGCGCCTTGGCCGGTCCAACGCCGTGGCGGCGGTGGCCACCACCGCAGTTGCTCTGGTCGCCTCGCTCGGCCTCCTCCTGGTGCCGCCGGCCGTGCGGCAGGCCGGCGCCCTCGGCAAGGAGCTGCCGACGGTGGTCAGCGACCTGGAGGATCTTCCGGTGGTGGGGGACGACCTGGCCAGAGCGGGTGCCCCCCGGAAGGTGGAGAGATGGATCCGGGAGCTACCCGACCGCCTCGCGGTGGACTCCAGCCCACTGCGGCGGGCGGCCCGCTCCGTGGCCGGCGGGGTGGCCGCGGGAGCGCTGGTCATCCTGTTCGCCTTCGCCCTGCTCCTGGACGGGGAGCGCCTGCTGCGTGGCGCTCGGCGGCTCGTTCCCCCGCCGCGCCGGGAACGGGCGGAGCGCGTCGCCGCGCTGGCCTACAGCGTGGTCGGCCGCTATGTCGCCGGATCCCTGCTCGTGGCCGGTGTCGCCGGGCTCGTCGTGTTGACGGCGGGTCTCGTGCTCGGGGTGCCGCTCACGCCCCTGGCCGCGGTGTGGGTGGCGGTGTGGGACCTGGTC
The DNA here is from genome assembly GCA_035526335.1 of Acidimicrobiales bacterium. Lineage (GTDB taxonomy): Bacteria > Actinomycetota > Acidimicrobiia > Acidimicrobiales. The sequence goes on along the minus strand of DATLCN010000055.1, from coordinate 72,746 downwards.
CCCCAGATAGGCGGAGCTGCCGGGGGCATCCCCTTCGTGCTGCTCGGCGTCACCCAGGGCGCGGGCACCGGCCTGGCCTGCGCCGGGATCTTCCTGGTCTACCTGCAGCTCGAGAACCACGTCCTCGGCCCGCTCCTGGTCGGCAAGGCGGTCAAGCTGTCGCCTCCCGCCACCATGACCGCAGCTCTGATCGGAGTCTCGGCCGGCGGTGTGGTGGGTGCCCTTTTGGCCGTGCCTCTGGTGGGAGCGGCGAAGGCCATCTATCTGGAGCTTCGCCCCGAGCCGGCGCCGGCGCCCGACGCAGCAATCTCGTGAGCACACGCCGGGCCCCGGCGATCACGCCGGAGTGGGTGGACGATGCCGGCCGCTTCCTGGAGGTCCTCGGCGAGGTCGCCGCGGCACCCGCGTACGCCATCGACACCGAGTTCCACCGGGAGCGCACGTACTACGCGCACCTGGCTCTCCTGCAGATGGCGTGGCCCGGCGGGCTGGCACTGGTCGACCCGCTCGCCCTCGACATCCGGCCTCTGGCCGATGTGCTCGAGGGTGAGGGAACAGCGGTGCTCCACGCCGCCGACCAGGACCTGGAGGTGCTGCTGCGCGCCTGCGGCGTCCTGCCTCGCCGGCTGTTCGACACCCAGGTGGCGGCGGGCTTCCTCGGGTTCTCGACGCCCTCCCTGCAGACGCTGGTCGAGAACATCGTGGGGCTCGGCCTGCCCAAGGGCGACCGCCTGACGGACTGGACGAAGCGGCCCCTCACTGATGAGCAGCAGACGTACGCCGCCGCCGACGTCGCCTATCTGCCCGAGTTGCACGCCACCCTCTGCGACCGCCTGAAAGATCGGGGCCGGCTGGAGTGGGCCGCAGCCGAATGCGAGGAGCTGCGCCTCCAGGCGCGGTCGGCCCAGGATCCTGCGACGGCATGGTGGAGGCTCAAGTCCTCCCGCTCCCTGCGAGGTTCCTCACGCGGGGTAGCGCAGGAGGTCGCCGCGTGGCGCGAGCAGAGGGCGGCGGAGATCGACCTACCTCCCCGTTTCGTCCTGGCGGACTTGGCCCTCGCGTCGATCGCCCAGCGCCCGCCCCGGACCCGGGAGGAGCTGCTGGGCGTGCGGGGCCTCGACGGACGCAATCTAAAGGGGGGCGTGGCCTCGGAGGTGATGGCGGCAGTGTCCAGAGGCCGGGAGCTCCCCGAGGCCGAGCTCCGACGCCCGCCGTCGGAGGAGCAGCTGGAGAGGACACTGCGTCCGGCGGTCACTCTGGTTTCGGCGTGGGTCGGGCAGCTCGCCGCCGACCTCGAGATCGACACCGCCCTGCTCGCCAACCGGGCCGACCTGCAGGCGTACCTGCGACACGATCCCGCGGCACGCCTGGCCACGGGCTGGCGCCACGAGTTGGTGGGCCAGCCGGTGGGGCGGCTCGTTGAGGGCAAGGCGGCTCTGGCCTTCGACGGCGACAGCCTCGTGCTGGAGGATCGACCGCTCTAGGGCCTTCCGTGCCTGGGACGGCCCATTGACGCCCGACTACCCCTACCAGGTCAGCTCTCCCTCACGAGGGCCAGAGGAGCTGCACCGCCCCGGGCTGGCTTTCTCGTGGTGGGCATGGAGGACACTCCGCACGAGGTCGACGGCGGTGGCGACAGCCGCTCAGTCCGGCTTGGGCCGCAGATCGACGCGCAGGGTCAGGACACCGTCGGCAAGCGCCCCCTCGGCGTCCCCCAGCATGGCGTAGTCCATGTAGTCGACCTTGGCCTGCTCGATGAACCGCTTCCGGTCGGGCCCCTCGACCGGCGGCACCCCGCGGCTGCGCACGGCCTTGGCCCGCTCGCGGAAGCGCTCGATCAGGGCGTCCACATCGAACTCGTCGGCCATGGGTGGAACCCTAACCCTGTCGCCGTCGGGTAACATGATTGGGTCATACGCCTTCTCTCAGGGGAGCATACGCGTGAAGAAGGGCCGGCACCGGCGTTTCGAAGAGGCTCGGGCGTTCAAGCTGCGCCCGACCGAGTTGCCCCCCGAACCCTGCGCCGAATGCGGTGCCGACCCGGAGGACGACCACGCGTCGTGGTGTCTGGCCACCGAGGACCTCACGACCGACGAACCTCTCGACGAGGGGTTCATGACCAGCAGTGGGCCGCAGGAAGCGGACCGTCCCGGGCAGGGTCAGGTCACGGGCACCTCCTGACACGGTCGTGGGGCGAAGGCGGGGGGGCGAGGACGATCTGGAGCAGGCCGGCGGCGGCGCCGGCGGCACGGGTGCCGGCGATCCGGTGGCGCGGTTGGCGGAGGTCGCGGGCCGGGCCGGTCGGAACCGTCACCCGCGACTTCTCCCCCTCCTGCGCATCCTGATCGCCCTGCTCATGCTGACGGCGACCGTGAAGGTCGGGACCCATGAGGGCCCGCTCGGGCCGCCGCCGGCCGTGGCTGCCGCCGGGACACTTCCACCGTCCACGGCGCTTCCGCCCCCGCCCGCCACCACGACGGTTCCCACCACCACCGCGCCGGTCAACGTTCCCGCCACGGCTCCGCCGGCTCCGCCGACGACCACGGCTGCGACCACCACCACTCCGCCGCCCCCTCTTCCCAGCACGGCCGCACCGGCGCCGGCGCCGGCGCCGCTGGTGACCGGAGCGCAGCCCACACCCGTGACGGCCGAGGAAATCGGGCCGTACCGGGGCCTCGGGACATGGGTGGACGTCTACGACTGGAGCAACACCTACACCAACGGCCGCCCGACGACTTCGCCCGATGACCTGGACCGCATGGCCGAGGCCGGAGTGCAGACCCTGTACATCCAGGCATCCAAGCACGATGCGCCCTCCGACGTTCTCGAGCCCGAGTTACTGCAGGCGTACATCGACCGCGCCGGCGCCCGCGGCGTCAACGTCGTGGTCTGGTACCTGCCGACACTGGTCGACGTGGGGCGGGACCTGCGGCGCCTGCAGGCCGTAGCCGCGCTACCGGGAATCGACGGTTTGGCGGTCGACATCGAAGCCCGGAACGTGGGCGACGTGAACGAGCGGAACCGCCGCCTGGTGGAGCTCAGTTCGTCCCTGCGCCAGTCGCTCCCAGGTCGGACCATCGCCGCCATCGTCCTCCCGCCGGTCGTGCTCGAGGTGGTCAATCCCAACTTCTGGCCCAACTTCCCCTACCACGAGATCGCCCGGTCCTACGACCTGTGGATGACTATGGGCTACTGGACGAACCGCAAGGCCGACTCCGGTTATCGCGACGCCTATCGCTACACGCGCGAGAACGTCGAGCGCCTGCGGGCCGGCCTCGGGCAGCCGGACGCGCCGGTGCACCCCATCGGTGGCATCGGTACCAGCACCAACGCCGGTGACGTCGACGGGTACATCCGGGCCATCGCCGACACCCGCGGCATCGGCGGGAGCCTCTACGACTGGCACACCACCGCCGCTGCCCTCTGGCCCGCCCTGCGGGGCCTCCGCAGCGGCTGACACCCCTGCCCGGGCCCCTCAGCCCCGGACCGCGGGGTGGGGTAGGGGGGTCCAATCGGAACTGCGGGCCACGAGATAGGCGAGTAGGCGGTCGTAGACGGCGGGGCCCACCATGGCAGTCAGTTCCTCCCGCATGGCCAGGTAGACCGGCTCCTGGCCGGCGAAAGCTTCGGGAGCCTCGGTGCACCACCAGTGGAAGTCCGCGCCTCCGGCCCCCCAGTGGCGTCGATCCCACTGGGTGATGGCCGACGTGATGTGGCCGTGGCCGTCGTCGGTGTCCTCCCGCCGCAGCGGCAGCTGCCAGCAGACGTTCGGCTTGAGATCGAGGGCGGCTTCGGCCCGGTCGAGAGCCGCCAGATGGAGAGCGCATCCTGGGCCCCGGGCGAAATCGGGCCGGTTGAGGAACACACAGGCATCCTGGACCAGGCGGGTGGTGCGCTCGCCGGCACCGCTGGTCTTGGTCACACCGCGCCGCAGACCCTGGGCCCGGAACTGCCACTGCTCGGACGTGAGCGTGGTCGCCGCCGCCTCCACCCGGGCCACGTCGTCGTCGTCGGTGAAGTGGGCGCCGTACGAGCAACAGCCCTGAACCCGCTCAGCGGCGGGGCCGGTGAGCACGCCCTGGCATCCCCGCCCGAAGATGCAAATCCAGCTGCTGAGCAGGAAGGTGACGTCGAACAGCCAGGTCCGCTCCTCCTCGTCGTCCTCGAAGCTCACCATCTCGTGGGCGCTGTCCGGAACGGTCACGCCTGGCCCGCTCCCAGCTCGAGCCACAGCTCGCCCGCGGCCAGGAGGCCTTTCCAGAACTGGTCCATGACCAGACGTTCGTTGGGCGCGTGGAAGCGGTCGTCCGGCAGGCCGATGCCGAGGTAGAGCACCGGCGCGCCGAGCACCCGGCCCAACGCCTCCTCCGGGCCGCTGCCACCCTCCCGCGTGAACAGGGGAGCGGTGCCCCACACCCGTTCGATGGCCCGGCAGAGCGCTCCGACCGCAGGATGCCCGGCGGGCGTGAGGGCAGGCGCTACCGCTCCCAGCGCCGTCAGCTCCCAGCGCACACCCTCCGGCAGGGTGGTGTCCACCCAGCGCCGGAAGGCGCCGGCCACCTTGCCGGGATCCTGGTCGGCGACCAGCCGGAAGGTGATCTTGGCGTTGGCTGACGCGGGAACGATGGTCTTGACGCCGTCTCCGCCGTAGCCGCCGGTGAACCCGACCACCTCGCAGGTGGGTCTGGTCCACACCCGCTCGAGGGTGGAGTGGCCCGCCTCGCCGGCGAGAAGCTGCACCCCGGCCTTCGACTTCCAGTCCGTGTCGTCGAAGGGCAGCAGTCCCAGGGAGTCGTGTTCTGCGGGTGTCAAGGGCCGGATGTCGTCGTAGAAGCCGGGAAGAGTGACCTTGCCCTGGTCATCGTGCAGTGCTGCCACCATGCCGGCGAGCAGGTGCACCGGATTGGGAACCGAGCCGCCGAAGCTGCCCGAGTGCAAATCCGAGGTGGCGGTGCGCACGACCAGGTCGAAGGCTGCCAGACCGCGCATTCCCATGCAGACGGACGGCACCTCGGGTGCCCACATCGTGGTATCGGACACCACGACGGCATCGCACCGGAGCCGCTCCGCCTCAGCCTCCAGGAGCGCCTCGAAATGGGGGCTGCCGACCTCCTCCTCGCCCTCGATCAGGAACTTGATGTTGACCGGCAGGCGCCCGTCCCGGCGCAACAGCCCCCTCGCCGCCTCGATCTCGTACAGGACCTGCCCCTTGTCGTCGACTGCGCCGCGGGCCCGGCACTCGCCGTCCATCATCACCGGCTCGAAGGGAGGAGAGGTCCACGCCTCCTCGGGGTCGGCGGGCTGGACGTCGTGGTGCCCGTAGACCACCACGGTGGGGGCGCCGGCGCCGGCATGGAGCCAGTCGCCGTAGACGGCGGGCGCGCCGGCGGTCTCGAGCACCTCAACGTGCTCAAGCCCGGCCTCCTCCAGTAGTCCGGCGACAAAACGGGCCGACCGCACCACGTCCACGGCGCGGGCGGGATGGGCGGAGATCGATGGGATCCGCAGCCACTCGAACAGCGTGGCGATGATGCGCTCCTTCTCGGTCGCCACGTAGTCGGCCAGCGCCAGGTCAACCATCCTGCGCCGACGCTACCGGCCCCTGTGCGCGAGGCTGACCGGCATGGCCGGCGACGTGGAGGACCTGCGACAGCGACTGGCCGACATCTCCTCGGAGATCGGCGATCTCGCCCTCGCCCGCCTCCGGGCCGCGCTGGACGGAGCCGAAGGCGACCCCGCGGCACAGGAGCGTCGCCTCACCCGCGCGCGCCGGTCCGTGGACAAGGCGTACCACCTCCTCGGCCAGGCCGAGGACGTCTGACCCCCCACCGCTGGTCAGGCAGGGGGAACGGCGGCAGGTGGCGGCGCACTGTCGAGGGTGTTGAGGCGGTCGATCAGGACGCGCAGGCGCCCGTGGCTCATGCGGTCGAACGAGAACACGATCCGCGGCAGGTCGAGCTGGTCGCCGTCCTCGATCTCCGCCGGCAGGGGGCCGGACGGCGCGATGGCGCCTTCGCTGCAGATGTCGGCGAACTCCTCGGACAGGGCGGCGACCTCGGCGGGGGTGGGAGGCGCGAGGAGGCGGATCACGAACTGGTCCCCCACCGAACGGCGGGAGTGGTAGTTGCGGTAGAAGCCGAGGATCTCGGCGACGGCATCGGTGACGTCGTCGGCGACCCGGTACAGCGCGCGGTCCTCGGGGGACGCCAGTCCGCGGGTGATGACCTCATCGGCCACGAACCTCTCCCAGGCGTGCCAATAGGTACCTCCCGGCACCTCCAGCAGAACGACGGGACACGGGTCGGCCTTGCCGGTCTGCATGAGGGTGAGCAGCTCCAAGGCCTCGTCGAGAGTGCCGAAGCCACCGGGCAGCACCACGAAGCCGTCGGACTCCTTCAGCAGCATGAGCTTGCGGGTGAAGAAGTACTTCATGGTGACGAGCTTGGGGTCGCCGGCGATGAACTCGTTGGCACCCTGCTCGAAGGGGAGGCGGATGTTGATGCCGAAGGAGTGCTTCCGGCCCGCACCCTCGAGGCCGGCCGCCATGATCCCGGGCCCGCCCCCCGTGACCACCATCCATCCCGTCGCGGCCAGCAGGCGGGCCAGGTCGCGGGCCTGGGCGTAGAGCGGGTCGTCGGCGAGTGTGCGGGCCGAGCCGAACATGGTGACCTTGGGCACGCCCCGGTATGGGGCGAAGATACGGAAGGCCCGGGTCAGCTCCCGCAGCGCGGCGTTGGTGATCTTGAGGCTGAGCCGGTCCACCTCGGCGCCGGCCAGGCGCGTGGCCGCGGCCAGGATCTCGAAGAGCTGGTCCCGGTTGCCGCCGGCGCCGGCGGCGTCCAGCAGCTCGTCCAGCTTCTGGTCCAGATCGGCCCGCCCGGTCCGGTAGTGGGGTTGACGTTCGACCAACTACTCAGGCCCGGCCGGCGGGAACGCCGGCGGTGTCGTAGAGCGTCGTGCGTTGGAGAAGGGGGCGACCGAGGGGCTCCACGACCGCGGCGAGGGAGGCCTTGTCCATCCCCTGACCGTGGGCCGCTCCGGCGGCCCGGGAGATGTTCTCGTCCATCAGCGTGCCGCCGAGATCGTTGGCGCCGGCTTGAAGGGCCTGGCGCGCCCCCTGCGGTCCCATTTTCACCCACGACACCTGGATGTTCTTCACCACCGGGTGATAGGCGATGCGGGCGACCGCGTGCATGAGCAGCACCTCCCGGAAGGTGGGCCCCCTGCGGCTGGCCCGCTGGAGGTAGATGGGTGCGGCCATGTGGACGAAGGGAAGAGGAACGAACTCGGTGAATCCGCCCGTTTCCTGCTGCAGCGCACGTGTCCGCATGATGTGGCGGGCCCAGTGGACGGGGCTCTCGATCGTCCCGAACATGATCGTGATGTTGGAGCGGAGGCCGACCCGGTGGGCCGTGCGGTGGGCCTCGATCCACTCATCGGTGTCGATCTTGTCAGGGCACAGGGTGGCCCGGATCTCGTCGTCGAGTATCTCCGCAGCGGTCCCCGGCAGGCTCCTGAGGCCGGCGGCGACGAGGCGCCGTAGGTAGCTCTCCAGCGGCTCGGCGAGCCGCCGGGCCCCCTCGGTGACCTCGAGCGCGGTGAACCCGTGGATGTGGATGGTGGGCGACGCAGCACGAACTGCGGCGATGACCTCCACGTAGTATTCGCCGTCGAAACTCGGATGGATACCGCCCTGGAGGCAGACCTCGGTGGCACCACGCGCTTCGGCTTCGACCACCCGGCTCGTGATCTCCTCGAGATCCAGCAGGTAGGGCTCACCGCGGAGGTTCAGCGAGAGCGGGCCCTTGGAGAAGGCGCAGAATCGGCACTTGAAGGTGCAGACGTTGGTGTAGTTGATGTTGCGGTTCGCCACCCAGGTGACGTCGTCACCGACGGTCTCACGCCTGAGCTGATCGGCGACGGCCACCACGGCGGCCACGTCCGCGCCCCTGGCGGCGAACAGAGTCACCAACTCCTGGTCGCCCAGCTCCTGGCCCGACCGCCACCCGGCGAGCACGTCGGCCGCCGGGCTGTGGCCGCCGGCCAGGGGACCGGGGAAGGTCGGGGTGCCGGCGGTCGGCACCAGTGCCGGTGGGGGGGCGGTCGTACCGGCGTACCAGCCCGTATCGTCCCGGGCCAGGCCTTCGGCGTCGGCCAGGTCCATGACCGGGAAGCGCATGGCCGGCGACAGCCAGCGCTGCGGATCCCGGCTGAACTCCGGGTACACGGTCAGCCGGGGCACCAGGGCGAAGCCCCGAGCCTCGGACGCGCCGGCCAGCTTCTCCAGGGCGGGCCACGGGCGCTCGGGGTTGACGTGATCCGCGGTGACCGGTGAGATCCCCCCCCAGTCGTCGATGCCGGCGTCGAGAAGCCGCCCGAAGTCCTCCGACAGGTTGGGGGGTGCCTGCAGGTGTATCTCCGGAGGGAGCACCAAGCGGGCTACGGCCAGGGACCAGAGGAGCTCATCAGGCGGGCAGGGTGGAGCCAGGTGCATCGTCGTTCCCGGCTTGGGGAGGAAGTTCTGGACGATGACCTCCTGCACGTGTCCGTGCCGGCGGTGGGAGGACGCTATGGCGCGTAGGGCACCGATGCGGTCGTGGCGGCTCTCGCCGATACCGCACAGGATTCCGGTCGTGAACGGGATCCCCAGCTCTCCGGCGGCCTCGAGCGTCGCCAGGCGCCGCTCCGGGGTCTTGTCCGGAGATCCCTGGTGGCAGCCGAGGCCCGGATCGAGCGCCTCCAGCATCATCCCCTGTGAGGCGGTGACCGGGCGGAGGGCGCCCAGCTCGTCACGGATCAGCGCGCCGGCGTTGCCGTGGGGGAGCAGTCCGGTCTCGTCCCTGACGAGGGCGCAGACCGCACCGAGATACTCGAGGGTGGAGCCGTAACCGTTGGCGGCGAGCCACTCGGCGGCGACCGGGTAAAGAAGCTCCGGCCTCTCCCCCAGGGTGAAGAGAGCCTCCCGGCAGCCGGCGCCGGCGCCGGCGCGGGCGATGTCGAGCACCTGCTCGGGCGTGAGGTAAGGCGCTTCCATGCGGGCCGGCGGCTGGGCGAAGGTGCAGTAGCCGCAGCGGTCTCGGCAGAGCTGGGTCAGTGGGACGAACACCTTGGGGGAGTAGGTGATCCGCCGGCCGTGGGTCCCGTCCCTCACCGCCGCCGCCGCCTCGAGCAGCTCCGGGAGGGGCGCTCCGAGCAGGTCGGGTCCCATCGACGACACCGTACCTGGGGTGGGCGCCGCAGCCGCTCGCCCTCAGCCGGTGTTTCGAAGGCCGGCGGCGATGCCGTTGACGGTGAGAAGGAGACCCCGGCGGAGGAGCGGGTCGGGTTGCCCGCTCTGGCGCCACCGGGAGAGGAGGTTGACCTGCAGGTGGCTGATCGGGTCAAGGTACAGGTCGCGCACGCCGAGGGTGCGTCTCAGGGCGGGCTGTCGCTCGAGCAGCCTCGACTGGCCGGTGACGGCCAGCACCTCGGCCACGGTGAGCTCGTACTCGGCCCGGATGGTGTCGAAGAGCCGGTGGAGGCCCGGCGCGACCAGGCGCTCGACGTAACGGCCGGCGATGCCGAGATCGACCTTTGCCAGGACCATTTCCACGTTGGAGATGAAGGTGCGGAAGAAGTGCCACCCGGCGTACATGTCGGCCAGCTCCCCGGCATCGCCCTCCCGCGCCGAGGCGAGCCCCGACCCCAGCCCGAACCAACCCGGGATGATCTGTCGGGACTGCGTCCAGGCGAATACCCAGGGGATGGCCCGCAGTTGTCCGAGGTCGGCGACGGAGGCCTCGACGGCCCGCCGTGACGGGCGCGACCCGATGTTCAGCTCGCTCAACTCCTCCACCGGTGTCGACGAGCAGAAGTACTCGGGGAAGCCGGGATCGGCGAGCAGCGAGCGGTACGCGGCGCCGGCCGAGGTCGAGATGGCATCCATGGTCCTGTCCCACTTGAGAAGCGTCTCCACCGTCAGCCTCGAGGTCTGGTGGAGCACGGTCGCCTCGGCCACGGCGGCCAGGGCCAGCTCGAGGTTGTGGCGGGCCAGGCTCGGGAGCAGGTACTTGTCCGAGATGACCTCGCCCTGCTCCGTGAGCTTCATCGACCCCTGGAGGACCCCGAATGGCTGGGCCAGGATGGCGTCGTGGGTGGGACCGCCGCCGCGGCCGACGGTGCCGCCCCGTCCGTGGAAAAGGCGGAGATGCACCCCGTGGCGGAGGGATACGTCGCGGAGGAGGCGCTGTGCCTTGTGTATCTCCCATTGGGACGTGGTGATCCCGGTGTCCTTGTTGGAGTCCGAGTAGCCGAGCATCACCTCCTGGACGTCTGCCCGTAGCCGGACGACCGTCCGGTAGCCCGGCTCCGACAGCAGGTCGTCGAGGATGTCGCCGGCGCACTGCAGCTCGTGGACCGTCTCCAGCAGGGGCACGAAGCCGATACGGGCGACCCCGTGGTGGATGTCGATCAGTTCCGCCTCCCGGGCGAGGACAACGGCGGCCAGAACGTCGTCCGGGCCCTTGGTCATGGACACCACGTAGCTCTCCACGGCCCTGGACCCGAAGCGATCCAGAGCGACCCGGATGGTCGTGAACAGCGAGAGGACGGCGGCCGCCTCGCCGTCGAGGGTGGTGACGGGACCGACCAGGGGTCGCCGGCTCTGCAGCAGCCGGGCCAGCAGCTCGAACCGGTCCCTCCGGCCGAGGGCCGCGTACGGGACGACCGTCTCGCCGTGGCCGATCATCGCCTCCAGAGCCCGGTGGTGGCGCTCCGCGTGCTCCCTGATGTCGAGGGTGGCGACGTGGAACCGGAAGGCGGTCACGGTCCGCATCAGCCGGGCCAGGGACCCGTTGGCCGCGAGCTCGCCCCGGTTGGCTAGCAACGACTTGCGTATCAGTTCGAGGTCGGCCAGAAGGTCGACGGAATCCGCGTACTCAGTGGCGGAGACGACCGGGCGTCCTTCGGCCAGCCGCGTCTGGGTGTTGCGCAACCGCTCCCGGATGAAGGAAGCCTTGAGGCGGTACGGCTCCTCGGCGTTCAGCCGGCCGAAGCGTTTCACAACCTCGGGGAACAGATCCTTCTCCTTTTCCAGGCTGGCCGACAGCTCGCTCGAGACGTCGACGATCTGGGTGGAGCAGCTCAACTCCGTCGTCAGCACGTCGATTCCGCTGAGCAGCATCTCGAGCCCGGTCTGGTGCTGCTGGGCCAGTACGGCCATCGTGACGGCCGGCGTCACGTTGGGGTTGCCGTCCCGGTCGCCGCCCACCCAGGTTCCGAAGTGCAGCGGTGTGGCGCCGGGTGCCAACTCGGCGCCGAGCTTGGCGAGCTGGCCCACGAAGTCGTGCACGACCCCGGGGACGACGTTGCGGGCGAGGTCGTCGAGGTAGAAGTTCACCGCCCCGGCCTCCTGTGCGGGGGTCGGGCGCTCCCGGCGCAGCTCGTCGGTCTGCCACAACAGGTCGATGATCTCTGCGAGGCGGGCGTCGATCGACTCGTGCTGGCCCGTGGCGCTGCGGCTGCGCTGCTCGAGCAACTCGCCCACCCGGCGCAGCTTGATGAGAACGGAGCGCCGGGCCACCTCGGTCGGGTGGGCGGTGAACACCGGCCGTAGCTCGATGCGGGCCGCGCAACCCCGGAGCTCGGCCACGGCCGCGGGATCGGCGGCGACCTTGGCCGCCATCTGCTGGATGGCGCTGCCGTGGCTCGCTCTCCCGCGGTCGAGGGCGGCGGCACGGTGGACCTGCTCGGCGGTGTTGGCGAGGTGGAAGTAGGACGAGAAGGCGCGGGCCAGGGCGATGGCCGTGGGAAGCTCGAGCTCACCCAGGACGGCGGCCATCCCGTCGGCATCGGGATCCTGACGTCCGTGGCGGCTGAGCTCCCGCACCCGCTCGACCAGTGCCAACAGCTCGGGCCCGACCTGGCGCACCAGTGTCTGGCCCAGGAGCGTGCCGAGGAGGCGGATGTCGGCGCGAAGATCCTCGTCGGGGTCGGTTCGGTCCTGCACCAGGGGATTCTCGCAGGCTCAGCGGCAGGTGCCCTGGCCGCCGTCGGTGAAGGTGGAACCGGCCACGGGAAGAAAGCGCCAGTCGTAGCCGTGCTGGCCGAGGCTGAGCCGCAGGACGCCGTAGCCGGCGGAGTGCCGGACCTGACTTCCCGCCACGGGCCTGCTGAAGGGGTAGAGGCTGCGGCCGCCGGTGCCCACGACGAACTGGCGGATCCCGTTCGCCACCGGACGCCCGCCGGCATCGAGGGGAGTGAAGCGCTCGTAGTCGTGGTCGTGGCCGGTGAGCACGACATCGGCTCCGGCTTCAAACAGGGCCTTCCAGAGGCCGTCGGTCACGTCGTTGCTGCCGTGGAGACCCGAGCTGAAGCGGGCATGGTGCCAGTAGGCGAGGGTGCAGCTTCGGGGGTGGGCCGCGAGGTCGGCCCGCAACCAGCGTTCCTGTTGGGAGCCCGGGCCGCAACCCCCCACGATGGCACAGTTGGAGTTGAGGGCCACCACGTGCCAGCTGCCGGCGTCGAAGCTGTACCAGCCCTTGCCGCGATCACCGGCGGCGGCGCCGAAGTACTCGTAGTAGGCGCCGGCCCGACCGTTGCCGTAGTCGTGGTTCCCCGCAGCCGGTCGGGTCCGGGCCCGGTGACGCCCCCAGGTGGGGCCGTAGCACTCACGGAAATCCTCCGCGGATCCCCTCTCGTAGGCGTTGTCGCCCAGGGTCACGACGGTGCCGTCGTTGGCGTCGAGGAGGGCGGCGGTGGCGTCGTCGCCCTGGGTGTCGCAACCGGCGATGTCGCCGGCGGCGAGGACGATGGCCGGCGCCGGCACCGTGGTTGTCGTAGCGGCCGCGGTCGAACTCGTGCTGGCCGAGGGTTCGACCGGCCGGGTCGAGGTTCCGGTCGCCGCCGGTGGCGCGGGCGCCCCGGCCGGCGCCGCACGCTCAGGCTCACGCGGGTTCCGGCATCCCGCGAGCAGCACCGCCAAAGCACCGAGGCCGGCGAGAACGGCGCGAGAGCCGCCATCCCGCCGCTTCGAGGACACAGCAGGCCGAATAGGCAGCCTGTGTGCTCGCGACGCCGGCGGGGTGGTCAGTCGGCCTGTTGCAGCTGGGCCAGGCGCTCCTCGACCCGCTCGCGCTCACGCAGGAGGGCTTCACGCTCGGCGCCGGCGCCGTTGTTGGCGGCGACGGTGGCGTCGACCACGGCGGCGATCTCCGCGACCACCTTCCGCACCGCCGAAGCCTGCTCGGGTCCGAGAACGTGGTTGGACCGGTCGGCCTCCACCACCTCGAGGTCGTGGGGGACGATTCCGGCCAGCGGCACGCCGTACTCGGCGGCAACGGTGCGGAAGAACTCGGCATCCTCGGGCAGCCGGGCCTTGTTCCCGACCCCGTAGGACTTCGGGATACCGAGCTCGTCAGCGAGGTGCAGGGTGCGCTGCGCGGTGAGGATCGACTTGCGGGACGGCTCCATGACCATGAGCAGCACGTCGGCGTAGGCGAGGGTGCCACCGGAGCGCGAGAGGTGCTCCAGGCCGGCTTCCATGTCGACCAGGGTCAGGTCGGCTTCTTCCTCGATGGCTGCTCCCAGGAGGCTGCGCACGGCAGCGTGGCTGCTGCAGGTTCAGCCGGCCCCCGCCTGGGTGACGGCCATGGCGTTGAGGAGGGTCACCTCCGACGGGGTGGGAACGCCGTAGTCCGCGAGTAGCTGCGAGGGGCTGATGGCGCCGTTGCCGGTGCCGACGACCAGGGCGCGGGGCAGAACGGGCACCGCATCCGCCTGTGCCGGGGAGAGGCCGAGGCTGAGGGCCAGGTTGGGGTTCGAGTCGGTGTCCACGGCGAGCACCCGCTTCCCCTGGGCCGCGTAGTGCTGGCAGATCAGCGCCGACAGCGTGGTCTTGCCGACCCCACCCTTGCCCACGATGCCTAGCTTCATCCCGAACTCTCCTCTCGCTGGTCCACGTCCGCCGGCCTCAGGCCGGCGTCCTTCCACCCACCATGGTATTGGCCGGCCGGCTCAACGGCGCCGCCTCCCGGTCGACGAGCCACACCACGCGTTCGGCTTCCACCCGGGAAGCGGGGAGATCCTCACCGTCGATGATGCGCTGCATGGCCTCGCGCTTGTCGGACCCGGCGACGGTGAAGAGGACCAGCCGGGCCCGGGCGATCCCGGACAGGGTGAGGGTCATGCGCCGGTACGGATTGACGCCCGAGGGATCCTCGTTCATGACCACGAGACGCCCGGGATCTGCGTCGAGCCCGGTGGACCCCGGGAAGAGAGAGGCGGTGTGGCCGTCGGCGCCGAGTCCGAGGTGGACCACGTCGAAGCGCCCCAGCTCCCCGATGCGCATCTGGTACGGCTCGGCTCCGTCGTCACAGCGCATGGGATGGATGGAGCTTGCGGCTCCCACCCGCTCGAGCAGCGCCTCCCGCCCGAGCCTCTCGTTCGAAGCCGGGTCCTCGGGTGGCACGCAGCGCTCGTCGCCCCAATAGATTTCGACGAGCCACCAGTCGATCCGGCTGGCGGACTCGGCGGCGAGACGCTCGTAGCAGGAACGGGCCGTCTGCCCACCGGAGAGGGCAAGGGAGAAGTCCTCGTTGGTCCGGTGACGGAAGGCATCGATCACGCGCTCGGCGAACTCGCCGGCGAGATCGTCCACCACCACGAGCTCTCCGTTCACCCTCCCAACCATAAAGGTTCGGCGGCGCTCATTCACCTAGCCCGAGGGCGGCGTGGACGGCCTGGCTGTGGACCCGATCGTGACGCAGGTGGGTGAGGGCGTGGGCGAGGGACCAGGAGAGCGAGTCCTCGGCCAGCGACAGCCGGTCCTCCTGGGTGGCGCCCCCCTCGACCTCGGCGCGGGCGAACACGGTCCGATCTCCCTCCTTCCGGTCGACGACGAAGCTTGCCGTCGCACCATCGCTCTCGGCCGTGAGGCGCATCGAGGTGTGCCGGCTGTCTACGAGCTGCAGCTGGCTGCGGGAGAGGCCCAGGCGCGAGGACAGCCAGCCGGCCAGAAGCAGTCGCGGGCCGGGCTTGCCCCGGACCTCGGCTCGGGTGACGCCATCGAGGAAGGGCCGAAGGATCGGTCCGTCGAACAGGCCCCCCATCAACTCCCGCCAGGGCCGGAGCCGGATCCAGGACAGGTCTATGACGACGTTGCGCCGGCCCAGGGTCACCACGGCCGGGATCGACTTCTCGCCTCCGGGCTCCTCGGTCTTGGCGTCGACGATCACAGCGTCGGCCGCCAGGAGGAGGGCGTCGCTCGGATCGGGTGGTCGCCCCACGAACCAGGCGACCACAGGCAGGTCGGGAAGGGTCAGCGGTTCGACGATGGAATCGAGATGGCCGAGGAGAGGGCCCCGCACCCGCAGGCGGACGTCCTCCGACCACACGGCATGTCCCTCCGCCTCGGTGCCGTGCAGACGCACCTCGGCGTCGATGGACGATGGGCCTTCGGCTCCGCCGCCCCGCGGGCCCACCACGACCACGGTGCGGCCCGGATGGCGCCCGCCGAGCCGGTGCAGGGCGGCGCAGGCTCGACCGGCCTGGTCGTCGTCGCCGGCCCTCACGACCAGGTTGACGACACAGGTGCGGGTGGCGCTCCGTTGCTCCCCGCGCCGGAGATCCGCCAGCGCCTCCAGAACCTGGCCCACGTTCACGTTCTCGCCCCGCCAGGCGCCGAGCTCCAGATCGCTTCCCGGCGTCCGGAGCGGGTTCGGCGCAACGGGTGGCGGAGGCGGCGCTCCTGCGCCGTAACCGGCACAGGCACCGGGTGGGTTCACGGGCTGCGCCACCGGCGCCCGTCCCTCTCCAGGAGCCGGTCGGCCTCACGCGGCCCCCAGGTCCCGGCCGGATATGTGGCCAGAGGAGCCTCGTCTTCGGCCCAGGCGGCCAGCAGGGGCTCCACCACCACCCACGCCTGCTCCACCTCGTCGGCACGGATGAAGAGGGTGGGGTCGCCCACCATCGCGTCGAGCAGGAGCCGCTCGTAGGCGTCGGGGGTCTCCTCGAGGAAGGCGGCTCCATAGGAGAAGTCCATCGACACAGTTCGCACCTCGAAGGCCTGCCCGGGTACCTTCGCTCCGAAGCGGAGGGTGATGCCCTCGTCGGGCTGTATGCGCAGAACCAGAGCGTTCGGCTCCAGCCCCTCGGCTGCGCCCGAGGCGAAGGGCAGATGGGGAACGGTGTGGAACTGCATCGCCACTTCGGTGATCCGCTTGGGCAGGCACTTGCCCGTCCGTACGTAGAAGGGCACGCCGGCCCAGCGCCAGTTGTCGACCCTCACCTTCATGGCGACGTAGGTCTCGGTGCGGCTGTCCGGCGCCACGCCCTCCTCCTCGCGGTAGCCACGGGCCATCTCGCCTTCCGCCCACCCCGGTTCGTACTGGGCGCGGACCACGTCGGTCGCCACCTCGTCTGGCCGGAGGATGTCGATGGCCCGCAGCGCCTTCACCTTCTCGTCCCGGATGCCCTTGGCGTCAACCGTGGCCGGGGGCTCCATCAGGGTCAGCCCGAGCACCTGAAGCACGTGGTTCTGGACGATGTCGCGCAGGGCGCCGGCGGTCTCGTAGAAGCCGCCGCGGTGGCCCACGCCCAGGGACTCCGCCACCGTGATCTGGACGTGGTCGACATAGCGGCGGTTCCAGATGGGCTCGAAGATGGAGTTGGCGAATCTCAGAGCGAGGACGTTCTGAACCGTCTCCTTACCGAGGTAGTGGTCGATCCGGTAGAGCTGGTCCTCACGGAAGGACTCGTGCAGCGTCTGGTCGAGCTCCTGGGAGCTCTTCAGGTCGCGGCCGAAGGGCTTCTCGACGACCAGACGGATGAAGGTATCTTCGCTCTCCGGCTGGCTCAGCCCGTGCTCACCCAGTGCCGACGCCACGCCGGCGAAGACCTCCGGGACGGTGGCGAGGTAGTAGACGCGGTTACCCGCCGTCCCGCGCTCCTCGTCGACCTCGCCGAGAACGCGCTTCAGCCGATCGAACGTCTCCGGGCACGTGTAGTCCCCGCTGACGTAACGGAACCCGGCCACGAGACGTTCCCAAGCCGCACTGGGCTTCTTGACCACCTCGAGCATCCGGCACCGGAAGTCGTCGTCGCTCATCTCGGTGCGGGCCACGCCGACCACGGAGAAGGCCAGCGGCAACTGGCGGTTGGAGGCCAGCGCCTCGAGCGCCGGTCCGAGCTTGCGGGAGGTGAGGTCCCCGGAGGCGCCGAAGACCACGAGAATGCACGGCGGCGCCCGCCGCTCCACCTCGAGGCCCTCGAGCAGCGGGTTGTCCGCCGTCATGCGGGTCCGCCGGCCTCCCCGCCCCCGTCGTCACGGGCCGCCTCGGCCCCAGCGGCCTCGGTGAAGAAGCGGTGGCCGCCGAACTGGTTGCGCAGGGCGGCGACGATGCGGGCGGCGAAGCGCTCGTCGTCCCTCGACGAGAACCGGGCGAAGAGAGAAGCGGCGATCACCGGCACCGAGACGGACCGCCGGATGGCCTCTTCCACGGTCCACCGGCCCTCCCCGGAGTCCTCGACGAACCCACGGACGCTGGCGAACTCCTCCGGTTGGGCCAGCGCCAGCTCGGCCAGCTCCAACAGCCACGACCGCACCACCGAGCCCTGGTTCCACAGCGCCGCCACCCGGTGGAGATCGAGATCGAACTCATTTGCCGCGTCGAGCAGAGCGAATCCCTCGGCGTAGGCCTGGAGCATGCCGTACTCGATCCCGTTGTGGATCATCTTGGTGTAGTGACCGGCCCCGGACGGGCCGACATGGGCGTAGCCGTCCGGAGGTGCCAGGTCGCAGAACACGGGCTCCAGGCGTCCGACCGCATCGGCGTTTCCGCCGACCATCAGGCAGTAGCCGTTCTTGAGGCCCCAGACGCCGCCGGAGACACCCGCATCGATGAAGTCGATCCCGCGCTCGCGGAGTCTGGCGGAGGAGGCCTGCGCCTCCCGGTAGTTGGAGTTGCCGCCGTCGACGATCGTGTCCCCGTGCTCCAGCGCGGTTGCGAGTGCGTCGACCGTGGAGCGGGTGGGTTCGCCGGAGGGGACCATGCACCAGGTGGCCCGCGGGGGATCGAGGGCGGCCACCAGATCCTCGAGGCTCGTCACGCCGGCCACCCCGTCGTCGGCCGCCTTGTCGACCAGGCCCGGATCCCTGTCGTATGCCACCACCTGATGGCCGCGCTCGACGAGACGCCGGCTCATGTTCGCACCCATCCGGCCGAACCCGACCATCCCGAGCTGCATCAGCCGATCTCCTTCAGGTCGTCGAGCGCAACCCGCAGGACCCTTCGGCCCCGGTCGAGAAGGCTCTTGTGATCCCCCAGGGACTGCGCCGAGATCAGTGTGCCGAAGTCGTAGGGCTGAGATGGGATCGGAACCGAGGGGGCCGGCGTGCGGCTGACGAGTTGCACGGCGACCACCGTGTTGGGGCCCCCCTTGTGGAGCTGGCCGGTCGAATGGAGGAAGCGGGGGCCGTAGCCGGCGGTGACGGCCATGCCACCCAGCCCGTCGCGCAGCGTCCGGCGCAGGCGCTCCAGCGCTCCATCCTGCCCGTACGGGAGGTACGCCTGGATCGACACGTAGTCGCCGGGTCGGATCTGCGCAGCGAGCCACTCCGTCACGCCCGAGGGATCGGCGGCGTCTGGTTCATCGAGGGGCAGGTCGGCCAGGACCTTGGCCGTGTTCGCCTTGGCCACGGCGACATCGGGCTCGTCGAAGGGGTCCACGCCCATGACGTGGCCGGCCACCGCAACAGCCACCATCCAGCGCATGAACTCGGCACCGAGCTGGCCCGGCTCGGCCAGCTCCAGGGCCACCACATGGCGGTCGTCGCCCGTCTCCACCTCGGTGGTCGGAACGGGTACCACGCCGAGGTCCTGCTTGCCCGTGGACTCCGCCACCAGCTGTTCGACCCACAGGCCGAAGGAGGCGAAGCGGTCGGGCACGACCACCGTGAGCTTGTCGCGACCCGCGAGAGCCGCCTGGCCCACGGCCATGCCGAGCTCCACCGCCTGGGCTCCATCGATGGCGAGGGCGCTCTCGCACAGCTCGGCCGCGTCCACGCCGCACAGCGCCGCAGGCACGAGCCCGAAGTACGACAGGACCGAATAGCGCCCGCCGATGTCGGGTGGGTTCCGGAAGACACGGGCGAAGCCGGAGTCGGTGGCCTGTTCGTCGAGTGGCGAGCCGGGATCGGTGATTGCCGCGAAGCGCCGGCCGTCCGGCACCCGCCCCCAGAAATGCGAGAGCAGCGCCTGCGGCTCCAACGTCGACCCCGATTTCGAGGACACCAGGAAGAAGGCGTCGTCGATGTCGACGGAAGCGATCGTCTCGGGATCGGTGGTGTCGAGCACGACCAGGCGCTGCGATCCGACTGCCCCCCGGAGCACCTCCGGCCCGAGGGAGGAACCCCCCATGCCGAGGAGCACCACCCGGGTGGCATCGATGCCGGCGGCCCACGCCGTGATGTCGGCCGCTTCGGACCGCATTCTCTGGGCCACCTCGAGCCAGCCGAGGCGGTTCGGGGAGACGTTGCCCTCCGGCCACAAGGAGGCGTCCCTACCGCGGAGCCGCTGCAGCAGCAGGGCCGCGCTCACTGGCTCTGGCGGGCGTTCGCCTTGTCGGTCATGGCCTGGATCAGCTCGTCGAAGGACTTGGTGAAGGTGGCCAGGCCCTCGTCCTCGAGAACCCGGGTGACATCGGCCATGTCGACGCCGACACCGGCGAGACGCCCCAGGACCGCCTGAGCGTCCTCGACGCCGGCGTCGACCGTGCAGGCGACGGTTCCGTGGTCACAGAAGGCCTCGATGGTGGAGTCGGGCATGGTGTTCACAGTGTCGGGGCCGATGAGGCTGTCGACGTACAGCAGGTCGGGGTACGCGGGGTTCTTGGTCGAGGTGGACGCCCAGAGGGGGCGCTGCACCGACGCGCCCCGCCGGCGTAAGGCCTCCCACCGGTCGCCGGAGAACCTCCGGCGGAACAGCTGGTAGGCGAGCTTGGCCTGGGCCACGGCGGCCTGGCCTTTGAGAGCCGGCGCCGCCTCGTCGCCCAGAGCATCGAGGCGGCGGTCCACCTCGGTGTCGACGCGGCTGACGAAGAACGACGCCACGCTGTGGACCCGGGACAGGTCGCCCTCGCAGTTCTCCAGACCGCTCAGGTAGGCCTCGATCACCTCGTCGTAGCGCTCGAGTCCGAAGATGAGGGTGACGTTGATGTTCCGTCCCTCGCCGATCATGGCGGCGATGGCCGGGGTCCCCTCGGCGGTGGCCGGGATCTTCATCATGAGGTTGGGCCGGTCGATGCGCTCGTGCAGCAACCGGGTGGCAGCGACGGTGGCCGGCGTGTCGTGTGCGATGGCGGGGGCCACCTCGAGAGAGACGAATCCGTCGCTGCCGGCGCTCTGCTCGTGGACCGGGCGCAGAACCTCGAGCGCCTCCTTGACGTCGCTCACCACCAGCGCCCAGTACGCGTCCTCCACGGCGTGCACGCCGAGCAGGCTGTCGAGCTGCTCGTCGTAGTCGGCTCCCGACGAGACGGCCTTGGCGAAGATGGTCGGGTTGGACGTGACGCCGCGCACCCCCTCGTCGACCAGCTCCTGCAGGCGTCCACGCCGGAGCATCGAGCGGGTGAGGTTGTCGATCCAGGGGCTCTGTCGATGTTGCTGGAACAGCTCATGCAGTCGCGTCACGTGGTTGCGCTACCCCTCGTCGTCGTCCTCCAACTCCTCCAACAGCTCCCGCGCCACTGCGGCCACGTTGGCAGGGGTGAAGCCGAGGTTCTCCAGTGCGACCTTCCCCGGCGCCGACGCGCCGAAACGGTCGATGGAAACCGAGTCGAGGGCCCAGCGTTCCCACCCGAAGGAAGAGCCGGCCTCCACGGCCAGCGCCGGCAGCTCCGGAGGAATGACCTCCTCCTGGTAGCTCTCGTCCTGCTCCTCGAACAGCTCCCACGACGGCATCGAGATGACCCTTGCTGTCACTCCGGCAGCCGAAAGCTCCTCGGCCGCGGCCAGGCAAACGTGAACCTCGCTTCCGGTGCCGATCAGGAGGATGTCCGGATCGTCACCGCCGGCGGAGATCACGTACGCGCCGCGGGCGACGTCGTCGGCCCGCTCGGCCGTGCCCTCGAGGACCGGAAGGTCCTGTCGCGAGAGCAGTAGTGCGGTGGGGCCGTTGGATTCGATGACGACGCGCCAGGCGTGCGCCGTCTCGTTGGCGTCGGCGGGGCGTATCACCCTGAGCCCCTGCATGGCCCGCATGGCCGCGATGTGCTCGATGGGCTGATGGGTTGGCCCGTCCTCACCGAGACCGACCGAGTCGTGGGTCCAGGAGTAGACGACCTTGGCCTCGCTTAGAGCGGCCAGCCGCACGGCGGGGCGCATGTAGTCACTGAAGATGAAGAACGTGCCGCCCACCGGCACGACCCCGCCGTGCAGGGCGGCGCCGTTCATGATGGCGCCCATCCCGTGCTCGCGGATGCCGAAGTGGATGAGCCGCCCGCCCGGGTCCGCCGCCGACTGCACACCCTGGTCCTTGAGGAAGGTTCCGGTGTTGTCGGTGAGGTCGGCTCCGCCCGCCAGCAGGCCGGGCACGACGTCGGCGATGGCGTTCACGCAGGCGCCGCTGGCCTTTCGGGTGGCCATCTTGGTCCCCGCCTCGAACGTCGGTAGCTGGGACTCCCAGCCGGACAGCCCGCGGCCGTCCAGGCAGGCATCGAGCTGCTTGCGGTCGCCGCCCCACGCCGAAAGCCGGGTCTCCCAGTCCTTGCGCAGCGCCTGGCCCCGGGGGATGCACTGGCGGTACATGTCGAGCACGTCGTCGGGCACCCAGAACGTCTCCTCCGGCGGCAGGCCGAGGATCTCCTTGGTCACCCGGATCTCCTCGTCGCCGAGCGGGTTGCCGTGCGCGGCCGCCGTGTCGGTGTACTTCGGCGACGGGTAGCCGATGTGGCTGCGCAGGACGATCATCGACGGCCGGTCCTCGACGGCCATGGCCCTCCGAACCGCCTCCTCCAGGGCCTCGGTGTCGTTGGCGATCTCGCCCACGTCGTCCACGTGCCAGCCGTAGGCCTCGAAACGCTTCGGGACGTCGTCGCTGTAGGAGAGCTCGGTGGGGCCGTCGATGGTGATGTGGTTGTCGTCGTAGACGTAGACGAGCCGGCCGAGGCCGAGATGGCCGGCCAGCGACGCTGCCTCGTGGCTGACGCCCTCCTGGAGGTCGCCGTCGCTGCACATGACGAAGGTGTGGTGGTCGCAGGTCTCCGGCCCGAACCGGGCACGGAGCCAACGCTCGGCGACGCCCATTCCCACGGCGTTGGCGAAACCCTGGCCCAGGGGTCCGGTGGTCACCTCGACGCCCTTGGTGTGATGCACCTCGGGATGTCCAGGCGTCTTGCTGCCCCACTGACGGAAGGCCTTCAGGTCGTCCAGGGTGAGCTCATAGCCCGTGAGGTACAGCATGGAGTACAGGAGGATCGAAGCGTGGCCGACCGACAGGACGAAGCGATCGCGATCCGGCCAGTCAGGCTGGGACGGGTCGTGGCGCATGATCCGGGTCCAGAGGACATGGGCCAGCGGCGCCAGGGCCATGGCGGTGCCGGGATGCCCGGAGTTCGCCTTCTGTGGCCCGTCCATGGCCAGGCCCCGGATTACGTTGATGCCGCGCTGCTCGAGCTCACTGTCGATCATGGGCCCCAAACCTAACCGACAGCCCGGGAGCCCTCCTCCGTGAACAGGGCGATGGAGGCGGTGAAACCGTGAACGAAGTTGCGGCCCCCGATCGGGCCGAACTCGCCGGCTGCGAAGAAGCCGGCGGAGGGGACCCCCACACGCTCGTCGAGAACGCCCGCAACGTGGTCGGGCCGGCCGACCAGGCGCATTCCCCGCCCATTGCAGGTGAACAGGAGGGCTTCGTCGGCCCGATGGCCGGCCAGGAGGTCGCGTAGGTTTTCGTCGTCGGTGGCCGCGTCACGGACTTGGTGCAGCCCTCAGGCCGGAGCGGGCGCGACCAGGGTGAGCGGAACCACCGTCCACGGCCCCTGACCCACCCGGCAGTGCGCCTCGATCGTCCCGTAGGCGTCGTAGGTCAGCTCGCCGCGGACGAGGCGGTAGGTGAACTTGCCCGGGTCGACGGTGAAGGGCGCCACGTTGCGGGCCACCTCGGCACCGTCGCCGTCGCGGAAGACGACTTCGAGGACACCGTCACCCGGCTCGTCGGTGCGGCACCGGACCAGGACGACGAGGTGGGGTGCGATGGTGACGGGCGGCTCCGCCGGCGCCGGCATCGAGAACATGATGCCTGACAGATCGATTCGCGTGGCCGGTCCGGGCACCTGGCGCAGGTTGATGTTCTCGCAGAACAGGGCCGACACGATGTCCATGCGGAGCAAAGGTAGTTCGGCGGCAGGTCGCTCTCTTCCCGCGCCCGGCTCCGTTGGCGCCGGCCGACCCCGATCGGCCGGTACGCTCGATGGCGCAAGCCTGTCAGCACGACGGGTTTCGTGGCGGCCGACCAGGACGAGGAGTGTGCGAGCGTGGCGGTACGAGCGTTGCCGTCGACCCGCCAGGCCATCCTCGACGAGGGCCGGCGCCTCTTCGCTCAGCACGGCTACCAGGGCACGTCGCTGAACGACATCGCCGCGGCCGTGGGCATCCGCCGGCCGAGCCTCCTGCACCACTTCCCCTCCAAGGAGTCGCTGTACCGGGAGGTCTTCGAGGTGAGCCTGGCCGACTGGTTCAGCCGGGTCGGCGAGGCCGTCCATTCACCGAAGGACGGTTGGGCCAAGGTGGACCTCGTCCTCACCGCCGGCTTCCGTTTCTTCGCCGAGAACCCGGACTTCGTGCGAATCGCCCGCCGGGCGGCCCTCGACGACAGCACCCATCTCGGTCTCGACCTCGGCGCAGCTCTCAAGCCCCTGTTCCAGCGCGCCTGCACTTTTTTCGCCAAGGAGATGGCGGCGGGGCGCTTCCGGCGGCACGACCCCGAGCAGCTCCTGCTGACCGGCTACGGGGCGCTGCTCAGCTACTTCAGCGACGTCCCCTTCCTCGAGTCGTTGCTAGAGCGGGACCCGCTGGCGGCCGATGCCATGGAGCAACGGCTCCAGCACGTTCGGTCCTTCTTCTTCGCCGCACTCGAGCCATAGGCTCGGGCGCCTTGCGCCGCTCGTCGATGCCCGGACAGGGCGTGCTGCTGCCCCTGGTGTTGCTGGTGGTGACGGCTTCCACCGGCCTGATGGCGGTGCGAACGCCCGGTGAGACCGCAGCGGCACCACCCCCGCCGGCGCTGCGGGTGCCGGTTCTCTCCGCCCGCCGGGTGCCTGCGCTGCTGGTCCGTGTGGTAGCCGATGGCAGGCTGCGGGCGGGAATCGATACAGCGTTGGCGGGTCCCGCCCTGGGTCCCGGGAGCCAGTCGTGCATCGTCGTCCGTCAGGGCCCCCGGATGGTCCTGTCGCGGCGGCCCGACGACCGGCTGATCCCGGCGTCCAACCTGAAAATTCTCACGGCCCTGGCCGCTCTGACCCGTCTGGGGTCCGAGGAGAAGCTGGCCACCGAGGTACGGGTGGGGCGGCCGTTCGGCGCCGGCGGGATGGTGGATGGTCCTCTGTGGCTGGTGGGCGGCGGCGATCCTCTGCTGGCGACCGCCGACTACGCCGCCTCTCTCCCGAACCAGCCACAGCTCTTCACACCCCTGGAGAAGCTGGCAGACGCGGTCGTCGCAGCGGGCGTGCGGCAGATCGGAGGCGGGATCGTCGGCGACGAGACCCGCTACGACACGCAGCGCTACATCCCCACGTGGAGGCCGGTGTACATCACCGACTCCGAGTCGGGGCCGGCCAGCGCCCTCGACGTCAACGACGGGTTCGTCGCCTTCCGCCCCCGGAAGCTGGCTGCGCCCGAGCCCGACGTGCATGCGGCCGGGGTGCTGACGGCCCTTCTCCAGGCGCGGGGCGTGATCGTCGACCGCCCACCCGTCGATGGACAGGCGCCAGCCGGGGCCCCGGTGGTCGCCCGCGTCGAGTCGCTGCCGGTGCGTGACCTGGTGGGGGAGATGCTGAGGGAGAGCGACAACCTCACCGCCGAGTTGCTGGTGAAGGAGCTCGGCCGGCGCTTCGCCGGCGCCGGCACCACGGTCGCCGGGTTGGGCGTGGTGCGGGAGACCCTGGCTTCTGCCGGCCTTCCCGTCGAGCACCTTGCCGCGGTCGACGGCTCCGGTCTCGACCGGTCGGACCGCGCCAGTTGCACACTGCTCGTGGCCGCCCTCGATGCCGGCGGTGCCAAGGGGCACCTTGCTGCCGGTCTTCCCGTTGCCGGAAGGGACGGCACCCTGGCCCGTCGTTTTCAGGGCAACCCGGCCGCCGGGCGACTGCGGGCCAAGACCGGCTCCCTGGAGGGGGTCGCGGCGCTCACCGGCTTCGTGGACTCCGCCACCGGCGCCGGACCCCTGAGCTTCGCCTTCCTGGCCAACGGTCTGCCGCGCGACGCCGTCGGTCGTGCCCTGCAGGAGCAGCTGGGCGCGCTGCTGGCGGCTTACCCGCAGGCGCCGCCACCGGCAGACCTCGCGCCGTGACACCTCCGCCGCCGCCGCTTGCGCCTGAATGGCCGGGGATATAAGCACTCACATCATGCCCGCTTCCCGCGACAAGAGCCTTCCCACCCTCGCCAGCGAGCTGTGGGCGATGGTGATCACCTACGTCAAGCAGGAGACCATCGTCCCGATCAGGGGCCTGGGTCGCTTCATCGCCCTTGGTCTTGCCGGTTCCGCCACCTTGAGCGTCGGGCTGCTGCTGCTCTCGCTGGCGCTGTTGCGGGCGCTCCAGACCGAGACCACCGCCTTCGCCGGGGACTGGTCATGGGCGCCCTACGGCATCACCCTCGTCGCCTCGGGACTGGTCGCCGCGCTCGCCGCCCGTGCCATCACCAGTCACCGGCGCCGGGGTTCCGGCCGGAAGCGGGTGGCCCGATGAGCCAGGAGGTCGACGAGCCGGTCACGCGGGATGCGATCGAGGCCAAGCTCCGGCAGATCAAGGGTGAGGTCGACAGCTCGGCCACCGCGGCCAAGCCGGTGGCTCTTGGCGTCGGGCTCGCCGTCGCCGTGGCCGTCGTGGGCCTGGCCTATGTGCTCGGCCGGCGCAAGGGGAAGAAGAAAATGACCCTCGTCGAAGTGCGGCGGATCTGATGGTGCGGTTCCTGTTGCGCACCGGGATGCGCAGAGGTGTCCTTGGTGGAAGCCGGGTCTGGACCACCGTCGCCGGCCTCATCTTCGGCGTCCGGATGCTGAAGAAGCTCACCGGAAGCGAGCCGGAGCTCGTGCACACGGCGACCCTCCGCCCGGGCGAGACACTCGTCGTCAGCCACGGGACGCCCGACAAGCCGGCCCCGGAGTCCATACGCGCCACGCCCCGCCGCCGGCGGTGAGCCGCCCGTTCGTGGCGGGGGAGCGGGTCCTGCTCCTCGACCGGAAGTCCCGCCGCTATCTGGTCACTCTGCGCCAGGGCGGGGAGTTCCACACCCACGCCGGATTCGTGCTCCACGACGATCTGCTCGGCGCCGAGGAGGGCACCACGGCCCGCTCCACCAAGGGCGCAGCGTTCCTCGCCGTGCGTCCCACTCTGGCCGAGTTCGTCCTGGGGATGCCCAGGGGCGCACAGGTCATCTATCCCAAGGATCTGGGCGCCATCCTGATGGTGGCGGACATCTTTCCCGGGGCCCGGGTGCTCGAGGCGGGAGTCGGGTCCGGGGCGCTGTCGATGACCCTTCTGCGGGCCGGGGCGTCGGTGGTCGGCTACGAGTTGCGAGCCGATTTCGCCCATAGGGCAGAAGCCAACGTCGTCGATTTTCTCGGCCCCGGAACGGCGGAGCATTACCAGGTCCAGGAGCGTGACGTGTACGCCGGCATCGAGGAGGAGGGGCTCGACCGCATCGTCCTCGACCTCCCCGAGCCGTGGCGGGTGGTGAAGCACGCGGAAACGGCCCTCCGCCCGGGGGGAATCCTGGTGGCGTACGTCCCCAGCATCACTCAGGTGGCACAACTGCGGGACACGCTCGCGTCCAGCGCGTTCGTAATGGCACAGTCACTGGAGGTGCTCCTTCGGACCTGGCACGTGGAGGGTCAGGCCGTGCGTCCCGACCACCGCATGGTCGCCCACACCGGCTTCCTCACATCAGCCCGGTTGGTGGCGGCCGAGCCGAAAATGTCACCGGCCGAACAGAGCCACGAGCAATGAACCTGCTCGACCTGGTGGTGCTTACGTCGGCGGCCGCCGCCGGCTTCGGTGGTTACCGGCTCGGCTTCGTGGCCCGAGCCACTTCGTGGGTAGGCCTCGCCGTCGGACTGGTCGTCGCCATGCGCTTCCTTCCCTCCGCGGTACGCGTGTTCGAGGGACCCGACCCGAGCACGAAGCTGTTCATCGCCGCCGGCGTTCTGCTGCTCGGAGGCTTCGCCGGCCAGGGGCTCGGGCTACTCGCCGGTTCGTCCCTGCGCCGGTTCGTCCCCCACGGGCCACTTCGTGCCCTCGACAGCAGCGTCGGAGCACTGGTGGGGGTCATCGGGATCCTCCTCTCGGTATGGCTTCTGTTGCCCGCCATCGCCGACATCCCGGGCAGCTACGCCCGCCAGGCCCGCAACTCGGCCATCGCCCGGTTCCTCGACCGCCAGTTGCCCGAGCCCCCGAACACGGTGCAGGCCCTTCGGCGGGTGGTGGGGGAAACCAACTTCCCGCAGGTCTTCGAGGCCCTCCGTCCCGCCCCGAAGACCGGGCCCCCGCCGGCCACCACCGGCATCCCTCCTGCCATCATCGCCCGGGTCACGGCGTCCACGGTGAAGGTGGAGGGGATCGCCTGTGACCGGATGCAGGAGGGCAGCGGATTCACCGCGGCGACGGACGTCGTCGTCACCAACGCCCATGTCGTGGCCGGTCACCGGCCGGGCCGGACTCAGGTCGCCCGTCCCGACGGCCGGCGCCTGGACGCAGCGATCGTGGTGTTCGACCCGGCACGGGATCTGGCGGTGCTGCGCGTGCCGGGTCTAAGTCAAGCGGCGCTGCCGGTCGAAGATGGCCAGGTAGGGGACCTGGGCGCCGTCTTCGGGCACCCTGGGGGCCAGGATCCTCTGCGGATCGCGCCGGCGGCCATCCGTGAGCAGGTCAGGGCCGTCGGCCGTGACCTCTACGGCACGACCTCGACACGGCGGCAGGTCTTCATCCTGGCCGCGCAGCTCGCCCAGGGTGACTCCGGGGGAGCGTTGGTCGACACGAGCGGTGCCGTGGTCGGGGTGGCCTTCGCGATCGCTCCCGACCGGCCGGGTACCTCCTACGCCCTGACCTCCGCCGAGGTCAGGGCGGTCCTGGCCGTGCGTCGCGGCCAGCCGGTGCCGAGTGGCCCCTGCCTCGGCGGGGAATGAGGCCTCAGTCCACCTCGATGTATATGCACTCGCCGGGGCATTCCTCCGCGGATTCAACGGTGGCGTCCTCCATGCCGGCGGGCACGGCAGCGCGGCCCTCGGCTCCGCCGGGGTTGAACACCCTGTCGCCCTCCTTCACGTAGGCGAGCCCGTCGTCGAGCAGGGTGAAGACAGAGGGCGCGATCTCCTCGCAAAGGCCGTCTCCCGTGCACAGATCCTGGTCTATCCAAACCTTCATCGGGTACTCGCTCTCCAAAAGAGGTCGGGTCCGAAGTGTACCGGGCGTCAGCGGGGTCCTCGGACGCGCGCCGCGGTGTGGCCGGACGGGGGAGTCTGTACGTGTATGGTCGACCAGGAGACGCTGTGGAGGTGATCCCGACGGGCGATTCGGAGCTGCGCAGGACAGGCGAGCAGATGCAGGAGCTGGCTGAGCTGCGCGAGCAGGCGCAGGTGCTGGAGGAGGAAGTGATCTCCCTCCGCCGCAAGCTCCAGGATGCTCCGAAGCGGGTACGCACCCTGGAAGAGAAGCTTCTCGAAACCAAGGGCCAGCTCGCTCAGGCGGTCTCGCAGAACGAGAAGCTCACCTACACCCTCCGTGAGGCACGAGAGCACATCGGGGCGCTGCGAGAGGAGGTCGACAAGCTCACCCAGCCACCCTCGGCCTACGGAACCTTCCTCAACAGCAACGACGACGGGACCGTCGACGTGTTCTCGGCAGGCCGCAAGATGCGCGTGGCGCTGCATCCGGAGATAGACCAGGAGAAGCTCGAGCGCGGTCAGGAAGTGGTCCTGAACGAGTCGCTCAACGTGGTGATGGCCCGCAGCCAGGAGTTGTCGGGCGAGATCGTCACCATGAAGGAACTGCTGGAGGGGGGCCTCAGGGCCATTGTCGTCGGTCGCGCCGACGAGGAGAGGGTCGTGGAGCTGGCCGAGTCGCTGGTGGGTCAGCGGCTGCGATCGGGCGACACCGTGCTCATGGACTCCCGCACCGGGCTCCTTCTGGAGCGTCTGCCCCGTCCTGAGGTGGAGGAACTGGTCCTGGAGGAGGTGCCTGACATCTCCTACGACGACGTCGGTGGGCTGGACAGCCAGATCGAGGCGATCACCGACGCCGTGGAGTTGCCGTTCCTCCATCGTGATCTGTTCGTGGAGCACCGCCTGCCGGCGCCCAAGGGGATCCTTCTCTACGGTCCGCCCGGGTGTGGCAAGACCCTCATCGCCAAGGCCGTCGCCAACTCCCTCGCCAAGAAGGTGGCCCAGGTCACCGGCGACACCAACGCCAAGAGCTATTTCCTCAACATCAAGGGTCCTGAGCTGCTCAACAAATACGTGGGCGAGACCGAGCGCCAGATCCGCCTGGTGTTCCAGCGGGCACGGGAGAAGTCCGAGGAGGGCATGCCCGTCATCGTCTTCTTCGACGAGATGGACTCTCTCTTCCGGACCCGGGGCACGGGGATCTCCTCGGACATGGAGTCCACGATCGTCCCCCAGTTGCTGGCTGAGATCGACGGCGTGGAGACGCTGAAGAACGTCATCGTCATCGGCGCATCCAACAGGGAGGATCTCATCGACCCTGCCATCCTCCGGCCGGGCCGCCTCGACGTGAAGATCAAGATCGAGAGGCCCGACGCAGGCGCAGCCGCCCAGATCTTCGCCCGGTACCTCACCTCGGATCTACCCCTGGATGCCGGCGAGGTCGAGGCCCTGGGCGGGGGCGACCGTGACAAGGCGGTACGGGTCATGATCGAGCGAACCGTCGAGGAGATGTACCGGACTGGCGACGAGAACCGCTTCATCGAGGTCACCTACCAGAACGGCGACAAGGAGGTCATGTACTTCAAGGATTTCTCGTCGGGCGCCATGATCGAGAACATCGTGCGGCGGGCGAAGAAGCTCTCCATCAAGCGCCAGATCGCCGGCGAGGGCAAGGGCATCCGCTGGGAGGACCTCAGCGCCTCGATCAAGCAGGAGTACAAGGAGCACGAGGACCTGCCCAACTCCACCAATCCGGACGATTGGGCCAAGATCTCCGGCAAGAAGGGCGAGCGCATCGTGTTCCTGCGGGTCCTGTTGTCCGAGGGCAAGGAGGGTGACGTCCCGGTCGGCGGCCGCGCCATCGAACGGGTCGGCACCGGCCAGTACCTCTAGGCCTGCGCCTGAACGGCCCGAATGGGCTGTAGCTTCGAGTCATGGCCCTCCCGAAGGTCTGCGGGATCGAGACGGAGTACGGGATCGACCCCCGAGGCATGGGCGAGAAGAACCCGATCGCCGCCTCGTCGGTGCTGATCAACGCCTACGTGAGCGAGTTGCAGCGCAAGGTGGGCTGGGACTTCGAGGACGAATCGCCGGGCAACGACGCTCGAGGCTTCACCCGCGACGGCTCGTCGCCCCCGGAGGTGGAAACCCACCTTGTCAACGCCGTGCTCACCAACGGGGCCCGCTACTACGTGGACCACGCCCATCCGGAATTCTCGACTCCCGAGTGCCTGGACGCGCTCGAATGCGTGCGCTACGACAAGGCTGGCGAACGCATCATCGCCCGATCGATGGCAGCGGCCAGCCGCAGCTTGCCGGCCGGCCAGCACATCGTGATCTACAAGAACAACTCCGACCGCAAGGGCAACTCGTACGGCACCCATGAGAACTATCTGATGGACCGGCAGGTGCCCTTCGCCCGGATCGTCCAGCATGTGATCCCCTTTTTCGTCACCCGCCAGATCTTCACGGGGGCGGGGAAGGTCGGAACGGAAGCCTCGTCCACGGGCGGCGAGCGGGTCGACTACCAGTTGACCCAGCGGGCCGACTTCTTCGAGGAGGAAGTCGGCCTGGAGACCACGCTGAAGCGACCCATCGTCAACACCCGGGACGAGCCACACGCTGACGCCCAGAAGTACCGGCGCCTCCACGTGATCGTGGGGGACGCCAACCTGAGCGAGGTCTCGACCTTCCTGAAGGTCGGCGTCACCTCCATCGTGCTGTGCATGATCGAGGACGACTGGCTGAAGGATCCGCTCACCCTGGCTGCACCGGTGCAGGCCATCCGGCGCGTCTCCTACGACCTCGAGCTGTCCCAGATGCTGGAGCTTGCCGACGGGCGGAAGATGAAGGCCCTCGACGTGCAGTGGGAGTACCTCGATCTGGCTCGCAAGTACGCCGAGGACCGCGGCCTGGAGGCCGTGGGGCCGGAGGTCGGGGCCGAGGTGCTGCGGCGATGGGAGGAGGTGCTCCTCGCGCTGGAGACGGACCCGATGTCCCTAGCCGGACAGCTGGACTGGGTGGCCAAGTACCGCCTCCTCAGCGGGTACCGCGAGAGGCACGGCCTGTCCTGGGACGATCACCGGTTGGCGGCCATGGACCTGCAGTACCACGACGTTCGACCCGAGCGTTCGCTCTACGAGAAGCTGGGGATGGAGCGGCTGGTCACGGAGGAGTCGGTGGCCGAAGCCGTCACCCAGCCGCCGACCGACACCAGGGCCTACTTCCGGGGGCGCTGCCTGCAGCGTTGGGCCTCTTCGATAGCCGCCGCCAACTGGGATTCGCTCGTCTTCGACCTGGGTGAGGACCCCCTACGGCGGGTACCGATGATGGAACCGCTAAGAGGAACCGCAGAGATGGTCGATAGCTTGTTGGAAGAATGTTCAAGCCCCGCTGAGCTGTTGGACCGGCTGGGCTCATAGAAGGATGTCGCAGGATGACTGAGCGAGAGCAGAAGCGGCGCCAAGCACCCCCCAGGGAGGCGGAGAAGGTCGACGAGGCTGCGCCCGCGTCATCGGGGCAGGGCGAGAAGATCAAGGCAGAGCTGGACGATCTGCTCGACGAGATCGATGAGGTACTGGAGGTCAATGCCGAGGACTTCGTGAAGGCCTACGTTCAGAAGGGTGGCCAGTAGTCCGCTGGCGGTACACCACGCCGGTTTCGGGTCAACTCGGCTGCCTGTCGGACCCGGTAGCCTCCCGGGGCCATGACCCTGCCCCTCTTTCCACCCGCCGATGATCCCGGTCCCAGCTTCGCCGGATTGTTACGCCGCCTTCACGGCGCCGAGGCGCGCTTCGAGGTGGACCCGTCGGTGATTACGCACGGCACGACCATCGTGGCCATCCGGTATGGCGACGGCGTGGTGATGGCCGGCGACCGGCGTGCCACCGCCGGATCGGCGATCGCCCACCGGAACATGGAGAAGGTGTATCCGGCTGACCGACACTCCGGGGTGGCCATCGCCGGCGCCGCGGGACCGGCTATGGAGATGGTGCGGCTGTTTCAGCTCCAGTTGGAGCACTACGAGAAGGTCGAGGGGGCTTTTCTCAGCCTGGAGGGCAAGGCCAACCAGCTGGCCCAGATGATCCGCCAGAACATGCCGCTCGCCATGCAGGGACTCGTGGTCGTGCCGATCTTCGCCGGCTACGACGTGCGGCGAGGCCAGGGCCGCATCTTCACCTACGACGTCACCGGCGGTCGTTACGAAGAATCCGACTACCACGCCGACGGCTCCGGCGGTCGTGACGCGCGCACCACGGTCAAGCTCGGCTGGTCCGAGGGAATGGACCGTGAAGCCACCATGGAGCTGGCCATCCAGAGCCTCTACGAGGCGGCCGAGGAGGACAGCGCCACCGGCGGTCCTGATGCGGTGCGCGGCATCTACCCCGCCATCGCCACCATCACCGCCGCCGGTTACGAAGGTGTGGCCGAGAGCGAGGTGGCCGAGCGCTTCGGAGCCCTCATCAGGCGCCGCACGACCAGGGGCCAGAACCCATGAGCGGACCGGGAGGCCGCTCCATGGAGCTTTCATCGGGTGTCACCACCGAAGGAGGTGAGGACCGATGACCATGCCTTTCTACGTGGCCCCCGAGCAGGTCATGAAGGACAAGGCCGACTACGCCCGCAAGGGCATCGCCCGGGGCCGCTCGCTCGTCGGCCTGGTCTACGCCGAGGGCATTCTCCTCGCCGCCGAGAACCCTTCCCGAACTCTTCACAAGATCAGTGAGATCTACGACCGCATCGCCTTTGCCGGCGTGGGCAAGTTCAACGAGTTCGACCAGTTGAGAGTGGCCGGAGTGCGCCATGCCGACACCAAGGGCTACGCCTACAGCCGTGAGGATGTGGACGCCCGTTCCCTCGCCAACGTCTATGCCCAGTTTCTGGGCCAGGTCTTCACCCACGAGATGAAGCCCATGGAGGTGGAGATCCTCGTGGCCGAGGTCGGCCCCAAGGGCAGCGGTGAGGATCAGCTGTACCACGTGCTCTACGACGGCACCGTCTTCGACGAGACGCGCTACA
The DNA here is from genome assembly GCA_035526335.1 of Acidimicrobiales bacterium. Classification (GTDB taxonomy): domain Bacteria; phylum Actinomycetota; class Acidimicrobiia; order Acidimicrobiales. The sequence goes on along the minus strand of DATLCN010000055.1, from coordinate 39,099 downwards.
GCGTCCTCGGTGGTGAGGCCGAGGCCATCCAGGAGCGGCTGGAGTCGAGCTATGTGGAAGGTGCGTCTCTGGGCGAGGCATTGAAGGCGGCGGTGGCCGCCCTGGCCGGTCCCGAACGGGAGCTGTCGCCGGCTGAGCTCGAGGTGGGCGTCCTGGCGCGGCCCAGCGAGAGGCGCGCTTTCCGGCGTATAGAGGTGGACGAGTTGGCCGGGCTGCTGGCCTGAGGCCCTGGCGGCGCTAGCTGTCCGGCTCGTCCTCGAACATCGCCTCGACCTCGTCGGCGAGAAGCAGTTCCCGTGCGACGGCCAGGTCCTCGGGAACGACATAGATGCGCACCTCGCCCCGCACCGGGTACGGACCGTCGACCGCACCCCTCAGTTCGGTGAGGATGCCGTCGGAGCCCAGCCGAGCGGCAATCACCCTGGCATGGAAGGCATCGTGCACTGAGAGCAGGTGCACCATCGGTCCTCCAGGCACACGGTGAACGGTACCGTGGCCACATGGACCGGCGGATCTTCGGACTCGAGAACGAGTACGGCGTCACGTGCACGTTGCGCGGGCAGCGCCGGCTGAGCCCCGACGAGGTGGCCCGATACCTGTTCCGCCGGGTGGTGAGCTGGGGCCGGAGCAGCAACGTGTTCCTCGAGAACGGAGCCCGTCTGTACCTCGACGTCGGCAGCCATCCCGAGTACGCGACCCCCGAGTGCGACTCGATCCGCGATCTGGTCGTGCACGACAAGGCGGGTGAGAGGATCCTCGAGCACCTGCTGCTCAGCGCCGAGCAGCGCTTGCGCGAGGAGGGGATCCGGGGGGTCATTTACCTGTTCAAGAACAACACCGACTCCGCCGGCAACTCCTATGGCTGTCACGAGAACTACCTCACCAGCCGGCGGGATGACTTCGGCCACTACGCCGAGGTGCTGATCCCGTTCTTCGTCTCCCGCCAAGTCTACGCCGGCGCAGGCAAGGTCCTCAACACCCCCCGGGGCGCGGTGTTCTGCCTCAGTCAACGGGCTGAGCACATCTGGGAGGGCGTGAGCAGCGCCACCACGCGCAGCCGCCCGATCATCAACACCCGCGACGAGCCACACGCCGACGCCGAGCGATTCCGCCGGCTCCACGTCATTGTCGGCGACTCGAACATGAGCGAGTACGCCACGTTTCTCAAGGTCGGTGCTACGAGCATCCTGCTCCGAATGCTCGAGGATCCGGGGGTGGTGCTGCGGGACATGACCCTCGAGAACCCGATCAGGGCCATACGCGACATCAGCCACGACATCACATGCAGGAGGCGGGTCCGGCTGGCCAACGGGCGCGAGGTGAGCGCCCTCGACATCCAGGGCGAGTATCTCGCGCGGGCACAGAAGTACCACGCCCAGCGGGGGCTGAGCCCGTTGGAGGAGCAGGCCCTCGGGATGTGGGAGCACTGCCTCACCGGACTGGAGAAGGACCCCCTGTCACTCGATCGCGAGTGCGACTGGGCCATCAAGCACTCCCTGATCGAGGCGTACCAGAAGCGCCACGACGTCCCGCTCACCCATCCGAAGGTCGCGTTGATGGACCTCCAGTACCACGACATCTCCCAGGCGCGCGGACTCTTCTACCGGATGCAGGACCGGGGCCTCGTGGAGCGGATGTGCACCAACGAGGAGATCGACACCGCGGTGGACGTACCGCCGCAGACGACACGGGCCCGCCTGCGGGGCGAGTTCATCAAGAAGGCGAAGGAGAAGCGGCGTGACTTCACCGTCGACTGGGTGCACCTCAAGCTCAACGACCAGGCCCAGCGCACGGTGCTGTGCAAGGACCCTTTCAAATCCCGTGACGAGCGCGTCGAGAAGCTCATCGCCTCCCTTTAACGCCCACCTCAGCTGATGCCGCGGTTTTCGACGCAGGTCGTCACCGGAGTTCTGGCGGAGCGGGAGGGATTGCAACGGGTGTCGCTGGACTCGGGTCGGCGGGCTTATGTGCTCACGCAGCTGATCGGTGACGTGGCGGTGGGGGATCCAGTCGTGGTGAACACGACCGCGGTGGACCTCGGTTTGGGAACGGGGGGTTGGGACGTCGTCCATTGGAACCTTGCTCGGTCCGAGTTCGCAGTGGAGGGCCCGGGGCACGTCCTCAAGTTGCGGTACACGTCACTGCAGTGCGACACCGGGGTGGCCGAGGAGTACGGGGGGTACGACCCACCGGGCTCGCTGGGGGGAGTGCCGGTGGTCGCGTGCGGGCTGCACAGTCAGGTAGGGGTGGTGGCGGCCGTGTTCAAGCATCTGGCGCCCTCCCGGTCTCTCGCCTACGTGATGACCGACTCAGCCGCCCTCCCGCTGGCCCTTTCGGATCTGGTGGCGGAGCTTCGGGAGAAGGCTCTCCTGGACGTGACGATCAGCGCCGGGCAGGCCTTCGGCGGTGACCTCGAGGCCGTGAACGTCAGATCCGCTCTGGATGTCGCTGTCGCCGCCGGTGCGGACGCAGTGGTCGTCGGCCCCGGTCCCGGGACGGTGGGGACGGGCACGCGGCACGGCCATGGAGCACTGGAGGTGGCAGCCGTGGTGGATGTGGCCGACAAGGCGGGCGGACGGCCCATCGTGGCGGTTCGGGCTTCGTCTGCCGATGCGCGGCCGAGACACCGGGGCATCAGCCATCATTCCACCGCTGCGCTGGCGCTTGCCTACGCCAGGGCAAGAGTGCCGGTACCCAGGGGTCGGCACCAGCCGGACGCGCCCGGGCAGGAGGTCGTCGAGGTGGATCTACCGGATCTCGGGCCACTGGTCGATGCTCACGATCTCCGTATCACCGCCATGGGCCGGACGGTGGGGGAGGACCCGGACCTCTTCGCCTACACGGCGGCGGCGGGGGTGGCTGCCGCGGCGATGTGCGACGACATTGCCGGTAGCGTCGATAGCCAGTGACCACATCTGCCTCGACCGACCGCTCGATCTACGACATCCTGCCCCACGCCGACGAAACCCCTCCGGGGAACGACCACCGCGGGGGGGGAACGAAGCCGAGCTCGACCCGTACGGTCGTGGAGTGGTTTGTCATCATCGGTGGCGCCCTTTTGGCCGCCCTCGTCATCAAGACGTTCCTCTTCCAGGCCTTCTACATCCCGTCCGAGTCGATGTTGCCCACTCTGAAGAAGCAGGACCGGGTGCTGGTCAACAAGTTGAGCTACCGGGTGCACGACGTGCACCGTGGAGACGTCGTGGTCTTCGAACGTCCACCGAACGAAGCCGGCGTGATCCGCGACCTGATCAAGCGGGTGATCGGGCTTCCGGGCGAGACCGTGGAGGGCAAGGAAGGACACATCTACATCGACGGCGAAGCACTTCGCGAGCCCTATCTGCCGCCGGCGACGACCACCAGCACCTTCGGCCCGGAGAAGATCCCGGCCAGCCACATCTGGGTGATGGGTGACAACAGGTCCAACTCCAGCGACAGCAGGGTGTTCGGCAGCATCTCGACCTCGAGGGTGGTGGGCCGGGCCTTCGTGAGGGTCTGGCCACTCGACGCTCTCGGTCTGCTCTGACCCTGGAGACCGACGTCAGCGGAGGAAGGCGTTCAGGACGTCCACCATGGTCTCCACGTCGTCGGAGTAGACGCCGTCGATGCCCATGCCGAGAAGTGCGGCCAGGACCCGCTCGTGCTGGCAGTCCCAGCCCAGCGCCAGTCGCTCGAACCGGTGGAAGAGGGTGGTGAGACCACCGGTCCAGTCGGTGTGGTGGAGATTCACCGCGTCTATGCCCTTGTCGGCCAGGACAGCGGCGCGCCGTTCGGGGCCCTCCTTGATCTTGCGGAGCCGCGTGGAGTCGACGAGGCGCACATCCTCCGACAGCTGGCGCCACTCAGCCGTCTGCTCCCAACTGGGCGAGCAGAGCCAGAGACGCGGCAGCGCCCCCTCCAGTCCGCGGGCGATTGCCACCACCGCCGGCGCGGCGTGCGGATCCTTGATGTCGAGCGACAGCTCGAACGAGGTGCCGCACGAGTCATAGAGGTCCTCGAGACTCGGGATGTGGGGGGGAAGGAGCGTCCGGGGGATCCCGGCTATGGCCTCGCGCCGCAGTCCGGCTCGGCCCCGCCGAACCACACCGTCGTGGTCGAGCACGACCACGCCGTCCTCGGTCAGCCACGCATCGCTCTCCAGGCCGGAGGCCCCGAGGTCGAGGGCCAGTCGGAAGGTGTCGAGGGTGTTGTCCCGTCCACGGGAGCGTGCACCCCTGTGGGCGAAGGTGATCGGAGGGTGCAGGAGGGCGTCCAACCCCGTGACGCTACGGCAGGCTGTTGCCGGGCCGGGCGGGTGCACCCTGGGCAACGGCGGCCGCCCGGTTCCGGGGCATGCTGAACGCGAAGCGGCTTCCTACACCGAGACGGCTCTCACACCAGATGCGCCCTCCCATGGCCTCGACGACCCTTCGGGCGATGTACAGGCCGATCCCCACGCCGCCGTGGGTCCGGGTGGAGCTGCCGTCGAGCTGCCGGAACCGCTCGAAGAGTTGGGGGATGTCGCCGGAGAAGATGCCCGGGCCGGCGTCGGTGACGGCGATCTCGTAGATGTCCGGTCTCTCCACGAGCTCGAGGCTCACCTGCCCCTCGGAGTACTTGAGCGCGTTGTCGAGAAGGTGGTTGAGCACCTGGTCGAGCTTGGCCTGGTCCAGCTCGACCTCGACCGGCCAATTGGGCAGCTTGACCACGACACGGTCGCTGGCCCGCGCATCCAGGAGGGCGCCCAGATCATGGAGCTCGAGGTCCAACTGGGCCCGCCTCTTGTCGATGGCCGAGATGAACAGCAGGTCCTCGATCAGACGCTCCAGCCGGGTGACGTTGGCCTTGACAGCGGTCAGGGTCTGCTCTCGCTTCTCATCGGACATGGTGTCGCTGCGGCGTATGAGGCTGTGCAGGTAGCCCTTCATCACCGTGAGCGGCGTTCGAAGCTCATGACCGATGACAGCAACGAAGTCCGCCTTGAGGGTGGTCATCTCACGCTCGCCGGTGAGGTCGTCCAGCACCAAAATCCTTCCCATCAACCGGCCGCCACTTGCGCGGATACGCCGTAGGGTCGCCTTGTAAACCCGCGGCTTTTCGCCTCCGATGACCACCTCGGCGGTCTGGTCGTCCCCGTTGGTCAGCATCTGCTCGAGCATCTTGTGTCCCAGGCGACCTGCCACGGGTTGGTTGCGCTCGAAGTTTGCAGCCAGTCGGAAGGCCTCGGCTGCGGCGCCGTTGAGCTCGGTGACGTGGCCGGACTCGTCGACCACCACCACAGGGCTGGCCATGGAGTGGACCATTGCGGTGAGCTGCTCCTGCTGGTCGCCGAGCGAACGGAACATTTCGGCAGAACGCAGGCAGCGGCCAACGTGGCGGGAGAAGCTGAGCAGCATTTCCTTCTGCTCGGAATCGGGAGCGGTGGCCATCAGCAGCACGAGTTGACCCAGATGGCTGCCCTCTGACTCCAGAGGCAGGGTCACCGCCACCTCGCTCAGGCGTGCTAGCTGAGCGACGACCGGGTGCGTGGGCGGGTCGATGCGCATAGACCTCGAACTGACGAGGACCTTGAAGTCCGGCTGTTGCGCGACAAGGACCATTCGCTCCTTGTCGATGCCGCGGAAGTGGGCGACACGGACTGCTCCCCGATCGAACAGGACGCAGAAACCGCTGGCCGTACCGAACAGGTTCTGGACGAGGTCGAAGATACGAGCGAGCATCCTCGGGGTGTCGAGGTCCGAAGCGATGTGGGACAGCGAGTCGAGCAGATGGCGGAGCGTGGCCGGCGCCCCGGCGGCCTGACGCCCGAGCACCAGTGACGCGGCCGCGCCGTAGAGCGGGAGAGCGGCCGGGTCGAGTCGCTGCATCGTGCCACCCACGACCAGAGCTCCTATGATCCGGGTGCCCTCCCGCAGTGGTTCGGCCGCGTGGGTGGCATTGCCTGCAGGGTCGCGTCGCCGAACCAGGCGCCCCGAATCGATGGCCACCCGGCCCGCTTCCGCCGCCGACGGCGAGAGCTCACCACTGGTGACCGCAGGAGTGGCCGTGTGACCGACCAGGCGAAGGATGCCGCCTTCGGTCGCCCTGGTTGCCACCACGGCGACCTGCAGGATGTCCCGAAGGAGCTTGGTCGGATCGGCGCCGGCCGCCAGTCCCCGGAGGACCGGTTGGAGGTGGTCGACGTGTTGATCGGGCACGGCTGCGATATCGACTCTCCTCCGGTGGGTCTTGAGAGGCAGCAGAGCACTCGCCGCGAGGTCTCCCTCAAGTTGAGCCCCTGCTGCGGCCGATGGTATCCAGCATGACGAACGGGAAGGCAGGTAGTAACGAAATGGCCAGGATCCGTGCGAGCTGCCCCGAGTGCGGCGACGTCGAGCTGACGATCGACCAGGTCCGTGTGGTGGTGTGCTCCAGCGACAATCAGGGCTCCTATTCCTTCCAATGCCCTTCCTGCCGCCTGGCGATCACCAAGGCCGCACAGCCCCGCGTGATAGATGTTCTCCTCGCCTCTGGTGTCGCTCTCACCTTCTGGTCGATGCCGGCGGAGCTGGACGAGGCCCACGACGGGCCTCCGATATGTCACGACGACCTGCTCGTTTTCCACTTCGACCTGGAACGCGGTGACTGCATGACCGAGCTCACCGGCGCCGGTGTGCAGATGCAGGGGAGCCGCTCGAGCTCGTGAGTCTCCTGTGGGCGCTGCCGCTGGTGGTGATGCTTTTCGGATCGGTGGCTGTGGCCGTCGGTGTGGCGCATGCCGCTGAAGAGATTCGAGGGTTTCGCGTCGAAATGGGGCGGCTCCTCGACCTGCGGCCTCTCGTAGCGGATCTACTGGTGGCTACAGATCAGGTCAGGATCGCCGTTGTGCCGACCAGGCGTCGGACGATCGCCTCAGCTGATCCGCCGAGGCGCTCGCCAACGTAGACTCCTCTCGTGGGAAGCATCGGACCAGCTGAGATCTTGGTGGTCCTGATCGTCGCCTTGATCGTGCTGGGTCCGGCCCGCCTTCCGGAGGCCGCCCGCACCGTGGGCAAGGCGGTGAGCGAGTTGCGCCGGGCGACCGCAGGTCTCCAGTCGGAGGTTCGCGAGGCCTTCTCCGAGGCACAGCCGGTCTACCCCACTACCCGTATGGATGAGCCTGCGCCCGCCGACCAAGCGCAGGCTGACCGACCCGAAGGCTGAGGCAGTCATCGCCGTTCTGCAGAAGAGGCGCAAGCAGCTGCCCGCGCCTCCCCACCCCGCGGGGATGACCTTGATGGAGCACCTGACGGAGCTCCGCCACCGACTGGTGGTCTCCGTGGTGGCGGTCGCGGCGGGAGCGATCGTCGCCTTCGTTCTCTACAACAGGATCCTCGATTTCCTGATTGCGCCGTACTGCGACCTTCCGAACCGGCCTCCAGGACCCTGCACCCTGTTCATCACCGACCCTCTCGAGGGATTCGCAACGCGCCTGAAGGTCGCCACCTGGACCGGTTTCCTCCTCGCCTCGCCGGTCGTTCTGTATCAGCTGTGGCGTTTCATCACTCCTGGTCTCAACCCCAAGGAGAAGCGGTACGCCGTGCCCTTCGTGGTCTCTTCGGTGCTGCTGTTCTTCCTCGGAGCCCTTCTGGCGAAGCTCACGTTCCCACAGGCTCTCGATTTCCTGGTGAGCGTCGGTGGCCCGAACCTCCAGACCATCTTCAGCCCGGCCAAGTACCTGCGCCTGGTCATCCTCGTCACCATCAGCTTCGGAGTCGCCTTTCAGTTCCCGGTCCTGTTGGTGTTCCTGCAACTGGCGCGGGTACTGACGAGCCGGCGGCTGGCCGGCTGGCGACGTCCCGCCGCCGTGGTGATCGTCGTGGTCGCCGCCGTCATCACGCCGAGCCAGGATCCCTACACGCTGCTCTTCATGGCCGGCCCGATGTACATCTTCTACGAGCTGTCGATCATCGTGGGCCGGATCCTCCGCAGATGACGCCTCTGGTGAGGGAGCGCTTCCTCGCCTCGCTGGGATTCGAGGCCGATCCCTTCCAGCTGGCAGCCTTCGACGCCCTCGACGAGGGCCACTCGGTCCTGGTGGCGGCCCCCACCGGATCGGGCAAGACCGTGGTGGCCGAGTACGCCATTGCCAAGGCCGTGGATTCCGGCCACAAGGCTTTCTACACAACCCCCCTGAAGGCGCTATCCAACCAGAAGTACGGGGATCTGGCCCGTTCCTACGGGCCTGAGCGGGTGGGGCTCCTCACCGGCGACAACGCCATAAACGGACACGCCTCGGTGGTCGTCATGACCACGGAGGTGCTCCGGAACATGATCTACGCCGGCGCGGAAGCCCTGAAGGGCCTCCGGTACGTCGTCCTGGACGAGGTGCACTATCTCCAGAACCTTTATCGCGGCGCGGTGTGGGAGGAGGTGATCGTGCACGCTCCGCCAGAGGTTGACCTCGTGTGCCTGTCGGCGACGGTCTCCAACGCCGAGGAGTTCGCGGACTGGGTCCAGACGGTCCGGGGCAGCACGAGGGCGGTCATCGAGGAACGCCGTCCTGTGGAGCTGACGAATCTCTACCTGGTGGGCGACCGGGCCGCTGAGCAACCGCACTTGCTTCCCACCTTCGTGGACGGACGTCCGAACCCGGAGGCCAACGCTTTGGACAGCCGGAACCTGCGGAGGTGGGACCACCGGGGCCGCTCCCATGGTGGGCGGCTCTACACGCCGCGGCGGGCGGAGGTCGTCGAGATCCTCGGTGAGCGGTCGATGCTCCCGGTCATCTACTTCATCTTCAGCCGTGCGGCTTGCGACGACGCAGTGGGCCAGTGTCTCCAGCGCAGGCTCCGGCTGACCACTCCGGAGGAGCGCCGGCGGATCCGCGCCATTGCCGAGTCCAAGGTGGAGCCTCTCAGCGATGGCGACTTGGCCGTTCTCGGCTACGGCACCTGGCTCTCGGGGCTCGAAGCAGGCTTCGCCGCCCACCATGCCGGGCTGGTGCCGCCTTTCAAGGAAGCCGTTGAGGCTTGCTTCTCTGCCGCTCTGGTCAAGGTTGTGTTCGCCACCGAGACCCTTTCGCTCGGGATCAACATGCCGGCTCGCTCGGTGGCGATCGAAAAGCTCTCCAAGTACAACGGCGAACGTCACGAGGCGCTGACGCCGGGCGAGTACACCCAGCTCACGGGACGGGCCGGGCGGCGGGGGATCGACGAACAGGGGTTCGCGGTGGTGCTGTGGTCTCCCTTCGTACCCTTCGAGCAGGTGGCCGGCCTCGCGTCCACCCGTGCATACGCCCTTTCCTCGTCGTTCCGTCCGACCTACAACATGGCGGCCAACCTCGTTCGTCGTTACGCCCCCGACTCGGCTCGCCACCTGCTCAACCTGTCCTTCGCCCAGTACCGCACGGATGCCGATGTGGTGAGGCTCGAAACGCAGTTGGAGCGGGCGAGCCGGGCTCTGGTGGAGGCGACGGAGCAGGCGTCGTGCAAGCGGGGCGATGTCGAGGAGTATCGGCTACTGGTGCGTGACGCCGGGCGGCGGCGCGTGGACGCCGACGTCGCACTGGCTCTCGGCCTGCTCAAGCCGGGTGACGTGCTGCAGGCGCCAGGTGGACGTGGCGCCGGCCGGCTTTTCGCTGTCCTCGCCACGTCTCAGCGCCGTGGGGGCGACGTACGCGTCATCGGTCTGACCGCGGACCGCCGGCGCTTGAGCTTGTCGCCGCGTGACTTTGCTGATCCGCCGGCGGTGGTGGCGCGGGTGCCCATGCCGGCGCCGTACGCGCCTCGCACCACCGCCTTCCAGCGTGCCGTTTCCGAGGCGCTGGCCCGCACGAGAGTGGAGGCGCCGGCCGCGGCGTCACCATCCGCCGGGCCGGCCTCTCCCGCGGAAGCCCATCCCGTCGCCTCCTGCCCCGATGCCCCTGCCCACCTCCGCGCCCTCGAGCGGGCGCGCCGCGCCGGCCGTGACGTGGACCGTCTGGAACACCGGATCCGCGGACGGGCCGAGTCGCTGGCCCGTCAGTTCGACCGGGTCCTGCGGTTGCTCCAGGTGTGGGGATACGTCGAAGGGTGGACGTTGACAGAGGGAGGGGAGCGCCTGGTTCGGCTGTACCACGAGTGCGACCTGCTGGTTGCGGAGTGTGTGGGAGCCGGACTGCTCGACGGACTGGATGCTCCCTCGCTGGCCGGCCTGGTGTCTGTCTTCACCTATGAGCTGCGGAAGCCCGGGGCCGTGCCGGCGCCACGATTCCCTTCGGCGGAGATGCGGCGGAGGTGGCTCGCCGTCGAGGAGATCGCTCAACGCCTCAACGAGGCCGAGGATGAGGCCGCCCTGCCGGCCACCCGGCCTCCTGATCCGGGCTTCCTGGCCGCGGCGCACGCCTGGGCCGCCGGGGAGAGCCTCGAGGAGGTGCTCGCCGGCGAAGAGATGTCCGGGGGAGACTTCGTGCGCAACGTCAAGCAGTTGGTGGACCTGCTCCGCCAGGTGGCCGAGGTGGTGACGGACCCGGGGACGGCGAAAATGGCGAGGGCGGGCGCCGACCATCTGTTCCGGGGCGTGGTCGCCGCTTCCTCCGTGCTTGGCGTCGAGCCGGTTGCCTCACCGACACCACGGGCTTGGGGGTGACCATCGAAAAGGGCAGTGCCTGGGGGAAGCCCGGGGCGCTGCCTGCCGGTGGCGTCGTTGTCCGTAGCGACGCCGAAGCCCGTGCCGTGCTCGAGGAGGCGCGTCAGATGCGGCGCCCGTTCCCCCCGCTAGGGCTACTGGGTGGTGACCTCTGGCACACCCTCGGCGGAACCCGGGACGAGGCTCGCCTGCGTTCAGCCGACGCGGTCACCTTCCCCGTCGATCTCGGCGAGGTTCTCGTGGACGGACACCTCTCGCTCTTCGTCGCCCACCTGGTGGCACACAAGCGATTGTGGTCCCGAGGATTCGTGGCGATGAACGCCCAGTGGCGTGGCTCGTGGAACCTCGGGCCTCGGGCGCATCCTGGGGACGCCCTGCTCGACACCTACGATGTGCGCCTCCGACCAGGCGACCTGAGCAAGGTGCGGGCCCGCCTTCACCACGGCACCCATCTCCCGCATCCGCGGATCAGGGAGCGTCGGGCGCAGGCGGTCCAGGTCGAGTTCGAACGGCCATTGCCGGTGGAGCTCGACGGAGAAGTTGTCGGCACCGGGCGTGTCCTGGCCGTGCGGGTGAAGCCGGACGCCCTGACCGTGGTGGTCTGACCGAGCGGGGCTCCGGGGGGAGGGTCCGCCTCCTGCTGACCCCCGGGCCTTACGATTGCCGCTCCCATGCTGTACTCCGATGAGGAATTCAGCGTCGACGAGGAGGCGATTCTTCGGCGCTACTTCACGAACCTCGATCGTCCCGTTTTCGCGCTGGTCAACCTGCCGGAGGTGGTCAAGGGAGCCCTCTTCGCCCGCTACTCCCGGTCCCCGAAGAGCCTGCGTCGACTGTTCCTGGACGAGTTCGTGGGAGACCTGGACATGACCGGCGACCTCACCATGGACGCCACCATGGGTCTGGAGCGGGCCGAGCAGCTCTACGACCGGGTGTTCCTCGAGTACGGCGACGACTCTGTCGCCCAGCTCGGCGGCGTCCATCTGGCCTGTGAGCAGGCGTCCAACCTCCTCACGAAGATTCTCGAGCGGGGCCGGCTGATGGCCTACCTCGAGCAGTCCACCCGCTACGTCGCCTACGACGACCGGCCCTCCAACGGCCGGTACCGCTACTACCGCGATCCTGCTGTCGGGCGTTCCTCCCTGGCGGCTCGCTACGTGGGGGACATGGACCGGCTGTTCGACACCTATGCGGTGCTCCTGCCCCAGATGCAGGAGTGGTTCGCCGCGCTGTATCCCAAGGAACCGGATGACTCCGACTTCGTCCACCGGCAGTCGATCCGGGCCAAGGCCTTCGACGCTCTGCGGGGGATCCTGCCCGCGGCCACGCTCTCCAACCTCGGCATCTACGGCACCGGCCAGGCGTACGAGATGCTCCTGGTGAGGATGCGGGCCCACCCACTTCCGGAGGCCCGCTCGTACGCAGCGATGATGCTCGAGGAGTTGCGCAAGGTCGTGCCCTCGTTCCTGAAGCGGGTGGACATGCCCGACAGAGGGGGCGTCTGGTCGGACTACCAGAGGAAGAACCGGGGCGCCCTCAGCGAGCTGGCCGATCGCCTCTTCTCGGGTGTCGATCCCGAGCCCCGTCCGATGGTGACCCTGGTCGACTTCGACCCGGAAGGCGAGGAGAAGCTCATCGCCGCCACGCTGTATCCGCACACCGATCTGCCCGACGACCAGCTCCTGGCGGCGGTCCGGCGCATGCCGGTCCACGAGCGGCTCGCGGTGCTGAGGGCCTCGGTGGGGGAGCGGACCAACCGCCGTCACCGGCCGGGGAGGGGGTTGGAGCGAACCGGGTACCGGTTCGACATCCTTTCCGACTACGGCGCCTTTCGCGACCTCCAGCGCCACCGTCTGCTCACGATCGAATGGCAGGACCTGAGTCCCCGGCACGGCTACGTGCTGCCTGATGCCGTGGTCGAGGCCGGCGCGGGGGAGGCATTCGATGACGCCATGAACCGCTCACGGGAGCTGCACGAAGCCCTCGCCGGCCCCTTTCCGTTCCAGGCTCCGTACGCCGTGGCCCTTGCTTACCGGGTCCGGTACCTGATGCAGCTCAACGTGCGGGAGGCCATGCATGTCATAGAGCTGCGCACGAGCCCCCAGGGCCATCCCGAATACCGCGAGGTCTGCCAGGACATGCACCGGCTGATCGCGGAGCAGGCGGGTCACAAGGCTGTCGCAGCGATGATGTGCTTCGTCGACCACGGCACCTACGACCTCGAGCGCTTGGACTCCGAGCGCCGGGCCGAGCAGCGCCGCCGTTCAGCCATCCCGTGAAAATGTTGACAAAGGGGTTGCTGGGGCTGATGTTGACAAAGTAGTCTTAGAGCCCTGCGCAGGACCCTTGCGCAAAGAAGGTACGGGAACCGTTGATGAGGCTCACCACGAGGGCAGGTTGCGATCCGGGGCGGCCGCCGAGATCCACAGGTGCCGAGGGGGTGGGATGCGGCGACTTCCGGTCCTGGCCGCGGTGACGCTGGGCCTTCTCGCCGGGCAGGGCGGGGGTAGTCGGCCGGCTTTCTCCTCCCAACGCGTCCTCCGGGCCCACCAGGTCCCAGGGGGGCAGACAACGCCGATCAAGGGTAAAACTCGGTACACGGTCCGTGCAGGCGACACCCTCACCGGCTTGGCCGCTCGCCTGCAGGTGTCGGTGTCGACGCTGGCCGCGGCCAACGGCATCAAGGACCCGAACCGGGTGAGGGTCGGCCAAGTGCTCACACTGCCGAGTGTCGGTGAACCGGAACCTGTCGTCGCCGTCAGCTTGCCGTCCCTGCCGTCTCCGGTGCTCGTGGTCGGTGGTGGCCCGCGGCACAAGGTCGCTGGGGGCGAGAACCTGGCCAGGATCGCCGCCCGCTACGGCACCACTAGCAAGGAACTGGCTGCGCTGAACGGGATCAAGAATCCGAACCTGATCAGGGAAGGTGCCGAACTTCAGGTACCCGGTCCGCCGTGGATCTGTCCTGTGCAGGGTCCGCTCCAGTTTTCCGACAGCTGGGGAGCACCCCGACCGGGGGGCCGGCGCCACCTCGGCATCGACATCTTCGCCCAGCGGGGCACGCCCGTGGTTGCCAGCGTCGGAGGCGGTCTGGAGCATTCCCAGGGTGCGGTGGCGGGTCTTTCCTACTACCTGCGGGGAGACGATGGGATCACCTACTACGGCGCCCACCTCGACGCGCTGGAGGCGGCACCGGGTCGGGTCGAGCCGGGCACCCGAATCGGTGCCGTCGGTAGCACCGGCAACGCCCGGGGTACCACGCCCCATCTCCATTTCGAGATCAAGCCGGGCGGTGGCCCGTCCGTCAATCCGTTTCCCTCCGTGGACCGGTGGTGCCGCAGGTGAGGAGCGTGGCGACAATGGCCTTGCGGGCATTCGCCCCGGCTGTGCTGGCCCTTGCCATCTCGGGTGCTGTGCAGCAGGCCGCCGCCACGGCGGCGACACCTGGGCCGGGCGGCACCTATGTCATAAAACGTGGTGAGACGCTCTCGATGGTGGCTCGCCGTACGGGGGCGAGCATGTCCAGCCTGGCCGCGGCCAACAAGATCCTCGACGTGCACCGGATTCGTGCAGGGGACAGGCTGGTGATCCCACGAAGTCCTGTGCCGGCCCCTGTCCAGCCGCGCGCGAACCCGATCAGCCGGCTGCCCACCCGCCTGCTCCAGCAGCCCGAGCGCCTTGTCCTGCTTCCACGGTTCGACGCCGCCGCCCGCGAGTTCGCGATACCTGCCGACCTCTTGAAGGCGGTGACCTGGCAGGAATCCGGCTGGCAGAACGACAAGGTGTCGTCGACCAAGGCGAGGGGCATCGGCCAGCTGATGCCCGACACGGTGGTCTTCGTCAACCGGTCCCTGCTGCGGGCGCAGCTCGACCCCGGCCGCCCTGAACACAACATCCGTATGTCGGCCAGGTTCCTGGCCTATCTCCTCCAGCGGGCCAAGGGCGATGTTCCCACCGCCCTGTCGTCGTACTACCAGGGGCTTCGGTCGGTGCAGGAGCGTGGCCCGTACCCGAGCACTCTCCGGTACGTGCACAACGTGTTGGCCCTGCGCTCGAAATTCTGAGAATTGTTCGCCGGTGAAGAACCTTCCTGACCTGGGGTGACGCGCAAAAGCGCAGGTGAGGGCGCCCTTGACTCCCGTAGGGCCGATGCCGAAGACTGTGCCCGTCCCGAGACGTCCCGTTCGCCAGGTCGTGGGCCTCCGTACCCAATGGGGTTCCGGAGGGGGCGGTCGAAGGCAGTGCGGGGGGTGCCAGGAAGCTCAGTAGAGAACGTCCAAATAACTCGCCCTCAGTGTGTACGGAACGGCAGAGCCAACCGACGGTACCAACAGCTTCCTGGCCCCTCCTGCACCACCGTGGCGCACCGCAGCGAGGTGTATGGTGCCGCGCCCGACGAACCGGCCCCAGGGGAACCACATGGTTGACAGGAACGACGATCTCATCGACGACACGGATCCGAGCACCGATCTGGACGACCCGGATCTGGAGGACCTTCCCGACGATGAGGTGATCGACGATGAGGTGATCGACGATGAGGTGATCGACGACGATGACCTCGATGACGACGCCGATGTCGACGATGTCGACGATGTCGACGCCGATGTCGCGCTGGTGGAGGATGATCCCCTGGTGATCCCCGTCATCACGCCGGCGCCCGCCTCGGACGACGACGACGAGGAGGAGGACGACGACGAGGCGGACGAGGACGACGTCGAGGCCAGCCTGGACGTGATCCTGAAGGAGAAGCTGGTCGTTGTCGACGAGGAGGAGGACGAAGAACCACCGGACACCGAGGAACGGGCCGAGGCCGCTCCCAAGGTCCTCCCCAAGCAGCCGGACGAATTCGTCTGTCAGTCCTGCTTCCTCGTGAAGCACCCGTCCCAGCTGTCCGACGGCACCAGGATGCTCTGCAGGGACTGCGTGTGACGGAGCCACGGTCGCCTCTCGACCAGATCCTCGACCTTCTCGTGTACGCACCCGTCGGGCTTGCTCTTGCGGTGCGTGACGAGCTACCTCGTCTCGTCGAGAAGGGCAGGAGCCAGACCGACTCCCAGGTCGCCATGGCCAGGATGCTCGGACAGATGGCAGCTGGCAAGGGCCAACAGGAGATGGGCAAGGTACTCAACGATCTTTGGGCCCGGCTCAGCGGCGGAGCCGGCTCGACACCGGAACAGCCGCATCCAGCTACGCCGGCACCGGCTCCCACGGTGTCACCCTCGGAATCTCCCGCGCCCTCCGGTCCGGCGGCTCCTTCGGCCGAAGACCTGGCCATCCCCGGGTACGACGCCCTCTCCGCGCCGCAGGTGGTCCAGCGTCTAAGCGGGCTCTCGTCGGAGGAACTGGAGGCGGTGAGCGCCTACGAGGCTGCCAGCCGCCAACGCCAGACCATCCTCGGTCGGATCACCCAACTCCGGTCGGACGGATCCTGAGATGGAGTCGGCCCGCCACGCGACGCTGGCCGACCTTCCGGAACTGGTGAGGCTGAGCCGTCAGGCGACAGCGGAGCTGGGAGACCAGGACCGGGGGGGAGCGGTATTCGCGGCCCGTGAGGCTCGTCCGGAGCCCGTCGAGGAAGGCCTGCGGCGCGCTGTCGAAGAGGCGGATCTCATCGCGGTGGCCGGCACGGTGGACGACGTCATCGTGGGCATGGCCAGCGGGCGGCTCGAGAAGCTGCGGGACGGGCGCATCCTGGGAGTTCTGGACGACCTCTACGTGCATCCCGATGCCAGGGGCATAGGAGTGGGCGAAGCCATGATGAACGAGCTGCTGGCCTGGTTCGGCAACTCCGGATGCACGGGGGTGGACGCCGTTGCCCTTCCCGGCATGCGTGCCACCAAGAACTTCTTCGAGGAGTGTGGCTTCACGGCGAGGCTGCTGGTCATGCACCACCGGATGGAGCGGGCTTGAGCGAGCCGGTGCGGGCCCCCGAAGTGTGCGTGGCAGCGGTCGCGGTCGACGGTGACCGGCTTCTCCTGGTGCGTCGTGGACGAGGACCGGCGGCCGGCTTCTGGAGCATACCGGGAGGCCACGTTGAGATGGGCGAGACGCTGGCCGAGGCGGTGGTGCGGGAGGTGGCCGAGGAGACCGGACTCGAGGTCGTGTGCGACTCCTTCCTCGGCTGGGTGGAAGGTATCGGTGAGACGCATCACCACGTTATCCTTGATTTCGCGGTGACGCCCCTCGATGTGGTCGATCCGGCGGCCGGGGGCGATGCCGTCGAGGCGGCGTGGGTACCGCTGTCGGAGGTGGCCGAGCTCCGCCTCACCGACGGGTTGGCCGAGTTCCTCCACGACCACGGGATCCTCCAGATCTACGCCTAGGAATCGCCGGCTGTGATCAGCAATCCGGTGTCGATTCTGGGTGCGGCGGAGGAGGGGGAGGCGGGGGGATAGGCGGAGCCGATCTCGGGCCGGTCTGGAAACGCAGGCCGGCGCCCGACCTCCCGCGGGCGGGTCGTGGGGGCCCCGGTGGTGGAGGCATCGAGATGCCCAGCATCCCGGCCAGGGCCGGCACCTTGCCCGACGCTTGCCGGGCCACTTGGAGGAGCTCCTCCGGCGCGTCGGTGGGAAGACCGGCAGGCTTGACCGAGCGGCGGACCGGAGACTCCACGACCGCTTCGAGCAGGGCCTGCCAGCGGTCCGCCGGAGCGTCAGGAGCCATCGCCGCCCCCGCCGCTTCACTGAGGCGCATGGCCAGCTCGGCGGGAAACCGTGACCCCGAATCCGGAGGTCGGGCCGAAGCCCGCAGGGCGCGGACGAGACGACCGTCCAGAAGGGCGGCGGTGATCTCGGCCAGCCACGCCTCCCGCTGCTCCCGTAGGCGGCGATCGAGCGCCTCCCGCAGGGTGCCGGCCAGGAGACGCCCGGCGTCGTCCCTCGCCGTGTCGGCACCGGTGACCAGGGAGCGGAGGTCACGCAGCGACAGATCGTCCACCATGTCCACGGCGGCTTCCGCTCGGTCCCGCCAGTCGGCCGCCTTCAGCTGGGGAAGGAGCTGCTCGGCGATGGCGAGGAGGGGAGCCGCGTTCACCTCGGATTGCCCCACCTCCCGCAACGACGCGTTCTGCGTCTCGACCGCTTGCCGGACACCGGGCAGCCCACCACGAAGCGCCTGCTCCGCGATCGGCCGCTGTTCCGGAGCCAGCCCGGCAAGAACGGCGTCCCGGTGAGTGTGTCCGGGGTTGAGCCGCTTGGCCCGGGGTGCAGGTGCCGGCGCCTCCGGGCGGGACCGACGCTCGGGACGCGGCCGCTCACCACCTCCGCCTCCGACTGCGGCCCCGGGAACGCGCGCGCCTGTGGGCCGGCTTGGACCCTTGTTGCGACTGGCGCGCTCATCGGGTCGCCCCTGCGAGGGCCGGGTGGGTACCTGGCCGCGAGGGGCGCCCCGTGTGTCGCCGCCACGGCCGCGAGGCGGACCCTCCCGCCGGCCGCCGACGCGGTCGTCGTCGCGACGGGGTCGGTCCGAGCGCCGGGCCTCGGACTTACCGGTGAGCGTCGAGGTGATGCCTCGCTCGTCCCGGGGCGGACCCACGATCTCCACCCGCTCGGGCTCCGAGCGCTTCTTCGCCTTGGGCGGCATCACCGAGGTGATGAGGATTCCTTCGATCTCGAAATCAGCCTCCGCTCGCACGACGTCGCCGATCTGGGCGCCCTCGTAGAGCAGTGACGATTCCAGCTCCCCCTTGGGCTGCTTGGCTCCGGCCGCGCGCCATGTCCAACGCCCGTCCTGCCGTTTGCTGGTGAGCTCGACATCGATGCGGCGGGCCATCAACAATGCAAGCTACCCGTGCGCAACGCAGTGGAGGGGGGAGATGGCGGGAGCATCACTACATAATCAATCTTTAGTAGGTACGCGGGGGCGGAGGGGGGTTCATCGGTGGTGGACCCGTACAGTTCACGGGCATGGAGTTGCGGGTCGCCGAGCAGGTGATACGTACGGGCCGACTCCGCCGGCGCCGCCGTTACCGGGTCGACCTACATGGCGTCTCTGTGTTCGGTCCGGGCTCGGAACACGCTCTCATCCGCTGGGAGCGGGTCGAGTCGATCGCCGTCGACGCGCAGGGCTCCGTGTCGGTCGTCTCGGCGACAGCAAAGGTGGTGTTCCCCAAGGGGGCCTTCAGGACCTCACCTTCGGAACTGGCGGAGCGACTCCGGGCCGCGGGATCGATCGAGCGGCGTGGTGAGGTCATCGCCCGACTGGCGGCTGAACTTCCCACCTGAGTGCAGCCCGGTGGAACTACGGACACGTCTGGTGCTGCAGCGTCGAAGGTGTCGCTGGGGTTCAGGACCCTCTCACAAACGTGTCCGTAGTTCCGTAGGGCCGCACTGGGTCACCCGGCTATCGGGCGAGCATTCACCTGTCGGAGGCGCCGTTCGGCCACGCTGGAGTGGTGTCACTCCCGTACGCCGAGGCTCTCGAGCGCTTTCTCCGCCGGCTGAGCAACGAAGGCCGGTCGCCCCGGACCCTCGCCGCCTACCGCTACGACCTCGACGACACGATGGTGGACGTCGCCTTCCTGCACCGGCTCCTCCCCTACCGGGAGGCCCTGGCCGCCTTGCCGGAAGAAGAGCGCTCTCGGGTCGTACTGACCGCATTCGAGGCCTTGGGCGTGGAAGCCGTCAGCGCCGACGACCTCGACGAAGCCATCGCCATGTTCCGCACCCGCCCTGACCCCCGCTTCGCCCGCCATCCCGAGCGGTCGCCGCAGGAGAGGGCGCCGGCAACGGTGGCCCGTCGCACTGCCGCCGTTCGTTCGTTCTTCGCCTGGTGCTACCGAACCGACCGCGTCACATCGGATCCGGCCGCGCTGCTCCAGCCACCGAAGAAGCGTAAGCACATGCCCCGGGCCATCGACCAGGCCACGGCGCTGGGCGCTCTGGCCAGGGCCGGCGAAGGTTCCGGTTGGCCTGAGCGAGATCTGGTGATCGTGGCCCTGGCGCTGGCTTGTGGCCTGCGGCTCGAGGAGATCGCCCGCCTCCCACTGGCCGATCTGGAAGGAGATCCGCCGTCCGCGGTGATCGTCAGGGGCAAGGGTGACAAGGAGCGCCGCCTCGGTCTTCCCGAGGTGGTGGTCGAGGCGCTGGTGGCCTACCTCCCCACCAGGCGCTCACGTCTCGGAAGCCTCGGCACCGACGCTCTCACCCTCGTGATCTCCAGCCGGCCGAGACCGGTGCGGGACGGCACCGGTGCGGTCATCGGCTCCACGGTCGAATCGAGCCGTGACACTGTTACATACGTCGTCGATCGAGTCCTGCGGAGCCTCGGCGCTCGCCGTCCCGGCGTCAGAGTCCACGCCCTGCGCCACACCTTCGCGACATTGGGCCTGCGGGAAGGTGCATTGAGCCTTCGTCAGCTCCAAGTGGCCCTTGGCCACGCCAGTTTGGCCACAACCCAGATATATACCGAAGTGGCCGATGAGGAGATCGCGGCCGCCATGCGACTCCACCCTCTCGGTCGCTCCGGCTCCAGCTGAGGCCCCGCCCGACGATTTCCGGTGTCCCTCGCAGCGCCGTCGTCCCCCGCGGGCAGAGGGCGCTCAGCTCACGGCGGCGCTGTCCACCGACGGCAGGTAGCGCTCCACCACCTCGGGAATCCGGGCGAGGAAGCCCGGCTTCGTGTAGCAGGCCGTCGCTCCGAGGGCGAGGCTCTGGCGCAGTACCTCGACGGCGGCGTAGGCGGTCACGACCAGCACGGGCACATCCGGCAGCAGCGAGCGCAGCAGCGGCAAGGTGGACAGCCCGCCTCGGCGGGGCATGTAGAGGTCCAGGACGATCAGCTCCGGCGGGTCGAGAGTCGCCATCTCGATGCATTCGTCGCCGTTCGCCGCCTCCCGCACGGCGACGCCCACATGTTCGAACTCCATCCGGTAGAGCGCGCGCAGCCGCCGGTCGTCGTCGCACAGCAGGGCGTACACGCTGGTGAGGGTACGGGTTGTCCGTCGCCGTCTCCATAGCCCGATGTCGCCATTTGTGAGCCGTACGGACGGGACTTGTGGGAGTTCGTCGTCCCCTGAAACAACCGGTTATTCATTGCTGTCGGAGGGGTAGAAACCGCCGGAGCGGGAAAAAGGGATCTTCCGGATTCTTCGTGCTCGTAACTCGAGATCCCCGTTCCGAGGCTTGCAGGGGGCGTAGATTCCAGAGAAGCTATCGTCCACGGTGAGCGTCACCGGACTGGGGAGGAATGAACAAATGCGCTTTCAGAAGATCGCCGCGGCGGGCCTGACGGGAGGACTCCTCCTAATCGGTGCCGCTCCGAGTTGGGCACAGACCACACCGGCTCCCCCTGGCTCCGCCGAGGCCGTGGCGGCCGAGGTCGATGGCCTGGTGAGTGTGGCTCATACCAAGGCCGAGGCCAATCCCGACCCGACAACGAGTACGGCCACCGCCAACGCTCTGGAGGTCGGAGGTAACCCGCCTCTGGCTCAGCTCGGGTCCAAGCAGACCGGCGAGGGCGAGCAGAACAATGCCCTCCTCGAGTTCGGCGACCTCAACACCACGGGCGTGAAGGTGGCGCCCTCCTCGGCCCGGGTGACCCGCGACGGCGGGAACAGCTCCTCCACCGCCCGCGCCGCTCTTCTCCGACTGGTGCTCATCAACCCCGGCCTCCTGGCCATCGACGTACTGCAGTCGTTCTCCGAGGCCAACTACACCAGCACCAACAGCACTGGCACCGGGTCATCCGACGGCGTCGCCGCAACGATCGCCGGTCAGAGGGTCAATCTGCTCCACACCGAAGCCTCCACCGCCAACGGCGGCAAGAGCTATGTCATCGGGGTCAACGGCCTCGAGTTGATCACCAACAACGATGTGGGACAGACGACCAAGATCATCGACATCCCGGGGATCCTCCGTTTGAACGCCGTCAGCGTGGACGGTGGTGCCGGTTCGGGGTTGGTGAAGGCATCTGCGGTAGACGCGGCGGTGGCGAACGTTCCGGCCGTTCTGAGTGGCGTGACCGCCGCTGGGTCCGCGCAGCCGGTTGGCGCAGCAGCTCCCGCTGAGTTGGGTGCCGGTGACACCGGTGCCGGTGGTGGCGGCAGCGGGCTCCCCCGCACCGGTTTCGCCGTCGGTGGGTTGTTGTTCCTCGGTGCCGGTCTGATCGGCGCCGGCGCGTTGGTGGCCCGAAGTTGTCAGCGCGCGCACAACTAGTTCCTCAGTTCGGGCGCCCTCCGGCTCTCATCCGTCAGCTGGCCGGGTATCCCAGGTCGGTACAAGGGTGCGGGCGGCGCGAGCCTCGTCGACTCGCCCGACCGGGGTGGTCCGCGGTGCCTCCCTTGCTCCCGCGGGCGATGAGGCGATGCGTTCCAAGGCTTGCGCCAACGCCTCGAGCGTCTGAAGTGTCTCGGTTTCAGTGGGCTCGATCATGAGCGCCTCGTCGACGATCAGAGGGAAGTACACCGTGGGAGCGTGGAAGCCCTCCTCCAGCAGCCGTTTGGCCACGTCTACCGCTCGCAACCCGTCCGACTTCTTGAGGGAGGTCGTCGAGGCGACGAACTCGTGCATGTTGGGTCGGTCATACGGGATGTCGTAGATGCCGTGGAGCCGCCGACGCAGCCAGTTGGCGTTCAGCACCGCCCCCTCCGCCACCCGGCGCAGGCCATCTCCCCCGTTGGCCGATATGTAGGCGTAGGCCCGAGCCAGAGCCAAGGCGTTGCCGTGCCACGAATGAACCCGGCCAATCGACCTGCGGGGGGTGTCCCACACGTAGGCGCCATCGGCGCCGGCGACCGGACGCGGCCCTGGCAGGTAGGGCGCCAACTGTTCGGTCACGGCCACAGGACCTGCGCCGGGGCCACCACCGCCGTGCGGAACGGCGAAGGTCTTGTGCAGGTTCAGGTGGACGATGTCGAACCCCATGTCGCCGGGCCGGGTGACGCCCAGGATGGCATTTAGGTTGGCGCCGTCGTAATAGACGAGGCCTCCGACGCCGTGAACGAGCTCGGCGATCTCGGCGATGTCCTCCTCGAACAGCCCGAGCGTGTTGGGATTCGTGAGCATGATGCCGGCGACGTCACCGTCGAGCTCACGGCGGAGGGCGTCGAGGTCCACGCACCCGCGTCTGTCCGACGGCAGCGTGACGGTCCGGTATCCGCCGAGCGTGACCGATGCCGGGTTGGTGCCGTGGGCCGAATCCGGGATCAGCACCTTCGTTGGAGCCCGCCCTTGGTCGCGGTGCCATGCCCTCATCAACAAGAGCCCGGTCAGCTCGCCGGCGGCGCCGGCAGGGGGCTGCAGACTGGTGGCCGCCATTCCGGTTATTGCGCAGAGCTGCCCGTCGAGATGGGCCAGAAGCGCCATCCAGCCCTGGGTGAGGCGGGCCGGCGCCGCCGGGTGGACCTGGCTGAGCCCGACCAGATCTGCCACGTCGTCGCAGACCTTCGGGTTGTACTTCATGGTGCACGAGCCGAGGGGGTAGGCGCCGAGATCAACCGAGTACTGGCGGTGGGTGAGGCGGGTGAAGTGCCCGACCAGGTCACGTTCACAGAGCTCGGGCAGAGGCACCGCCGCCGCCAGATCCTCTTCTCCGACCAGCTCCTCTGCCGGCCACTCGGGCACTCCGGTGGTGCGGAAGGACCACGCCCGCCGGCCCGGCTGTGACAGCTCGAAGACCGTCGGTTCCGGGTCACGGCCCAGCAGCGGAATGCTGGCCGCCCGCCCTCCGCCCGGGTCTGTCACCTCACCACCTTTTCCATGGCGGCGACGTAGGAGTCGATCTCGGCGCGCGTCCGGCGCTCGGTGACGGCGACGAGCAGCCCCCCTCCGTCGTACTCCTCATCGAGGGTGACGCCGGCGAGGAAACCCTCCTCGGCCATCCGGTCGACCACCACGTCGGCCGCCACCGGCAAACGTACCGCGAACTCCCGCACCACCGGCCTGGCCGCCAGGGGCTCCACTCCGTCGATGGCGAGCAGCGCCTCCTTCGTATAGCGGGTGCCCCGGGCGCAGCGCAGCGCCAGCTCCCGCAGTCCGGATGTTCCCAGCCACGCCAGGTCGACGGCACAGCAGATGGCGATCAGCGTCTGGTTGGTGCAGACGTTGGAGGATGCTTTTTCCCGGCGGATGTCCTGTTCGCGGGTGCGAAGAGTCGTCACATAGGCCTTCCGGCCCACCACGTCCACGGTCTCGCCGACCAGGCGGCCCGGTAGCCGGCGAACGTGCTCCTGGCGGCAGGCGAAGAGGCCGAGATAGGGGCCACCGAAGCTGAGCGGGGTTCCGAAGGGCTGCCCCTCCCCCACCACCACGTCCGCACCCTGGGAACCGGGTGAGCGCAGGAGGCCTGCCGCCACGGGATCGAAGGCGACCAGGAGCATGGCGCCGGCCCGGTCGGCGGCGGCTCTGGCCGCGCCGAGGTCCTCGAGGCATCCCAGATAATTCGGGTACTGCACCAGGACGGCAGCGGGGTCTCCGCCAGCGGGCAACGCGGTGGTCCCGCCGGCCAGAGGCAGCTCCACAAGGTCATGGCCGGTGCCGGCGGCGAATGTCCTCATCGTCGCCCGCCACGCCGGATTCACCCCTTGCGACACCCAGACCAAGGAGCGACCAGCGGCGGCCACCGCGAGGTTCACCGCTTCGACACACGCACTCGCGCCGTCGTAGAGCGAGGCGTTGGCCACGGCCACACCGGTCAGACGGGCGATCATCGTCTGATACTCGAACAGGGCTTGGAGAACGCCCTGGGCCACCTCGGGCTGATACGGGGTGTAGGCGGTGACGAACTCGGAGCGGAAGGCGAGCCGGGGCACGGCGGCAGGCACCTCGTGGTCGTAGGCGCCACCGCCGGCGAAGCAGACGAGGTCGTCGCCGGTGATGTTCGCCGCGGCCAGGCGCCGTGCGGCGGCGAGGACATCGGGCTCCGACAGTCCGTCGTCGAGGTCGAGGTGCCGTGCCGATCCGCCTGCCCGTGAGGACGGCACGAGCTGCAGGGCCGCGGGTACGGCGGCGAAGAGGTCATCGATCGACGACAGGCCGACGAAGGCCAGCATCTCGGCGATCTCGTCGTCCGTGTGGGGGACGAAGTGGCCCACCTACGACCCGGCCTTGGGCGTGAACGGCGGATCCACGACGGTGGCGGAGACGGAGCGACCCCGCATTTCCACGTCCACGAGCTCTCCGGGCTCCACGGCCGGCGAGAGTAGGGCCAGTGCGATTCCGTGGCCGAGCACGGGCGAGAAGTTGCCGCTGGTGACGGCGCCGAGCGTCTCCCCGTTACCGCGCGTTCGAACCGGATAACCCTGCCTCGGTGGTTGGCGGCCCTCCACGGTCAGCCCCCTGAGGCGCCGGCTGGGCCCTTTCAGGCGCTCGGCTTCCAGGGCGTCGCGTCCGCGGAACGAGGGTTTCGACCAGGCGACCACCCATCCGAGGCCGGCCTGCAGCGGTGTGATCCCCGGACCCACCTCGTGACCATGCAGCGGCAGGCCCGCCTCGAGACGGAGGGTGTCCCGGGCGCCCAGGCCGGCGGGGGCGATCCCGGCTGCGACGACGGCCTCCCAGAACGCCGACGCCACGTCGAGAGGAAGCGCACATTCGACCCCGTCCTCTCCCGTGTAACCCGTCCCGGCGGCAACACACGAGCGGCCCCGCCAGTTGAAGGACGCAACTGCGAACCGTGGTACCGCACTGGCCTCGGGAGCGACGCCGGCCAGAAGCCGTCGGGCGGCCGGTCCCTGCACGGCGACGACCGCTCGCTCGCCGGTCACGTCTACCCCGCCGATGGCGGCGACCACCGCATCTGTGTTGGAGGCATTGGGCATCACGTCGAAGACGCCATCATCCCGCCACCACACGATGATGTCGTCCACCACCGAAGCGTCATCGTCGAGAAGGTGGGTGTACTGCGCCCGTCCGGGTCCTATCCGCCCGAGCTCATTGGTGAGCACGGAGTTCAGCCGCTCGAAGGAGCCGGGGGCGGTGAGGCGCACGGTGCCCAGATGGCTTACGTCGAAGGCCACGGCGGACGATCGGCAGGCGAGATGCTCGGCGACGGTCCCCGCCGGGTACGACAGCGGCATCTCCCAGCCACCGAACCCGATCATGCGGGCCCCCAAGGCCCGATGTCCGGCGTCGAGGGGCGACCGACGGCACCCGACGTCCACGACCATCAGCGCAGCCTAGGAGGCGGGATCGGCCCCCGTCCTCAGTCGCCCAGACTGAAATCGAGCACGCGGGGCTCCACCTCGCCCACCCCGGCCTCGCTCAGCTGGGACGGCTCCTCCAACCCGTACTTGACCAGCAGGCCGAGGTAGTCGCGCTGGTAGAAGATCTTCACCTTCACCTCGGGGTGCAGCTCCCGCAGCCGGCGCACCTTGCGGTTCTTCTTCGTCACCAGTTTCTGGTTGAGGGTTGTTATCTCGATGAACAGGTCATACGCCGGAAGGTAGAAGTCCGGCCGGAAGGCCTGGACCGGGTTGCCTGCCCGGTCCCACTCCAGTTCGAACTCGCGGGGCTCGTACTCCCAGGAGATGCCGTAGAAGTCGAGCAGCATGGCCAGCTGGCGCTCAGAGTTGTGGGCGAAGCGGACCTGCTGATGGGGGGCCCCAAAGGCCGGCTCGGCCAGCGCGTTACCTCCCGCTGCCCGTCCTCGCCAGCTTCTCAACCGCCGGCTTCGCGTCCCCGCCTGTGTATTCGGGTGCGATGTCGTGGATGGCGGCATCGAGCTCCTCGAACACTCCGCCGAGGGCGACGATGTTCAGGACACCCTGTCCACCCTTGAGCAGGTCGACGATCTCCTCGCCGGTGCGGGCCAGAACGGATTCGGAGCCGCTGAGCACGAGGTTGGCGGAAGCCAGCTCACCACCGCTGCTGCGCAGCACGTTGACGGCCCGCCGGGCCGACTGCAGTGACAGACCCGCATCCAGAAGGCGCTTGATGACCTTGAGCTCGAGCAGGTCCCGGTAGGAGTACAGACGCTGGCTGCCGCTGCCGCGAGCCTCGCGCATCGACGGACGGAGCAGGTCGGTGCGAGCCCAGTAGTCGAGCTGCCGGTAGGTGATGCCGACGATGTCGCAGACCTGTGGACCTCTGAACCCGTCTTCGCTCATCGCGTGAAATTACACCATTGTCGCCATGGTGTCGAGGGTCCTGCTCAGGAGGAGAAATCCTCCGGCCGGATCCCTTCGATGAACTGCCGGAACTGACTCACGAGCTCGTCTGGTGCCGTATCGTCGTCCTGGCCGACATCGAGCACCACCCCTGCCTCGTCGAGGAGGTCGTCCTCCGCGTAGATCGGCGTACCCAGGCGAGCGGCCAGGGCAATGGCATCCGACGGCCGGCTGGACACGATCGAGGAATCAGCACCACGACGGAGGTGGAGTTCAGCGAAATAGGTTCCGCTGCGCCCGTCCTCACCCATGCGGAGCTCGGTGACCACCACTCTCTCGAGAGTCGCTCCGAGAGCCGTGAGCATGTCCCTAATGAGGTCGTGGGTCATCGGCCGGGGCGGCGTCACCCCCTGAAGGGCGAAGGCGATAGCCGTCGCCTCGGGAGCGCCGATGAAGATTGGCAGGGTGCGCCTGGCCCCCTCCACCTCCTGCAGCAGCACCACCGGATTGTTGGTAGGCAACTCGACCCGGACTGCGGCGAGGTGCATCTCGACCATCTACAAACCCTACCGTGCCAGAAGGTGCGCCACGTGCGCGTCGGGGTCGTCCCGGAGGGCGGTCAGATCGCCGGCGACAACGACTTCCAGGTTGCGGTAACGCTCCTCATGGTCGAGGCCGTAGCCGATGACGAACTCGTCCTCGATGGTGAAGCCGACGAAGCGTACAGGTGTCGGGACTATGCGTCTGACGGCCTTGTCCAGAAGGCTGCAGGCGGCGAGGGAACGAGGGCCTCGGTGGGCGAGCTCCGCCAGGATGTAGGCGAGGGTCAGCCCTGTGTCGACGATATCCTCCACCAGCACGACGTCCCGCCCGGCGATGTCGATGTCAAGGTCCTTTACGATCCGCACCCGCCCGGTGCCCGGCGTGTAGGCGGATATGGCAAGGAAATCGATCTCCGGCGAGATGGTCAGGAAACGCACCAGATCGGCCAGGAAGAGAACGCTGCCCTTCAGCACGGCCACCAGTACGACACCGTCCGGATAGGCGGTGGAGATCTCCTCCGCCAGGCGTAGGACGCCGGCCCGCAGCTCCGTGGTCGAGATGAGGACGCGCGCGGGCGTCACCCGCCGGTGAAGCCCCTCACCGCCTGGCGGAGCAACGCGGCGCGGAGGTTCTGGCCGAGTTGGGACAGCTCCGCCAGTGACTCGACGGCCTGGCTTCTCGACTCTGGGTTCCGCTGCTTCAGGAGCGGCGTAACGACCTGCTCCAGAAGACCCGCCTCACGCTCGGCCGCATTCTTGTAGGTCCGCAAATGGCGTGCCTCGATACCGAACCGCGCGAAACCGGCAGCCAGATTGGCCACTACCAGGCTCTCCTCGTCGAAGTAGGTGCTTCCGGCGACGGCCCTGCCGGTGATGAAGCCGAATCGCTCCAGCTCACGGAGCCGCTCGTACGGCAGTCCCGTGGCCGACGACAGCTCCTCCATGGTCAGGTTCACTCCGGAGGGGCCGGCGGAGAGGACGGAGTTGGGCGTGATGCGCGGGGCGGCCGACGCTGTTCTGAGCGGCGTCGACAGCGGCGTCGCGGCCGGGACAGGTTCATTCCGAGCTGCAGTGGCCGAGGCGGGAGCGGAGTCGGGTTCGCTCCGGGACGGACGCGCGTCACGCGGCTTTTCTGACGCACCCCCATCGGGGGCCTCCTCGTTCCCCGGCTCCCCCACCAACCGGCCCTTGATCACCTTGAGGGGCAGGAAGTGCTCCCGCTGCTGGCGGAGGATCCATCGGAGCCGCTCCACGTCGGCGTCGTAGAACTTCCGGTAGCCCGACGGCGTCCGCTCCGGGTCCAGTAGCCCCTGGCTCTCCAGGAACCGGATCTTGGAGATAGTGATGTCCGGAAACTCCTCCTTGAGGAGGCTGAGCACCTCCCCGATCGATACGTGGGCCCGCTCGACCACCCTCATGCTCCGCCTGCGGCCAGAAAGACCAGCTTGAACTTGCCGATCTGAACCTCGTCGCCGTGTACGAGCGGCGCCTCCTCGAGTCGCTCGCGGTTGAGGTACGTACCGTTGAGCGAGCCGACGTCGCGGACCGTGTAGCCAGGGCCCTGGCGGACGAACTCGGCGTGTCTCCGGGAGACGGTGATGTCGTCGAGGAAGATCTCGCTCTCGGGGTGCCGTCCTGCCCTCGTGACCTCTGGTTCGAGCAGGAACGTAGATCCGGCGTTGGGCCCCCGCTTCACAACCAGCATTCCCGTGCCCTCCGGTAGCTCAGCCACGTTCACGCTCAGATCGTCGTCGTGGCTCTCGGCCGGATCCCCGGTCGCGAAAACAACCGTGGTGTCGTCTCCCCCGCCATCGACGGCGGAGCCGCATGACGAGCAGAACCTCGACCCGGCCGGGTTCCGGTGCCCGCACCGGTTGCAGAACACGTTCTCAACGCTAGTTCGGTCGTCCGGAGTCGTCACTCGGCAATGAGCTTTCTGTAGGTGCCGGCGTCGAGGAGGCCCTCCAGGGCAGCCAGGTCCGACGGAACGATGATGCAGATCCAGCCCGCGCCGAAAGGATCCTGGTTGAGCCTCTCGGGGGCGTCGGCCAGTTCGGCGTTGACCTCGATCACTTCGCCGGCTATGGGCGCGTAGACGTCCGATACCGACTTCGTTGACTCGATCTCGCTCAGCTGTCCGCCGGCGGTGACCGTGGTCCCGGCCTCGGGAAGTTGAACGAACACCACGTCGCCGAGCGCAGCCTGGGCGTAGTCCGTGATGCCGACACGCACCCGTCCGTTCTCCGTTCGCGCCCACTCGTGGTCCGCGGTGTAGCGAAGGTCATCCGGCACGTTCATGGGTCGGTCTCGATTCTCTCGCTCAGCGGCCAGGCTCGGGCTCCGAGACCATGCCTCGGATCCGACGAACGTACTCCTGGGCGAGCTCCCGGGCGCCGGCCTCCGAATCCGCTTCGGCCCAGACATGGGTCAGCGGCTCTTCCGGGTCGGGGAGCACGAGGGCCCAGCCGTCGGCGTGGAGCACTTTGACGCCGTCCATCAGGATCACTTCGCGGTCCTTGGTCCTCTCGACCAGCGTGCGCATCACGAGGCCCTTCTGCTCCCACGGGGTGACGACGCCCTCATGGGCTATGTGGACGGCGGGGGCCTGGCCGACCACCTTCGAGAGCCTCACCCCGGTTGCCGCCAGCATGGCCAGCAGGTTCGTGAAGGTTGCCACAGCGTCGTACGCGGGCAGGAAAGACGGGAAGATGAACCCGCCTTCCTGACTGCCGGCGAAGTGGACGCCGGCCGTGGCCGCGACCTCCATCAGGTGTGGCGTGGACACCTTGGCCCAGACGATCTCGGCGCCGTACCGCCGACACAGGTCCTCGATCGAGCGGCTCGCTGCCAGCGGCACGGCCACTCGCGGCGATTCAAGCGACTCGCACACCAGGTACAGCAGACAGAACAGAGCCTCGTCGTGGCTGAGCACGTGCCCGGTGTCGTCGACCAGGGTGAGGTGCTCGCCGTCGGCATCGATGACGGCGCCGAGATGGGCCCCCGATGCCCGCACCACCTCGCCCACCCGTGCCGCATGGCGGTCGCGGTCGAATGTGGTGGCGCCGGCGGTGGAGGCATAGGGATTCACGGCCAGGACGTCAGCGCCCAGCTTGGCCAGCACGTTGGGCATGACGAAGCTGGCGGCGCCGAAGGCGTAGTCGAGCACCACCTTGAAGCCGACGGCGCGGATGGCGGTCGTGTCGACGGTGGCCATCAGCGAATCGGTGTAGTGCTCGAGGGCCCTGGGCGGGAAGCCGATGTCGCCCATGTCCGCGGCCATGGCCCGGCGGAAGTCCTCCCGGTGGTAGAGGCGTTCCGTCTTGCGCTGCGCTCCTTCGGTGATGTCGATGCCGTCGGAGTCGAGGAAGCGCAGGAGCAAGGACTGCGGGTCGTCGGGTGCCAGCCGCACGGTGACTCCGGCCTCGCTACGCACCGACCGGACGTGGAACCGGGTGAGCGGCACGGTGGCCACTTCCAGGTCCTCCACGTTGACGCCGGTGGCGGTGAGCCCGACCATGACCGCCCGCTTGATGGCGCGGGCGGCCCGACTGGAGTCGCGCGAGGTGGTGACGGTGACCCCCTTCTTGAGCGTGGTGGCGTACGCCATCGCCAACCGCATGGCGAGCTCGGGGGTGATGTCAACGTTGGCCAGCCCGGCCACGCCGAGAGCTCCGAAGAGGTGGCGAGCCCCCCTCGACTCCCACACGATGGAGCGGTTGACCACCGCACCAGCCTCGACCGTCTTGAAGGGGTACACCTTCACCGAGGAGTTGATGACGGCGTCGGCGCCAATGAACGACTCATCGCCCAGGACCACGCCTTCCTCGCAGCGTGCCCCGCGGCGGAGGTCGCTCGAACGGCCCACGATCGTGCCGCGGAGGCTCACCGCCGGGCCGAGGTAGGCGTTGTCGTGAACGATGGAGCGCTCCACGTAGGCGTGCGCCCCGACGCGGACGTTCGAACCGAGAACCGTGTAGGCAGCCAGGTGGGCGTCGGCCTCGACCTGGCAGTAGTCGCCGATGATGGCCGGTCCCTCGACCTGAGCCTTGGGGTCCACCTCGGCTCCCTCGCCCAGCCAGATCCCCTCCCCCAGCTCAAATCCGCGGATGTCGACTGACACCTTCCCGTCGAGCACGTCCTGGTGGGCCTGGGCGTACGCCTCGAGTGTCCCCACATCCTCCCAGTAACCCTCGGCTACATATCCGTAGAGTGCCTTTCCCTGCTCGAGGAGTGCCGGGAAGACTTCCTCGGAGAAGTCGACCTGGCGACCTTCGGGGATATGGTCGAAGATCTCCGGCTGAAGGACGTAGATGCCGGTGTTGATGGTGTCGCTGAACACCTGCCCCCAGGTGGGCTTCTCGAGGAACCGCTCGATGGAGCCGTCGTCTTTGGTGATGACGATCCCGAAATCGAGCGGGTTCTCCATGGCCTTCAGTCCGATGGTGGCGAGAGCGCCCCGTTCCTCGTGGAAATGGACGACCGCGGACAGGTCTACGTCCGTGAGGACGTCCCCGGAGATGACCAGGAACGGCTCATCGAGGCCGTCGCTGGCGTTGCGCACCGAGCCGGCGGTCCCGAGGGGACTCTCCTCGGTGGCGTAGGACATCTTCACGCCGAACTCGGATCCGTCCCCGAAGTAGGTCCGGATGGCGTGGGGCAGGAAGGCGACGGTGACGATGATGTCGTCGAACCCGTGCTCACGGAGTAGGGCGACGATGTGCTCCATCATCGGCCGGTTCGCCAGTGGCAGCATCGGCTTCGGCTGGTTGGAGGTGAGGGGCCTCAAGCGGGTGCCCTCCCCGCCGGCCATGATCACCGCCTTCATCCCGTTGACACTAGCGGGCTGTCGTTCGGGCTCGAATCTCGGAGAGAGCCCGGCGTCCAGCCGGGATGTAGGTCGTCGCCGCCCACCAACTGAGCACCAGGCCGGGGACCGCGAAGAGGTAGGCGAGCGGCCTGGCTATGTCGTCCCACGGAGCTCCCCCGTCCGGGTTCGCGGCGAGGAAGAGCGGCAACGCGACCATGAGCATGAGGGTTCCGGCCTTGCCCACCAGTTTCACGTCGACGATCTGACGGGCGCCTAGAAGCCCCAGAGCCAGCACCGCGAGGCCCACGAGGCTCTCCCGCACCAAAGCGAGCGTTCCGATCCAGACCGGTACAGAGCCGTCCACCAGGATCGCCACTACGCCCACCCCGAGAAGGACACGGTCGGCGGTGGGATCGAGGAGCTTCCCCAGCCTCGACTCCTGACGGAAGTGCCGGGCGATGTAGCCGTCCACGCAGTCGGTGATTCCGAGAGCGGCGAGGAGAAGCCCAGCCTGGTAGCGGTTCTCGCGGGCGAACAAAAGCCAGAGGAAGACCGGAACACAGAGGAGCCGCCCGATCGACAGCACGTTGGGGACCGTCAGGATCCGGTCGTCGCCCTTCCGGCCCATTCCCGGAGTCTACGGATGGACCCGGCGGGTCTTCGCCGTCCCTGCCGATGGCGCTAGGTGCGTAGCGTCTATAGAGGCAGGGCCGTCTTTTTTCCTTGTCCCAGGCGGCGTAGGTTGGTGGAGCTGCCGCGGGGCAGCGCCCCGTGGCGGGGACGAGACAAGGAGAACGCCCATGCAGGTTGACGAACCCACTTCCGGTGACCGCCTCGACCGGATCTACGACATGGTCTTCATCGGGCTGGTCCTGCTCGCCGTCATCGTCGGGGGTCTGGCCTGGATCGCCTCGAGCTGAGGTAACGGTGCTGCGCCGCGACGTGGACGCCGACCTCGCGAGGCCCGGCCTCAACTACGGCGCCGGCGCCGGCGCCGTAGCATCGCCGCTGATCGACGCCTGAGTCTTCCGGAGCGTCCACCGCGTCAGGCCGGCGAGGACGAGGGCCAGCAAGCCGGCGGCCGCCGCGCCGGCTGAACGGGTCCGGGCCCACTGCTCCGCCTCGGAACCCAGTTCCGTCAGGTCGGATGGGAGTGCGGCATCCCCTGATGCAGCCCCGAACGGCAGGTTCTCGTCGAAGCCGAAATCCCGTTCCGGGGCCCGAGGGCCCTTTCCTCGGGCTTGACGGCGAAGTGCACCGATCTCCGACAGGTCGAGGCTGAGCCGGGCGGCGACGGCATCGTCGAGTCGCCGCGCCGGAGCGAAGGCAGTGCCGGAGGCGGAGTTCGAGCGCGAGCCGGGAATGGTGGTCGTCGTGGGCGCTGCCGCGCCAGGGGTTTCCGGCACGCCCCCAGGGTCGATGGTCGAGGGGGGGGCTGGTGCGACGCCGGGACCGGGCACCGCGGGCGCTTCCTCCTTCGGGGGAGGTGGAGCGGTCGTCGACACCGTGGTCGGATCGGGAATGGTCGGCACCTGCGCGAACGCACCGGTGGTGGCCCACCCGACGGCGCCGCAGATAGCGACGCCGGCGATGAACCTGCCCCAGCGGCAAGAACTGACCACCATCCTGTTTCCCAGCTGCTCCCTGATCACCCGTGTGTGGAGGCCAGGTTAGGGGCAAACGGCCGCACGTCCTGCGGGCGCTCGGCCACGACCACTTCCCGACCCTCGCTGTGACGCCACGAGCGCTCCGCCTTTACGGTGAGGACGTTCTTCTTCACCGTCAGGTCGATTGACGAGGGGGCGGACGCCCGGTACGTCGAGGTGGACACGAAAGTTGTCCCCCTCCCGGTAGGCGTCCATGGCCATGACGGCGGGCTGCTGACTCTCCCAGCTCCGCTGGGTCAGCCGATCGAGCTCCGAGCTGATGACCATCTCCTCCGTGAGGCCGTCGCCAGCAAGCTCGCACGGCCGGGCCGAGCTCCGAGGATCACGCGTGAGCCAACATAGGCTGTGATCGCTACTCCGGACTTCGGTAGCTGCCTCACCGATGCCCCCCCCTGTGATCCGACCGGAGCAAACTTGGCTGGAAGAGCAACCCTCGGACCGAGCGCCGCCGCGCCGCGCCGCGTCCTGATTGTCGACGACCGTCCCGAGATTCGCCTGCTCGTTCGCGCTCGGCTCCGCATGCTCGATGACATAGAAGTAGTCGGTGAGGCGAGCAACGGCGCCGAGGCTCTGGTGCTGGTCTCCGCTCTCGCACCGGAGGCTGTGGTCCTTGACTTGGAGATGCCGGTCATGCGCGGCGACGAGGCGATTCCCAAGATGCGCGAGCTGGCGCCCGGTATGCGCATAGTTCTCTACACGAGCGCCGGGCAACAGATGCTCGGTGGACTGAGCGAGGCGGCGCAGCCCGACGCCATTGTCCAGAAGGGTGGATCGCTGACCCAGCTCGTGGCTCAGCTCCAGGCGCTGTTGGACATGGGCCCTCACGACCTTCTCCGTGTCGTTCTGGGCAGGATCCCCCTGCGCCAGGCCATGACCGTCTTCGACGCGTGGGTCGGACTCAACGTACGCATCCTCGATTCGCTGGCCCGGGGTGACGAGTTGGTTCGTGCGCAGCTGGGTGGCGCCACTCTCGAGGAACTGCAGGCGCTCGTCGGGGTCTACACCCACCTCGGCGACAACCTCCAGAGGGCGGCCCGCGAGCACGCCGAAGACGTGGAGCCGGTCATCCACCTGTTCCGCACAACGGCAGCCGCCGCTCGCCGTGCCCTCCTTGCCTTTGACGAGGTCCGATTGCGCGAGTTCTATGCGGCGTGGAACTACGAGGTTCCGGCCGACGCCATAACCGCCCTCGGCGAGATGCGCGATCGGCTTATCGAGGTGTTGCCCACCAGCGGTGCTGAGGATATCGGCGGTGCCACCACAACCCCTGACAGTGCTGGGTCACCGAGCAATGGCGGTGACCAGGACCCGGAGGGTCGGTCCGCCGCGGCGATCGACCGGGAAGCTTCAGCGATCGACCGGGAGGCTGCTGCGATCGACCGCGCCGCCGCGGTAGAGGACCGGGCGGCTGCCTCGATCGACGACCTCACCGGCACCTATCGCCGTGGCCCCGGGCACGTCGAACTGGCCCGGGAGATCGCCCGGGCCCGTCGTACCTACCAGCCCTTGGCGCTGGCCTTTGTGGATGTCGACGGATTGAAGGCGGTCAACGACTCGCTCGGGCATGCCGCCGGGGATCAGTTGCTCCGCGATGTTGCAGCAGAAATTCTCAAGCAGCTACGCGACTACGACGTCGTCGTTCGTCACGGTGGCGACGAGTTCGTCTGCGCGCTGCCTGGGATGGGCATGAGCGAGGCGAAGGCCCGGATGCAACGCCTTCACAACGCTCTGGCCGCTGGCCCCGATGCGCGGACCGTCAGTGTGGGGCTTGCCCTCCTGGAGGACGGGGACTCTCTCGACTCCCTGATCGACCGCGCCGACCGAGCGCTCTACGCCGAGCGTGCCGACCAGATCGGTCGCCGTCCCGCTTTGTAGAACTGCATGCAGGGATGGAGGCCAGGATGTCGTCCAGGAAGGCCCGCCGGCTGCGCTGAGCTTTTCCGGTGGAGAGTTCAACGCCCACCAGGAGCTCCGCCACCGTGATGGCAGCCATGGCGACGTGGTCGGTGTCGTCAACCACTACCTCAAGGTGGTCGCCACCACGATCAGCGTCGACCAGGAACGTCGTGTCGAGCAGGAGCAGACTCACCGGCGCTCGTCGAGCGCGGCCGGCGGGCCGAAAGACGACCCTCAGTCTGCAGTGGCGGCAATCTCCTCGGCCTCGACCGAACCTGGCACGAGCCGGTTCTCCTCCAGCATGCGGACGACGTCGGCGAGGAAGAACCGGTACGAACGCGCCCCCGGGACGCGAGAGGCGGGAAGCCGGCCATCCTGGGCCATCAACAACACGGTTCGGGGGTTGAGTCCCAGGATCTCCGCCACCATGGCGGTCGAGATGATCGGGGGGTAGGTCTCCTCCAGTCGACGGAGGGCGGCGTCACTCAGCGGCCGCTTCGTTCTTGAGGAACGCAAGTACCGCGTAGGCGTCGAGGGTCGTCAACGGCGGCCCGTCCGCTCAGTGTCCTCCCGCCGAGACTCCCGCCGGGCACGACTCGTTGTCGGTCCCTGCTTCGAGTACTTGCCCCGCAGCTCTCCAACCGGCTCAGCTCCAACTGGTCGCATGACGACACGGTCGCCGAGGTCGACAACGAGGACCTGCCGAGTGTTCCACCGGGCCCGCGTCTCGGCGGGGATCGAGACTTGGCCGTTCCGGGACACCGTCATCACATGCGACGTCTCACTCATGATTACATTGTACGTCTGGCACGTGACGTCGTATGCGGCCATGCTGGAGAATGCCGGCTCGCGCGGCTTGGAGGCCAGCGCGACGGAGTGATAGGTGCACCCGCCGGCTCCGTGGCCGTCCATCGGCCCTGACGTCCGGGCCGGCGATGAACGGCACGTAGGACCGGAAACGTCACGTCTTCATCATCGCTGCCGGGTCGCGCGCCGTCAGGGCCAGCGCGATCACACTCTCGGTGCGCTTAGCGAGGATCGAACGAAGCAGGATCGAGGCCGGCCTGCAGATGACGTGCCAGCCCTGCCACGGCGGCTTCGCTGGCTCGCCACCCACCACGCGCCACTCGTAGCGGCTCTCGTCGCCGGTCGCTGCCTCGATGACCCACGGTCGACGTAGCAGGACCCGGCTCGTGAGCACTGCTACAGCGAGCAGTGCCAAACCAACGATCTCGACCAGTGCGACCACGAGCGGGATGAGGACGAAGATCGCGACCAGAACCACGACCAGGACAAGAACGGCGGCGACGATGCCCTCGCCGATGTCCAGAGCGCAGCCGGGAGGGCGGCGACGAAGTCGAGGGCCGTGTCACCCTCGACATGTGCGGCTACCAGTTCACCACGAGCAGGCTCGCGCCGAGCGGTACCAGATAGAGGCCTTTGACGCCCAGGGGAACCGTGTAGTGAGCAACGAGGGCGTCCTGTACAAGAGCGCCAAGGACGCGAGCGCGGCCATGGAGGAGCTGCGCAGTTCGATCCGGGAGTGCCCGAAGGGCCGTCCGGTGGAATCACCGGTCGAGGGGGTACCGCTGCTCACCTACGACCTCACTCTCGCCCCGGAGCAGGAGCTGGCGGACCTGGCCGCCGACCGGGTGGCGCTCACCGCTGCCGTCCGCGAGAAAGAGGGCCAGGGCGCTACCTTCGGCCTCGTCTACCAGCGCCGGGGTCGCGTATTGGTGGGTCTGTACGACGGCTCGGTGGCCAGCGTGCGGCCCTACGCCAGAGTTGTCGCCCAGCGCTTGGCCGCGCTGTCCGCTGAGGAAGCGCAACCGACCGCCCGGAGCGATCTCCTCCGCCTGTCGCTCCCTGCTCCACTGCAAACCGGCATACCCCCGTGTTTCCCCAACGAGGTTCTCGAGCACGCGGACAACGTTTCTGGCGTGCTTCTCGTCATCGACGACCATCTCCTCGGCGGCTGCAGGGCCCCGTCCTCTTCAGAGTCCTCCCGAGGTCGTCCAGGCTCCCAGGCCAGGCATCCGTGGCCTTGTGAGCGTCTACAGCGGCCTCTCCGGCTGTTTCACGCCGCATGCGCTCCTTCGCTGCCCACAGCCGGACGCGCTGTCCGTCGGCCTCAAGCCCTACGTCCCCTGCCGATCCGGCGGGAAGGGCAATGGGTTGTCCGGCGGAGAAAATGACCCACTTTGTCCTTATCTACCCTTGTACGCGCTACCAGGCGGGTGACCTGGTCTTGGCGTGGCGGCCCTGGACGACCCGCGTTGGTCCCCGCCCCGGCGGATCAGGCGACAGCGAGCGCCTGAAGATGGGTCAATGCGCCCCGAACGGCAGGAAACTGCTCGAAGAGTGCCCTGCTGACCTCGGGACCAAGCTCCGCCGGGGCGAGCAGAAACTCGACACCAACCACGCCGCCCTCGCTGTCGATGTCGACAGCCACCTCGTCGGAGATGTGGACGGTTTTGGTCACCGAGAGATCGGAGAGCGTGAGATACCAGGCTCGGACCTCTGGGTCGAACTCGACGCGCATGGCCTCCAAGTTATCCCTCGTCGTCCCGGTCAGCGACCGTCACCACGACGTCGCCAGCGACGACCACCTTCAGCCGGCGACCGGCTGAGGTGCGGCCGAGCACGACCATCCGGGTGGCTGGCCGGCCCGCGTAGCTCGTCTCTCGGTTGTCGAGAGCCTCCCCCACCTCCGCCGCTTCGATGTCGCGCCGGGCCATCTGTTGCTGGGCGTGATAGCTGAACCTCACGGACTGTCAGCCGGCGAAGCCAACCGAACGCTGTCTTCGTCATTCCGCCGTGCCATTGCTTCGTCCACGAGTCGGGGAAAATCGGGGTTCGCGTCAGCACGATCGGCGATGAATTCGTCCAGGTCGTCCGGCGGGGCGAAGGCGGTCGCCCGCCTGGCGGTGCTGTTCGCTGACCGTGTGGGTGTAGGTGTTGAGGGTGATGCCGATGTCGGCGTGGCCGAGGCGTTCCTGCATGACCTTGTGCCGCCCACCACAACGCGGCCCACCGACTGAGCCGTGTGACGTAGGCCCTTCGGCGTGATCCGGGGGACGCCGGCTTTGGCGATGAGCGAGGCCATGATGCGGGAGAAGTTGTTGGGGTCGATCCACGCGCCGAGGGCGGTGGTGAAGACCAACCCTGAGTCCGGCCATCCCGGCCCGAGAATGGCGGCTTCGTCCTGTTGGCGTCGACGGTGGGCCATGAGCACGGCGGCGGTGGTGGCTCCGAAGGTGACGAGGCGGTCGCTGGAGTGGGTTTTCAGCTGCTTGATGATGGGCCGGCTGCCCTCGAGGGTGAGTTGCTGGACGACGTCCAGCTGTCGTGCGTCCAGATCCACGTCGACCCAGCGCAGCGCCAGGATCTCCCCTCGTCGCATCCCGGTGACCAGGCCGAGGTGGAACGCCGCGTACAGGCGGTTGTCGGCCACGGCTAGGAGGAACGCCCGGGCCTCGTCCAGCGTCCAGCCCAGCTTGCGCCGGGTTCGGTCCGGCGGTGGCGGCTGGGTGAGCACCACCGGGTTGCGGGGCAGGCGACCCCGTTGGACGGCCTCCTCCA
>DATLCN010000047.1:0-14985 GCA_035526335.1 Acidimicrobiales bacterium | reverse complement strand
GGGTGCGGAGGGGTCGACCATCATGGGACGGCTATGAGAGACGCTGTATTGCCGGCCGTGACGTTGGTTGTTGGTTGGCTCCTTGCCCAGATCACTGAGGTGGTTCGCAATCGCCGGGACGAGGCGGCGAGAGCGCGGGAGCACCAGGTCGAACATGACCGCTGGATGAGGGAGCAGCGAGCCGAGACGTACCTCGACTATCTGGAGGTGATCCACCACCTGACCGACTGGCTCAAGCTGCGGATTCGGGGCGGCGATGACGAGCTCGACGACCCCTACCCTGAGCGGGCGCTGACGAGGGTCGAGTGCCGGGTGGAGCTGTACGGCAGTAAGCGGGTCCGCGAATTGGCAGCGAGTCAGTGGCCAGTCATCTCAGATGCCCTGACGGCGCTGCTCGTCGATAAGGATCTTGAGGTTGCCGGGCGGCTTTTCGAGGTCGTGATGCGCATCCGCAACGAAATCGATGAAGCGATGGCCGCAGATATCCAGAAGAAACGAACTGGCGCCGGCTAGCCGAATCCCCCACCACACGGCACCGCCGGACTCAGCCAGGCGGCGGTTCGAAGAGCGGTTTCGTCGACTTGAGTATCGCTGCCACCTTGGCCAGCGCCGTGGTGTCGCTGACCAGTTCGGGCAGGCCCTGGTCTCGGCAGGTGCGCTCCACGAGCTCGGCGGCCGGCGAACCAGGAGTCATAGACAGCTATCTTGTCCAAAGGAAGCATCGTTTCCCGCCGAGAAGACACCCGGGCGGCGGTTCGGTAGCCCGCGAATTCCCTCGCCGCGGTTCGCAGTTCCTCATGGCGCTGAGAGACGAAGCGCACCGGCGGAATGGCGGAGACCGGCGAACTCAAGGCCGTCGAGCGGCTCGGGGATGGTCATCGCCGGGTTGTGCAGGGCGGCGGACTGTTGGTCGATCACCGTGGCCACACCGTCGGCGTCAGCGTGGATCAGTTGCATGACGAAGTCATCGGGCGACCGCGCAGTGAATCCGTTCGGCAGGGCCGCCGGCGGAAAGTCGCTGAGGTTCGCGGTAACAACGGTGTCCGCAGAGGTAGCAACAGCGGCAGCGAGGACATGGCGATCGTCGGGGTCGGGCAGGTGGAGCTGGTCGATGAGGTGGTCGTAGTTCTCGATAATGGCGTCGGGCACGGCGATGCTCAACAGATGGCGCGTTCGCAACAGGTGCTCGCCCGGCAAGTCGGGGCGACCAGCGAGGAGCTGTTGAAGCACTCGTCGAGGATCCGCTCGGTCCAGCGAGCTTGGTAGTGGCCGGCGATAGCGAGACGAACGAACAGGTCGCGAAGTCGGGCCGAGTACAAGACGTTGGCGTCGAGCACCGCGACCGGGCGCCGAGGCATACTCAGTAGAGGCCCAGATCCTGCGCTTCGGCGGCGAGATCCGTGACTGCCCGGAGACGTCGGGCATGATCGACCTCGCGATAGAGAAGTACATCAGCCAGCTTCAAGCGACGCCGAGGCCCAACCTTGCGGGACGGGATCTCGCCCCGGTCCACGAGACCGACGAGGTAAGGGCGGGATACGTTCAGTAGGTCGGCCGCCTGCTGGGTCGTGATCTCCTCGTCGTCTGTGATGATCCGCACGTGCTCACCACGCTGCGCGTGGTCGAGCGCGTCAGCCAGCACCCGGACTACCGATGCCGGTACCTCAACGGGCGCCCGCCCCCGGCCTCTTGGCAACACCACCACGCGACCCCCGGCGAGCGCGACAACTGCGGCAGCGGCCTGCTCGGACTCGGACATGGCACTCGACATCGCTTCCTCCGCTTAAGCGAAATGAACAGCTTGAACGAAATGAGTGTAGCTCATGGTGCGTCCTGAGTGTCTAGCAACTAGTGGCCGTAGCGACGACCACCTTCTTGCCCGAGAGGATGGCCGGCACCAGGTAGGCGAGGCTCTCGCCCGTGCCGGTACCGGCCTGCACGATCAAGTGGTCACCGCTGTCGAAGGCGGTCGCCACCGCCTCGGCCATCTGAACCTGGCCGGGGCGATCCTCGCCGGCGGGCAGAGCCGCGGTGACCTTGGCCATGGCGGCCGCCACGAGATCGGGGGTCGGCACGTCGCGAAACTATGATGGTAGAGCCCTCCGTCCCTCGACACGATCCCAGACACCGGCCGGTGCTCCCTGCGTTTTCACTGGAATTGCGCGAATGGAACAGGTAGGGTGTTCGTATCCCGCCCCCCGGGAGCCCGACGACGCCCCCGCCCCACGGTGGGGGCGTTGTCGCGTCCAAGGGCGGGAGCGGCTCCGAAGACCGGAGCGTGATTAATTTCGGTGCCGTGGAAGAGCCTGTGCTCCGCCGGGTTATGCGAAGCGAGAAGCTCCTGCCGGCGGCGCCGGGGGAGCCCCACCTGCGGGGTGCGAAGGTGGGCAGGGCCGAGGTGCTCATGGTCCGGCTCGAGAGCGGCTTGGTCGCCGCCTTTGCCGCCCACTGCCCCCATCAGGGCACGCCGCTGGACGGGGCCACGCTTTTCGACGACAGCCTGCGCTGCCCCCGTCACGTATTTCTCTACGACCTGAAGACGGGCGAGAATCTGGTGCCGGCCCGGGTGAACAAGCCCGAGACCCTGTGCAAGCTGAAGCCGGGCTACCTACCCATCCACCGGGCCGAGGAACGCGATGGGTGGATCTGGGTGTCCGAGGCTCCCGAACCTCCGCCCGCGGCCTACGACCCTCTGCTCGAGAAGGGGCCGCCGCCGGCGGAGGAGCCGGCAGCGCCGGCGACGGCCAGGCCCGCCGACGTCCCCCCGGCGGGCACCGGTTCCGGCGTGGTGTACGCCACCGCCGGCGAGGAGTTGGAGATCGTGCTGCCCACGACGGTGAAGCCCGGCCACTTCTGGACCATCGTGGTCTCCGAGGGAGCTGCCACGGTCCTCTCCCAGGTGTTCGCTCCGGACGACCCGCCCCGCAACGTCGTTCGCCTTCTCCCCCGGGTGCCGGGGGACGTCACCGTCAGCTGCGCCTACGGCACCCCGTGGGGGCCGGCGCCGGCCGAGACCCAGACGGTGGAAGTCCGGATCGCGCCGGCGCCGAGCTGATTCCCGGCAAAGGGCCGTAGAGCAGCCGTTCTGCCGACAAGGCTTCCCACTGGTCATCTGCGCCGGGGCCGGCGGGTTACTCCAGAACGTCGACGGCGCGCTGGCGCAGCCAGTGGTCGGCCAGCACCAGGCAGACCATGGCCTCCACGAGAGGTACGGCGCGGGGCAGCACGCACGGGTCGTGACGACCCCTGGCCTCGAGGCTCACCTCGGCGCCCTCGCGGTTCACCGTCTTCTGAGCCTGGGCAATGGTGGCCGTGGGCTTGAAGGCCACCCGAACGACCACGTCCTCGCCGTTGGAGATGCCGCCCTGGACGCCGCCGGAGCGGTTGGTGAGGGTGCGGGGGCGGCTGTCGGGGCCGGCGAAGAAGGCGTCGTTGTGGGCACTTCCGGTGAGGCGGGTTCCGGCGAAGCCGCTGCCGATCTCGAAGCCCTTCGACGCCGGCAGGGACATGAGGGCGCCGGCGAGATCCGCCTCCAGCTTGTCGAACACCGGCTCCCCGAGGCCCGGCGGCACGTTGCGGGCCACGCAGTCCACGACACCGCCCAGCGAGTCACCGTCGAGTCTGGCCTGCTCGATTGCCGCGGTCATGGCCGCAGCCGCCTCGGAGTCGGGGCAGCGCACCGGGTTGGCCTCCACCGCTTCCTCGGTCACGGCACCGGCATCGATATCCGCCCCGATTTCGTGCACCTGGCTCACCCACGCCAGCACCTCCACGCCAGCGCCCACTCGGAGGAGTTTGCGGGCGACGGCGCCGGCGGCCACCCGCGCCGCTGTCTCCCTGGCGCTGGCCCGCCCGCCACCCCTCCAGTCCCGGGTGCCGTACTTGGCCTCGGTGGTGTAATCGGCGTGGGACGGGCGGAAGACATCCTTCATGGCTTCGTAGGCACCGGGCATGGCGTCGGCGTTGCGGATGAGGATGGCGATCGGGGCACCGAGGGTGACGCCTTCGAAGACGCCGGAGAGGACCTCGGCCACGTCGCCCTCCTTCCGTTGGGTGGTGAGCCGGCTCTGACCAGGCCGCCGGCGGTCGAGGTCGTGCTGGATT
Organism: Acidimicrobiales bacterium; assembly: GCA_035526335.1. Classification (GTDB taxonomy): domain Bacteria; phylum Actinomycetota; class Acidimicrobiia; order Acidimicrobiales. The sequence goes on along the minus strand of DATLCN010000047.1, from coordinate 10,881 downwards.
TCCTCGACGGAGATGGCCAGGCGGGGCGGGCACCCGTCCACCACGACGCCCAGGCCGGCGCCGTGGGATTCACCGAAGGTGGTGATCCGGAACTGCTGGCCGAAGCTGCTGCCGCCCATGGGAGGCACCGTATCGGGGCTGCCCCCGAGAACGCCCGGCCGGCGCCGCCGCTCGGCGGTCTAGGTCTGGACCGGTTGGGCCTCGCCGGCCCGGTTGGCGGCCACCGGCACCTCACCCGGCAAGTGGGGAAGCTCGATCTCGACGGTGTCGGTGCCGTGATCCTCTTCCCACCGCACCACGTTGAGCACCGTCGCGTATACCACCAGCCGCCCGAACACCAAAAGCCAGGCCAAAATGGCGAAGACCACACCGATGGATCCGTAGAGAGCGGACGAGGATGCCACCACACGTGGCACGTACAGGGCGCCCACCATCTTGAGCAGCTCCAACCCCACGGCACCGAAGACGGCGCCAGGAACCAGGGGCTTCCACCCGACGTCCCGGTTGGTGAGGGCCTGGAACGTCCACAGCCAGAGGGCGGTGTCCACGGCCAGGCTCATCAACAGCGCGACCGGCCACGCCGGCCCGGGGAGCAGGCGCAACGCGGTGGTGACCCCGAACGAGAGGAGAAAGATCAGCCCCGCCCCGACCAGCCAGACTAGCCCCAACGCCTTGTCCTTGATGCCCCGCCCCGACACCTGCCAGACCGAGTCGAAGGCGAACTGGAAGGCCGCCACGAGCCCGAGGCCGGACCAGAACAGGCCGAAGATCCCCACGATAGAAGCCGCCTTGCGACTCTCCTCTGCCTTGGTCACGGCCCGGGTCAACATGTCGGCGGCGTCGCCACCGGGCGGGATGCCCAGCCGGCTGATGATCTCGGCCGGCAGGTCCGACGAGTTCCGCGAGAAGAAGCCCACCACCCCGGTGACGAACAGCATCAGGGGGAACAGGGCGAGGAAGGCGGTGAGTGTCACGGCCGAGGCGAGGTAGTTGCCGTGGACCTCCTCGAAGCGTTTCTGGAGGCGCAGGATCGTGGCTGCCCATGCCCAGCGACGGGCGAGTGGCCCGAGGACGCGGTCGATCACGGGAGCGCTGTACCCGCGGGAGTGTCCGCGGAACCGCCATGGAAGCTCCGCCCATCCGTCACCGGGACAAGGGTCCCGGCAAGGTACCGTCGCCCTGTGGAGCTGGACGGCATCGATCCGAGGCATCTACCCGTCCACATCGGCTGCGTGATGGACGGGAACGGGCGGTGGGCCAAAAAGCGGGGCCTACCCCGCACGCAGGGGCACGCCGCCGGCGAGGAGGCGTTGTTCGACGCGGTGGAGGGGGCGCTGGAGCTGGGCATCGGCTGGCTCACGGTCTACGCCTTTTCCACCGAGAACTGGAAACGCCCGGTTGACGAGGTGCGCTATCTCATGCGCTTCAACGAGTCGCTTTTGGTGCGCCGGCGGGACGAGATGCACGAGCGGGGCGTGCGCATCCGCTTCGCCGGCCGGCGAGATTGGCGGGTGCCCCGCCGCCTGATCCGGCGCATGGACGAGTCGGTGGTCCTCACCGAGAAGAACCGCACCATGACCCTCACCATCGCCTTCAACTACGGGGGGCGGGCCGAGATAGTCGACGCCGTGCGTGCCCTGGTGGCCGACGGCGTGCCCGCCGACAAGGTGGACGAGAAGGCCATCCGCACGAGGATGTACCTCCCCGACATGCCCGACCCTGACCTGGTGATCCGCACATCGGGCGAGTTCCGCATCTCCAACTTCCTGCTCTGGGAGCTGGCCTACAGCGAGCTGGTCTTCACCGACGTGCTCTGGCCCGACTTCCGCCGGGAGAACCTGTTCGAGGCGGTCCGGGAGTTCCAACGCCGCGACCGCCGCTTCGGCGGCCTCGACGTGTGAACGGGGAGAAGGGGTGAGCCCCAGCCGGCTCTATCGGGACCAGGGGGTGGTGCTGCGGACCATCAAGCTGGGGGAGGCCGACCGGATCGTGACCCTGGTGACGCCGGGCCACGGCAAGGTGCGGGCAGTGGCCAAGGGGGTGCGCAAGACCAAGAGCCGGTTCGGGTCCCGCTTGGAGCCGATCAGCCACGTCAGCCTGTTGATGTACGAGGGGCGGGAGCTGGACATCGTCAACCAGGCCGAGACGCTGGACCACTTCCGGGCCATCCGCGACGACCTGGACCGGATGGGCAGGGCCCAGTGCCTGCTGGAGGCGGTCGACCAGGTGGCCCAGGAGCGGGAGGTCAGCGCCCGGCTGTACTCGATGCTGGTGGGCGCGCTCCGCTCGCTGGCGGCGCGGGATGCGCCGCTGCTGCTGGGCGCGTTCTTCTGGAAGCTGCTCTCGGCCGAAGGGGCCCACCCGCTGCTCGACCAGTGCGCCACCTGCGGCGCCCCGCAGGATCTCGTGGCCTTCGATCTCGTCGAAGGCGGCGCCCTCTGCCGCTCGTGCCGGCGGGGAGTGCCCGTGACTCCCGAGGCGCTGGTCCTGCTGCGGCGCGTGCTCGGAGGCGGCCTGGCCGCAGCCCTGGACGAGCCCGCCGGCCCCGTCGTCCTAGAGGTCGAACAGCTGGCGACCAGCTCGCTCGAGCACCACCTGGAGCGCCGGCTGCGCACCCTCCACGTCCTCAACCGCTCCGGGTGAGCCGAGCCCGTCCGCGGGCCCCTCCATTACATTCGCACCCATGGCCGCCCCCGACCCGGAGCTGGCGGAGACGATCGTCAACCTCTGCAAGCGCCGCGGGTTCGTGTTCCCGTCGAGCGAGATCTACGGCGGGTTCCGCTCCACCTATGACTACGGGCCGCTCGGAGTGCTCCTGCTGCGCAACGTGAAGGAGGCATGGTGGCGGGCCATGGTGCAGATGCGCGATGACGTGGTGGGCATCGACGCCGCCATCCTGTCCAGCCCGCGGGTATGGGAGGCCTCGGGCCACCTGGCCAATTTCACCGACCCGCTGGTCGACTGCCGCAACTGCAAGGAGCGCTGGAGGGCCGACCATATCGAGGGCACCTGCCCCAAGTGCGGCTCCACCGACCTCACCGAAGCACGGGCCTTCAACATGATGTTCAAGACCTTCGTCGGCCCGGTGGAGGAGGGGGCCAACGTCGCGTACTTCCGCCCTGAGACAGCGCAGGGCATGTTCGTCAACTTCCTCAACGTTTTGCAGACCACCCGCAAGAAGCCGCCGTTCGGCATCGCCCAGATGGGCAAGTCGTTCCGCAACGAGATCACGCCCGGCAACTTCGTGTTCCGGACCCGCGAGTTCGAGCAGATGGAAATGGAGTACTTCGTCCCGCCCGACGATGGCAAGCAGTGGTTCGGGTACTGGTGCGACGCCCGGCTGGCCTGGTACTCGGAACTGGGGATCCCCGAGGACATGTTGCGCCTGCGCCACCACGGTTCCGAGGAGCTGTCGCACTACTCCGCCGGTACCGCCGACGTGGAGTTCGCCTATCCCTGGGGCTGGGGTGAGCTGGAGGGCATCGCCAACCGCACCGACTTCGACCTGAAGGCCCACGCCGAGGCCTCGGGGGAGAAGCTCGAGTACTTCGACCAGGGCACCGGCGAGCGCTACGTACCGCACGTGATCGAGCCGGCCGCCGGCGCCACCCGGGCCATGATGGCGTTCCTCCTGGCCGCTTATGCCGAGGACGAGGTCGGCGGTGAGGGCCGGATCGTCCTGCGCCTCAACCATCAGCTGGCCCCCTACAAGGTGGCCGTACTGCCGCTGTCCAAGAAGGAGACGCTGACTCCCACGGCGCGGGAGGTCCTCTCTCTTCTGCAGCCGCTCTGGATGTGCGACTACGACGAGACGCAGTCGATCGGAAAGCGCTACCGGCGCCAGGACGAGATCGGCACGCCCTTCTGCGTGACCGTCGACTTCGACAGCCTCGAGGACAGGGCGGTCACCATCCGCGAGCGTGACACCCTCGAACAGGTTCGCGTGCCCATCGACGGCCTGGTCGACGAACTTCGCTCCCGTCTGACCCTCTGACCGTCCTTAGCCGAGCCAACCTTTTGGGGTGGTCGGTAGGATCGGGCGTCATGCCCTTCGTTTTCGCCTTCGACCACAAGCACCGCAAGCCTCCCATGAGCCTCAAGGACCTCTTGGGGGGCAAGGGAGCCAACCTGGCGGAGATGACGTCGGTGCTCAAGCTGCCGGTCCCGCCCGGGTTCACGATCACCACCGACGGCTGCCGCGAGGCGATGAGCGGCACCTGGCCGCAGGGGCTCGACAAAGAGATCGCCAAGCAGGTCAAGAAGCTCGAGAAGGACATGAAGAAGCGGCTCGGCGACGCCAGGGACCCCCTTCTGGTGAGTGTCCGCTCCGGGGCCAAGTTCTCCATGCCGGGAATGATGGACACCGTTCTCAACCTCGGGCTGAACGACGAGTCCGTCGAGGGCCTCGCCAAGCAGACCGACGACGAGCGCTTCGCCTACGACTCCTACCGGCGCTTCATCGCCATGTACGGGCGCATCGTCCAGGGCATCGAAAGTTCTGCGTTCGACATCCTTCTGGACGAGGCCAAGGAGGCCGACGGCGTCACTGCTGATGCCGAGGTTTCGGCGCCGGCGCTGAAGAAGCTGGTGGGTCGGTACAAGGATGTCGTGGCGAGTCGTACCGGGTCGTCCTTTCCGCAGGATCCGGCTGACCAGTTGCGGGGCGCCATCGACGCCGTCTTCCAATCGTGGAGCGGCCCACGCGCCGTCGCCTACCGGAACCGCGAGCGCATCCCCCACGACCTGGGCACCGCGGTCAACGTGCAGGCCATGGTCTTCGGCAACCGTGACGACAACTCCGGGACCGGTGTGGGCTTCACCCGCGACCCCGCCACCGGTGCCAAGGGCGAGTACGGCGACTTCCTCGTCAACGCCCAGGGCGAGGACGTGGTTGCCGGCATCCGCAACACCGAGCCGCTGTCGGCTCTAAAAGCCAAGTTCCCCAAGATCCACAAGGAGCTGCTGGCCATCTTCGAGCGCCTGGAGAAGCACTACCGGGACATGTGCGACACCGAGTTCACCATCGACCAGGGCAAGCTCTGGATGCTGCAGACCCGGGTGGGAAAGCGCACCGGCCCGGCCGCGCTGCGAATGGCCGTCGACATGACCAAGGGTCGGGCCTGGAAGATCACCAGGGAAGAGGCCATCCGGCGCATCACCGCCGACCACCTCGACCAGGTGCTGCATCCCCAGTTCGCCGGCAAGTTCCTGCACGTCATCGCCAAGGGGCTTCCCGCATCACCCGGTGGTGCCGTCGGGCGTGCCTACTTCACCGCCGACGGTGCGGCCGAGGCTTCCGAGCGGGGCGAGAAGGTCGTGCTGGTCCGCAGCGAGACGTCACCCGAGGACGTGCACGGGATGATCGTGGCCGAGGGCATCCTCACCGCCCGGGGCGGCCTGGTGAGCCACGCCGCTGTCGTGGCGCGCGGTTGGGGCAAGCCGGCGGTGGTCGGGGCCGAGGCCGTCAAGATCAGCGGGAGGAGCTTCATCGCCGGCGGCGCCAAGGTGAACGAGGGCGACGTCATCTCCGTCAATGGCACCACGGGCGACGTGGTGCTCGGCGAGGTCGAGCTGTCCACCATCGCCCCGCCGAAGGAGTTCGACATGATCCTGGGCTGGGCCGACAAGGTCCGAAAGGGCAAGATGGCGGTAAGAGCCAATGCCGACACCGGACCCGACGCGGCGAAGGCCCGCCGGTTCGGCGCCGAGGGCATCGGCCTCTGCCGTACGGAGCACATGTTCCTCGGGGAGGACCGCCTGCCCATCGTGCGCGCCATGATCCTGGCCGACACGCCGGAGGAGGAGGCCGCCGCGCTGGAGAAGCTTCTGGCCGCCCAGAAGGCCGACTTCCTCGAGATCCTCGAGGCCATGGACGGCCTCCCCGTCACCGTGCGTTTGCTGGACCCTCCGCTGCACGAGTTCCTGCCCTCCACCGAGGAGCTGGCCGTCAAGGAGGCCACCACCGGTCTGTCGGCCGAGGAGAAGGACCTCTACGCCGCCGCCCGGGCGTGGCACGAGTTCAACCCGATGCTCGGCACCCGTGGTGTCCGCCTCGGTGTGGTGAAGCCCGGGCTGTACGCCATGCAGGTTCGTGCGCTGATGGAGGCGGCCGCCGATCGGGTCAAGGCGAAGGGCCGGCCTGTCATCGAGATCATGATCCCCCTCACCGTCACCCGTGAGGAGCTGGCCCTGGCCCGGTCCTGGGTGGAGGATGCCGTGGCCGCGGCGACCATGGGCGTCAAGAAGCCCATCGCCGTGCAGATCGGCACCATGATCGAGACACCCCGCGCTGCCCTGCGGGCCGACGAGATCGCCGAGGAGTCCGACTTCTTCTCCTTCGGCACCAACGACCTGACCCAGATGACGTTCGGATTCAGCCGTGACGACGTTGAGGGCCGCATGATGAGCACGTATCTCGAGCTGGGACTGCTCAAGCGCAATCCATTCGAGACGATCGACCCCACCGGAGTAGGCGAGCTGGTGAAGCTGGGAGCGGAGCGGGGGAGGGCCACCAAGCCCGGTCTCAAGCTCGGTGTCTGCGGAGAGCACGGCGGCGACCCCGAATCCATCTCGCTGTTCGCCGAGGCCGGCCTCGACTACGTGAGCTGCTCGCCTTTCCGCATCCCGATCGCCCGCCTGGCCTCGGCACAGGCCATCCTCGCTCTGCGCTCTTGAGCCCGAGGGGGGCCCCAACCCCGCTCTCCTCCGGAGCGTGGGGGCCCCTGCCCCACACCCGGCCGTCGCTCTTGAGCCCGAGCGGGGCCCAATCCGCTGACCGGCAGTACCGTCGCCCCCGTGGGGATCGTGGACGAGGACGTGGTCAAGGTGCGCCACGCTGTCGACTTCGTGGAGGTGGCCTCCGAGCACATCGCTCTCAAGAAGGTAGGCCGACGATGGGTGGGCCTCTGCCCCTTCCACGCCGAAAAGAGCCCGTCTTTTTCGGTAAACCAGCAGGAGGGGCTGTACTACTGCTTCGGCTGCCAGGCCAAGGGCGATGTCATCACCTTCGTCCGGGAGGTGGAGCACCTCGACTTCGTCGGTGCGGTGGAGCGGCTCGCATCCCGGGCGGGGATCGAGCTGCGCTACGACGACGTCAAGGAAGGGAAGGACCGTCACCGCCGGGGGGTTCTCGCCGAAGCCATGGAGCGGGCGGTGGAGTGGTACCACCAACGCCTCCTCACCGCGGCCGACGCTGCCGGCGCCCGCGGCTATCTCCGCTCTCGTGGCTACGACGCCGACACGGTGCGCGCCTTCCGCCTGGGCTGGGCACCCGACGAATGGGATGCCCTGGTCCAAGCCCTGGAGGTCCCTGACGACGTCATTCAGGACACCGGCCTGGGGATCATCAACCGCCTGGGTCGCCAGCAGGACGCGTTCCGCGCCCGCATCATGTTCCCCATCTTCGACACCGGCGGCGGGCCGGTGGCCTTCGGCGGTCGCAACCTGCCGGGCGCGGATGGGCCCAAATACAAGAACTCCCACGAGTCGCCCGTGTACTCCAAGAGCCGCACCCTCTACGCCCTGAACTGGGCCAAGAACGAAGTCGTGCGATCGGGTGAGGTGATCGTGTGTGAGGGCTACACCGACGTCATCGCCTTCTTCCGCTCGGGCCTGCCGCGGGCGGTGGCCACCTGCGGGACGGCGCTTGCGGATGAGCACTTCCGCATGCTCAAGAACTTCGCCCGGCGCATCGTTCTGGCTTACGACGCCGACGCCGCCGGTCAGGCCGCGGCGGAGCGCTTCTATGAGTGGGAGCAGCGTTACGAGATCGACCTGGCGGTCGCCGCACTACCCCCGGGCAGTGACCCGGGTGACGTCGCCCGGAGGGATCCGGCGGCTTTGCGCACGGCGCTCGAGAAGGCGAAACCATTCCTCGCTTTCCGGCTGGAGCGGGTGCTGGCGGCGGCCGATCTCGGCGCGCCCGAGGGTCGGGCCCGGGCGGCCGAAGCCGGGGTGGCCGTGATCCGGGAGCATCCGAACGAGCTCGTGCGGGACCAGTACGTGATGGAGCTGGCCGACCGTTGCCGGGTCGACCCGGACCGCCTCCGGGCCCGGCTGAGCCGGCCGGCCTCCGCCGGGCGAGGCAACGCGGCGCCGGCCGAGCCGCCCCGTTCGCCGCGGCCCAGGGCGGCGAGCGCCGAGGTGGAGGCGCTGCTGCTCGCCGTCCACCGACCCGACGAGGTGGCCGACCGCCTGGAGGAGGTCCTGTTCGCTGACGAGTTGAACCTGTCCGCCTTCCGGGCGCTGAGCCGGTCGCAGACCCTGCATGAGGCGATCGAGTCAGCTGACCCTGCTGCAGCGGCGCTTCTCCAGCGGCTGGCGGTGGAAGATCCCGACGTGGACGCCGACGCCGTGGTGGCGCGTCTGGTGCGCCGGGCCGGAAACCGGGCCGTTGCCGCGCTCGAGGCAGAGGCTCGTGCCAAGCCCGAATGGGCGCTCGAGCTGTCGCCCACGATGGGGTGGCTCAAGGTCACCCTCGAGGCGCTGCCCAGTGCCGAGGCCACGGCCAGGTTGGTACCCTGGCTGGTGAAATGGGGCCGCGAGAACGAATGAGCAAGCCCCAGACGGTGTCTTTGACTCCGGAGGGCGTACCGGCGGACGAGTTCGAGAAATTGCTCGTCGTCGGCAAGCAGGACGGCATCATTACGCCCGACGATCTCATGACCGTGCTCGAGCCCGTGGAGTTGAGCCGTGCCCTGATCGACGAGGTCGTGGCCCGCGTCCAGGCAGAGGGAATCGTGTACGACGGCGCCGAGGACGCCGCCGTGGTGATGGAGCCTTTGGCCGAGCTGGTGGAAGAGCCGCCGGCGCCGGCACCGGCGCCCGCCAATAGCCAGGAGACGGCGGTGGCCCAGAAGGAGTTTTCCACCGCCCGGCGTGACTGGGGCGGACCGGGCGCCGATGCCGTCCGGATGTACCTGAAGGAGATCGGAAAGGTTCCCCTCCTGGCCGGGACCCAGGAGGTGTCGGTCGCTCAGCGGATTGAAGAGGGTCTGGCCGCGGCGGAGAGACTGGCCAGGCTCGAGGCGCAGTACGGCCGTCGCGACCGGATCCCGCCCAAGCGCCAGGTCCGGGAGAAGCGGCTCGTCGCCGACGGGGAGCTGGCCAAGGAAGAGCTGATAAACGCCAACCTGCGCCTCGTGGTGTCCATCGCCAAGCGTTACCGCAACAGGGGCATGGCGTTTCTCGACCTGATCCAGGAGGGCAACGTCGGTCTGATACGGGCCGTGGAGAAGTTCGACTACACGAGGGGCTTCAAGTTCTCCACTTACGCCACGTGGTGGGTGCGTCAGGCCATCACCCGCGCCATTGCCGACCAGGCCCGCACCATCCGGATCCCGGTCCACATGGTCGAGACGATCAACAAGGTCGCACAGGTACACCGCCAGCTGCTCCAGGAGAACAGCCGTGAGCCGACGGTGGAGGAGTTGTCACAGCGGGCGGACATGTCACCCGATCGAGTTCGTGACATCCTGCGCATCAGCGAGCCGACGGTGTCCCTGGAGCAGTCCGTCGGCGACAACGAGTACAGCCTTCAGGACGTCATCGAGGACCGCTCGGCCATCGTTCCCGCCGACGCCGCCGCCCGGACCATGCTCAACGACGCCGTGAAGGAGACCCTGGCTCTGTTGACCACCCGGGAGCAGGAGGTTGTCCGGCTGCGCTTCGGGCTCGACGATGGCCAGGTGCGCACCCTCGAGGAGGTCGGTCGGCACTTCGGTGTCACCAAGGAACGGGTTCGCCAGATCGAGTCGAAGGTGTTGGTGAAGCTGCGCCAGCCCATCCGCAGCCAGCGGCTCCGGGAGTACCTCGACGGGGAGTGAGGAGCGGTAGGCTCGGCCGCTCAGAACTCGGTTGTAGGTCGGCGGTAGGGGTTGTCGATGTCGTCGTTGGCGTCGCCGTGCCCGCCGTTGGTGGTGCGGGAATCCACCAGATCCTTGGCTCGGCCGACCCCGACGTCCACCACGCTGCGCGCCTTCTCGGTAGCCACCTCGAATGTCTCTGTCCGCTTGAGCTTGTCCACCCACAGGTTGATCTGCTCGTAGCGTTCACGCCCCGCCATCGTCCCAAGGTAGTACCCGGTGCCCATGCCTACGACGAAGCCCAGTCGGAATCTCATGCACCCTTCTTACCCGCCGGGGCACTTCTTGACAATCGAACCTGGGTTCTGGTCTGGTCAGACCCGCCAGGGTGCCGGACCCATCGCCAGATAATAGGGCTTGGTCCTGGGCGCTACTATCGTCGGACCTTCAGTCCGGGGTAGCTCAATTGGCGGAGCAGGGGATTGTTAATCCCAAGGTTCTGGGTTCAAGTCCCAGCCCCGGAGCAGAGTTGTCGATCGGGTGCGGAGCCCGGGCCTGTAGCTCAGTGGTCAGAGCGGGGGACTCATAATCCCTTGGTCGCAGGTTCGATCCCTGCCGGGCCCACCATCCTGACCTGGGGAAACGTTGTTTTTGAAACTCCCCGCCAGATGGCCATCCAACATTTATCCAACATTTTCTTGTAGGATCTGGCGGCATGGCAAAGCCCCTGCGGACACCACCCGGCATGAGGGAGCGCTCGCCGGGTGTTTGGGAGCTCATCGTGGAGGCCGGCCGCGACCCGGTCACCGGCAAGCGCCGCCAGGCGAGTCGCATCTTTCGCGGCACGCTCCCCGAGGCGAAGAAGGCGCGCGCTGCTCTGTTGGTCGAGTCGGAGAAGGGCCGGCACACCGGGACGGGCGCCACCGTTGAGCACCTTTTCCACGAATGGATCATCGAGCTGGAACGCAAGGGTCGCTCGCCCAACACGATCCACGGATACAAGAAGAGCTACGAACGCAACATCCGCGCGACCCTCGGGTCGAAGTCCGTTTCCAAGGTGTCCACCAAGATGCTCACC
>DATLCN010000050.1:0-3782 GCA_035526335.1 Acidimicrobiales bacterium | reverse complement strand
CGGGGGTCTCCCCGGCGAACCGTCGCCCGCAGCGATCCCGTGGACGCGCCAAGGTCGACCCTGGACAGCTCAGCCTCTTGTCACCTGCTCAATGCACAGGCACCGCTGACCACCGTCCCGTCAACGACGCGTCGGCGCCTTCCCGGCCCGTCAAGGCCTGAGCCCCATGACCATGTTGCACCCGCTGACAAACACGACTGCAACATCGGCAGGCACTTGCCAGCCCTCCGGGCAGGCCTGTCCCGCCCCCGTCCCGTCAACGTCCCGTGGAGGGAGAACGTGTTGAGGGTCACCAAGCTCAAGGGCGCCGAGTACCTCATCAACGGCGTAGCCGATGGCGTGGAGGACTACTACATGGGCATCGGCGAGGCGCCCGGCGTGTGGCGGGGGAGCTGGGCCGCCGAGCTTGGCCTTGAGGGTGTGGTCTCCGCCGATGACCTGCGGGCTCTGGTCGACGGACACGACCCCACAACCGGAGAGGACTGGCTGGCCGGCCACCGCGATCGCAAGGTCCGGGCCATCGACGTGACCATGTCGGTGCCCAAGAGCGTGTCGGTGCTGTGGGCACTCGGAACCGAGGCCACCGCCGCTGAGGTCTCCCTGGCCCTGGTGGAGGCCACCGATGTCGCCCTCGGATTCATGGAGGACCACGCCGCCTTCGCCCGCGAGCAGGTCGACGGCTGTCGTCGTCGGGTGGACACCTCCGGGTTCGCCATCGCCACCTTCGCCCACCGGGTCTCGCGCGACGGTGACCCGCATCTGCACAACCACTGCTTCATCCCCAACGTGGTGCGCCGGGAGGGTGGCGATCATGTGGCCTTTGACGCCAATCCCCTCCACATCTGGAACAAGGCCGTGGGCACGGTGTTCCTCAACCACCTGCAGGGCCTGCTCACCCAGCGCCTGGGGGTGGCATGGGGGCCGGAGCGCAACGGGTCAAGGGAGATGGTGGGCTTCAGCTCCGAGCAGCTGCGTACCTTCTCCAAGCGCACCGTAGCCATTGAGACCCGCCTGGAGGCCAACGGTGAGTTGGTGTTCGACTCCAAGGCCGAGCGCATGCGTGCCGACGAACGGGCATCGCTGGCCACCCGGGCCCGCAAGGACAAGGCGCTTACCCCCGAGCTGCTTCGCCAGCGCTGGATCACCGAGGCCGAGCAGGTGGCCTCGCTCGTGGCTGCGACGGCAACTACAGAGATGCTGAATCGGCTCTTTCATTTGGCTCCGACGCAAGGCTCAGAACTACTGCTCCGCGTGGACCTGCGCGAGGTCCGAACAACGACGGTTGACGCGGTTGAAGGTCACTTCTGTGTGAACCCGACGCAGTGGGGGCTTGGTGACAGTGACCCTTTCCTCGGACAGCTGTGGGCGCGGCGGTCCTAGCCCGGGCTGTCGAGTGGTGGCGCCGCCGCGCTTGGACCTCACCGCGGTTCACTCGTGTGGTTCCTTGTACGACACACATCGAGCTGCCCGTCGACCTGCACCCGCGGTCGCTATACCTCGTCGGTCCGATCGAGCAGCCAAAATGGGCAGTATTCACCTGCCCCTGCGGACGACGCCATCAGATTCATCTCAATCTGGACCCCGTTCGACAGCCCGTCTGGCGATTCGATCGTGACGGTGTGACGTTCAGGCCATCCGTCGACGCGCTGGGGTTGGACCGGTGTCACTTCTGGGTTCGAGAAGGACGCGTCGCATGGGTCCCGGCAGGTAGCGGCGTTGAGGTGTGACTGCATGCTATAATTGTCCATCGCTGTCGGCCATGGGCCTACCGGCTCGCAACCGGAGGCAGTACAAAAACGGGTGACCCAGGTTCGAGTCTTGGCACGACCCATCGAGGACGTGTAGCTCAACGGGAAGAGCAACCCGTCTTTCTCATGCAAGTCCGCGAGAGGCGATGGCCGCCTTCAGCGATGCGTCGGTTGGGCGGGCCGGTCCATACTCACGTCTCGCGAATGATCGGAGCTCTCGCAGGACTGTGGACCTTCGAGTCAGCTGCCGAACACTGACGTCGTAGTCGTCGGCGACCAGATCGGCCCAGTCACGGTCAACGAGCACCCGGTTCAGGTGCCCGGACACTTCAACCGCCATCTGCTTCGTGATCGCGAGCGCAGCCGTGAGTTCCGGAGCCTCGAGTAGAAGCCTTCCCGCCGCGCCGCCTACCTGGTACGGCCGGCCCGCCACCGCAATCCATCGGGTCTTTGCGCTAGCTGGCAGCGAGGCCGTCCATTCTGCGTCGAGATATCCAGACACCAGAGGTCTTCGAGCCCTCGTGAACGACTTGGTTCCTGACGTGTCGCAGAAAGGTGAAGAATTTCCGATGGTTATCGCTGAACTGGACGCGAGAGTGCACCGCTCAAGGAAGCCCAGAGTCCCTTCGAGGCCTTGACCGCGCTCTGCGGGGAGCATGGTCAAGCCGCGCATGCCACAGAGGCGCCCTCACTCTCGGCCGCAAGATCCTCAAAGACCGACTGAAGGAATGGGATCGCCATTGTGGCCAGATGGGCCTCAGACGCCGCGATTTGTACTTGCGCATCGACGACCGTTCGGTTGAGTAGGTCTACACCCTTGACTTGGGGATAGATTTGCGGCAGAAGGACTGAAGCTCCTGCATGGCTCTCAAGGAGATAGGCGGCTTAAGGGTCCCCCGCTGAATAGAACGCGCGACATATGATGACGGCGTGGAGCTCTCCTCGGAAGGACTCGCTGAGTTCTTCGGGGACACACTGAGCCATCTCAACGAGCGTCAGCGGCGGGTGGTCGCCGGTGCTATGGCCAAGGCCCTGGGACGAGGCGGCAAGACCGCAGTTGCCCAGGCGTCGGGGATGAGCCGCAACACGGTGATCAAGGCAGAGCGGGAAGTTATTGATGGCATCGAGCCCTCGGAGCGGCTTCGCCCTCCGGGTGCAGGAGCCAAGCCGGCGACGCAGCTGCAGCCCGGCCTGCTGGAGGCGCTCGACGAACTGGTCCACCCCGAAACGCGCGGCAACCCCATGTCGTTGCTGCGCTGGACGTCGAAGTCCACGGCCCACCTGGCCAAGGAGTTGGTGCGCAAAGGGTTCAAGATCTCCGACGACACGGTGGGTCGGCTGCTGAAAAAGCTGGGCTACTCGCTGCAGGCACCGGCCAAGCAGAAAGAGGGCACGTCCCACCCCGACCGTAACGCCCAGTTCGCGTACCTCAACGACACCGCCGCCTCGCACGTGACGAACGGCCAGCCGGTCATCAGCGTGGACACCAAGAAAAAGGAGCTGGTGGGCGAGTTCTCCAATGGTGGCGCCGAGTACGCGCCCTCAGGTGAGCCCGAGCGGGTCAACGTGCACGACTTCGTCGACCCCGCCCTTGGGCGAGCCATCCCCTACGGGGTGTACGACACGGTCAACGACGAGGGCTGGGTGTCGGTAGGCGACACCGCCGACACCGCCGAGTTCGCCGTGGAGTCCATTCGGCGGTGGTGGCGCTCCATGGGCAGTGTTCGCTTTCCCGACGCCACACGCCTGTTGGTCACCGCCGACGCCGGCGGCTCCAACGGCTACCGGGTGCGGGCGTGGAAGGTCGAGCTGGCCAAGCTGGCGGCCGAGACGGGTCTGGAGATCACCGTGTGCCACTACCCCCCGGGCACCTCCAAGTGGAACCGCATCGAGCATCGGATGTTCAGCTTCATCACCATGAACTGGCGGGGGCGGCCGCTGGTGTCTTATCGCACCATCGTCGAGCTGATCTCCGCCACCACCACCGAGTCGGGTCTCAAGATCAGGGCTGAACGGGACATGGATTGGTATCCA
>DATLCN010000019.1:0-6974 GCA_035526335.1 Acidimicrobiales bacterium | reverse complement strand
CTCGATGATCAGATGTGGTGGTCCGCAGCGCGACCCCCACGCCCACCATGCCCTCCCGGCCGATGGTCGCCACCTCCACCACCGAGCCGTCGCCCAAGTCGGCCACGATGGACACCACTGCGTCGAGGGGGAAGTAGACGTGTTCGATGACACTTCCCGCCTCGTAGAGGGGCTCTCTTGCCTTGAGGTCGACGACGACGGCATCGTCAATGTCGTCCTCGGCCCCAAGCGCCGACAGCAGACGATTCGCGGGCTCGTATGTCATGGCAGTAGTCGATCGGCGTCTGTCGGCACAGGAAGGGCCCCCTGCTGAGCTCGACGGCCCCACTGGCTGCAGAATGAGGGGCTGGAGTACACACTGCCCGCTCGCGGTCGGTACCCAAACCGGGCGCACTGGGAAGCTGGGTCGTAAAATCCGCCGGGCCCTGCTTCATCGCAAGGCCCCGTTTCCTTGCTGTTGCGCGGAAATCTCGCTATCTGCGACATCCTCGAGCGCTCCGCCGACAGACACCCCCGGGACGTCTTGATCGGCGGGTCGGCTGAAAGCTAGGCAGCGCCTTGCTCGCCGGGCGGTGTGCGGGATGCCACCCGTTCGGCCAGCTCTCGCAGCTTGATGTTCATCCTCTGGGAGGTCGGCGCAGGATATCGAAGGCCTCATCTGCGCTCACGCCCTGACTGGGCCATGAGGATGCCCTTGGCTTGGCCGATCACGCCACTGCCCTGGAGTGCGTTCTGCAAGTGCTCGTCCTGCGGACCATTCGACGGTCGGCATGCACCGGACAGGCGCGGGATACTGGGCGGGTCTGTGAGACCGATCGCGAGGGCCGGCGGTGGCAGAGGAAGGCGACCAATTCGTGCAGCCGCTGGACGATGCGCAGGATCTGCTCGCACTCGCCCACGATGCCGTGATCGTGCGCACCGCCGGCGACAGGATCACCTTCTGGAACCGCGGTGCTGAGGAGACCTACGGCTGGACGCCGGCCGAGGCCTTGGGAGCCATGACCCATGACCTCTTGCGGACTCCGTCCTCGTCGAGAGCGTCTGTGGAAGCGGCCCTGCGCGCCCACGGCACGTGGGAGGGGGAGTTGCGCCACGTCCGCAGAGACGGCACGGAGCTAGTCGTCTCCAGCCGCCAAGTGCTCCGGAGGAGCACTGGTGATCGGCAGCACGCGGTGCTCGAGATCAACCGGGACATCACCCAGTCGAAGGAGGCTGAGCACCGCCTCAAGGAGAGCGACGAGCGTCTCCGGCTGATCATCGAAGGGGTTCAGGACTACGCCATTTTCATGTTGGACACCGACGGCGTCGTCGTGAGCTGGAACCCCGGTGCGGAACGGATCAAGGGCTACCGGGCCGAGGAGATCTGCGGCCAGCACTTTTCCCGCTTCTACCCTCCCGAGGACGTGGATGCCGGCAAGCCGACCGAGGAGCTCCGCACCGCCGCCGCAGTCGGGCGAGTCGAGGACGAGGGCTGGCGGGTTCGGAAGGACGGCTCGCGGTTCTGGGCCAGCGTGGTGATCTCTGCCCTCCGAGATGCCGACGGCAATCTTCGCGGCTTCGCCAAGGTGACCCGCGACTTCACCGAACGCCGCCGGGCGGAAGCCCGGCTCGAGTTCCAGGCCCGGCTATTGGACTACGTCAACGACGCCATCGTGGCGGCCGACGAGAATTTGGTGCTGACCGCATGGAACTCCGGGGCGGAGCGCCTGTACGGCTGGCAAGCCGAAGAGGTAATCGGCAGGACGACGATCGATGTGCTGGGAACCGAGCTCTCGGACTCCGACCGCGAGGAGGCACTGCGCGTGCTGAACGACGGTGGGGAGTGGCGAGGGGAGGTGGTTCAGCGGCACAAGGACGGTCACAAGCTTGACGTGGAGGCGGCGGCCATCGTCCTCCCGGACGGCCCGACCCGGGTATTCAGCGTCAATCGCGATGTGAGCGAGCGCAGGCGGGCGCTTATTGCCGAGGAACGAGGGCGCATCGCCCGCGACCTGCACGACTCGGTGTCACAGGCCTTGTTCTCCATCACGCTTCAGGCTCGCGCCCTTCAGCTCGCCCTCCAGCGGGAGTGTCATGACCCTCATGGGCCGGTGGGACAGGGCATCGCCAACGTCCGCCAGCTCACCCAGGGGGCACTTGCTGAGATGCGGGCCCTGATCTTCGAGCTCAGGCCCGACGCGTTGGCTGAGGAAGGCCTCGTTGCTGCCCTCGGCAAGCACCTGACCGCCTTGGAGGCCAAGGAAGGTCTCACCGTCACGCTCTTGGCGCCCGACGAGGAATTCGCCGTGGATCCGTCGGTCGAGGAGAACCTCTACCGGCTGGCCCAGGAGGCTCTGAGCAACATTGTGAAACACGCGCGGGCCACGTCGGTCCAGGTGCGCCTGGCCTGGCATGGCGGCGAGCTACCTGGTCTCGAGCTTGAGGTCTCCGACGATGGAATCGGGTTCGACACCAGCCTCAGGCACCCGGGCCACCTGGGCCTCAGAACGATGTCCGAGCGGGCCGAGGCCCTCGGAGGGTTCCTCGAGGTGACCAGCGTCCCCGGCAGGGGCACCACAGTCCGGGCCTCGTTGCCCGGGAGGACCGATGGCATCAGTGCGCGCTCCGAAGGACCTCAAGGAGCAAGTCCGGGCTGACCCCCTTTTCGACGAACGCAGCCGCGCCGGCGTCGAGCGCCGCCTGCCGTAACTGCACGCGGATGGTCAGAGCGACCACCGTGCGACCACGTCCGACCAGACGTCGCAGCACCTCCAGGCCCTCCTGCGCCGTGGGAAGGAGGAGATCGAGGAGCACAATGTCGGGAAGCAGCTGCTCGTCCACCCGCAGCGCATCCGGGGCTGATGCCGCCTCGCCGGCCACTGCCAACCCGTGAGAGGAGGTGAGGAGGGCACGCAGCGCGTGGCGGACGCGGGCGTCGTCGTCGACGACGAGAACGCGCCGCTTCTCGGCGGCATCCGCTGGCTCGGTGGTCACCGTCCCGATCCTTGGGCGAGGAGGCCTATTCAACATCGGTTGTCCCTCAGCGCGCCCGAGACAATTGACGCGAGCTTGTCGAGACATACGTCCCCTGGCGGCGTCTCTTCAGGACACGGGCTCTACGGGGAGACAAGACCCTCGCGGATGGCCCAGAGGGCGGCCTGGGTTCTCGATCCAAGCCCCAGCTTGACCAGGATGTTGCTCACATGGGTGCGGGCCGTTCGTTCACTGATCGACAGCTCCTCACCAATCGCCTTGTTGGAGGCGCCCTTTGCCACGAGGACGAGCACTTGGCGTTCCCGGTCGGTCAAGGACTCGCGGTCCGCCGCCAGCTTCGGATCTCGCAACGACTTCGCCAGCTGACGAGCCGCGGCGGGCGCCAGGTACACCTCTCCTCGGTGGGCGGAACGGATGGCCGCCGCCACCTCGTCGGCTTCGGCGTCCTTGAGGACGTATCCGACGGCGCCCGCTTGGAGCGCGGCGTGGACCTTCTCCTGGGCGACGAAGCTGGTCATCGCCACCACCTCGACCGAGGGATATCGAGCCTTGATGACCGACGTCGCCTCGATGCCCCCCATGCCGGGCATGAGGAGGTCCATCATCACGACATCGGGTGGCCGCCCTTCCGACGCCAGTGTCGCGATGCCCGTGACCGCCTCCTCGCCCCTTGGTGCTTCCCCGACGATCTCGATGTCCTCGAGCATCGCGAGGTACGCGTGCATCCCTCGACGCACGACGGCATGGTCATCGACGAGGTACACCCGGATCGGTAACTGGAGACCGTCGCCATCGTCAGGCACCGACGCCGTCACCTTGCCCACCTGGCGACACGGAAACGGACACCAAGAAGCCCGGAAACATCGGCATTCCTCTACCCCCCGACCCAGGTTCCCACCACGATCGACCACCAACGCCACCGTCTACGTCAAATGTCTCGGCGGGTTTGAGTCACTCTGCCGATGTCCGCGGTCCGCCTGCTTGGGAGAATGCGAGCGCAAGGGGAGTGAGCATTCGTCGCCGCCAGCGCGGGGGAGAGGGGTAACGGAAGGCGTCCGGCCGTACTGCGTGGCCGGTTGCGGTGCGGCTCTGACTCTCCGCGCCTCAAGGGGGAGGTACGAATGACGGTTGACCGGACGGCACTTCTGGAAGCGTGGACCGACGAGCGGGCGAGGGCCGCCTCCGCCCGGCGGGAGAGGGACTTTCCCGAGGAGTGGCGGCATCTCGAACGGGCTCACGTCCTCAGCCAACCTCTGGCCGTCCCTCACATCCGCACCCATGTGGACATGCTCAGCTGTGCCGTCCGCCGGCGTGATCTTCGGGAGCTGGGCGGCCAGCTCCTCCGGCTCGTGCTCGCCGGCCCCGGATCGCTGACCGGCCGCTATCCCGTCGGCAACACCGGCGGCGCGAATGTCAGCGCGTTTCGGCCCATGCCCATACCGGATGACCTTCGACCGCTGCTGGAGGCGGGCGTCGCCGCGGAGATGCGATGACCATCGACACCGGGGCCGTGAAGGCCGACGACCTGTTCCCCACCGACACCACGGGGCTGGCCCAGGCGACTCCGCCGGCGGAGGCCCGCCTGCGCGACGGCGAGCGCTTCCAGCTCCGTATCGCCCCCGTGGCCAACCGCATCGGTGACCACGTCCTACGCATGCTGGCCTACAACGGGTCCATCCCCGGACCCACCCTCCACGTCGGCCAAGGCTCGGAGATCGTGGTCGAGGTGACCAACGAAGGCGATGTCGAGGCCACCGTGCACTGGCACGGGCTTCGACTCGAGAACCGCTACGACGGGGTCCCCCACGAGACCCAGGCTCCGATCCCGATCGGGGGGACGTTCACCTACCGGCTCCAGTTCCCCGACCCCGGCTTCTACTGGTACCACCCCCACATCCGCGAGGACTTCGGGTTGGAGATGGGGTTGTACGGCACCATCGTCGTCGAGCCGGGCGATGCGTCCTACTGGCCTGCGGTCGACCGCCAGCTCACCGTCACCCTCGACGACCTGCTGGTGGAGGACGGCCACATCGCGCCGTTCCGCAAGTCAGGCCCGACCTACACCGCGATGGGTCGCTACGGCAACGTGATGGTCACCAACGGGCAGACTCGGTTCTCGGCTCAGGCCACGGTCGGGGAGGTCGTGCGCCTCTACCTGGTGAACACGGCCAACACGCGCATCTTCAACGTCGCCCTGCCTGGCGCCCGCATGAAGGTGGTCGGAGGGGACAGCGGACGCTACGAGCGGGAGACGTTCGTCGAGGAGGTGCTGCTGGCGCCGTCAGAGCGGGCGGTGGTGGACGTGCTCTTCGACACCGCCGGTGACGTCCGTCTGGAGCACCGCACTCCCGACCACACCTATGTCCTCGGCGCCTTCTGGGTGGCCGGCACCTCGACGTCGGATTCCGCAGCGGGCTACGACACGCTGCGGACCGACGCCGAGCTGACAGCCACACGCAAGACGATCGGCGACGACCTCGGCCGCGAGCCCGACAAGGTGCTGGGGTTCACCGCCCTCATGCCTCTGCTCTACGGGGGCGACCTCCCGCCCGCGTCGTCCTTCGCCTGCCCCATGCATCCCGACGTGACCGCCCTCGAGGCGGGGACGTGCCCGAGGTGCGGGATGCAGCTGATTGCGTTGGAGCCGCCCCAAGCGGCTGCATCGTCCTACGCCTGCCCCATGCACCCGGAGGTGACGGGGTCGGCGCCGGAGATCTGCCCTAAGTGCGGCATGAAGCTGGTGCCGTCGGCAGCAGCGACCAGCCCGGTCGACTCCCACGGGCACGAGGGCGACGCCCATCATGACGCGTCAGGGGGTGACGGTCTCGAGTGGGAGGACCTGATGCCGGACATCAACCGGCGGACCGATCCCACCAACATGATCTGGAAACTCGTCGACCGCCAGACGGGAGCGGAGAACGGGGCCATCACCTGGGCGTTCACCGTCGGGGACCGGGTGAAGATCCGCTTGGTCAACGAGATGGAAGGGTCCGAGCATCCCATGCACCACCCGTTCCACGTGCATGGCGCCGGGCGGTTCCTCGTGCTGGCGAGGGAGGGGGTGCCGGAGCCCAACCTGGTGTGGAAGGACACCGTCCTCGTCCCCGCCGGCCACACCGTCGACATCCTGCTCGACGTCTCGAATCCCGGTTTGTGGATGGCGCACTGCCACATCGCCGAGCACGCCCAGAGCGGAATGATGTTCAGCTTCGACGTCGCCCGCCGCCCGGGCGAGGCGGAGGCCTGAGCGATGCAGATCGCCATGGCCTGTACCCGCGCTTCACCGTCCTCGACCTCACCGGACCATTGTTCGACGCCGGGTCACCGATCAAGGCCCCCGCCGAGGTCGTGGAGTACGTGCGATCCACGCTTGCCATGCCGGCACTGACAGGAATGTAAGGAGAGGACCATGAGGGTGACCCAGCAGAGACGGCGCCACCGCATGGCAGGAGGCGTCGCCCTTCTGGGTGCCTCGCTGCTCGTCGCCCTCGTGGCTGCCGCCACACCGGCATCGGCGCAGGCCGAGGCGAAGGGTGACACCCAGATCGTCGTCACCGGCCGAGCGGAGGTGCGGGCCGGCGAGCGCGCCGATACCGTGGTGATCTTCGACGGGCCGGCGGTGATCGACGGCACCGTCGACGGCGCGGTCGTGGCCCTGAACGGCGACATCCGGGTCACCGGCACCGTTGACGAGGACGTCGTGGCCCTCCGCGGCCGGGCCATCATCGAGAGCGGGGCCCGGGTGGGCGGCGACGTCGTGTCCTCCGAATCGCCGGACGTCGCGCCGGGCGCGGTCGTCGAGGGCGAGACCCGGACCGTCCGGTTCAGCCTCCGGGCCCTGGGGTTGCTGTTCTGGATCGCCTGGTGGGTGGCGGCCACGGTGTCGCTGGCGGTATTGGGCCTGCTCCTACTGCGCCTGGCCCCGGCGGTGATGGCTGCCTCGCTGGCGGTCGCCCGCCACGACGCCGCCTCCGCTGCGGGCTGGGGGCTGGCGGTGGCGA
>DATLCN010000016.1:0-2161 GCA_035526335.1 Acidimicrobiales bacterium | reverse complement strand
CGCGACACCGCCGAGGGCACCGAGTGGCAGCTACGATGAAGCTCCCGCAGGGACCGGCCCCCATCGTCTAGCGGCCCAGGACACCGCTCTTTCAAGGCGGCAGCACGGGTTCGAATCCCGTTGGGGGCGCCGCACCACGGTCCTCCTTGCCGGCGAACGGGCCCTGGCGCGAATACGCGGAGTTTCGGACACACTGGGGTCACGCATCGCTGGGCCGCGGCGACGTGGCTGGCCGTGGAATCCACGAGGAGGACGGATGGAGCAAGCACCGAACGTTGAGGGGTCCCCGGCGGAGGTTGCCGAGAGGATTGCCGACAGCCATGCCCGGGCCGTCGCATTCCCCAAGATGGAGTTCGCGGACAAGGCCCCGGTGGCGGACATCGCGCAGCGGATGGTCGACGGAACGTTCGACAAGGCCTTCCTCATCAGTGAGATCGAGCGGTTCACCGGCGTCAAGGTGAACATCCCGGACAACCCGGGCAAGGTCCTGGCCGTGCTTCCCGAGCACGGCTACTGGAGCTCGGAGCTCACGCTCACCGATCGCGCCTTCCGGGCCGCCGGCTACGAGGTGGATTACGTCACCCCGCGCGGCAACCGGCCCTTCGTGTACGGGGTGAGCACGGACACGACGTTCAAGGACCAGGCATGGAACGCCGCCCAGGTGTCACCAGCAGAAGCGACGCTCGGCGAGCTGTACAACGATCGCACCACGGAGGATGGGCAGCGCCTGAACGAGCCCCGGAACCTGGATGCGTGGCTGCCTCCGACGCCGCGGCCCCATGACGGCGAGGAGGCTCGGGAATCGTTCCGCGAGAAGCTGGCCGAGGGCCTGCGTGAAGCCTCTGAGTACGCCGCAGTCTTCATCGTCGGCGGCGCCGGCGCGTACATGGACTTGGGCGGAAACACCTCGGTTCGGCCTCTCATCCAGCTCATGACGGCGCTCGATCGACCGGTCGCCGCCATCTGCTACGGGGTTTCCGTCCTGATCCAGGCCACGGATCCCGACACCAGGGCGCCTCTCGTCTGGGGCCGGCTGGTGACCGGTCACTCCGAGCAGGACGACTACACCGACTACACCTCCGACGTGGTGGCCGAGGGCGAGTACGGCCCCAACTACGGGTCGGCGGTGTTCACCCTGGAGCAGATGATCAAGCAGTACACCGGCCCCAGCGGCGGCTTCCTCTCCAAGGACGGGACTCCGTACATGGCCGTCGCCGACGGCCCGTTCATCAGCGCCCGCACCACGCCCGACGGCTACCCGGCGGCGCTGCTGACCCTGGCGCGGCTCCACGGGGAGGGTCAGCTACCCGAAAAGTACGTCATCGACGGCGACGGTCCCGGTCATGAACCGGCGGCCGAGGAGGTAAAGCGACCCCGCCTGTAGGTGCCTGAGGCCGGACCGTCGGGCCCTGAGTCGACCGAGTGTGGGCCATTCAAGGCGAGATACCGCACCGAAATCGCCCATACTCAGTCGAGCTCAACCGTGACGTTCGACCCGATGACAGTCCGTCGTCGTGTGCGGCGCGGGGCGTGCCCTGGAACACGGTAGGATCGGCGCACCGACGAACGCCCTGAAGCAACGGGTGTCCGATACACGAAGGCATCGTCGGCGCTGCAGCTACAGAGGCCCGCCGCTGGTTCCAGACCCAGACAAGCGTCGAACCAAACCATCACGACGCAAGTTCATGTCTAGGGCAATCAGGATCGCACGCGACCCCTTCCCTGGCCGAAATCCGCTCCAGAGGAGGGGCTGTGGCCACGACTTTCCGTCGCCCATCTACCAGGGACGACTCCAGGTGGCGTAGCGACGCCGCGTGCAGGAACACCAATCCCGACCTGTTCTTTCCGGTCGGGACCACCGGCGATGCCGTGGCGGAGACCAGGGCGGCAATCGCCCTGTGCCACCGCTGCCCCGTCCGCGAAGAGTGCCTGGAGTTCGCGATGGTGACCAACCAGCGCGACGGCATCTGGGGCGGCATGTCCGAAGAGGACCGCCAGCGCATGCGCAGCGCCTGGGTCGCCGCCCGCCGGCGCCGAGAACGGGCGTCCTGATGAGCCCCGGTTCGCGATCCGCACCGCCGGTGCGGGAAGCGCGGTGACCGCCACCCTCGCACTCCCGGCTCGAACCAGGACACCGCGGAGGGTCAACCTCCAGAGCGTC
>DATLCN010000010.1:0-16354 GCA_035526335.1 Acidimicrobiales bacterium | reverse complement strand
CTTCACTCCGTAGGTGCCCCCCTCGAGCCTGGCCAGGCCGATTCCGCGTGGCCCTGCGACGCCGACAACAGGTACATCGTTCATTTCCCCGAGACCCGGGAGATCTGGTCGTTCGGCTCCGGCTACGGCGGCAACGCCCTGCTCGGCAAGAAGTGCTTCGCCCTGCGCATCGCCTCGGTGATGGCCCGCGACGAGGGCTGGCTTGCCGAGCACATGCTCATCCTCAAGCTCACCAGCCCGGCCGGCGACACCCGCTACATCGCCGGCGCCTTCCCGTCGGCCTGCGGCAAGACCAATTTGGCCATGCTCGTACCCACCATTCCCGGCTGGAAGGTGGAGACGGTGGGCGACGACATCTGTTGGATGCGGCCCGGTGCCGACGGGCGCCTCTATGCCATAAACCCCGAATCCGGGTTCTTCGGCGTGGCCCCCGGAACGGGCGACCACACCAACCCCAACGCCATCCTCACCATGGCCGCCAACTCCATCTTCACCAACACCGGTCTCACCGACGACGGCGACGTGTGGTGGGAGGGCCTCACCGACGAGCCGCCGGCCCACCTCACCGACTGGAAGGGCGAGGACTGGACGCCGGAGAAGGGGACGCCGGCCGCCCATCCCAACGCCCGCTTCACCGCCCCCGCTTCGCAGGACCCTGCCATCGCGCCGGAGTGGGAGGACCCGGCCGGGGTGCCGATCTCGGCCATCCTCGTCGGTGGCCGGCGGTCGTCTGTCATCCCGCTCGTCACCGAGGCCTTCGACTGGGAGCACGGCGTGTTCATGGGAGCGATCATGGCGTCGGAGACCACTGCTGCCGCTGCCGGCGCCGTGGGCCGGCTCCGCCGTGACCCCTTCGCCATGCTCCCGTTCTGCGGCTACAACATGGGCGACTACCTCGCCCACTGGCTGGAGATGGGCAAGGGTCCTGATCCCGAGCGCCTGCCCAAGGTCTTCTACGTCAACTGGTTCCGCAAGGACGCCGAGGGGCGCTGGCTGTGGCCGGGATTCGGTGAGAACAGCCGGGTCCTCGAATGGGTGTTCCAGCGCATCACCGGCGCCGGCGATGCCATTGAGACCGCCATCGGCCACGTGCCCGCACCCGGTGCCATCCCGACCGACGGCCTCGACGTCTCCGCCGACGACCTGGCCGACCTCCTGCGGGTGGACGTGGAGGAGTGGCGACGGGAGGTGCCGTCGATCGAGGAGCATTTCGCCCGGTTCGGCGACCACCTTGCTCCGGCCCTGCGCCAGCAACTCGAAGGGTTGAGACGGCGCCTCGCGGGATAGGGTTCCGAAATAGCGCGGGGCCTAATGGTCCCGCGCCCGGACAAAGGGGACAAAACGTGTCTTTAGCCTCGCCGTCTCGCCGGTCGACCGTCCGCCTCCTCGTGGCGGCCGTCACTGCAGGTGCCCTGGCCGTGACGGGTGCTCCCACCAGCCGGTCGTCCACGCCGGCGACGCCCTACGAGATGACGCGGGTGGCCTCACCGAATCCCCAGGCCACCGGCCGCTGGGCCGAGCGCCTGGTTGCAGCAGGAGACCTGAACGACGACGGGGTCAACGACTTCTTCGTCGGAGCCCTGAGCGAGAACGTCGGGGGCAACACGAACCAGGGCCGCGCCTACGCCGTCAACGGCCGGACCTTCGCTGTCCTGTACACCATCGAATCGCCCGAGCCGCAGGCGCTCGCCCAGTTCGCCTTCTACGTTTCCTCACCGGGCGACGTGAGCGGTGACGGCAAGTCCGACGTCGTCATCGGTACCGATGCCCAGGACGTGGCCGGCAACGTGGATCAGGGTGCGGCGTGGGCCTTCAGCGGGTCCAACGGCTCGGTTCTCTACCGTCTCGACAACCCGGTTCCTCAGGCCAGCGCCCGCTTCGGCTCCCGCATCGGACGGGCCGGTGACATCAACGGTGACAGCGTCCCCGACGTCATCGTCGGCGCCTCCGGAAACGACGTCCCCGCCGGCTGCGGGATCGGCGCGCCGGCCGGTACCGCTCCCGCGGGCTGCCGGATCAACCAGGGTCAGGCCTTCGTCTTCAACGGCGTCAACGGTGCTCTCCTCCGCACGCTCGACCTTCCCGTGAGCGACCATGCGCCGGCGGGCACCTGCGCAACGAACTGCGGCTCGCTGGGCCTCGCCGTCCAGGGCCCCGGTGACACGAACGGCGACGGAGTCACCGATCAACTCGTCGATGCCAGCAACTACAGCACAGGCGCCGGCTGTACCTATCCGGTCACTCCCGAGCCCAATGACTGCAACGAGGGCCAAGGCCGCATGTACGTGTACAGCGGGAAGACCGGCGAGGTCCTCCTGAGGATCGACGACCCGGATCCGCAGGCCGGTGCCACCTTCGGCTTCCAGGACGTCGCCCCGCTGTCACCCGGCGACGTGAACGGCGACGGTTTCGCCGACCTGTACGCCAACGGTTTCGCGCAGAACGGCCCCACCGGCGAGAGCGAGGGACGGGGGTGGGTGTTCAACGGCAGGACCGGCGCCCTGCTCCACACCCTCAACGACCCGACCCCCAACGTCGGTGGCCAGTTCGGCTGGTCGATGGCCCGCACCGATTACAACCGCGACGGCAACCCCGATCTCTACGTGGGTTCGTCACCCCATCACGTGCCCAACAGCCCGGGCGGACGCGGCGGGACCTACGTCTTCAACGGGGTCAACGGTGCTCTGCTCAAGACGCTCGAGCTGCCGGCGGCGGACGCCCAGGACGGTGCAGTCAACAACAACGGTTCCAACCTCGGGTGGGGCCTGGCCGCACCCGGGGACCTGAACGGCGACGGGCAGCCGGACTATCTCGGCGGCGCACCCTTCCAGGACGTAAGCGCCGACGTCGACGAAGGCGCCCTCTTCCCATTCCTGTCCAAGGGCGCCGCCGGCTACCACCTGGTGGCCCGAGACGGTGGCATCTTCTCCTTCGGGGACGCCAAGTTCGCGGGATCGACCGGTGCCATCAAGCTCAACCAGCCGGTCGTGGGCATGGCGTCCACCCCCAACTTCGAGGGGTACTGGCTCGTCGCCTCCGACGGCGGCATTTTCGCCTTCGGTGACGCCAGGTTCTTCGGGTCGACGGGTGCCATCAAGCTCAACAAGCCGATCGTCGGCATGGCCTCCACCCCGAGCGGCAAGGGCTACTGGCTGGTTGCCACCGACGGCGGCGTCTTCGCCTTCGGAGACGCCAGGTTCTTCGGGTCCACCGGGGCCATCAAGCTCAACAAACCCGTGGTCGGCATGGCCTCCACCCCGACCGGCAACGGCTACTGGCTGGTGGCGTCCGACGGCGGCATCTTCGCCTTCGGCGACGCCCGGTTCTCCGGGTCGACGGGCGCCATCAAGCTGAACAAGCCGATCGTCGGCATGGCCGGCTCGCCCACGGGCAAGGGCTACTGGCTGGTTGCCACCGACGGCGGCGTCTTCGCCTTCGGTGACGCCAGGTTCGCCGGCTCCACCGGGGCCATCACCCTCAACCAGCCCATGGTGGGGATGGCGCCCACGCCCTCGGGCCGGGGCTACAACCTGGTTGCCACCGACGGCGGCATCTTCTCCTTCGGCGACGCCAAGTTCGCCGGCTCCACCGGCGCCATCAAGCTGAACCTGCCGGTCGTCGGCATGGCCGGGGTACCGCCGCTGACGGACAGCTGACCGCTGCTCGCGTGAGGGGGACAGGCCCCGCACTCCCACGTAGGACAGGCTCTGCCATCCGGCGAGACCTTGGGGAGGACCCGATCGGGATTGCCGAACAGGATTTCACGGGGGATGGACGAGGAGCGCCGTCCATGGTGCCACGGTAGGGTGTCGCCCGCACCGGCCGTCACCGAGGAGGGCGTCAATGACCGTAAGCGCTTACGTGCTCATCCAGACGGAGGTCGGCAAGGCCGCTCAGGTCGCCGGCTCGGTGGGTGCGCTCGACGGTGTGGTGTCCGCCGAGGACGTCACCGGGCCCTACGACGTGATCGTACGGGCCGAGGCCGGCTCGATGGACGAGCTTGGGCGCCTGGTGGTGAGCCGGGTGCAGATGATCGAGGGGATCACCCGGACGCTCACGTGCCCCATCGTCAACCTCTGATCGATCTCCGAGTCTCGCCGGCCGCGCTTCAGCGGGCGCCGACGAGCAGGGCACGGATCGAAAGGCCCATGACGAAGAGGCTGCCGAAGCCGTAGAGCAGGAAGAGCCTGTGGCGTAGCTGGTCGCGGTACGAGTAGAGGATGCCGATGGCGATGATGCCGACGAATCCGTAGAACATGTGGAACTGGGCCACCTCTATGTCCTGGCCGGCCACCATCCCCACTCCGAGACCGACCTGCACGAACAGCGACAGCTGGGCCACGACGGTGAACCACCACAGGGCCCGGGAGCGGAGCGGCTCGAGCCAATGGGCCCCGAGAGCCCACAGCCCGGCCAACCCGTTGCCGATGATGACGAACCACGCCCACCCCTCGTGGAGGTCGCGCAGCGAGGCGATCAACAGCGTGCAGCCGCCGGGACTCGCGACGAGTGGCGCATCGGCGGGACGTTAGCGGGACAACGTGTCGCGGCCGATGCGGGCCAGGCTCTCCATCTGGCTGCGGGAGAGCTTGTCTATGAAGTGACGGCGGACGCCGTCGACGTGGCTAGGCGCAGCCTGTCGCAGTGCCCGCAGGCCGTCCTCGGTGAGCACCACGTGGACGCCGCGGGCATCCTCGGGGCAACGCCTTCTGGCCACCAGACCCCGTTGCTCCATGGAATCGAGACGACGGGTGAGAGTGCTGGGCGAGATGACCACGCGATCAGCCAGCTCCGTGGGCCGGAGCCGGTGCTCCGGCTGGGCCGAGAGAGTGGCCATCACGTCGTAGTCGGCCAGCGAGAGGCGGTGCTGCTCGCGGAGCTCGCGGTCGAGCTGGGTCATGAGACGGGCCTGCGTGCGCAGGAAACCGACCCAGGCCGCCTCCTCGAGATTATCGAGCCAGCGGATCGGGGACATACCCCAATGTTACCTGGCGAACGACGGAATGTTTGCAGATGCAACGATGTTATTGCACTTGCAACCACTATTCAAAGGAGCCTCCAAATGAGCATCGTCCAGACCAGAACCACCACTGTCGACCTTTCCGCCGGGACCTGGAACATCGACCCTTCACACTCCGCCGTGGAGTTCAGCGTGCGGCACCTGGTCGGCAAGGTCCGAGGCCAGTTCAAGTCCTTCTCGGGCACCATCGACATCGGCGAGGACGCCTTGGCTTCCAGAGTCGAGGCCGATATCGACCTCGCCTCGGTGCACACCGGTGACGAGAAGCGCGACGCCCACCTCAGGTCGCCTGACTTCTTCGACGTCGAGAACCACCCGAAGATGAGCTTCCGCTCCACCGAGGTGCGGGCCGACGGTGACGCCTACACCGTCGTGGGTGACCTCAGCCTCGGCGACGTCACCCGGAGCGTCGAGCTTGATCTCGACTTCAACGGCATCGGGCCTGACCCCTGGGGCGGCCTCCGCGCCGGCTTCACCGCCACTACCGAGCTCAGCCGAAAGGCGTTCGGCCTGGAGTGGAACATGGCCCTCGAGGCCGGCGGCTTCATGGTGGGTGACACGGTCAAGGTCACGCTCGAGATCGAGGCGGTCCTCGCCTGACCGAGCCGCTTCTCGCCGGCGACATCTGATCAGCCGCCGGCACCGCCGAGCAGAGATGTCTCGGCCGTGCCGGCCGGCGCGCCCCGCCGTATGTAGGGCTCCTCGCCCCACACCACGGCGAATGTCTCCGGCGGCATGGCGAGGAAGAACGAGGTCTCCGGGATCTGGCTCGAGTGCGCAGCCATGGCGGCCCGCTTGGCCTCCAGGAAGTCACGGACGTCCACGCGGGTGGTGATCAACTCCCCTGGCACGCCTAAGGCTCCGATCTCACCCACATCTTCCGGCCGCGGCAGTCCCAGCTCCTCGGCCTGCTGGAACAGCTCGAGGAAGCGCTCGCGGTCGATGGTCGACTCGTAGACCGTGGGTGTGCCGGCCAGTTCCGCCGCCCGCACTCCCACCCGGTGGACCTGGATGTGGTCGGGATGGCCATAGGCACCGTTCTCGTCGTACACGGTGAGGATGTCGGCGCTCTCCTCGGTGAGGATGGCCGCCAGCCTGGTCGCCGCCTCCTCGACGTCGGCCTGCCAGAAGCAGTCGGCGGCCTCGTTCTCAGGGGTGCCGACCATCCCCGAGTCCCGGTAGCCGAGGAACTCAACCCGCTGGACACCGAGGATCTCAGCGGCCGTCATGGTCTCGTCGGTCCGACGCCCGGCCAGGTCCTGCACCGGAGCCATGTCCTCGGGTACTTCGCCCAACTCTCCCCGGGTGGCCACCACCAGCACGACTCGATGCCCTTCGGCCGCGACCTTGGCCATGGTGCCGCCGGTGGCGATGGCCTCGTCGTCGGGATGGGCGTGGAAGGTGACCAGGGTTGCCATGAGCTAATGCTGGCACGCCTGCGGGCTGACGCCCCATCCGGCGTACCGTGGGCACATGGAGCCGGTCCGGGTGACCGTGGGATCGATAGGGCAGCTGCAGGCCGGTGGGTTCCTCACCGGCAAGGCCGGATCCCATCCGGTGTGCGTGTTCTGGCACGAGGGCGCGGCGTACGCGCTCGACGACCGGTGCCCCCACATGGGCTTTCCCCTTCACCGGGGGACCGTGGAGTCGGGGCTCGTCACCTGCCACTGGCACAACGCCCGCTTCGACCTCTGCTCGGGGGGCACGCTCGACCCCTTCGCCGACGACGTACGGGCCTACCCGGTGGAGATCGTCGATGGGCAGGTCGTGGTCGTGGTGGGGGCCGAGGGCTTCGACGCTGAGCACCACCGCCGGCGCCTGGTCGACGGTCTGGAGCAAGGCCTGACCCTTCTGATGGCCAAGGCGGTGCTGGGCCTGCTGGAGGCGGCGGATGCAGACGGGGACAGGCGCGCGATCAGCGGGTCGGGGGGTGCCGGCGGGTCGGGGGGTGCCGGCGGGTCGGAGGGTGCCGGCGGGTCGGGGGCCTCGGTGGGCGAACGCGAAGTCGTGCGGGTCGGGCTCGACTTCGGCGTCCGGTACCGAGCCGACGGGTGGGGCGCCGGCCTCACCGTTCTGGTGGCCATGGCCAACGTCCTTCCTCATCTGGACCCGCCTGCCCGTCCCTTGGCCTTGGTCCACGCTCTGTCGTTCGTGTCGCGTGACACGCGGGGACGGCCCCCACGGTTCCCTCTCGCTCCCCTGGGGACGGCGGTGCCGGCGGACCGACTTGCCGGGTGGTACCGCCGGTTCATCGAGACCCGGTCGAGCGACGCCGCCGAGCGGACCCTGGTGAGCGCTCTCGCCGCTGTTGCCGGCGGGGGTGACGCCGGCGGCGGAGGCGGCGAGGCGGAGCAGCCCACGGCCGCGCCCGCAGCGGCTCCGGCGGCCGCTGACGGCGGTACCGGTGGGGCGGTCGGGTCGAGCGCGAGTGGGCACGGTCGGCTACCGGCAAGGCTCGCGTCCGTGGAGGCCATGATGGCGGCAGCGGCAACGGACCACGTGTTCCTCGACGGCGGCCACACTCTGGACTTCACCAACAAGGCCTTCGAGGCGGTCGGGTTGCTGGGTGACGACGTGGCGGCCCACGTGTTGCCCACCCTCGTGCGGGGTACCGCCCGCGCTTCTCGGGCCGAGGAGGGTTCGAGCTGGCGCCATCCCGTCGACCTGGTGGCGTTGATGGACGCCGGGTTCCTCCGGTTGGCGCAGTTGCCGGCCGAGGCCGAGGGTGGCGGTGGCGGTGGCGGTGGCGGTGGCGGTGGCGGTGGCGGTGGCGGTGGCGGTGGCGGTGGCGGTGGCGGTGGCGGTGGCGGTGGCGGTGGCGGTGCGTCCGCCGGATCCTGGTTCGACACCGCCGGACTGGCATGGACGATGCTGGCCGACGACCCCGCCGCGATCGTCGACGCCATCTGTGCGGCTGTTGCCGGCGGCGCCACACCTGAGCAGCTGGGCCGAGCGGTGGCCTATGCCGGCGCGTTGCGGATCACCCGCTTCCACACCCAGAACGACCACGGCGACTGGGACGTGGTGCACCACGGCTTCACCGCGGCCAACGCCGTCCACCAGTTGCTGATCCGGTCCCCGTCGCCTGAGCTTCTGCGGGCGGTTTTCCACGGCGCCATGCGGGTGTACCAGGACCGGTTCCTCAACGTGCCCGCCGCCCGCCCACCCCAGGCCCGGCCCGGTGTGCGTCTGGAAGAGCTTTCGTCCTGCTGGGACGAGCAGGGGCGGGTGGACGATGCCGGCGCCATCGCGTATTCGTGGCTTTCCTCGGGAGGTGATCCCCGTGCGCTGGTCGCCGCTCTGGGAGGGGCCTTGCTGGCCGAGGACGCCGGCTTCCACTGGTACCAGACCTACGAGGCGGCGGTGCGTCAGTTCCACGCATGGCCCCCGGGATCCGAGGAGGGACGGCTCATCCTCGCGGGCTGCGCCCGCTTCCTGGCCGCCCACACGCCGACGCGGCGGGAGCTGGCCCAGGTGGTGCGGACGGCGACCCGCCTCCGGCGGGGTGAGGCACTGTTCGAAGAGGCGTAGCCGCTCGACTCGAACAACCAGCCGACCATGGGCCGAACGGCCCTCTTTCGCCGGAACCGAGGTCCGTGACCGCCAGTGATACCACCAGTTCTGCGAGGTGCCGGCGTCCAGGTGCCCCGACCACATCCAGCCCTACAGCGCCGGCGGCCCCACCACCACCACCAACGGCCGCATGGCCTGTGGGTACCACAACGAAGACGCAACCGGAGCCCGTAGCAACCCGGCGGGCGGGAGGGCAACAGTGGCGCTCGGGCGGCATGGACGCCAAGCTGGTGACCGTCGTCGATGCCGCCCTGGCCACCTGGGCGCAGGCGGCTGAGGAGACTGAGAGAAAAGGCCGCCGACACCGCCGGCGGCCTTTCAACGCGCTACTCGGCGGAGATCAGTGAGGCATCTGGACGTTGCCACCGGTGATGGTCGTGGGAACCGCTGGGGTAGCGGGACCGCCCGTACGAGGCATCGACACCTTGGCGACCAACTGGTTGTTCGGGTCCTTCACCTCGATCCAGTACTTGTCCTTCCCGGAACCCGGCTCGGCCCAGTCCTCGACGTACACGGAGAACGAATACCCACCGCACTTGTTCGTCGGTGTGGTCGATGTCGGGCAGACGACTGTCCTCGAGGGCGGCGACTGGTATGTGGCCTTTCCGGTCAAGGTCGCCTTCCAGAAGGACCCGCTTGCGTCCTTGCTCACTGCCAAGGCGCCCATCGAGTTGCTTTTTACGATGTAGTTCCCTTCGGCGAAGTGGAAGACGGCCAGGGAAGAGCCCTGAACCTGACCCGACTTGAGCACCTTGGCGTTGAGACCGAAGTTCACCTTGGTCGTCGGGTTGAGGAGGAACATCCCACCCCCGGTGGTGAATCCGGCGGCCGGGTCCATCACCGCGGTGGCGCTGACCTGCGAGCCCACGAAGTAGCCGTTGTTGACCGCAACATCCACCTGATAGACGTTCGTGGCCACATTGGCGATGGTGCACGACACCCTCACCGTGTCGTCATCGATGGGCACGACGGTGAACGGCGCAGAACATGAGTAGGAGCTCCCTGTCGCCACTGGGGACAGACTGACCGTCACCGGCAGGATCCTGGTGGCGAGCGCGTAGCTCAAGCTGAGGTCCTGGGCCTCGTCGACGAGGAACGAGACCGTGAGGCTGTCGATGTCGCCGTCGGTTCCGTCGATCGTGATGTCGGTCGGAAGGATGTCGGAGATCGCGACCGTCTCCTGGAGCACGTTGAACGTGTCAGTGACCGATGTCGCCGTGTAGAGCGCGTTCGAGACGATGGCCGTGACGACGCTCGTTACCGCCTTGGGCTGATCGAGTTTCAACGTTGCGCTGGCGATGCCGCTGGTGCCCGTGGGGGCTGACGCCGTGCTCTGCGTGCCGATGGTGAACGTCACAGCGACGCCCTGGACAAATGTCGGGCCGTCCTTGACCTCCGCTGTCAACGCTTGCACGTCGCTGTACTCCTCGCGGTCGTCGCCGGTGTACCTGAGCGTCACTGCCCGCTTCTCGACCGTGACCCGCACCGTCTTGATGTCGGCCCCGCCGTCCTCGTCTGACACCCGGAGGGCCGCCGTGAACGTGCCCGGGCCCGGGTAGACGTGGGTGGGGCTGGCGATCGTCGCGTCAGGAGAAAAGGACCCGGCGGTTGGATAGTCGAAGTCCCACTCGTAGGTCAGGGTGTCATTGGTCCCCGCCGGGTCCGTGGCCGTCCCGTTGAAGGTGATGCCCGGGGCACCCCAGGGGCCTGAATACGGCGCGCCGGGGTTTCCCGTCGGGGCCACGTTGGCGATGGTGACGAGGACCTCATCAGCACCGGAGTTGCCCGGAGCGGGATCGCCGTCGGTGGCGCTGACCCTGACCGTGGAGGTGGCCGGCCCGTCGGGGAAGGTGCAGTCGAAGCTGTTGGCCGCCAGGGTGTCGGTGCGGGTGCCGTTGGCGCCGCAGGACTCGACGATGGTGAGGGTGTCGACCCCGGGGTCGGTGGCGTCGTAGGAGTAGGTCTTGGTCTGACCCTCGTTGGCGGTGGCCGGCTCCGCGGTGAGCGTCACGGCCGGGGCCACGTTGGCGATGGTGACGAGGATGGAGTCTCCGTCGCTCGCATTGGTGCTGTCCTTGATCGTGACACTCACAGTGGAGCTCTCCGGACCGTCCGGGAAGGTACAGCTGAAGCTGCCCGCTCCGGTCGCACCATCGAACGTCCCAGCGGTCGCAGCTCCGCCGTTGGTTCCACAGCTCTTCGAAACGAGGGTGAATGTCTCATCGTCGGGGTCACTGACCGTGTAGCTGTAGAGCTTCGTGCTGCCTTCATCCGCCGCACTACTGCCGGTCAGCGAGACCACCGGGTCGGTGTTGCCCACGACCAGGGCGGCGGAGGTCTTGTTGTCGCTGCCCCCGTTGGAGTCGGTCACAGTGACCCGCACGGTGATGGAGTCACCGCGGTTGCCGTTGCCAACTCCGCCCAGGTCGAGCGTGCTGGACGTGCGCCCGACGAGGAGAGTCGTCCCGTTGAACCACTGGTAGGCGGGGGTGAGGGTGTCGCCGTCGTCGTCGTGGGCGGTGTAGGACGCCGTCAGGGTGTCTGCGGTGCCGGCGCTGGCCGGAGAGATGCTCACGGTGTCGACGACGGGGGCGGTGTTGCCGATGACCAGGGCGGCGGAGGTCTTGTTGTCGCTGCCCCCGTTGGCGTCGCCCACGGTGACCCGCACGGTGATGGAGTCGGTCCGGTTGCCGTTGCCGGCGGTGGCCAGATTGAGCGTCGAGCCCGTTTCGCCGGCCAGGGCCGTGCCGTTCTTGAACCACTGGTAGGCGGGGGTGAGGGTGTCGAGATCGGCGTCGTGGGCGGTGTAGGAGGCGGTGAGGGTGTCGGCGGTGCCGGCGCTGGCCGGTGAGATGCTCACGGTGTCGACGACGGGACGCCGGTTGAATGACACCGTTGCAATAACCGTGTTGGACGTGTTGTCGGGCTCGTTGAGGTCGACCTGTGACGACTGGATCAGGGCGGAGTTGTTGTAGCCGACGCCGAAACCTGCCGTCAGCGGCACCGTCGCCCGGAAGGTCTGGCTGCCACTGCCCCCGATGGCAATCGGACCCGTCAAGGTCCATGTCAGTGAGGTGATACCGGTCGCACCGGTCGACTCCGAGCAGATCGTCGAGCTACCGCAGCTACCGACGACGTAGACCAGCCCAGTAGGAACCGTGTCTGTGAGCTGCACGCCAGAAGCAGGGTTGAGAGCAGTCGACTTGTTCGAGTAGTTCAGCGTGTAGGTGA
The DNA here is from genome assembly GCA_035526335.1 of Acidimicrobiales bacterium. Taxonomy (GTDB): domain Bacteria; phylum Actinomycetota; class Acidimicrobiia; order Acidimicrobiales. The sequence goes on along the minus strand of DATLCN010000010.1, from coordinate 4,530 downwards.
TCTCTTGCCCCGGGCTGACCGAGAGTGCCGTGGCCGCAGCGGTACCGCCTGTCACGGTCTGGAGCTTGGAGAGAAGCAGATCGGGTCTTCCAGGCTCGGCTCCGGTCTTGAAGATTCCGAGGTTGCCCATCGGCAGATCACTCGCCTGACCCGTCCCCAGAGTGAGACTCTGTCCGGTGATCCGGTGGGCGCCGGCTGACAGCTGGCCTGTGAAGGTGACCGCCTTCTCGGCGGTAGCGGCCGTGTTGGCCGGGATGATCACGTCGAACGTGTACTTCCAAATGTCCGTTGTGTTGTCCAGCGACATGTTGGAGTACGACACTCCAGTGCCCGAGCTTACGAAATTGCGCAACCTTTCAATGCCGGGAGTGCCGTTCTGCTTGTGATCGATCGAGATCGAGATTCGCTTGGTTGTCAAGTTGGCTGTGGTGTTGACGAGAAGGACGCGACCCGGGAAATCCTCGATCTCCCGCCACCCGCACATGGACGTGTCGATCCAACTGGTTGGCGGGTTGTTCGGGCAGTTCGGGTCATTGAGGTTTGCGGGGTTGTGCTTTCCCTGAAGCGCGGCACTTATCGCCGCCGCGCTGGACACATACGGCCCCACGAATGGCCCCCCGGTCGCGCCGGCGCCGGCCGGGACAACCGCTTCAGTCGACACGTCGGCCACGGCTCGCGCCAGGTTGACCCGGCCGTTGCCGGTGTCGCCGGCGGTGCCGGCCGCATCGGCGGTGCGGGCCAGGCGGCCGACCACGACGCCGTTGGTGGCGCCGGGGTCGTTGGCCGCCAGCAGGGCCGCTGAGCCGGCGACGATGGCCGCTGAGGCCGACGTGCCGGTTACTGAGCTGGTGCCGCCCCCCGGAAGCACCGCCCCGATCTGCACGCCCGGCGCGCCCAGGAAGGCGGCGGGGCCTGAATTGCTGCTCGCCCAGAGGGCGTCGTTCTGGTCCGTGGCCGAGACTCCGACCACCTTGGCGTCGCCGGCCGGGTAGGCCGCGCTGGTAGAGCCGTCGTTGCCCGTGGCGGCCACCAGGACCGCGCCCTTCGACCAGGCGTAGTCGACCGCGTCCTGGAGGCTCTGGCTGAAGCCGGGGTTGGAGAAGGCCATGAGGATGACGTCGGCGCCGTTGTCGGCGGCGTGGACGACGCCGGCGATGATGTCGCTGTCCTGACCGAGGCCCTTCTCGTCGAGGACCCGGACCGGCATGACCGTCACGCCGGCGTAGCCGACGCCGGCGATGCCGACGCCGTTGCCGGCGGCGGCCGCGGCGATGGTGGCCAGGGAGGTGCCGTGGCCGTTGGGGTCGATCTGAGGATCAGTGTTCGCGAAGGCGGTAAAGCCGGGGAGCAGGCGTCCGGCCAGATCGGCCACGGGAGCGACGCCGGTGTCGAGGACGGCGATGGTGGCCGACCCCGGGGGGGTGAGCGACCCGTACACCGAGTCCCAGCCGATCTTGGGCAGGGCCCACTGGTCGGCGTAGCCGGGGTCGTCGACCACGGCCTCGGCGGCCCGGGCCCGGTCGAGCTCCACCGTCTGGACCTGAGCGTCCGCGGCGTAGCGCGCCTTGGTCGCGTCGAGGTCCTCGCCGGCAACCTCCACCACGTGCAGGCGCAGCGCGGCGATGGAGGACGTCTCGGTGCCGCCGTCCCGGGCGATCACCGCCTGCTGGTCCTCCGGCGACAGGCCGGCAACGAACTTGACGATCAGGCTGGTGGCCGGCGGCGGCTCGGTGGCCGACAGCGCGGTCTGTACGGGCCCGAACAGCCCCGCCAGCAGCGCCACCATCAGCGCGCCGATGGGCAGGCGCGCCAAGCGCCTCCCCGACATCCAGGTCCTCGACCCCGCCGGCATCCCCTCATGGCCGTTTAGCCGGGCCGCTCGGATCCGCCTGCCGCTGCTCGAGTTCATTTCCACCCCTTGCTCCATGGAGTTCGTCGATGACCGCGGGCAACACGGAGTCGCCCCCTTCTGACTAGTCACCTTCGACTACCCGGCCTTCACGGCCATGGGCCGAACGGCCCTATTTGGCCGGGATATTCAGGGCCGGCGCCGGGACGCGCCGGCCGGGGGGGTGCTGGCCCGCCTCAACCGGCTCAGCAGGACATCCACGCGTCGGCGCACCTCAGCCTCTCCCAGGTCCATCACCCGCCCGATCTCGGCGTCGGTGAGACCATCGATGACCAGGTCGAGCAGCTTCTGCCCGGCCCTATCGGCGTCCCCAACCCGAGCGCGTAGATGCTCGAGATCCACGGGGGACAGCGCGTCCGGATGGACGGATCCGCCGCTGACGGCCCGCACCGCCCCTACGATGTCGATCTGCCGCAGCTGCTTGACCAGGTAGCGGTCGGCGCCGGCCAGGGCGGAGGCGAACCTCGCTTCCTCGTCCGAGGCCGAGGTGAGCAGGATGACGTGCGTCGCCGGGCGGCGGGCCCGAACCTCGCGCCCGGCCTGGATGCCGCTCTCAACGCCCAGCCGGAGATCGATGATGGCGACGTCCGGTTCGGCCGTTATAACCATCTCCTCGGCCTGGACCACCGCCTCCGCCTCGCCGCACACGACGATGTCTCCCTCGGCCTCCAGCAGGGCGGCCACGCTGCCGCGCACCTGGCGGTTGTCGTCGACGATCATCACCCGGATCGGGCGGGTCGTGCCAGCGTCCGCTGTCGTCATCGCACGGCCATCGTGCTCCCCCGCGACCCCCGTGTCATGGGCCGAACGGCTCTTTCGGGCCGGGACAGCGTGTCTGGATGATCAGTCGCCGGCGCTGCGGTCGGGTGTGCGGGTGTGACGGGCGAGGTAGGCGGCCGCCTCGGCCCTCCGGCCCACCTCGAGCTTGGTGAGGATGTGGGAGATGTGGTTCTTGACGGTCTTCTCCGACAGGTGGATCTCGCCGGCGATCTGGCCGTTGGTGAGGCCGTCGGCCACGAGCGTGAGGATCCGCTCCTCCTGGGCCGACAGGCGGGCCAGCTTCTCGTCCTTCAGCTCGCCGCTCCGGCGCACCCGCTCCAGCACCGAGGTGGTCATCGACGGGTCGAGCATGCTCTTGCCCGAAGCGACGCTGCGAACCGCCTCCACCAGTTCCGTCCCCCGGATCTGCTTGAGGACGTAGCCCGAGGCGCCGGCCATTATCGAGGCGAAGAGGGCGTCGTCGCTGGCGAAGGACGTGAGCATGATGACCTTGACCTCAGGTCGACGGTCACGGATCTCACGAGTGGCCTCGATCCCGCTGTCGGCGCCGAGGCGCACGTCCATCACCACCACATCGGGTCGCGTGGCGTCGGCCAGCTCCACCGCCCGCTCGGCGGTACCCGCCTCACCGCACACGAGGATGTCGGAGGCGTTCCCCAGCAGGGCGGCCACACCTTGGCGGACGACCTCGTGGTCGTCCACCACGAGGACGCGGATAAGTGCCGCCTGCGTCACGCCCATGGCTCCGCCCGATCTCTCCGTCGTCCAGTAGCTGGGGACAGCTTACCGAATTCCCGCTCCGAGGCGCGGGAGAAGATGCCACGGAACGTGGCCGGAGGCTGCCGCCTGGGCGGGGCTTCGTCTCACCTGTCCGCAACCCGCTGCGAGCCGAGCACCTACTAGGAAGAGGAATCACTAGAAGTGTCTAGACAACCACTGTCAGCAGGTATATTCTCCAATCCAATGGGGTGGTTCTGGGGGGATTAGGGATGAGAAAGTCCCTTTACGGCGAACTCTCGGAGCGCTGACAGAGCACTGAACTCTTTCGTACAAGGGGTGCGAAAGGACGAACCGAGAGGGGCAAACAGGACATGAACTACTCACTCATCGAGCGGCTGGCCGCGTATGGCCGGCTAGCGGGACGTGCGCGAAAGTGGAAGAAAGCAGCTGCGGTGCTGGTAGGTCTCGCCGTGGTCACCGTGATGACACCGCAGATCGCCGGCGCCGGTTCCGTCGCTGTCGACTACGCGCAGTGCGCCAACGGAACGGGCACCAGTCGCGCCTGTCCTGACGGCTGGATCAACGGCATCCTCCAGGCCAGCAACTCGCACTACCACGAGGACGAGGTGACGCCGCAGCGCCTGACCGCTGACGTGCCCACCGCCGGCAACCACTCGATCACGCTGCGCTACCAGGTCAAGAAGGACACGACCCACGCCTACGACTCGCTCGCCACCTGGAACCTGACCCAGAACGTCCTCGTCAAGGGGAACCGCTGCGATGGGTTGACCGCCGGCAAGTGCGCGGGCGCCCTCACGATGGACCCGGCCGTCACGAACATCCCCGACGACCCAGCCAGCGATTCCGGCTCGGCAGCGGCCGGCGGGAACGGCGATCAGGACTACGACTCCCACATGATCGGCACGGACAACGGCCACCGGCAGTTCGAGCTCTACGGTGACAACAGCCCGGCGTTCCTCGCGTTCGACAACCCGCCGTACGTCCACACCATGTCCGGTTCTGACGAGTACGCCTCCATCAAGATCAACTTCTCGGTGGCCCAGGCCGGCAAGGTGCAACTGCTCTTCGGCGGCCACATCGCCGCCCCCACCGGCCTGCGC
>DATLCN010000009.1:0-16453 GCA_035526335.1 Acidimicrobiales bacterium | reverse complement strand
GCCCACAGGGTGCCGTCGGTCCTGACCGCGGCGGTGTGGGAGTCGCCGGCGACCACGGTGGCCCAGTCGGTGGCCGTGCCCACCTGCACCGGGACGAAGCGGGTGGTGGTGGTGCCGTCGCCCAGCTGGCCGTAGCCGTTGTAGCCCCAGGCCCACAGGGTGCCGTCGGTCTTGACCGCGGCGGTGTGGGAGTGGCCGGCGGCCACGGTGGCCCAGTCGGTGGCCGTGCCCAGCCGTGCCGGGAAGAAGCTGCCGGAGCCCGCCTGGCCGTAGCCGTTGTAGCCCCAGGCCCACAGGGTGCCGTCGGCCCTGATCGCAGCGGTGTGGTTGCCGCCAGCGGCCACGGTGGCCCAGTTGGTGGCGGTGCCCACCTGCACCGGGATGGAGTGGGCGGTAAGGGTGCCGTCGCCCACCTGGCCGGAGTCGTTGTTGCCCCACGCCCACAGGGTGCCGTCGGTCCTGATCGCGGCGGTGTGTTTGCCGCCAGCGGCCACGGTGGCCCAGTTCGTGGCGGTGCCCACCTGCACCGGGATGGAGGAGCGGGCGGTGGTGGAGCCGTCGCCCAGCTGGCCGTATTCGTTGTTGCCCCACGCGCACAGGGTGCCGTCGGTCCTGATCGCGGCGGTGTGGTAACCGCCGGCGGCCACGGTGGCCCAGTTGGTGGCGGTGCCCACCTGCACCGGGATGGAGTGGGCGGTGGTGGTGCCGTCGCCCAACTGGCCAAAGAAGTTGTAGCCCCAGCCGGACATGGCCTGGCCCGATGAGGCGACATCGAAGGCGCTGCTCGACGTGGCGGTCAGTGCCCCCGAGGTTGCGGCCAGGCCGTAGCCGGTGCCGACCCGGTCCACCGCCAAATCGTTGAAGCTCGCGACCCCACCGACAGCGGCCACCGGGGTGGGGCCCGAGAGGGTGGCGCCGGCGGTGCCGCCAGTGAGGGCCAGGTCAACGCTGGCTGTCGAGGCGGCGAGGTTGTTGTAGGCATCTTCGACGCGCACCTTGGGGCTCGGGGCGATGGTCGCTCCCGAAGGCGTGGTCGAGGGCTGCACGCTGAAGGCGAGATGGTGGGCGGCGCCGGGAACGACGGTGACACTCTGGGAGCCGGCGATGGTGGCGTCGGTCGAGTCGGCACCCGACAGGCTCTGGGTGCCGGCGGTCTTGAAGACAACGGCGTTGGCCAAGGTGTGGGTGCCGGCATCGGCGGCGACGAATGTGTAGGAGGCTGGGAGGTCGCCGGCCGCATCGGTGCTGGCGAAGTTGACCGTGCCCGCATAGGAGATGGCGGTGTTGGCGAAGGCGTCCTTGGCCGTGACCGTGATCGACCTGGGGTCACCTGCGGTGGAAGGATCGGTCAGGCCGCTGAGGACCAAAGATCGAGCAGCTCCGGCGACCACGGTGACCACCGGCGAGGACGCCAGGGGAGCAAAGCTGACGGAATCGCCGGGGCGGGCCTTGGCGGCAAACACATAGGGCCCCACCACCGTCGGCGCGGTCACCTTGCTGGCGCCGCCGGCGTAGGCGAGCACGAAGTGCTTGGTCCTTACACAGTCCACCGTTACGAGCACCGTCCAGGGTCCGCTGCCGCTTATCGCACCAGTGGATGCCAGCGTGGCTGACGCGCAGGTCCGTTGCTGGATGCTCACGAAGCCGGGGGCGGCACCATCAGAGATCTGCGGTGGGGTCCAGCCCGCTGGGATGTCCAACGACACCCCCGACAAGCGGCCTGAGGCCACGAATCTGAAGCTCAAGGCGTTGTTCGTCGTGCCGGCCACGACTTCGGCCGGCGTCACTGTCATGGCGCCCAGCCCGGGGGTGGGGCGGGCGGCGAACGCCGGCGAGGCGCCAGCCTGGATCAAGCTGACCACGACAATCACTAATCTCGTGCACAGCCAGACGCGTGGAGCCCGCGCCTGCAACCTTCCCCGAGCCTTGGACAGGCTCCGCCTCCTGCGTCCCCAGCCCATCGTCCCCGCCCTCCTAGCCTTCGGGTGACAGTATAGATCAAGTTCCACCTCGTCAAGTAGGACCTTCGATAACGATCGCCGGCGCTGAGGGTGTGTGTCCCCTGGAGTGGTGGGATTTGAGGACAGCCCCCAGCGTGGGCAGTACGGCCGTGAAGAAACCCAGATCGGCCGCAGTCCTCATACCAGCAGTCCTGATCCAGAGCCTCTAACCGGCTCTGAGGAGCGGGGGTTGGGGGCATCCACCCGCGAAGAGGGCCACCGCGGGATCTTCAACGTGTTCCCAAGCCAGGATCACAAAGGAGAACCCCACGAAGGCCCTTGACCAGTCTGCCCTGACCGAACTTCTCGACGCTCTGCGCTCGGGCGGAGACCTCGACTTCATGAAAGAAGCCATGCAGCTCGTGCTGCAGTCTCTCATCGACCTAGTAGAAGCCGACGCCGCCATCGGCGCTGGCCGCTACGAACGCAACGACAGCCGCACCACCTCGGCTTTGCGTCCGAAGGCGGACCCGACGCCACCTCCGGCCGTTTGTCGATCGGCGGACCATCGCACGCTTGTTCTAGGAGACGGGGCTGTTGAGGTTGAGGAGGTGACGGTGACGGCTGACTGGGCCGGGGAGAGTTCGAACATGGACGATCTCCCCATCTCGGAGACCTGCGCCACGGCGTGGGCGGTCATTGACCCGACGATGATCCAGGCACCCTCACGGATGATCGAAGGATCTGCGGCGTCGTCGACAAAGCCCCACGGAAGGCAGGTTTCATCCTCTGAACTGAGATCGAGAGGCAGTCGATGTGTTCGACGCCCGCAAAGGAGGGTTCAGTCAGGCCAGGGTCCCAACTCGGGAACTGGCCACTCGCCGGCCCCGGCGCCGTCGACAGGAATTGTGATGCCTCGTGCTCGCGGCCCCCGCTCAGCATGGTCTGCCGCCCAGCGCTCGATTGCTTCACGGGCCCAGATGCGCCCGGCCGACAACTCGACCTCGGGGGAAGGAAAGTCGAGAGTCGAGGTGACCAGCTGGGCCACGCGTTGGCGACTGACACCGAGTATCGCGGCTACCTCGGCGGCACCGACGAGATGGTGGGTCACGACGAACACCGTAGGTTGTCCCTTGACGATCGTCAAGGGAAGCCGTCCAACTGACGGTCTGTTGGGACCGGTCGGGCCCGGTCACGACACGGGTCGCTCGGGCGCTCCGGACTGGCATTGGCGCAGGACCCGGATGAGCTTCAGCCTGCGCTCGCGGCGTCGATGCGCTCGATGAGGGCGCGGACCCGTTCGACGGCGTCGTGGAGAGCGATGACCGGGAAGCGATCCTCCTCGACGATGGTGTTCCACAGTCGTGGCCAGTGTGGCGGCGCGACGAGCGCCGGCGGCCACGGCTGCCTGTCCCGGATGGCGAAGACGTCGACGCACGCCGCCCGAACGTCGCCCAAGTCGGCGGCGTCGAGCAGCTCCTCCAAGAGGATGAGGTCGGCAAGGTCGTGGGCCCGATCATTCGGCCGGTGCCCTTCGAGCGGGTCGGTGCAGGCATGCAGCCTTCTGGGCGATCTGGTAGCGCACGGAGAGACACGGAACGGTGGGCGGTACCGGAAGGCCGACCGGATCGAGCGAGACCTCGACTGCGTCCACTCGTCGCAGCGCATCGCCTTCCGGCGCGGCCACCTCCATCGGCAAGGTGCTGAAGGGCTTGCCCTTGAAGGTGAGCTTGATCTCGAACCTGAGCGGCTGCACCTGCAGGCCCGGTACTTCCACCCGTCCGATGCGGGTGACGCGGCCGACGAAGCCGTTCCATTCCGTCGCGACCGCCGTGTCGACCTCGGCAACGGCATCGTCGAGCGCCCCGCGGTACACGGTGTCGAAGTCCTTCGAGGTGCGGGCCCTCGATCCGAAGCGCATCTCGAGAGCAGCGCCGCCCTTCGCCCGAATCGATGGTCGCCAGCGGCGTCACGGAGGTGATCGAGCATCGCCGATACGACCAGCACCGAAACCCGCCGCTGCAGCCGCCCGGCGGTGACGCTCTCAGCCGCAGCCCACTCCGTGAGCCAGCGCTGCAGGTGGCTTCGGTCGGCCGGCTGGCGATCGCGTGACAAGCTCATGCCAAAGCGCGCCGTGGCGGCGGACGGTTGAGTACGTCGGACTGCTGTTCTCGAAGCCGCTGCTCGGCGCCAAGATCAATGTGACCGTGGCGGCGGGCAGTCGCGATGGCCTGCTCAATGAGGCGCGGGTCAATGTGAGCCGTAATGGCCTGCGCGATGGCGACTCTGGGCACGACGACGGGGATGTCGTCGACGATGTCGGTGTCGCGGGGGCCCAACCGAGCGTGATGGACGCGGTACTGCTCCCCGCCCGCTTTCCGGGGACGGTAGTCGACGGGGACGACGACATCGATGCGGCGCGGGTTGACGTCGCACAGCTCGTACAGGCCGAGAGCGGTCTGGCCGCCGATGACGCCCCGCTTGCCGGTCCAGAGCACCGCAACCATGAGCTCATCGTTGTGGCGGTGAGGGAACGTGGCGAGCCGGTACACCCCGTGGGCGACGCGTTCGAGCCGGCCTCGAGCCGCCATCTTCCGCAGCTCGACAGGGTTCACGCCGACGGCCTCGGCGTCGGCCGCCGTGACGAAGCCACGCTGCTCAGCGGCCACTCCGATGAGTCGATCCATCAAGGTCATGGACATAAGCGTACCGTATTAGTACGGTTTTATCACCCTACGAGGGCTCGGAAGGTGAGAGCGTACCTGTGTGGTACGGTCTTGATAGCTCCCAGCGCTTATTGACCCCCGGTACGGGGTCAAGTACCGACAGTGGATGCTGCTGCTGCTCTAGGCCGCTTTCTCCCCCGGCCTCCACCGTTCTTGGTGCGGCCCCAGTCCTGAAGACTGCTGTGCGGCTAGACGGAGGGCAACTTGGGCCTCCGCCAACCGCGATTGCAACCGCGCATCTCGGTATACCTGGGTAGACCAGGAGGCACTCCGCAGACGAAGCCGAAGACAAAACAGCACGTCAGAGACCTGAGCGGCTCCAGTAGATCGGCGGAACCAAACTCTTAATCCGCAGGTTCCGGGTTCGAATCCCGGGGGGCGCACTCGCCGAACATGCTCTCTACCTGGGGTTTCTCTCCAGGGAGCGTGTTCCGGTGCCGGTGTATCCGCCAAGGGTAAGCACCTGCAGGCGCGATACACCGGGCGATACACCGCCGGATACACGCGCGATACACCGCTGGCGCTACATTGGGGGCTGCGGTCGACGGTGCCGCCTTGTCCTTGCCGTCCTTCCTTACACACCGTCCCGAACAGCGGGGCCCGTCCCAGGAAGGATAAACACATGGATCAGGACGTTCAGCGACGCTTCGAGGCACTCGTTGACCGAAGTGGCGAGCATCACCTGTGGACCGGAGCAACCAACCCCACCCGTGGGACCGGCCGCCTAAAAGTCGAAGGACGACAGGTGACAGCACACCGCCTGGCTTGGGAGCTCGTCAACGGGCCTCTCCCCTCCTCGGCCAAAGTGATGGCCTGTGGAGTCGAGCCAGCTTGCGTGTGCGTTGACCATCTTCGCTGCGATTTCCCGGCGGGTCTTGTGCAATCCGAGGGAGCAAGAAGACCTCGCGGACGAGCACGCCGTGGCAGCGGCTCTCTCCAGCAGGTGCGGCCCGGCATTTGGAAGCTGACGACACGGACACCGCCAGATGAGGCCGGGCACACACATCGGGTTCATCGGAACGTCAGTGCACGGAACGAACGGGAAGCCACCGAGGAACTCGCTCGCTTTGTGTCCGAGGTCCGCTCGGCCGCTGTCATGGCCCCGGGAGACAAGAAGACTCGGATGGACGACGCCGTTGATCGATTCCTGTCTAAGTATCTCCAGGACGAGAAGGGCAGGGAGGACAAGACGATCCGCGGCTACCGGGCCCTTCTGAACCCTGCACACTGGCCTCGCACACTCGGGCCCAGGTGGCGCATATCTAGCGCTCGCGGATGGGTGGTGAGGTGGCGCGACAGTCGCCTCGGACGTCGCCGGGCGCCCGAGGCTCGATCCGGAGACCGCCCCGTATCACTCCGGCAGACACGGCGGCCGGGGTGCCCTCTAACGCCCGGCTCAGGGCACCCGCGACGCCGTTCGGTTGCGACCGGGATGCCGAGGACGCCGAGGTTCGGAGCGGGCGTTCGGTGCTGAAGCCGGCGGAGTCCTACCATGGCGACGTGAGCGATGCCGCGCACGACCAAGAGCACCTGCCGCCGCAGGGGGCCTCTCTGCTGCCGCCTGATCTCACGCCCAGGCAGCTGGCCCAGGCGCCCGTGCTGGCGTCGATTGACGTGTTGTTAATCGAGGATCTCTCCGATGACGAGGACGACGCCTTCGCCGCCGCCCTCGGTCCGTGAGACTCCTGGTTGACACGAACGTCTTCAGCGCGGACACTCAGTCCCCGCCGGCGCGCCGCGTTCGAACCGCAGCTTCGCCTCCTGGTTGGGAACCAGGTCTTCCTCGCCGCCGTGACAGTCATGGAGCTTCGCTACGGCGCGCTGGTCGCCCAGTGGGGGGCGTCACGGCGGGCGGGGCTCGAGGCAGCCATTGCAGCGGTCACCGTCGTGCCGGTCACCGACCCGCTCCTCAGTCGCGCGGCGGAACTTCGCCACTCCTGCCGTCAGGCGGGGCACCCCCCGGCCGATCGCTCTCACGCGAACGACCTGTGGATCGCAGCGTCGGCGATGCGGCTCGATGTGCCTCTCCTCACGAGGACCGTGTATTCGAGGCGGTGCCGGGACTACACCTCCTGACTTGACAGCATCAGTCCGAAGCGCCGATCGGCGTGCGACGGGCTCTGCGCGTCGTCGTGTTATCGAGTGCACGTTCGGTGCTCTCGGGGACCCGCTCCGGCCCCCAACCGTCCATCGACGTGCTCGGGCGCTACGGTTTGCGACGACGGAGTTCGTGCGAAAGGACGATTGTCGTGGGCGATCTCGTGGGCGCTGGACCGGTCATCTACATCGACCGCTCGGAGGTGCACAGCGAGCGCTGGGATGACCTCAGGGCAGGGATCCGTTCGTTGGTGGCGTTCGTCGACGCCCAGCAGCCACAGATGGCGACGTATGGCTTCTACCTCGAAGAGGACGCTCGCCGGATGGTCGTCGTGTCGGTGCATCCTGATTCCGCCTCGCTCGAGCGTCACATCGAGATCGGCGGACCTGAGTTCAAGAGGTTGGCCCCCTTCCTCACGCTTCGCGAGATCGAGGTGTTCGGGCATCTCAGCGCGAGGGCCGCCGAACTAGTACAGCAGAAGGCGGACATGCTCGGCGACCAGGGGACAGTGAGGTTCCATGAGCAGTTCGCAGGGTTCGATCGCCTGGAGGTCCCGAGGTCGCGGTAGAGGACAGCGGCTTTTGCGTGTGGGGCCGAGTCAGGGTTCCGGTCGCAATCGACAGTTCCAAGACCAGCGCCGCCGGGAAGCCCTCTCCAACATCGTCCGCCCAGGGCGAGGACCTCGAACTCGCGTACTCAACTCGCAACTCGTAAGATGAAGGCCATGTCCGACGTTGAGCAGCCGGATCGACCGCACCTGCGATCGTCCACTGTCGATGATGATCGTCTCGCCGATGCTCGGCCCTTGCTCAGCTCTGAAGAGTTCGCCCTCACCGACGTCACGGACGACGAGTGGGATGCGTTTCACGCTGCCATCGCTAACGCGTGACCGCCCGGCTGAGCCGAGCGACTCATGTGTGCTCGACACCGACGCCACCACTGGCTTCTTGATCCTCGCCCCCTGCCCCAAGCGGAGAACCTCCGCGACTTCCTTTTCCGACTGGTTCGTCTGAGGATCCCCACGGACCAGTGGCCTCGACCACCGATCCAGAATGCGCTGAACAGCAGCGACAGGTCCCAATGCACGAGCTGACGTTGGTATGCGGAGACGCACCACTCGGCCATCGCTTGATCTCGGCGCAAACCAGGGGAGCGTGGTGTTCGCCGCCTCTCGACGGACACTCATAACGAGCTCTCCATATCGCGGCTGTCGCGCCGGCAGGAAGCGCGGAGAACGGCGCGTACGCGCTCCCCTCGGGAGAAACCACCGCGGGCTGCTCATAGGGCTACTGCTGAGTCGTTGATGTCGTAGAACCGGGTGCGGCTGGAAGTGAGTCGGCAATGACATCGGTCATGGCTTGTGCCTTCGCGGTACTCCATTCGAGCAGCGCGGCTGTAGTCGGCTTGGGGAGCACCACGAAGGACAGCAGGAAGATCCAGGCAAGCACCTTCCGCGGGCGTCTCGGTAGAAAGTCGCCGTAGTCGAGGCCGATTGCTGAGCCACCAAAAGACATGGTCGTAACTCTCCTGACGGCGAGACGATCGACATCCCTCCTGCTCTGTTCGAGCTGCTGGCCGCTGTTGCCGAAGAGCTGGGCCAAGGTCACGCCGTCAGCGTCCTTCCCCTTCACCGCCAGCTCACCACCACCGAGGCTGCCCAGCTCCTCAACGTCTCGCGTCCACATGTGATCTCGCTGCTGGAGCGAGGCGATCTTCCCTTCGAGAAGGTGGGCACCCACCGTCGGGTCCGGTTGGCGGACGTCCTTTCCTACCGCCAGATCCGCGACCACCGCCGCCAGGAAGCGCTCACCAACATCGTCCGACAGGGCGAGGACCTCGACCTGCCGTACTGACAGTGGCGCTCAGTGGCGTACCGGACGCCAATGTCCTCTATCCGATCGCGCTTGCCGACTTCTTCCTCACCACCGCCGGCCTCGGTCTGTTCCGAGCGCACTGGAGCCCCGAGCTGCTTGACGAAGTCGGCCGTAACCTCGCCAAGACCCGAACGGACCTTGCACCAGAGCAGATCTCCTATCGACTCGCCGAGATGGACGCTGCTCTGCCCGGCGCCAGCGCCGAGCCGCCGAAAGCCCTAGTGGCGAAGATGCACGACGAGGCCAAGGACCGACACGTTCTGGCCCTGGCAGTACATGTCGAGGCAGCGTTCGTGGTCACGTTCAACCTCACGGACTTCCCACCTGAAGCCTGCGCGCCTCACGACATCGAGGCGGAGCATCCTGACGGCTTCGCCACTCGACTTGTCGTGGATAGCGGCAAGACGGTCATGGCCGCCATACAAGAGATGGCGGGGCGTCGATCCCGTCCACCAGCCTCGCCGGAGGACATCATCGAGCATCTGGCGCGCTCCCTGCCGCTGGCGATAGAGAGCTTCAACAGGCCCAACTGCGATGACGCCATCCGATCAAGGGCCGAATCTGGACGCGTAACTGGACGCGTAACTGCACGGCACCCGGTAGACGGACGGCATCCCGTGGACTCCTGGCGAGACAGAACGGTAGGTCAGCAACGCAGAGCACCTTGGGTGCTCGCCGGGGCGAGCGAAGATTCGGTGGGCCTGGCAGCCGGTGCTGGCTGGGAGAGTCTGGAATCTTCGCATCAGAGGCCTGGACGTCATCCAATAGAGACCACCCCGCCGGAGCTCCCTGATCTCATTCGGCTGCTCAACGGTGCCGGACATCGCTGCCGCCGCTCACCTTGGCCGGCAGGTGCACGGCCTCTCCGACTGACCAGATGACTCCTTGCGTTCGCGATGACCGTAACGTTGACGGCAAACGCGGGCGCCAGGCGGGCGCGCCGGTTCAGCCATCGGGAACGACCACGGCGAACAGGTCTCTGATCTGGTCAGCGAGCTGACTCTCGGACATCTCGCCGGTCCGGGTAGCGAGGATCCTCCCCCCGGCGGAGATGAACACCGTTGTCGGCATGCCGTAGAGCGCGTAGGCCTGGGCGATCCGGCCCCGGGGGTCGAAGCCTGACTGATACTGCACGCCGGTCTTCCGGAGCAGCGCCACGGCGTCGTCCCGGCTGTCTTGATGGTTCATCCCCAGGAACGTCAGCTGGTCGCCCATCCGGCTGTACACGGCCTGGAAAGCTGGCAGCTCTTTACGGCACGGTACGCACCACGAGGCCCAGAAGTTCAGCACGACAGGGTGACCGCGCAGCTGTTCGAGCTCGATGGTCCTCGATTCGTCCCGAAGGTCGGGGACGGCGAAGGCCGGCGCCATTCGGCCACCGGAGGAGCGGTTGACCGGCGAATCGCCCGGTCCGTAGCCCACGACGGCCACGACGAGGCCAACGGTGAGCGCCGCCAGCAGGGCCGGCCACCGCCACCGAGGCCGCGGGGCGGGCCGTCCGGGCGGTGACGGGTCAGTCACCGGGTCGGTTCCTTCCGCGAAGGTCACTTTGTCACGTCGCCCACCGCCTGCTCGAGCTCGGCGTCGGTGGCGACGTTGTCGAAGTTCTTCCACACCTCGAGGTGGACGAAGGCCATGCGGTCTGGTCGCCACCGGGTCATGAGGCGCTGCCGGCCAAGGCGGTGGCGAGGACATCGGCCACCAGGTCCGGTCTGCGGACAGCGAGGTGGTGGTCGCCGTCGACCACCTCCAGGCGAGGAGACGCCCCGACGCCGGCGCTGCGATCGACCAGCGTCTCGACGAAGTCCAATGGCGCGGCCCGGTCACCCCGCCCGTGCAGCAAGGTCACGGGCGGGGGTGCGGCCCGCAGGTCATCGGCCACCCGGTGCTCGACCACGACGCGGAGAAGGGTGCGGCTGTACGAGGTCCAGGTGTGGCGTGTCCCGTCGGAGGCGATCGAGGGAGGCAGGTCGCGCACCACCAACGGGGCCAGGGCCATGGCCAGGGGCCGGAAGCGGCACATGGTTTCGCACACCACCCGCGCCGCCGGGCTCTTCTCCACCGTGAGGCGGGCCAGCAGGCCGAGGCCGCCGATGGCTCGACGGGCAGAGGCCTCGTCGGGATAGGCGGGGAGGCCGACGAGCAGGAGGCCGGCCACCGCCTCGGGACGCCGGGCGGCCAGGGCGGCGGCCAGGATGGCGCCGGTCGAGTGGGCCACGACGACGGCCCGAGGGGGCAGATGAGGAGCCAGGGCGGCCAGGTGGCACTCGACGTCGTAGCTGGCATCGGGCGGGCTGGGCGAGCGGCCGAACCCCAGCAGGTCGGGGGCGGTGGCCCGATAGCCACTGCCCGCTGCGGCCAATGCCTCCCAGTAGCGGGACGAGGCGCCCAGCCCGTGCAGGAACACCACGTCGGGACCTTGCCCCCAACTGGCCACGAACAGCTCGCCGCGGCTCATGGCTGCGCCGTACGGTCGACGGCCACGAGGTAGACGCCCAGCGAGACGAGCAGCACGGCGTACCAGGTGAGGTTGCGACCGGGCACGAAGTGGGTGCTGATGTGGCCGACGAACACGTCCATCCACCGCTGGTGGGCGATGCCTGCGCTGAAGGCCAGATCGGGCGCCATGGCGAACAGGTGGCCCAGCACCGGCCACGCCAGCGGGTAGGGAACCGGGCGGCCGGTGCGCAGCGTCACTGCGGCCATGGTCACCAGGGCGACCGACGCCCCCACGAAGAGGTGGGTGAACCAGTGGAACCGGGCGTCGTGACCCCGGTAGGACCAGTACAAGGCGACCTCCACCGCCACCGCGGCCGCACACCACAGGCACACGCGCAGCGACCGACTCGCAACCGCGGGGCTGTCCACGGTCACGCCACGGCACCGACGACCGTGCGGACCTCGTCCAGGTGGTCGGCCACGGTGGGATCGAGCGTCCGGTAGCGGATCCGGCCGTGGCTGTCGACGACGGCGTAGCCCACCGGCGCCCCACCCGATCGGGGTCGGTGCACGCCGTAGACGCGGGCCAGGCGGGCGGCGGGGTCGGCGACCGTGGTGCCCTCGGGGCACTGGCCCGCTCCCGACACCACCACGAACACGTCGGCCCGCTCTGCCAGGGGATCACGGGACAGGGACCGGCACAGCCCGTCGAGGCTCTCCGGGCGGACGAAGAAGGCCACCGCCGGCCGGCCGGATCGTGCCAGGGCGGGGGCGAGGCGGGGGGCGGGTTGGGGCAGGGCGCCGGCATCGAGGAACCCGGGACGCTGTCGGGCCGGGTCGGGGTCGTCGAGTGCCGACCCGCTCGCCTGGGCCAGCGCCAGCAGCGCGCCGAACCCCATGGCGGTGACGAGCCACACCGCCACCAGGCGACGACGGGTCGGGGCTGTCGCCGCCGGGGTCAGGGATGCCCCCAGCGGACGCCGCCGTCACGGCTGACCATCACCTGTGCGGCAACGCCGTCGTGGATCCCGGTGTACACGACGGCGGGATCGTTGGGGTCGGCCTCGACCAGGCTGGCGCCGGCGGGCAGGGCCATCTCCTCCCACGTCTTTCCGCCGTCGGGGCTGCTGGCCGCTCCTTCCGGGCCAGAGACGTACAGGGTGGAGCCGCTGCGGGAGACCCACACCGCGCTGGGCGGCCCGCCAAGGGTGTGCCAGGTCCGCCCGCCGTCGGTGCTCTCGGTGGCGCCCGAGCGGGCGTCGGCGCCCACCAGGTGCTGGTCGTCGCCAGGACCGGTGAGGATGCGGCCGAAGAAGGCCTGGCCAGCATCGCTGGTCCGCGCGTCCCAGGTCCGTCCCCCGTCGGTCGAGGCGATGACGCCGAGGGCGGGGCCGCCGGCGTAGAGGGTGGAGCCGCCGGCGCCGAACGCGTGGACGTCGGTGTCGGGCAGACCGTCGTTGGCCCGGCGGAAGACGGTGGCCCCGTCGCTCGAGCGGCTGATCCCGGGGTGGCCGCTCACGTAGACCGCCTGGGCGGCAAAGGCCCAACCCATGGCATCAGCCCCGTTCAGCGACTCCACCCGCGACCAGGTGCGGCCCCCGTCAGCGGAGGCCGAGACGGCGTCGTGGCCCCCGATGAAGAGCCGGCCCGGGGTGGTGGGGTCGACCACCAGCGAGTGAAGGTCGCCGCCCACGAATCCCCCGGAGGACGACGCCGCCTGTTCGCCACCGCCGCCTCCACGCGACGCCGTCACGGCTACGACCGCCACCACGGCCACCACGGTTGCGAGCAGCCACACGGCGTTGCCCGGCCGCCGGCGCCGGGTGGCAGATCGCCGGGGTGCAGGACGCCCTGCGGCGCGGCCCCGCGCCGGCACCCGGCGCTTGGCCGACGTCCTAGCCATTGCCGGCTTCGCTGCGCTCGGCCCGCAGCTGCGCCACCTCGGCCCGAAGCGCGTCGACCTCCTCGGCCGGCGCCGGCAGAGGATCCGCCTCCGCCCGTCGCCTGCCTCTGGCCATCATGGCCATGCACACCGCCATGCCGGCTACGCAGCCGAGCGGGCCCAACAACAGGTACACCAGCTTGTCCATCTGCTTCTCCTTGGTTTGTTATCTGTCGGTTGGGGACCGCCGGAGACCTACTTGCATCTCCTTGGCGGCTCTCATCTGCGGTTTCGTTCCTGTTTTCGTGCAAGTAGTTCTCCGGAGGCCCCTTGATGAGGTTTTGGCTCGGGCAAGCATCTCGTCCAGGGCAGCGGCGCGGACGCCGCCCACGAGCCTGCACACCACCACGACGTTGGGGCTGACGAGGAACGACTCGGGTATCCCGGACACGCCCATGTCGATGGCGATCCACGGCTCGGGCAGCGTCATATCGGCGGCCAGCCCAGTTGGGCGAACCAGCGTTGGAGGGGGCGGAACATCGTCACCCACCGCCCGGAGACGAACAGGATCCCCACCGTCACCAGCAGCGCCCCGCCGGCCACCTCGATGCGCCGGCCGTTGCGGCGCAGCCAGTCGAGTGAGCGCTGGGCCCGGGAGAACCCGAGGGCGAGCAGCACGAAGGGGATGCCGAGGCCGACCGAGTACAGGATGAGGAGGATTGCTCCCCAGGCGACCGTGCCGGTGGCGGCGGCGGCGGCCAGGATGGTGGCCAGCACGGGACCGATGCACGGTGCCCAGCCGGCGGCGAAGGCCATGCCCATGGGGAAGGCGAAGGCGGGGCCCCGGGGCACCCGGTTGAGGTCGACTCGCCGCTCGCGCATGAGGGCCGGCACCCGCAGCACTCCCATGGTCGACAGGCCCATGGCGATGATGACTACGCCCGAGACCCGCACGAGGCTGTCCTGGTTGCGCAAGAACAACGAGCCCACCACGGTGGCGCCGATGCCGAAGATGGTGAACACGGTGGTGAAGCCGGCCACGAACAGCAGCGAGGCGCCGACGGTGACCCGTCGGGCGTCGCGGTCACCGAGCTCGGAGACGGGCAGGGCCGAGACGTAGGACAAGTAGCCGGGCAGCAGCGGCAGGCAGCACGGCGAGCTGAAGGAGACGACGCCGGCCACCACGGCGAGAAGAGGCAGGAACAGGGTTTCCACTGCTCAGGCCGCTGTCAGCTCGGCCTGGTAGCCGGCATCGGCGATGGCGGCCACGATGGACTCGACGCTGACCATTCCCGGGTCGGCCCGCACCACCGTGCGGCCCCGGCGGGAATCGGTCTGGCAGCCGGCCACACCGTCGAGCTCCTCCACCGCGTCGTCGATGAGCAGACCGCAGCTTGCGCAGTGCATCCCGGTCACGGCGAAGGTGAGGGCCACGTGATCGCCCATCAGGCCACCGCCGTGATGGAGCCGCTGTACATGCCCATCCCGCAGGTGTAGCGGTAGGTCCCCGGCTCGAGGCTCCCGAGGTCCACCAGGGTGTCGCCGGTGGCGGGCAGCACCTTCTGCACGCCGAAGGAGCTCATGACGATGGCCCGGGTGCAGCCCCGGGTGTTCTCGGTGCGGATGGTCAACTCGGTGGGGACGCCGGCTCGGGCGGTGATGGCCGACGGGGAGTAGCCGGCGTCGTGGGCCTCGATCATGATCCGCTGGATGCCGTCCGCGGCCACCGGTGGGGCGGCCACCGGCGCGGCCTGGCTGGCGCCGGTGAGGTCGCCCAACGCCCCGGCCAGGGTGAACGAAGAGCCGTTCAGCACCAGTCCGGCGTTGATGGCCACCAGGCCGGCGACGAGCACCACGGCACCGGTCAACAGGACGAGGCGGCCCCGCAGGTAGGCGGTGGAGCGGCGGGCCGCGTAGCCGATGACGGCGAACAGCGGCATGGTGGCGACGACGAAGGTGGCCATGACGGCAGCGCCGGCCATCGGGGACCCCGAGGCCACGGCCAGGAACATCATGCTGAGCGTCACCCCGCAGGGGATGAGCACGGTCGCCACGCCGAGCGCGGCCGGGGCGAGCCCGTGGCCCCACCGGCCGCTGCGGCGCACCAGC
Organism: Acidimicrobiales bacterium; assembly: GCA_035526335.1. Taxonomy (GTDB): domain Bacteria; phylum Actinomycetota; class Acidimicrobiia; order Acidimicrobiales. The sequence goes on along the minus strand of DATLCN010000009.1, from coordinate 1,385 downwards.
CGGGACCAAGCCGCGGGTGGCGGCGGCACCAGCCCTTGCACCGCCTTCAGCCCGAGCAGGTTGAGGGCCAGCAGCACCATCACCAGCCCGGCGGCGATCTGCATGTACGCCCGGGCCCGGGGTCCGATCTGCATGGCATTGCCGGCCAGGCCCAGGCCGGCGCCCAGCACCACGTGCGAGGCCAGCTTGCCGGCCAGGAAGGCGCCTACGGGCACGGCGTCGTCCCATCGAGTAGGCGCGCCACTGGCCGGCGCCGCTTTCTTCGGGCCCTTCCGCCGGCCGGATCCGCTGACCGCCGGCTCGGGACGACGGCGGGCCACGGTGCCAGCGAGCAGGCCACCCTGCACAGCCGCACAGGAGGCGCCGCCGGCGAACAACCCGGTGAGCAGGACCGCCCACAGGCTCATGAGAACAACTCCATCTAGGTTCGACTCCTCGATAACTCGCCGACGCCACAAGCGTCGGGCACCTGGCCAAGGGACTGAAACGGCCGCTTCGGGCCGCTTCGGGGCGCGCGCGGGCGCGTCTACGCCAGGCGGGGAGGTCGTTCGAGAAGGAAGGTGTGCAGCTGCAGCCGCATCACGGCAGTGCCGCTGCGGAGGCTTTGCGTGAACAGCGCGAAGAGGAGGGCCACTCCGGCGGCCAGGATCGCCATGGCACAGGTGGCCCCGGCCAGCACGGCGGGGCCGCAGTCCGGACAGGAGGCCATCCCCGCCATGCCCATGAGGATGGGCAGGCCGGTCAGGACCACCAACACCACCAGCAGCACGAGGAGCGCTTTCTTCACGACGGGGCCAACCCTATCGGGAACCGTCCATCGGCGTGCGCGCGCAACTACGGTCCGCGACGACGGAGTTCGTGCGGAAGGACGATTGTCGTGGGGGATCTCATGGGCGCTGGACCGGTCATCTACATCGACCGCTCGGATGTGCACAGCGATCGCCTGCTTTTGCGTGTGGGGCCGAGTCAGGGTTCCGGGTCGCAAGCAGTAGCACGGCGCGCACGTGCGGACGGAGGCCCGCTCGCATCACTGCCGTTTGGGCACCCCAGTTTTTTAAGTGACGACCCGGTCATCGAGGCCCGCAGCGCGTCCAACTGCGGCGTTGGGCTGCCTAGGCCGGCCGGATGTTGTTGTTGACCCGGAAGAGGTTGTCGGGGTCGTAAGCCTTCTTGACCGCACGGAGCCGCTCGAGGTTGCCGCCGTACTGGGCCTGCACGACTGTCTCCTCGGTCGCATCGTCGCCGGAGAAGTTGAGGTACGCGCCACCAACCCCGTCGAGCTTCTGGGCGTCGTCGATGAAGTCCTTCACCCACGACCTGACGGTCTCGAAGTTCGAACCGTCGTAGGTGTTGCCGTCCACGCTGAGCATGAACGGGGCGCTCCG
>DATLCN010000003.1:0-75115 GCA_035526335.1 Acidimicrobiales bacterium | reverse complement strand
CTACCCCGTCGTACCGACTGGCACCAAGACGGACATGGTTGTCCGTTACTCAGTGCATCAAAATTTCGTAGCGCTTGCGCGCCACGACCGCACTGGCTTTTGGCTTTCCTCTGTTCCGTTTTCAAGGAGCAACTTCGCGGCACACGCGTTCCCAGGGAAGAGGGAACGGAGGTGAAGCCGCTTGCGCTGGAGGGCCACCCGGGTTGCCGGGACGCTTCCTCACGCTGGCCCCGGGAGGGTTACCTCCTTGGGGGCTTCCTACTATAGCACGTTGCCGTAAATCGTCAACCGGGCCCGCTTGCCACCGTCCCGGTGGTGCGCTGAGAGACAATACAGCAGTGCGTCGCCCGATATTCCTGCTGCTCGCGGTGATCATGCTGGGCGGCGCCTGCTCCTGGAGCAGCACACCTCTGGCGACCACGACAGCGGGGCCTCTCGACGAGTCCACCAAGATCTTCGCATCGGACGGCACGCTCGTTGCCACCCTCCACGCCGAGGAGAACAGGGAAACAGTGCCGCTGCGGCAGATTCCCAAGGCACTGCGCGATGCGGTCGTGGCCATCGAGGATCAACGGTTCTGGGACCACCGGGGGGTCGATGCCAAATCGGTGCTTCGAGCGGTCTACGCGAACGCGTCCGAGGGCAGGGTGGTCGAGGGGGGGTCCACCATCACGCAGCAGTACGTCAAGAACGAGCTCGTAGGCCCCGACCGCACCGTCCGACGAAAGCTGCAGGAGGCCGCTCTCGCCTTCCAGCTCGAGAGCCGGTACACCAAGGAGCGCATCCTCGAGCTGTACCTCAACACGATCTACTTCGGAAACGGGGCCTACGGCGTGGAGGCCGCGGCCCACGAATACTTCGGCATGGGCGTCGAGGAGCTGACGTTGGGCCAGGCCGCCCTGCTGGCCGGGATGATCAGGGCACCCTCGCGGACAGACCCCTACAGGCGCCCGGAGCTGGCCTCGGCCCGCCGTCAGCTGGTGCTCGAGAAGATGGTGGAGACCGGGGTGGCCACTCCCACCGAAGCGGAGGCAGCGGCGGCGGAGCCACTGGTGGTGGCGGCGACCCCGGCAGACGAGCGGTACGCCGCTCCATACTTCGTGGAGCGGGTGAAGCGCTTCATCCTCGATGACCCACGCTTCGGCCCCACTCCCGCGGCCCGGCGGAAGCTTCTATTCCAGGGAGGCCTGCGAGTTTTCACGACACTCGACCTCGAGCGTCAGGCGATGGCCGAGGCGGCGATCGCCAAGGTCCTGTCCAAGCCTGGGACCGATCCGTCCGGCGCCCTGGTCTCCATCGAGCCCCGCACTGGATTCGTCCGTGCCCTGGTCGGCGGCCGTGACTTCTTCGGCGGAGGAGCTCAGGCGAAGTTCGACCTGGCCACCCAGGGCCAGCGGCCGGCCGGCTCGTCCTTCAAGCCCTTCGTCCTGGCCTCCGCCCTGGAGGCGGGCATACCTCTCAGCCGGACCTATGACGCGCCGGCCCGGATGTCGATCCCGCTGACCCGCCAGATTTGGAACGTGGAGAACTACGAGGGTGGCGGCGGCGGGCGGGCCAACCTCATCGAGGCGACGGTGCGGTCGATCAACACGGTGTACGCCCAACTCATCCTCGACGTGGGGCCCGCCGAGGCGGTCGCCACGGCCGCTCGCATGGGGATCACCACGCCGCTGCTCCCCTATCCGTCGGCCGTGCTGGGCACCAACGACGTCACCCCCATCGACATGGCCGCGGCATACGGCACCTTTGCCAACCGCGGCGTGCGGGTTCCGCCGACCATGGTCACCAAGGTGGCCGGCCCGGGAGGAGTGCTGGTCTTCGAACACGCCCATGCGCAGAAGCGCGTTCTGGAACAGGAGAACGCCGACGCGCTGGTGGGTGTGCTGCAGGGCGTCGTCGACCGGGGAACGGCGGTGAAGGCCAACATCGGGCGGCCGGTAGCGGGCAAGACCGGCACCGGCCAGGAATGGCGTGACGCATGGTTCGTCGGCTTCACCCCCGAACTGGTGACGTCGGTGTGGGTCGGTTTTCCCGAGAAGCAGCGCTCGATGATCCCGCCGGCCACCCGCATCCTGGTCACCGGTGGATCCTGGCCGGCCGAGATCTGGCAGCTCTACTCCTCTGCTGCCCTGGCGCGGGTACCGATAACGCCCTTCCCCGAACCGCCGCCGCTCTCCGTCTCGTCCGAGCCGGTGTTGATCCAGGTTCCTGCGGTGGTGGGCATGCCGGTGGAGGAGGCGGAGCTGACCCTCGGTAGGGCCGGGCTGCGGGCGGTACGCAGGAAGGTCGTGAGCGACGAGTACCCGCCCGGCTACGCCGTCTCCCAGGTTCCGGAGGGATTCACCGAGGCTCCGGGCGGGTCCGCCGTCACCCTCGAGGTCAGCAGCGGGCCCGCCACCGCCACCGTCCCCGACCTGCTCGACCGCACCCGCGAGGACGCCACGGCGCGGGTGGTGGCGGCTGATCTCGACATCAAGGTGATCATCATGTCGGAGCCCAAGAGCCCCGGCGCCGGCACCCGGAAGGGCAAGGTGTGGAAGCAATCTCCCCAGGCGGGGACGCGCACCGAGCGGGGGATCACCGTCACCATCTGGGTCAATCCGGCAGACGGCGCCGCGGCCCGCGATGACGGGAAACGTTGACATCGCCGGGCACCCACCACCTCCACGGGACCTCGTTCGCCACGCTGATGCCGATGCGGGGCCCTTGCTCCGGCGACGAGGGCGGAACGGTGCCGTCGTCGAGGATCCGGATGCCCTCCCTACCGGCCACGACATCGGCACCGTCGTGGGTGCCGCTGATGCCAAGCGCCTGACAGAGCTTCCCCGGGCCGCTGCACAGGTCGCGCTCGTGCCGCGCAGCCGGTCTGCCCGCCCGCATCTCGTCGACGCCTTTGACCGGAGCCAGGGCCCGAAGGAGAACGGCGCCGGCTTCGCCCTCCACGCCGCAAACGACGTTGGCGCACCAGTGCATGCCGTAGGTGAAGTACACGTAGAGCCGGCCTGCCTCTCCGAACATGGTGGCGTTGCGCCGCGTGCGACCTCGAAAGCCGTGGCTGGCGGCATCGGCGGCGCCGGCATAGGCCTCCACCTCCACGATGCGCCCGACCCGGTTGCCGCACACGAGGATCTTGTTGAGCAGCTCTGGGGCGACCGACGGGGAGTCGCGGCGGTAGAAGCGCCTCGGAACGGGCCTGATCCTCACGGCATCGCCCTGCCCGACCGCCCACGAGCCCCGGGCTCATCGGTCACGGTGCACGCAGCGGTGCGGTTCCCCGGTGCGCCGGCGTCGGCGGCCATCGCCGCTACGTGACCGGGCCCCACGGCGTCGCGGGTCAGCGACCGAGGGCTTCGGCGGTGTCACGAACCAGGGACCGGAAGCGGGCCATCTGATCGGCCACCGGCTTCGGGCCGGCGCCGCCCGGCGTGCGCCGGCGGCTGACGGCCACGCCCGGCTCGAGCAGGGGCAGCGCCTCGCTGCCGAGATCGGGGTGGGCCTCGACCAGCTCCGCCATCGGGACCCGGCGCTCGATGCACGACCGAACCAGCCCGCCCACCAGAGCGTGCGCATCGCGAAACGCCATGCCCCTCTCCACCAGCCACTCGGCCAGGTCGACGGCGACGGAGGTGTCGCTGTCGGCCGCTGCCCGCATCCGCTCCTCGTCGAAGGTCGCGGTGGCCAGCAGCCCGGCCATGGCGGGTAGGGCGAGGTTCATCTGGTCGATCGCATCGAACAGGGGCTCCTTGTCCTCCTGGAGGTCCCGGTTGTAGGCGAGCGGAAGCGCCTTGAGCGTGGCCAGGAAGCCGGCGAGGTGCCCGATGAGACGGCCCGACTTGCCGCGGGCCAGCTCGGCCACGTCGGGGTTCTTCTTCTGGGGCAGCATCGAGCTGCCGGTGGCCCAGGCGTCGTCGAGGTGGAGGAAGCCGAACTCCTCGGTGGACCAGAGGACGATCTCCTCGCCGAGCCGGGAAAGGTGCACGGCCAGCAGAGCCAGGTCGAACAGTGCCTCGGCCACGAAGTCCCGGTCGGATACCGCATCCAGGGAGTTCTCGAAGCGGTGGGCGAAACCGAGGTCGGCGGCCACGCCGTCCGGATCGAGGCCGAGAGACGATCCTGCCAGGGCGCCGGCGCCGAGGGGACACACGTCGAGGCGGGTCACGGTGCTGCGGAGCCGATCTACGTCGCGGGCGAAGGCCCAGCCATGGGCCAGGAGGTGGTGGGACAGCAGCACCGGCTGCGCCCGCTGGAGGTGGGTATAGCCGGGGAGGTAGACGTCGCCGGCCGCCTCTGCCCGGTCGAGCAACACCTGCTGCAGGGCGACCACGGACCTGGCCAGGCTACGGAGCTGGCGCTTGGTGTACAGCCGGAGGGCGGTGACCACCTGGTCGTTGCGGCTCCGCCCGGTGTGGAGCTTCGCCCCGACGCCGCCGGCGATCTCGGTGACCCGGCGCTCGATGGCCGTGTGCACGTCCTCGTCACCGGGCCGGAACGCGAAGCTCCCCTCGCTTAGTTCTTGGCCCACACGGTCGAGGGCGCCGAGGAGCACCTTGGCCTCCCCGGCCGGGATGATGCCGCTGCGCTCCAGGCCCCGGACATGGGCCCGGCAGCCGGCGAGGTCGTCCGGCGCCAGCCGGCGGTCCACCGAGAGGCTGGCCGTGAACGCCATCAGCTCCGGCGCCGGCTCCCCCTGTATGCGCCCCTGCCACAACGTCATGCGGGTTACTCCTGGCCGGCCCGGGACTGGCGGGCGGCCCAGGTCTCCACGCCGAGGCCCCAGAGGCGGACGAAGCCTTCGGCGTCGGAGTGGCGGAAGCGGTCGGCGGACTCGTAGGTGGCGAGGCCGTAGTCGTAGAGGCCGACGTCGCTGCGGCGACCGGCCACGATGCAGCGTCCTGGTACCTCGCAACGCAGGCGTACCTCCCCGGTGACGAACCGCTGGCTCTCGTCGACGAAGGCGTCGAGGGCCTGCTTGAGGGGCGAGAACCAGAGGCCGTCGTAGACCAGGTCGGCGTAGCGGGGCTCGAGGCGGGCCTTCTCGTGGGCGAGATCACGCTCGAGGGTCAGGTCCTCGAGGTCGGCGTGGGCCATCAGCAGAGCCAGTGCGCCCGGGCACTCGTACACCTCGCGGCTCTTGATGCCGACCCGCCGGTTCTCCACCATGTCGATGCGGCCCCAGCCGTAGGACCCCACCACCCGGCTGACCTCGTCGATCAGCTCGTGGAGCGGCATCAGCCTCCCGTCGATGCTCCTCGGGATCCCCTCGTCGAAGGCGATGGTCAGCTCCGTGGGTTCGACGGCGGTGGGAGTGGTGAGCTCGTAGACGTCCTCGGGGGGCTGCTCCCAGGGGTCCTCGAGAATGCCGCACTCGATGGCCCGGCCCCACAGGTTCTGGTCGATGGAGTAGGGGCTCTTCTTGGTGACGGTGACCGGGATGTCGAAGCGCTCGGCGTAGTCGATGCACTCGTCGCGGGTCATGCCCCAGTCCCGCACCGGCGCCACGCACTCGAGGTCAGGGGCCAGTGCCCTGGTCGACACCTCGAAGCGGACCTGGTCGTTCCCCTTCCCGGTGCAGCCGTGGGCGACGGCGGTGGCGTTGTGCTCGCGTGCCGCGGCAACCATGTGCTTGACGATCACGGGGCGGGAGAGCGAAGAGACGAGCGGGTACTTGCCCTCGTACTTGGCGTTGGCCTTGAGGGCGGGCGCGACGAAGTCGCTGGCGTACTCCTCCTGGCAGTCGACCACGATGGCCTCCACCGCGCCGGCGGCGAATGCCCTCTGGCGCACCTCCTCGAAGTCACCCCCCTGGCCCACGTCGGCCGCCAGCGCGATCACCTCCATCCCCATCTCCTCGCCGAGCCAGCGAACCGCCACGGAGGTGTCGAGTCCCCCGCTGTAGGCCAGAACCACTCTCTTGGTCACCAGGATCGCCTTTCTTCTCTCACAGGCCGGCCAGCGACGACAGGCGCTTCGCTACTTTGCCGCCGCCGGCGTCCTCCGAGGCCACCACCAGAACAGTGTCGTCGCCGGCCACCGTACCGAGGATCTCGGGCAGACCGGCCCGGTCGAGGGCGGAACCGACGACGTGGGCCGAACCCGGAGGGGTGCGCAGGACCACGAGGTTGCCCGAGGACGCCACCTCGACCACCCAGTCGCCGAGCACCCGCCGGAGGTGGTCCCCGGGCGCCACCCGTTCGTGGGCCAGCTCGGGAATGGCGTAGACGGTCTCGCCTCCCGGCACCCGCACCTTGACCGCGCCCAGGTTCTCGAGGTCCCGTGACACAGTCGCCTGGGTCGCCACCAGACCATCGGCGGCCAGGAGCCGGACCAGCTCGACCTGACTGGGAACCGCCTGCTCCTCCAGCAACCTCGCGATGCGGTGCTGGCGCTGGGTCTTCGACGCCCTCGGCGGGCCGGTCATGAAGTCGCCCCCATCAGGAAGAGCAACAGGCCCCGCATGGCGTGCATGCGGTTCTCCGCCTGCTGCCACACCACACTCCGGGGGCCGTCGATCACGCCGGCGCTGACCTCGTCGCCCCGGTGGGCGGGCAGGCAGTGGAGGAAGACGGCGTCGGGTGCAGCGCCGGCCATGAGGGCTTCATCGACGCCGAACCCGGCGAAGGCCTCTCGGCGAAGCCCGGCCTCGCGCTCCTGGCCCATGGAGGCCCACACATCGGTGGCGACGGCGCCGGCACCGTCCACCGCCTTCTCGGGTCGCGTCGTGACCTGCACGTCTCCACCGAGCTCCCTGGCCCGTTGCGCGACGGCGTCGGGAAGCCCGAATCCCTCCGGCGTGGCCACCCGCACGGACACACCGGCCAGCGCCCCGGCGAGGACCAGGGAGCGGCACACGTTGTTCCCGTCGCCGATCCAGGCCACGGACCGGCCGGCGAGGGTGCCCCAGCGCTGGCGCAGGGTGAGCAGGTCGGCCAGCGCCTGGCACGGGTGGGCGTCACCGGACAGGAGGTTGACCACCGGCACCGACGATCCCTTTGCCATCCGCTCCAGCTTGGCGTGCTCGAACACCCGGGCGCCTATGACGGCGTGGTAGCGGCTCAGCACCCGGGCCGCGTCGGCGGCCGGCTCCCGTACGTCCACGTCGACCTCTTCGGCCCGGAGCGCGACGGGGTGGCCACCCAGCTGCACGACCGCCATCTCGGTGGCGTTGCGGGTGCGAAGGGAGGGCTTCTCGAACAGCAGGGCCACGCCCTTTCCGGCCAGCACCGCCGGCGGGTCGGCCTGCTCGGCCAGATCGAGGACGAGGGCCAGCTCGCCGGCGTCGAGGTCGTCGACCTCGAGGAAGTGGCGCAGTCTCACGGCGACCACACCGCGACGATGCCGAGGGCACCGAGAAAGTGGCGCGGGGTCACGAGGCGAGCACCCGGGCCAGGATGTCGAGGGCCTCGTCGATCTCCTCGTCGCTCACGAGCAGGGGTGGCGCCAGGCGGAGTGCGGAGCTGGTGACCGGGTTGACGACCAGACCGTTGTCGAGCGCTCCGGCCGCCGCGTCCTTGGCGCTCTTCTTGGACAGCTCTACACCGAGGAGCAAGCCCAGGCCGCGGACCTCAGCCACGCCGGCGATCGCGGAGAGCCCTTTGGCCAGCCGCTCGCCGGCCGCCGCGGCCCGCGAGGGGACGTCCTCCTGCTCCATGACCTGTAGCACGGCGCGGGCCGCCGCTGACGCCAGCGGCTGGCCTCCGAACGTGGTGGCGTGGTCGCCAGGGACGAAGGCGTCGGCCACGTCGGCTCGTGCCCAGCACGCGCCGATCGGCACGCCGTTGCCCAGGGACTTGGCCATCGTCACCACGTCCGGCTGGATCCCGAAGTGCTGGAAGCCGAACCACCGGCCTGTACGACCCAGGCCGGTCTGCACCTCGTCGAGGACGAGGAGCATCCCCCGCTCGTCGCAGAGACGGCGGGCGGCGGCGAAGAACTCCGTTGTTCCGGGCCGCACCCCGCCCTCGCCGAGGACCGGCTCCATGAGCACGGCTCCCACCTCGGCCGTGAGGGCGGCCTCGAGGGCGGCGACGTCGCACCACGCGACATGGCGGAATCCCTCGGGCAGGGGCTGGTACGGCTCGTGCTTCTCCGGCTGCCCGGTGGCGTGGAGGGTGGCCAGGGTGCGTCCGTGAAAAGAGCCGTAGGCGCTGACCACGACGTGGCGGCCCGGGCCGTTCCACCTGCGGACCAGCTTGAAGGCGCACTCGTTGGCTTCGGCCCCCGAGTTGCAGAAGAACACTTTTCCGGTTGGGCCGCCGACCAACCGGTCGATGGTCGCTGCCACTTCGGGTGCGATGGTGGTGCCGTACAGGTTGGAGACGTGCAGGAGGGTGCCGGCCTGCTCGGCCAGGGCCTTGGTGACGACCGGGTGGGCATGACCCAGGGAGGTGACCCCGAGGCCGCTGAGGAAGTCGAGATAACGCCGACCTTCGTCGTCCCAGAGGATGGTTCCCTCGCCCTTCACGAAGGTCACCGGCGGATCGGGATACGTCGGCATCAGCAGCGCGCTCAGCGCGACCATCAGGCCTCCACCATGGTGCCGATGCCCTCTCGGGTGAAGATCTCCAGGAGCAGGGCGTGCTGGGCCCGACCGTCGAGGATATGGGCATGGCCGACGCCGTTGCGGACGGCGCGGACGCAGGACATGACCTTGGGGATCATGCCTCCGGCCACCGTGCCGTCAGCCACCATGGCCTCGAGATCCGCGGTGGTGACCGTGCTCAGGAGCGTCCGGGGATCGTCGAGGTCGCCCCGGAGACCCTCTATGTCGGTCAGGTACACGAGCTTCTCCGCGGCCAGCGCCTCGGCGATGGCGCCCGCCGCGGTATCGGCGTTGATGTTGTAGGCCTGCCCGTCGGTGTCGGAGCCGATGGTGGCGATGACCGGGATCAGCTCCTCTGTCAGCAGCCGCTCGATGATCGACGGGTTGACCGCGGCCACGTCGCCCACGAAGCCCAACTCCGGAGACCGGGCCGACGCCGTGATGAGACCGGCGTCCTCGCCCGACAGGCCGACGGCCAGCGGGCCGTGCACGTTGATGTTGGACACGATGTCGCGGTTGACCTTGCCGACGAGGACCATGCGGGCGATGTCGAGGGTCTCCGCGTCGGTGACCCGGAGGCCATCGTGGAACTCCGGGACCTTGCCGAGGCGGGCCATGAGCTCGCCGATCTGCGGCCCCCCGCCGTGGACGACCACAGGACGCATGCCCACCGACCGCATCAGAGCGACATCCCGGGCGAAGCTGGCCGCGGCGGCGGCGTCGCCCATGGCGTTGCCGCCGTACTTGACCACCACCACGCGGCCCCAGAAAGCGCGTATGTAGGGCAGCGACTCCGCAAGGATGGCCGCCTTCTCGTGCGGGGTCGCGGTCATTGCGGCCTACTCACGACGTGGTCATGTTCTCGGCGATGTAGCCGGGCCCCAGGTCCGTGAAGACGATGGCGGCCTGCCCCGCTCCGAGCCCGAGGTCGGCACTGATGGAGATGTCCCGGCCGGCCATGTGGGCGGCGACGGCGGGCTCATCGTGGTCGCAGGCCACTCCCCCGCGACAGACCACGATGCCGCCGTAGGCGACTGACACCTTGTCGACGTCGAAAGCCGCTCCCGACGATCCCAGCTCGCTCACGACCCGTCCCCAATAGGGGTCCTCCCCGTACAGGGAGCACTGCACAAGCCGGCTCTGGGCCACCTTGCGGGCGGCGGCGCCGGCGTCCTCGTCGCTGGCCGCACCGACGACCCGGACACGGGCCAGCTTGGTGGCCCCCTCGGCATCAGCTGCCATCTGCTGCGACAGGCTCCCGCAGGCGCGGGCCAGGGCTTCGACGAAGCGGGCCTCGTCCACCGGGCCCCTCCGGCCACTGGCCAGGATCACCACTGTGTCGTTGGTGGAGGTGCATGCGTCGACGGTCACGGCGTTGAACGAGGACGCCACGGCCGCCCGCAGCGCTCCCTGGAGGGTGCTGTGGTCGAGCTCGGCGTCGGTGGTCAGCACCGCCAGCATCGTGGCCATGTTCGGAGCGAGCATGGCCGCCCCCTTGGCCATACCCCCGATGGTGAAACCGTCCTCCTCGAACAGCACCCGCTTGGCCTTGGTGTCGGTGGTGAGGATGGCCTGGGCGGCGGCGTCGTCCTGCTCGGTGCTCCTGCCGAGGTTGGCCATCAGGCCGGGGGCGCCCGTCTCGATCGCTTCGATGGGCAGCGGGATCCCGATGAGGCCGGTGGAACACACCAGGACGTGCGCCGGCGCGCAGCCGAGGCCGTCGGCCACCAGCGCGGCCATGCGCTCGGCGTGAGCCCGTCCAGGCCCGCCGGTGGCGGCGTTGGCGTTACCGCTGTTGACGATGACGGCGGCCGCGGATCCGCCGGTGTCGGTCAGGTGGTCGCGGCTGAGCTGAACGGGCGGGGCGGCGGCGAGGTTGGAGGTGAAGACGGCGGCGGCCACGACGGGACTGCCGTCATCGGTGGCGACCACGGCAAGGTCGAGATCGCCGGAGGCCTTGATGCCGCAGGCCACCCCGCCGGCCACGAAGCCGAGAGCTGTCGTGACGCTCATGGCCGTGTCACGGGTGGAGGCCGATGACGGGTAGGCCGGTGGTCTCGGGGAGGCGCAGGGCGAGGTTGGCGCACTGGACGGCCTGGCCGGCGGCACCCTTGACCAGGTTGTCGAGAGCTGACAGTACGACGACCCAGCCGGTGCGCTCGTCGTGACGGGCGGTGAGGTGCGCGCAGTTGGAGCCCGCGGTGGCCTTGGTGGACGGGGGCTGATCCTCGACGACCACGAACGGCTCGCCTGCATAGAAGTCCGTCAGGAGCTCCAGCGGGTCGCCGGCGCCGGCGCCGGGGCGGGCGTAGCAGGTGGCGAGAATGCCCCTCGTCATGGGCGCCAGGTGGGGCGTGAACAGGAGCTGGGCGCCGATGGCCTGCTCCATCTCCGGGGTGTGGCGATGGGTGAGAAGTCCGTACGCGCGGAAGTCCTCGTTGGCCGATCCGTAGTGGGTGACCGGGGTGGCGGCCCGGCCGGCGCCCGATATCCCGCTGGCCGCGTCGATGACGATGCCGGTCCGCTCGATGGCGCCGGCGCGTACCAGAGGGGCCAGAGCCAGGGCCGCCGCGGTCACGTAGCAGCCAGCCGAGGCCACAAGGTCGGCGCCGTACAGCTCGTCCCGGAACAGCTCAGGGATGCCGAAGGCGAACTCGTCGAGCAGCTCAGGCGCAGTGTGCTCGTCGCCGTACCAGTGCAGGTAGGCGGCGGCGTCGCGGAGCCGGAAGTCGGCGCCGAGGTCAACGATCTTGGGCACCCGCTTCCGCAGGTCCGGGACGATCACCTGGGAGGCACCGTGGGGAAGGGCCAGGAACACGAGGTCGAGATCCTCGGCCGCTGCGGGGTCAGGCTCGGCGAACACGAGGTCGGGGTAGGCGGCCGCGAGGCTCGGATACAGCGTGGCGGCCCTGGTGCCGGCCTGGCTGGCGGCAGCGGCGAAGGCCATGTCGAACTCGGGGTGGCCGGCGCACAGCCGCAACAGTTCGGCACCCGTGTACCCGGAGGCCCCGAAGATCCCGACTCTGATCATCCCTTGACTATACACACGTCTGCATGGCCATGCACCATCATCTGCAACGCGAAGTCGGCCAACCCTCCGCCCATGAGGGTCAGGCCCGGATCTCGGCTCCGTGGGCCGATTCGACGGCGGCGATGCAGCGCCGGCGGAGCTCGGCGACCTCGGCATCGGTGAGGGTCCGGTCGAGGGCCTGGAGGCGGAGGCGGAAGGCGAGGCTGCGGCGGCCGGCGCCCAGGCGGTCGTCGCGGAAGACGTCGAACAGACGCAGGTCGGCCAGCAGCTCCCCCGCCGCCTCCCGGAGGGTCACGGCGACCGCCGCGGCGGGCGCGCTGTCCGGGACGACGAAGGCGAGGTCGATGTCGCTCGAGGGGTGCCTGCTGACGGGGCGGGCCTGGACATAGGAGCGCTGCCGGGGGATGAGACCTTCCACCAGTACCTCGATGACACCCACCCGGCCGGCGATGCCCATGCCTTCCAACACCGAGGGATCCACCTCGCCGACATGGCCCACCACGTCGCCTCGCAGCCGGATGCGCGCCGTACGCGAGGGATGGAGGCCCGGTGCGGTCGCCGCGTCCAGGCGGGCCCCCGGAAGGTGCATCGCGTCGAGCACGAGATCCAGCAGGCGCTTGGCCGCCACCGCCCCGCAGCCAGGGCCGACGGCGGGATCGGCGAGGGCGACCACGAGCATCTCCGGCTCGTCCGGCAGGACTCCCCGGCGGCCGAGCGGCGGACGGAAGACGTGGCCGATCTCGAACAGGGCGACATCGGGGCTGCGACGGGACACGTTGAAGGCCACCGCCTTCAGCAGCCCGGGAAGCAGCGAGGTGCGAAGGATTGACTCCTCGCGCGCCAGTGGGTCCACGGCCGAGATGGCCTCGGCCCTCAAGCCGGCCCGCTCGTGGTCGCCCGGCCCGAGAAGGGGCGGCGTGACCGCCTCGCTCGCGCCGGCGCCGGCCAGGATCTCCCGAAGGTGACGCCGGCCCCGCTGGAAGGGCGTGAGCTGCCCGACAAAGGGACTGGCCGGCACCGTGGGCGGGATGCGGCTGTAGCCGTGGTGGCGGGCCACCTCCTCGACCAGGTCGATCTCGGCCTCCACGTCGGGGCGGAAGCTGGGAACGGTCACGTCGTGCAGACCGGCGCCGGCCGGCGAGGCGGTAAAGCCGATGGGCTCGAGGAGGGCGGCGATCTCGCCGTCGGCGATCGACGTCCCGAGCAGAGCGTTGACCCGCTGCGTGCGCAGACGGATCCGCGCCGGCCGGGGCGAACCACGCCACTGGTCGAGCATCCCCGCCGCCACCTCGCCCTCGCTCAGGAGGGAGAAGAAACGGTCGACCGCCCGCTGTATGCCTTCCGGATCGCAACCTCTCTCGAAGCGGGCCGAGGCCTCTGTGCGCAGGCCCAGCCGCTTGGAGGTGCGGGCGATGGTCATGGGGTCGAAATAGGCCGCCTCCAGCAGGACCCTCGTGGTGGAAGGCGATATCTCCGACGAGGCGCCGCCCATGATCCCTCCGATGCCGACGGGCGCGCCTTCGGCGTCGCAGATGAGGCAGTCGTCGCCGTCGCCCAGCCGTCGGGTCACGCCGTCGAGGGTGACGAGGGTCTCCCCCGGCTCGGCCCGGCGCACGAGAAGCCCGGCGCCCGGGAGCAGGTCCAGGTCGTAGGGGTGGGTGGGCTGGCCCAGCTCGAGCATCACGTAGTTGGAGGCGTCGACCACGTCGCTGATGGCCCGCATGCCGGCCAGCGCCAGCCGGCGGACCAGCCACGCCGGCGACTCGCCCACCTGCACACCGGTCGACACCCGGGCCGTGAACCGGGGGCAGAGGTCGGGACACTCCACGGCGATGGTGGCCAGGTCCTGCACCGGGTGGGTTCCCGCGACCACCGGATGCTCGGGAACGGCGAAGGGAAGGTCGAGACGGGCAGCGGCGTCCCGGGCCACGCCGGCGATGCTCAGGGCGTCGGGCCGGTTGGCCTCGATAGCCAGGTCGTAGACCACGTCGGCGCCGATCCCCATGGCCTCGGCGAACGGAACACCCGGATCGAGCCCCGCCGGCAGCACCATGATCCCCTCGGCATCGTCACCGAGCGCCAGCTCGCGGGTCGAGCAGATCATGCCCTCGGACCACTCCCCGCGCACCTGGCGACGGCTGATCTCGAATCCGCCGGGAAGAACGGCTCCGATGGTGGCGAGAGCCACGAGTTGGCCGGCGGCCACATTGGGGGCACCGCACACCACCTGGCGGGACACACCGTCGCCGGCGTCCACCTCGGTCAGCCGTACGCGGTCGGCCTTGGGGTGAGCGCGCACGTCGAGGACCCGCGCCACCACCACGCCCCCGAGCCCCTCGCCCACGCGCTCCAGGCTTTCGACCACCATCCCGAGGTCGTCGAAGGTCTCGCCCAGGGCGACGGGGTCACCCTCGAACGGCGCGAAGTCACGAAGCCAGGAAAGAGGGACGCGCATCAGAACTGGGAGATGAAGCGGATGTCGTTGTCGAGCAGGACCCGCATGTCGGACAGGCCGTGGCGCATCTGCGCGCAGCGGTCGATGCCGAAGCCGAAAGCGAAACCGGACCACTCCTCGGCGTCGATGCCGACATTGGCAAGCACGTTCGGGTGGACCATGCCGCAGCCGCCCAGCTCGATCCAGCCCGTACCCGAGCAGGTGCGACAGCCCCTTCCCTCGCAGATGGTGCAGGTGATCTCGAACTCGGCCGAAGGCTCGGTGAAGGGGAAGTAGGCGGGCCGCAGCCGGGACTGGATGGAGGCCCCGAAGTAAGCGGCGGTGAAGGAGCCGATGGTGCCGGCCAGATCGCCGAACGTGATGTTCCGGTCGACGACCAGCCCCTCGATCTGGCTGAACGAAGGAGTGTGGCGGGCGTCCGGTGTGTCCTTGCGGTACACCTTGCCCGGCATCACCGAGTAGATCGGCGGCGGAGTGTCCTGCATCACCCGGATCTGCACGGGAGAGGTCTGGGTCCTCAGCAGGGTCGACTCCGGCGGGCCCCAGTCGAGATACAGCGTGTCATGGCCGCTGCGGGCGGGGTGGGCCACGGGCATGTTGAGGGCCTCGAAGTTGTGCCAGTCGGTCTCGACCTCGGGCCCCTCGGCCACCGTGTAGCCCATGCCGACGAACACGTCTTCCAGCTCGTCCCGGGTCTGGGTGACCAGGTTGAGGTGTCCCCGGCGGGGACCGGGGGTGACCTCGGTCAGGTCCAGCCGTTCTTCGGCCAGCCGGCGGGCCCGGTCGGCGGCATCGACCCTTTCACGAACCCGCTCCGCTGCCTGCTGGAGGGCCTGGCGGGCCTCGTTGACCAGACGCCCTGCCTCTTTGCGCTCCTCGGGAGGGAGACGGCCCAGGCTCTGCTGGTGCGCCGCCAGCTCGGACTTCTTGCCCAGCAGCTCGGCTTCGGCCGAGGCCAGCTCGTCGGGTGTGACCGCCGTTTCGAGCCGCACCACACCCGAATCGACCAGAGCGGTCAGCGCCGGCTCCCCCCCGGTGCCCCCGGTCACGGGTGCGACTCCTCAAAAGTGTGGCGGGGCAGGGTGAAGCGGAAGACCGATCCCTCCCCCGGCACGGAGTCGGCTTCGAGCTTGCCGCCGTGGGCCTCCACCAGGCCGCGGCTGATCCACAGCCCGAGGCCCGAGCCGGTAGGGCGGGTCTCGGCCCGGCGGAAGAACTTGGTGAACACCTTGGCGAGGTCGGGTTCCGGGAAGCCTTCGCCACGGTCCCGCACGGCCAGAGAGACGTCGTCGTCGGTGACCGATGCCTCCATCCGCAGACCCACCGGCGAGGCGTACTTGCAGGCGTTCTCCACCAGGTTGGTGAGTACCTGGACGATCTTGTCGGCATCGGCGTAGACCTCGGGAAAGGTCTCCGGGAACGCCATCACGCACTCCAGATCCGGGTACTCCATCTTGACCTTGCCGACCACCGACGCCGCCAGCTCGCCGACGTCGACCATCTGACGGTGCAGCACCAGCCGGCCGGACTCGAGGCGGCTGATGTCGAGCAACTCGGTGATGAGGCGGGTCACCCGGTCGGCATCGTGGTTGACCTGCTCCAGCATCATCTTCTTCTGGTCGTCGCGCAGCCGGTCCCAGCGGCTCAACAGCAGGCTGGTGTATCCCTTTACCGAGGTGAGCGGTGAACGCAGCTCATGGCTGACCGTGGAGACGATCTCGATGCCGGTGGCGGCCTGGTCCCGCCTCGGCCCCGCCAGCCGGAGAGAGAGCACCAGGCCGGCGATCTCACCGGCCTCACCACGCTGGTAGCGACCCACCGCGTAGGTGTTGATGTCGTCACCGTTGGCCCGCCGGATGGTGGCCAGACGCTCTGGCACCATCCAAACCGAGCGCAGGCGGGCCGATCGGTGCCAGTCGGTCAGGAGCGGCTGGCCGTCCTTGCCCCTCGGTTCGAGCAGGGAGACGGGCCGGTCGACCAGCGCCTGCACCGGGTGACCCGTGAGGCCGGCGGCCGCGGTGTTGGCCCCGGTGATCGAGCGGTCCGGGCCGAGGACCAGGACCGCATCCGGCAGCGAGTCAAGATCCACCGGCGAGAACCTCCTGTGCCCTGCGCTGACGGGCCACCTCGAAGCACAACACGGCGGCGGCCACGCCGGCGTTGAGCGACTCGGCCTGTCCGGACATCGGGATGGTGACGAGCTGGTCGACGCCCTCCTCGAGCACCTCGGGGGCCAGGCCGGCAGCCTCGCTCCCGATGACCAGCGCCACACGCCGGCACAGGTCGACCTCGGTGTGGTCGGTGCCTCCCCGTGCGACTGCACCCAGACGGAGCACGCCCCATCCTCCTACGCGGTGCAGCACCTCGACGGGATCCCCCGCCACGGCGACGCGCAGGTGGAACATGGCCCCGGCGGAGGCGCGGACGGTCTTGGGGTTGTAGACGTCCACCGAGGAGCCGCAACACACCACACCGGCGGCACCGGCGGCCTCGGCGCTGCGCATGACGCTGCCGAGGTTCCCGGGATCGGCGATGTCGACCGCGATCACGAGCAGGCTTGCATCCGCCAGCGCGTCGAGGCCGACGTGGACCTGCTCGGCCACGGCCAGGACCGGCTGCGGAGTCACCGTCGGTGCCACCCGCTCGACCACCCCGGACTCGACGTGGTGGACGACGGCACCAGCGGCCACCGCCTGCTCGACGATGTCGGGTGGGGCAGCTGGAGCGGCGTAGACGGCGTGGATCTTCGCACCCGAATCGAGAGCTTCGCGAAGAGCTTTGGTCCCCTCCACCACGAAGGTGTGCTCCTGCTCCCGCACGGGCCGACGGCTGACCAGGCGGCGCAGGTGCTGGACCTTCGGGCTTCGGAAACCCAGAAGCTCTCTGCTCAGCTCCCGGCCTCCGAAGCCAGCTTGACCAGTCCGGCGAAGGCGGCGGGATCGGTGACGGCGAGATCGGCCAGAACCTTCCGGTCGACGTCGATCTCCGCCACCCGCAGCCCGGAGATGAACCGGCTGTAGCTCATGCCGTTCTGCCTGGCTGCGGCGTTGATGCGCTGGATCCAGAGCTGGCGGAAGTCGCCCTTCTTCGCCCGACGATCCCGCCGGGCGTACTGCAGTGAATGCATGACCTGCTCGTTGGCGGCGCGGAAGCTGCGGCTCTTGTTGCCGTAGTACCCCTGCGCCTGCTCCAGAACCGCCTTGCGGTGCTTGCGGGCGTGTACCGCGCGTTTGACCCTTGCCATGTGTGCTCCCTCGTTCCTGGGCTCTCGTTGCTTGCCGCGGGCTCAGAGGCCCAGTAGTCGCTTGATCTGCTTGCGGTCGCCCCCGGTGAGCTCGGCCTCGCGTCCCAGCCTGCGGGTACGGACAGACGACTTCTTCTCCAGAAGGTGGGCGCGGAAGGCCTTGCGGCGCATGATCTTGCCGGTACCGGTGACCTTGAAGCGCTTGGCCGCGCCCCGGTCGGTCTTCATCTTGGGCATTGCTCAGGCCTCCTGCGTGGCTACTGGTACGGCGGTCTCCGGGACATCTTCTGGCGGTGCTGGTTGTTCGGTCGGTGCCGGCTCCGCCGGCGCCGTGTGCTCTGTTGCCGGCGACGCCGGCAACTCTTGCTCTGCCGGCGGTGCTGCGGCAGCCGCTTCCCCGGCTGTTGGCGGGGGTGTCGAACCGTTGGCGCTGGATGCCGCGGGCGGGGCCGGTGGCTTGGCTCTCTTGTCGGGACCGAGGATCATCACCATGTTGCGACCGTCGACCTTGGGGGACTGCTCAACCTTGGCCATCGGACCGACCTCCTCGGCTACCCGGTTGAGGATCTTCAGGCCCAGCTCCTGATGGCTCATCTCACGGCCGCGGAACATGATCGTGATCTTCACCTTGTGGCCCTGCCCGAGGAACTTGGCCACCTGACGTGTCTTCGTCTCGAAGTCCCCGGGCCCGATCTTCGGCCGGTACTTCATCTCCTTGACGCTGATGTTGGTGGTCTTGCGCCTCGACTCCTTGGCCTTCTGCTCGGTCTCGTACTTGAACCGGCTGTAGTCCATGATCCGACACACCGGAGGATTGGCCATCGGTGCCACCTCCACCAGATCCAGATCAGCATCTCGAGCGATGAGCAGGGCGTCGGGAAGCGTCTTGATCCCCAATTGCGCCCCGTCTGCGTCTATGAGACGCACCTCACGAGCTCTGATCCGGTCGTTGATCCTGGTCTCGGCGGCGGTCCCTGCGGCGATGCGGCATCACTCCTTAATTGGTGCCCTTGACGCGCCAAGGGCAGGCGTCGGAAGCAACGCCCGCCCCTGGCGGCCATTCGACCCGGCACGCCCGACGGATCGGATGGCCGGGTGGGGACCGATGGTTCTGGCCCCGCTTCCCGTTCTTGGTTTGTGGTTAGGGTACCAGCGATGAGCACCATCTGGACACCCGGCGGAGAACGGCCGGTCGGCGGCGCCGAGCCACCTCCCGCCTCGCCCCCGCCCCCGCCGGCGGGCGCACCGACCGGCCGGGGCAGCGGGCCTGAGCCGACCGAGGCCGAGATGGAGGCGAAGATGCTCGAGCTGCGCCGCCAGCTGGCCGAGACGCCCGCCGAGCTGGTCGTGGCCAATCACGCCTACGGGCTGTTCGAGCTCGCCGCGCTGCACCTGTCGCTCACGCCGCCCCAGCTGGCCCAGGCCCAGCTCGCCATCGACGCCCTCGGAGCCGTCGTGGAGGGCCTCGCCGGCCGCCTGGGCCAGGAGGAGGAGCAGCTCAAGGAGGGCCTCACCCAGCTCCGACTGGCCTTCGTGCAGATGAAGGCGGGCACTCAGCCCAGCTGAGATCGTCCCGCCCAGGGGCCTCTGGCGGCCCCTCAGGCCGCGGAGATGTCGGTGGCCTCGGCGCCCATCCGGCCCTCGACCACCTCGAAGGCGACACTCGCGCCGGCGGTGATGGTGCGTGAGCCATCGGCGATGGCGGTGCAGTGGAAGAAGAGGCGCCGGCCGGCTGAATCCTCGATCCAGCCATAGCCCTTGTGGTCGTCGAACTCGGCCACCCGGCCGCGGCCCCCGCTCAATGGACGATCTTGGCCAGCGGTAGCTCGATGATGTCGCTGGCCCCGTGGTCCTTCAGCGCCGGGATGAGCGTGTTGATGTCGGCCTTCGGGACCACCGTCTCCACCGCGTAGGCGTCCTCGTCGAACAGCTTGGAGACGCTCGGGGAACGCAGGGCGGGGAGGATGGCGATGACGCCGGCCAGGTCGGCCTCGGAGACGTTCAGCTTCACCAGCACCTTGCCCCGTGCCTCGAGCGTGCCCTGGAGCAGGGTCAGCACCTGGTCCATGGCGTGGCGCTTGGCCGGGTCCTGGCAGGCCACCGGGTTGGCGATCAGCTCGGTGAAGGACACCAGCACAGTGTCCACGATGCGCAGGCCGGCAGCCTTGAGGGCCCGGCCGGTCTCGGTGATCTCGACCACGGCGTCGGCGATCTCGGGCACCTTGGCCTCGGTGGCGCCGTAGGACAGCGTGACCTCGCCCTCGACCCCGTGCTTCTCCAGGTAGCGCCGGGTCAGCCCGGGATACTCGGTGTGGACGCGGGCGCCGGCCGGCAGGTCGG
Source organism: Acidimicrobiales bacterium (assembly GCA_035526335.1). Taxonomy (GTDB): domain Bacteria; phylum Actinomycetota; class Acidimicrobiia; order Acidimicrobiales. The sequence continues at coordinate 55,506 of DATLCN010000003.1, read as the reverse complement.
ACACCGTCTCCACCGGGGACTCCTCGGCTACGGCCAGTACCACCTGGACCGGGCGGGCCGTCGCCTTCGAGTAGTGCAGCTCGCCCAGCGAGATCACGTCGCTGGCCGTCTCCTCGATCCAGTCGCGGCCGGTGATGCCGAGGTCGAAGAGGCCCTCGGCGATGTAGCGGGGGATCTCCTGGGGCCGGAGGATCCGCACGTCGACGATCCGGGGATCTGGGATGGTGGCGCGGTAGTCGACCGAGGAGCTCCGGCGAACCGGCAGGTCGGCCGCCTCGAAGAGCTCGAGAGTGGCGGCTTCGAGTGAGCCTTTCGGCAGCACGAGGCGCAGCATGTCGGTAGCGGTGGCCGTGCCGCTCAGGCCCGCGGGCTCTTGGGCAGCTGGCGGAGAAGGTCGCACATCTCCAGGGCGGCCATGGCCGCCTCGAACCCCTTGTTGGAGAGCGGCGGAGAGCCGGAGGCACCGGCCGGCGTCCGGGCAACTTCGGCTTCAGTGTGCTCGGTGCGGGCGTAGCCGGCTGCCTCGCCGGCACCGGCGCCGGCCCGCTCGAGTGCCTGGTCGACTGTGTCGGTGGTGAGGACCCCGAATATCACCGGGACCCCGGTGTCCATCTGCGCCCGCTGTATCCCCGCTGCGCACTGGCCCGCCACCTGCTCGTAATGGCCGGTGGCGCCGCGGACGACGGCACCGAGGCACACGACGGCGTCGAACTCACCGGAGCCGGCGAGGCGGAGGGCGGCCAGGGGCAACTCGAAGGCTCCAGGTACCCAGGTCACGGTGATCGATCCGTCGTCGACGCCCGCGCCCCGCAGCCCGTCGAGGGCGCCGGCCAGGAGGCGCTCGGTGATCGACTCGTTGAACCGGCTGCAGACGACGGCGATGCGCGTTCCATCACCCCTCTGCCCACCCTCATAGGTCGTCATCGAGGCCCTCCAGGTAGTGGCCCATCCGGTCCCTCTTGGTCCGGAGATACGCGTGGTTGTGGGAGTTGGGCGCCGATTCCAGCGGCACCCGCTCGACCATCTCGAGGCCGAAACCGTCGAGCCCACCGTACTTGGCGGGGTTGTTGGTCAGGTAGCGCATGGTGGTGATCCCGAGGTCGACGAGGATCTGCGCCCCGATGCCGTACTCGCGGCTGTCGACGGGCAGGCCGAGGTCGAGGTTGGCGTCTACCGTGTCCCGGCCCTGCTCCTGGAGGGCATAGGCGGCCAGCTTGTGGGCCAGCCCGATGCCCCTGCCCTCGTGTCCCCGCAGGTACACGACCACGCCGAGCCCCTCCTCGGCCACCCGCTTGATGGCCGCTTCCAGCTGCCATCCGCAGTCGCACCGCCTGGAGCCGAAGACGTCGCCCGTGAGGCACTCGCTGTGCACCCGGACGAGCACGTTGCTCTCCCCTTGCACCGCCCCTTTGACGAAGGCCACGTGCTGGTCGCCGTTGATGACCGACTCGTAGGCGTAGCAGGTGAAGTCGCCATAGGCGGTGGGGATCCTGGCCTCGGACACCCGCTTGACCAGCTTGTCGTTCTGGCGCCGGTAGCGGATGAGGTCGGCGATGGAGATGAGGAGCAGGCCGTGCTCCCGGGTGAAGGCCTCCAAATCGGGCAGGCGGGCCATCTCGCCGTCGTCCTTGACCACCTCGCACAGCACGCCGGCCGGGACCAGGCCGGCGGCCCGGGCCAGGTCCACCGCCGCCTCGGTGTGGCCGGCCCGCTTGAGGACACCACCGGTGCGGTAGCGCAGGGGGAAGATGTGGCCGGGCTTGGCCAGGTCGGCAGGATCGGTGGCCGGGTCGATCAGGGCCAGGATGGTGGTGGCACGGTCGGCGGCGGAGATGCCGGTGCTGGTGCCGGGGCGGTAGTCCACGCTCACGGTGAAGGCGGTGCGCTGGGACTCGGTGTTGTTCACCACCATCAGGGGCAGGCCGAGCCGGTCGAGCCGGTCGCCCTCCATCGGCATGCAGATCACGCCGGAGGTGTGGCGCACGAAGAAAGCGATCTTCTCCGGTGTGGCGTGCTCCGCGGCCAGGATCAGGTCGCCCTCGTTCTCGCGGTCCTGATCGTCGACGACCACGATCATGTCGCCGCCGGCGATGGCGGCGATGGCCTTCTCGATGTCGGCGAACCCGGTCATTGCTCTGTGGTTCCTACCAGCAGGCGCTCGACGTACTTGGCCACCAGGTCCACCTCGAGGTTGACCGTGTCGCCCGGGACCTTCAGGCCGAGGGTGGTGGCGGCGGCGGTGTGGGGGACGACGGCGGCGGTGAACCCGTCGGGCAGGACCTTGGCGACCGTGAGGCTGACACCGTCCACCGCTATCGAACCCTTCTCCACGACATAGCGGGTGAGCTCCTGGGGCATTCGGATCTCCAGTTGGGGGGCGGCGCTGACGATCCGGCCCACGGCGTCGACGTGCCCCTGCACCAGATGACCTCCGAGGCGGCCGCCGGCCTTGAGAGGGCGCTCGAGGTTCACGGGGTCGTTTTCCGCCATGGCCCCGAGGTTGGTGCGGGCGAGGGTCTCCTCGACCACTTCGACGCCGTACCAACCCTCGCCGATCTCCACCACGGTGAGGCAACAGCCGTTGTGGGCCACGGAGTCGCCGGGGCGAAGCCCGTCGAGCACGATCACCGCGTCGAAGGTGAAGCGGCTGTCCCCACGGGACCGGACATGGCCCAATTCCTCGACGAGGCCGGTGAACATCAGTTGGTGCCGGTCCGTTCCAGGTCGATGCGCAGGTCCGGGCCGAGTGTGGTCACCTCGACGATGCGACCGCGCCAGGCGTCGTCGATGGTGGGCGCGCCGGCGCCGGCGAACATGGGGCGGCCGTCGTCGCCCCCCAGCAGGGCCGGCGCCATGTAGAAGACGTAGCGGTCGACGAGGCCGGCGGTATGGAATCCGTGGGCGACGCCGGCGCCACCCTCCACCAGCAGCTGGAGGATCCCGCGCTGGCCGAGGTCGTCGAGGACGTCGCCCAGGTCGCCGTTCAGCTCCAACGCGGGATGCACCCTGGCGCCGGCGCCGGCGGTGCCCAGGACGACCCGCTGGGGCCGCCGGCCGTCGACGGTCCGGACGGTGAGGGCGGGGTCGTCGGTCCGGACGGTGAGGGCGGGGTCGTCGGCCCGGACGGTGCCGGCGCCGACGAGCACGGCGTCGCTCTCGGACCTGAGGCGGTGGGCGTCGTCGCGGGCCGACCGGCCCGTGATCCACCGGCTGGTGCCGTCGGGGGCGGCGGTGCGGCCGTCAAGGGTGGCAGCCAGCTTGAGTACCACCCAGGGCCGGCCGGTCGTGCGGTGCTTGAGGTAGGGCTGCAGTTGCAGCCTGACCTGCTGCTCACGAAGACCCACCTCGACGGTGACGCCGGCCTGACGTAGCTGGTCGAGACCCTTGCCCTCGACCAGGGGGTCGGGGTCGCCGACGGCCACGACGACCCGAGAGATCCCCGCCTCCAGGATGGCGTCGGTGCACGGAGGAGTGCGCCCGTGATGGGCGCAGGGCTCGAGAGTGGAATAGAGGGTGGCGCCGGCCGCGTGGTCGCCGGCCGCGGCCAGGGCCACGATCTCGGCGTGGGCGCCGCCTGGTGGCTGTGTGGCGCCCTCGAAGGTGGCCCCGTCGGGGGTGGCGACGACGCAGCCGACCCAGGGATTGGGCGAGGTCGTGCTCCGGACGACGGCGGCCAGCGCCATGGCCCGGGCCATGAGCTCGTCGTCGCGCTGCGCGTCAGGCATTAATGCCAGTGTACGAACCCCCTCGCGGCAATGGCCCGGCGTTGCCGGGGGCGTGTCGCCCGCGCCCGCCGGTACCACGGCCGGCCCCGGACGGGGTTCGATGCCGCCCGGCCAGATCCGACGAGGTCAGTGCTCGGTCGGTTGTCCGGCCAGCAGGGCCATGGCGTGGGGCAGGACGTCCATGACCGCCTCCAGGCACTCGACTGATCCGTTGGCGGAACCGGGGGTGTTGACGACGATCGCGGTTCCGATCGTGCCGGCGACGGCCCGGGACAGGCGGCCGAGGGGGTTGACCAGGCGCATCGCCTCGGCCAGACCCGGGGCCTCACGGTCGATGGCCGCCCTGGTGCCTTCGGGCGTGAGGTCGCGGGGCGAAAAACCGGTGCCCCCCGTCGTCACGATGAGACCTGCGAACCCCTCGGCCATCTCCTTGAGCACCGTGGCCACGGAGTCAGCCCCGTCACCCACCACCCCGCGATCGGTCACGGCGAACCCGGCGGCCTCGAGGGCATCGACGAGCGCGGCACCGGAGCGGTCTTCACGGGTGCCGGCGATGACGCCGTCGGATACCGTCAGCACCTTGGCCTGGAGCGACGTCGACAAGGCCCAGACTGTAAGCGGCGGGCGGCGGCACCAGCCCCTTGTCCGCCCAGTACATGGGTCCGGGAACCGCGTCATCCAACCCTGACGTCAGCGTGCGCGGCAAGGTTCTGCCGGCACCATGGGGCGGGAGAACGGCCCGCGACGTCCTCGCCACGGGTGTGGAGCATCACCTTTCCTCGCGGGTGCACGGGGCGCGGAACCGGCCCGTCATGTGCTCCCAATGGCGGCACCGGCGCGGAGTTTCAGGACGAACATGCCGTCGGTGCCAGCGCTCTGGGGGAGGAGGCGGGCGCCGCGCCCGAGGCCGATCCAGGGAGGGCCGGGCGGAGCAACGGCGACGAGGCCGGGGAAGGCGCCGGCCAGCCAGCGGTCGACCTCCGAGGTCTCGGCCAGGGTGAGGGTGCAGACGCTGTACACGAGGGTCCCGCCCGGCCGCAGTAGAGGGACGGCGCCAGCGAGGAGGTCGCGCTGGAGGGCGGCGAGCCGCTCGACGTCGCCGGCCTCGACCCGCCACCGGGCGTCCGGGCGCCGGCGCAGGACCCCGAGCCCGGTACAGGGCGCGTCGACCAGCACCCGGTCCGCGGTGCCGGGGCGGAGAGCCGGATACCGGCCGTCGGCCACCACCACGGCGACGTTGGCGCTACCGAGGCGCTCGACGTTGTGGGCCACGAGCCGGGTCCGGTGGCAGGAGGCATCGGCGGCCACCACCAGGCCGGCGCCGGCCATGACCGCGGCCATGGCCGTCGACTTCCCGCCCGGAGCGGCACACAGGTCCACCACCCGCTCGCCGGCGACCGCTCCCACCTGCGCTGCCACAGCCTGGGACCCCGGGTCCTGCACGTACCCGTCGTCCCGCTCGGTCACCTCGGCGGCCACGTTCATCTGCTCGAGAGCGGCCTCGGCCGCCTCGACACCCAGGTCTGCCGCCATGGTCCTGATGATCCAGTCGGGGTAGCTCAGCCGCGTCGCCGGGTCGGGCCATCGGGGGGACGGGTCGGCGGCGACCTTGCGTAGCACGGCGTTCACCAGCCCCTTGGCCCGGGTGGGTGCGACGTCGACCATGGCCGAGACACCGGCATGGGCAGGCGTACCGAGGAAAACGAGCTGGTAGGCGCCCAGCCGGAGCACGGCCCGCACCACGGGCTCGAGCGGGCGGTCCACGAACCGGTCCACCAGCCAGTCGCAGGCACGGCGCATCCTGGTGGCGCCGTAGACCAGGGCGGTGGCGAAGGCCCGGTCCCGGGTGGCCAGGTCGGACGCGGCCAGCAGGTCGGGAAGCACGAGGTTCGCGTAGGCGCCCTCCTCGATACGCACCATGGCGTCGATGGCCACCGCCCGCGCCGTGGTGCCACCGCCGGTGCGGCCCGGCCTCACCGGCGGTGACTCAGCCAACGGTCACGAGGCAGGCACAAATCCTGCGGCGAAGTCCCAGGTGCCGCCGCGAATTCGGGGCTGCGTACCCCAACGGCGTGCGAGACGAGCGGCGTTGGTCACCGGCCGAGGCGCTCGCCCGGCGCAGGTCGGGCACCGTTCTGCCAGGCCGTCGCCGGCATCGGCGGCTTGCCCTCGGGCTGGACCTCGATCAGCTCCAGGCCGGCGCCGTCGCCGGCTCCGACCACGATTCCTTCCATTGCCCCGGCCGGCGCCGGCACCGGCCCGTCCGGGTCGGGCAACCCGGCCCGCAGGACGCCCAGGCGCCGGCCCCGGAACGTCGTCCACGCCCGCCCGACCCGCACGAGCCGGTGCAACTCGAGTGCCGGTCGCTCCCAGTCGAGGTGCAACTCCTCCACGTCGATCTTGGCCGCGTAGGTGGGCTCGCCCTCCTGAGGCCGGGGCTCCCCCAGCCTGTCCCGCAGGGCTTCGGTCAACAGCGCCGTTCCGATGTCGACCAGCCGGCGGCGGAGCTCCTCGGCGGTCTCTCCGGCACCGATTTCGACCACCTCCTGCCGGTACACCGGGCCCGTGTCGAGCCCCTCCTCCAGGGCCATCAGGCACACACCCGTCCGGGTGTCGCCGGCGAGGATGGCCCGCTCGACCGGCGCCGCGCCCCGCCACCGGGGCAGCAGGGAGAAGTGGAGGTTCACCATGGGGACCTGGGCCAGCACGTGCGGTTTGACGAGGCGGCCGAAGGCGACCACCACACCCAGCTCCACGCCGGCTCCCATCACGTCGTCCACCCGATCGGTCACCGCCAGTCCAGCCTCTAGGGCGGCCGCCTTCACCGGGGTGGGCACCAGGCCGGCGCCCCTGCCCCGCCGCCGGTCGGGCTGGGTGACGACCAGCTTCACGTCGTGGCCCTCGGCCAGGAGAGCCTGGAGGGGGGGGACCGCTGCGACAGGAGAGCCGAGGTAGGCCAGGCGCATCAACGACGGCCGGCGATCACCGGAGCTCGAGGTCGCGGTTGCGCAACTCGGCCAGTGCTTCCTTCTTCGTCTCCGGGTCGAGCCTGTCGATGAGCAGCTTTCCCTGGAGGTGGTCGACCTCGTGGAGGAACACCCGGGCCAGGATCTCCTCACCGTCGAGCTCGAATGTGCCACCGTCCAGATCCTGGGCCCGAAGGTGGACCGAGCCCGGCCTGGCGATCGGCCAGTACAGCCCCGGCACCGACAGGCACCCTTCGTCGTAGGTCCACTCGCCGGTGTGGCCACTCAACACCGGGTTCACGGCCACCCGAGGTCCGCTGCCGACATCCCACACGAAGATGCTCTTCTGCACGCCGATCTGATTGGCGGCAAGGCCCACACCCGGTGCGTCGTACATGGTCTCGATCATGTCTCCGGCGAGGCGGGCCAGGGCAGCGTCGAACCCGGTCACTTCCGCTGTCGGCTGGCGGAGGACGGGGTCGCCGTGGACTCGTATCGCATGGAGCGCCATTCGCTCAGGTTAGGGCGGGGGAAGAACCTCAGATACGGAGGGGATCGACCTCGACGCGGTAGCGACCAGCCGGACGGGGCGCGGCCGCGAGCGAGTCACAGAGCCGCGTGTGGTCGCGAGCGCGGATGAGCCAGCGGCCATCGTGGGGGCCGAGGATCTCGACCTTGGAGGCGATGCCGGCGACGAACGAGGCGGCGTCGGGGCCCGAGACGTGGGCCACCGCGGTGGCGGGCGGCAGGGCGAGCTCGACGCGCGTGGGCCGCTCCGCAGCGGCCAGGCGGCCGGGCTCGGCGTGGCGCGCCGCAGTCAGAACCTCGTGTTCAGGGACCCGGGTCTGGACGAGCAGACGCCCGCCGCCGTGCCGTCCCCCCACGAGACGGGCCGCCCGGGCCAGGAGGGCGAGAGCCTGCTCGCCGGCGCGGTACCGCGGCGCCAGCAACTCCTGATCGAAGTCGAGGAACGCCACGGCGCGGACTTTGCCGGCGGAAAGACGGTGGACGAGGGCGTCGGTGCCCACCAGGATCGGGGTCGAGGGTATGTCGGTGGACTGCGCCGTGACCTCCCCCACCGGCACGGTGGCCAGGACCTCGAGCTCCTCCCTCACACGGGAGACGCCGGCCCGCAGCGTTTTGAGCCGGGACGAGCCGCACGACTGGCACACGACCGCCCGCTCGGCCCCGCAGCGGCGACAGGCGAGGATGGCGGCGCCCGTGGGCTGCTCCATCGCTCCCTCGCATGCCTCACAACGGACGAGGTCGGTACAGGCGGTGCAGGCCAGGAGCCGAGCCCGACCCTTCCGGTTGAGCACGCAGGCAATGGGATCGCCCGAGCGCAGCAGGCGCACCAACGGCTCGGAGTAGAGCCCCGTGCGGGGATCGTCGGCGCGGCGGTCGACGACGTCGACAGCCGGCCAGCCCTCCCGCTCGAGGGTCCGGGAGGTGGTCAGCAGCCGCCCCCAGTCCAGCTGTTCCAAGGTGGGGCAGGGGGAGGCGAGCACGCAGGGGACCCCGGCCCGTCGGGCCCGCTCCGCGCCGACCTGCCACGCGTTCCAGGTCGGCGCCCGCTCCTCCTGGTACACCTCCTCGTGGGCGTCGAGCACCACCACCGCGGCCAGATCCGGCACGGGCGCCCACGCCGCGGCCCGGCTCCCCACCACCACGGAGCCACCCGCGGCCGCGGTAGCCCACTCCCCCGGCATCAGGGCCACGGGCCATCCCGCCTGCCGCAGCCGGCGGGCGATGCCGGCGGCCTCCGCCACCGAAGGCGCCAGCACGAGGGCACCACCGGGAGTTGCATCCGAGCGCCCGCCGACAGGCCCGCCGTCCTGCCCGCCGACAGGCCCGCCGTCCTGTTCGGCCTCGAGGTTGGCGCTGAGGTGGATGGGGCCCCGGTCACCGACGTCATCCGGTCCGCGCCTGGACGGCATCGGCGTAGCGGCGCCGCCGGACTCACTGTCAGCCGTTGCGGAGGCGGCCGGCGTGCTGGCGGAGGGTCGGCTCCCGCCGGCCAGACGGGCCGCGGCGAGCGCTATCGGGAAGGTGTCGCTGGCCGGGGGGAGCCGGACGACGGCGCTCCCGGCGGCGAACGCCTCGGCGACCAGTTCCTCGACCTGGCTCAGGGATGGCGACAAACCCGCCGGCGGGGATGCCGGAGGGCACGGTCCCGTCGGACCCATTCGCGGCGGAGGCAGGCCCCGAACGACCCGTGGAGGCGAGGCGGTGCGCAAAAAACTCGACCGCCGCCCCGCCCACCGCCAGGCAGCCCAGGACGACAGTTCCACGAGGTCGTCCGGCGGTCCCAGGCTCGTGACCGAAGCCAGGTCGCGAAGCGCTATGCCGGCAGGAGGAGTCACGAGGTCCTCGACAACCCACCCCGCGACCCGCCGCCCCGAAAAGGGAACTCGCACCACAGACCCCACCCGGACGAGCGGATCCAGCCGAGGGGGGACCGAGTAGTCGAACACCTTGCGCAGCGCGGCCACATCCACCAACACCCGCACCACCCGCCCGTCGCCAGCCGGGGGACCCGCGAAAGCACTGTCATCGCCCCTGCCGCCGGCGGGCGCGGTCAGGCGCCCAGTGCGCTCTTCATCTCCGAAAGTCGCGACAGAGCCTCCCACGTGAACTCCTTGTCGGAGCGGCCGAAGTGACCGTAGGCGGCGGTGCGCTGGAAGATGGGACGGCGGAGCTTGAGGTCCCGGACGATGGCGGCGGGCCGGAGGTCGAACACCTCCTGGATGGCCGACGCGATCTTCTGAGGGTCGAATTGCTCGGTGCCGAAGGTGTCGACCATCACCGAGACCGGGCGGGCCACGCCGATGGCGTAGGCCACCTGGATCTCGCACCGGGTGGCGGCGCCGGCGGCGACCACGTGCTTGGCCGCCCAGCGGGCGGCATAGGCGGCGGAGCGGTCGACCTTGCTCGGATCCTTGCCCGAGAAAGCGCCGCCGCCGTGGCGGGCGGCGCCGCCGTAGGTGTCGACGATGATCTTGCGCCCGGTGAGACCGGTGTCGGCATGAGGGCCACCGAGCTCGAACTTGCCGGTCGGGTTGGCCAGGACCCGGAAGCGGTCAGCGGCGAATTGGGCCGGCAGCATCGGGTGGATGACGTGCTCGATCAGGTCGGGCTTGAGCAGAGTCTCCAGGTCGAGCCCGGGCTGGTGCTGGGTGGAGATGAGCACGGTGTTGAGGGCGACGGGCCGGCCGTCCTCGTATTCGAACGTGACCTGGGTCTTGCCGTCGGGGCGGAGGTAGGGAAGGACGCCGGCCTTGCGCACCTCGGAAAGTCGCTGGGCGAGACGATGGGCCAGCCAGATGGGCAGGGGCATCAGGTCGTCGGTCTCGTCGCAGGCGTACCCGAACATCATTCCCTGGTCGCCGGCGCCCTGGCTGTCGAGGTCCTCCTCGAGCTGACCACCGGTGGCCGTGCGTTGCTCGAGGGCGGCGTCGACGCCCTGGGCGATGTCGGGCGACTGCGGGTCGATGGAGGTGATGACGCCGCAGGTGTGGCCGTCGAACCCGAAGGACTCACGGTCGTAGCCGATGGCGCACACGGTGTCCCGGACGATGCTCGGGATCTCCACGTAGGCGGTGGTGCTGATCTCCCCGGCGACCACCACCAGACCGGTGGTCAGCAACGTCTCGCACGCCACCCTGCCGTTGGGGTCGTCTGTGAGAATGGCGTCGAGGATGGCGTCCGAGATCTGGTCGGCCATCTTGTCGGGATGCCCCTCGGTGACGGACTCCGAGGTGAAGGTGGAACGGTTGCTCGTCATCAGTTGCCCCTCTTACTGAGTATGGCGACGACTGCGTCCAGCACCCGTGCCGCCACCTCCCGCTTGTCGGTCAGTGGCACAGTCTGCTCGCTCCCGTCGTCGCCGACCAGAACGACCTCGTTGGTGTCGTGCCCGAAACCCGCTCCGGGGGCGGAGATGTCGTTGGCGACCACCAGGTCGAGCCTCTTGTCGGCCAGCTTTCGCCGTGCCTCCTCCCGCAGCCGCGCCCCGCCGGCGGCCTCGGCGGCGAAGCCGACCAGCACCTGATCGTGACGCTGGTGACGGCTGCGACCGAGTGTGCCGACGATGTCGGTGGTGGGCTCGAGCACGATCTCCGGTACGCCGTCCGACTTCTTGAGCTTGGTGGGCGAAGGTGCCTTCGGGCGGAAGTCGGCGACCGCGGCGGCCATCACCACCACGTCCGTGTCGCCGGCGCGGGACAGCACCTCGTGTTCCATGTCCGCGGCCGACTCGACCAGCACCGGCTCGACACCGGCGGGGACCTCGAGGGCGGCGGCGGTGACAAGGGTCACCGTCGCACCTCGGGACGCGGCCTCCTCGGCCACGGCATGGCCCTGTCTGCCGGAGGACCGGTTCGCCAGGAACCGCACGGCGTCGAGCGGCTCACGGGTGCCGCCGGCGGTGACGAGCACCCGTACGCCGGCCAGGTCGTCGACAGGACGTGGCTCGACGAGGCGAACCACCTCGGCCGCGATGTCGACCGGTTCGGCCATGCGGCCCACTCCCACGTCGCCACCGGCCAGAGCGCCCACGGCCGGTTCCACCACGTGCACGCCGCGGCGCCGGAGCATCGCCACGTTGTCGACGGTCGCGGGGTGCTGCCACATCTCGGTGTGCATGGCCGGGCACACGACCACCGGGATTCCGGCAGGCACGGCAAGCAGGGTGGCGGTCAGGAGGTCGTCGGCCAGTCCCGCCGTGTAGGAGGCGAGGAGACGGGCCGTGGCCGGCGCCACCACCACGATGTCGGCGTGGCGGGCCAGGTGGATGTGCGGAGTGGGCTCGGTCCCGTCCCACAGCGAGGTGCGCACCGGCTCCGACGCCAGCGCCGAGAGAGTGACGGGGCCGAGGAACCTGGTGGCGTCGCCGGTCATCACCGGAGCGACATGCGCGCCGGCATCGACCAGACGCCGGCACAGGTCCGCCGCCTTGTAGGCGGCGATGCTCCCGCACACCCCGAGGACGACCACCCGGCCGGCGAGGGGACGCGACTGGGCGGAGGGCCGATTCAAAGACACCTGCGCACCGTCGACACCCTTCTCGGACGACAAGTCTTCTGTTCGGCCTCGCTACCGCGGCCGGGCGACACAGCCGCTACGGCGTCGGCTCCGCGGCGCCGGCTTCGTCGACCGGGACGAGAACGGCCTCAGCGGTTTCGCCGCCCTCGGGCTCCCCCTCGACCCTCTCGATGTAGCGGATCTTGCCGGCGGAGATCTCCTCCAGAGCGATGGAGAGTGGCTTGCGGGAAACGGAGGCCACCTGGGGTGGAACTATGGCCCCGAGCCCCTCGCCGAGCTGGTTGAAATAGGAGTTGATCTGGCGGCTCCGCTTGGCGGCCAGCGTCACGAGGGTGAACTTCGAGTCGACCTTGTCGAGCAGGCCCTCCACGGGAGGGTTCATCATCGTGGGCTTGATCAAGGCCATGCCTGGTCTCCTGAAGTTCTGGGGTGGCCTGCGAGTATACCGGCGACCTCGTCGACGGCCCGCTCCAGGTCGTCGTTGACGACGACATGATCGGCCAGAGCCCGGCCCATCCGCTCCTCCTCCCTGCCCAGCGCCAGCCGGGCCTGCACGTGCTCCTCACCGTCACCCCGGCTCCTCATCCGCGAAGCCTGTATCTCCTCGGACGGGGCCACGACCAGGATCACCACCGCCTCGGGATGGCGTTCGCGCACCTGGGCCGCCCCCTGCAGATCAATCTCCAGCAGCACGTCGGTTCCGTCCGGCGCGTCCGGCCACGGCGTGCCGTAGAGCTCGTGGTTCGCCTCCAGCTCCGCCCATTCGAGAAAGCCGCCCGCCTTCTCCCGTTCGCGGAACTCCCGCCGGTCTACGAACGTATAGGCGGTCTCCGGCTCGCCCCGCCGGCGGGCACGCGTCGTCCACGAGCGGCTGACCCAGAGGTCCGGCACCCGCTCGCAGAGCCGGTCCACGATGGTGCCCTTCCCAACTCCCCCCGGACCCGATACGACGAAGATCAAGCGTTCAGCGCTGCCCGAACTCCCTGAGCAGAGCGTCGCGCTGCTTGGCCCCCAGACCCTGAACACGGCGGGCCGGACTGATGTTGAGCTGCTCCATGAGCCGGCGGGCCTTCACCTTGCCGAGGCCCGGCAGGGATTCCAGGACGACGACGACCTTGGTACGGCCGACGACCTCGTCGCGCTCCGCCTGGTCGAGCAGTTCGTCGAGGGTGATGGAGCCCATCTTGAGCTTCTCCTTGAGCTCCGCCCGCGCTCGCCGGGAGTCTGCCGCTTTCGCCAGCGCTCGGGCACGGTCCTCGTCGGAGAGAGGGGGAGGCAGTGGCATGGCCGGCACCCTAGCGCGAGGGAACGCCCGGATCATCTGGGCGTTGACGTCGTTCGAGGGCCAGCGGGCCCACCAGCTCGGCCGCAGCCTTGGCCCTGTCGGCGGCCGCGGTGACAGCCCTTCCGACGACCAGAAGATCGGCCCCCGCGGCCAGTGCGGCCTGCGGCGTGGAGGCCCTGGCCTGGTCGTCCCGGCCGGCGCCGGCGGGGCGGATCCCCGGGACCACTGCGACCAGGCGGGGTGCGAGCATCTTCGCCTCGCGCAGGTCGGAGCTGGCGCAGATGATCCCGCCACATCCGGCTTCGAGCGCGGCCCTGACCCGGGCGCCGAGGACGTGAGGCGGCACGTCGCTGTCACTGGTCAGGACGGTGACGGCTAGGGCGACCGGTGGCTCAACGCCGGCGCTGGCGGCACCGTGGGTCAGCCCTTCGACGCCCGCCCGCAGCATGGCCGGCCCGCCCGCCGCGTGCATGGTGACATACGACGCTCCTACCGCGGCGATCACCTGCGCGGCCCGGCGCACGGTGGTGGGTATGTCGTGCAGCTTCAGATCGAGGAAGACGCGGTAGCCGGCGTCCGCCATCTCGACGATGGAGTCGGGGCCGGCCGCGCTGAACAGCTCGAGGCCGACCTTGGCCACGCCGAACCAGGGACGGACCTCCCGGGCGATGCGGGCCGCCTCGACGACGTCGTCCACGTCGAGGGCGATGGCCATTCGATTGCGGACGTCGGATTTCTGGCGGGGGACGGTGGCTGTCTCAGCGGTGGTCATGGGCATCTCCGGGCGACTCGGTGAGGCGGCCCACATCATGGTCCCCGGCGGGGGCTCGCGTCACTATGAACCTCTTCATGGGCGGCGCCGATGAGGTCCGTGAGGCGGCGCACATCGTGTACGGCCATCCACTGCGTCATCCCGGCGAGTACCCGGGCGGACGCACGAGGGTCGGCGAAGGTGGCGGTACCGACCTGCACCGCGCCGGCGCCGGCCAGGACGAGCTCGATGGCGTCCTCACCGGTGGTGACGCCGCCCACCCCGACGATGGGCACATCGGGAAAGGCGGCGTGGCAGTCGAAGACGGCGCGCACGGCGACGGGATGGATGGCGGGGCCCGACAGGCCGCCACCGTTGGCGCCACTGCCGAGGCGGGGCCGGCGGGTGTCGGGATCGATGGCCATTGCCATGAGCGTGTTGACGAGGGTGAGCGCCTCGGCGCCGGCATCCACGGCGGCGCCGGCGATCTCGGTGATGTCGGTGACGTTGGGGCTCAGCTTCGCCCAGCGGGGGCGGCCGGCCGCGGCCGCGGCGGCAACGGCATCGGCGGTGGCCGTGGCCGAGTGGGCGAAGACGCTCCGGCGCGCTTCGACGTTGGGGCAGCTGAGGTTGACCTCGACCGCCACCACCTCGGGCGGGGCGCCGGCGAGCAGAGCCGCGGCCTTGGCGTAGTCCTCGACGGTGAGGCCCCAGATGCTCGCTACCACCCGGGCGCCGGCGGCCAGCAGCGGCGGCAGGTCGTTCTCGAGCCACGCCTCGACACCGGGCCCCTGGAGGCCGACGCTGTTCAACATGCCGCCCCCTGGCGTCTCGTGGAGGCGGGGAGCAGCGTTGCCCGCGTACGGGGCGGCATGGAGCGACTTCACCACGACGGCGCCGAGCCCGGCCAGCTCCACGTAGGCGCCCAGCTCGGCGCCATGGCCGGCCGTGCCCGAGGCCGTCATCACCGGGTTCGGCAACGACACGGACCCGATGGCCGTGGCCATGTCGGCTCCCGGGTACATACCCTCCCGATTCCGGGCGGTATGTGATCGAAACTGAAGGAGGCGGCGCACGTTCTTCATGCGGAGCGCCGGGACTTTCGCGGCCGGCGGCTCAGAGCGGGAGGCGTTGCTGGCCCTCCGATAGGAACTCCTGGAGGCTTCGCACCGAGAGGGGGTGGAGGCCCCAGTCGGCGATGCCGGCTGCGGCGGCGCGCGCGGCGGCGATGGTGGTGAGGCAGGGCACCTTGTGGACGTTGGCCGCGGTGCGGATGTAGGCGCCGTCGGCGCGGGGACCGCGTCCACGCGGAGTGTTGACCACCAGTTGGACCTTGCCCTCGGCGATGAGCTCCACCGCGGTCGGGCGGCCATCGTCATCACCCACCTTGGCCACGACGGCGTCGACGGGCAGCCCGTTCTCCCGGAGGAACTCAGCGGTGCCGGCCGTGGCGGCGAGACTGAAACCCAGCTCGACGAAACGCACGGCGGCGAGGAGGCCGCCTTCCTTGTCCCGGTCGGCGAGGGAGAAGAACACCGCTCCCGAGTCGGGCAGGCGGTCGCCGGCGGCGATCTGGCTCTTCGCGAAGGCCAGCCCGAAGGTGGTGTCGATTCCCATGACCTCGCCGGTGGAGCGCATCTCGGGGCCGAGCATGGTGTCGACGTCGGGGAAGCGGCCGAAGGGCAGCACCGCCTCCTTGACCGAGACGTGGCCGCCGTCGGACGGCTCGCACAGCAGCCCCTCCTCCCGCAGCCCGGCGAGGGTCGCGCCGACGATGACGCGGGCGGCAACCTTGGCCATGGGCACGCCCGTCGCCTTGGAGACGAAGGGGAGGGTGCGGCTGGCCCTGGGATTCGCCTCGATCACGTAAACCTGGTTCTGGCGGACGGCGAACTGCACGTTGAGCGGGCCAACCACGTCGAGGGCGTCGGCGATGGACCGGGTGTGACGCTCTATCTCCTCGACGACCGCGGCCAGGAGGGTGGGCGGCGGGATCACGCAGGCGGAGTCACCGGAGTGCACGCCGGCCTCCTCGACGTGCTCCATGACGCCGCCGACGACCGTCTCGCCGGTGTGGTCGCGCACGGCGTCGACGTCGACCTCTATGGCGTCTTCGAGGAAACGGTCGACCAGCACGGGGCGCTCGGCCGACAGGCCGCCCTCCCTGCCGAGGGAGCCGAAGCCGGCGAGGTGGGCCATGGCCCGCTCGAGGTCGTCGGTGTCGTACACGATCTCCATGGCCCGGCCACCGAGCACGTAGCTGGGACGGACCAGGGCGGGAAACCCGATCTCCCTCGTTATGGCGAGGGCGTCCTCCAGGCTGGCCGCGGTACCGCCGGCCGGCTGGGCGATGCCGAGGCCGGCGCACAGGACGTTCCAGCGCTCCCGGTCCTCGGCGAGGTCGATCGAGTCGGGGCTGGTGCCGAGCACGAGGCCGGGGGGCAGCAGGCCGGCCAGCTTCAGAGGGGTCTGCCCGCCCAGGGTGACGATCACGCCCTCGGGTTGCTCGGCGTCCAGCACGTTCTGCACGTCCTCGGCCGTGAGGGGCTCGAAGTAGAGCCGGTCACTGGTGTCGTAATCAGTCGAGACGGTTTCGGGGTTGCAGTTCACCATGACGGTTTCGAAGCCGGCGTCGCGCAGGGCGAAGCTGGCGTGCACGCAGCAGTAGTCGAACTCGATGCCCTGGCCGATGCGGTTGGGACCCGAGCCGAGGATGACGATCTTGCGGCCGTTGCTGGCGCGGACCTCGTCCTCGTCCTCGTAGGTGGAGTAGTGGTACGGCGTGGCGGCGTCGAACTCGGCGCCGCACGTGTCGACGGTCTTGAAGGTGGCGGACACGCCGGCGCTGATGCGGGCGGCGCGAACGTCGTTTTCCCTGGGGCCCGACATCTTCTGCGTCGTCCCGCGGGACGCAGCGGTCAGGACCTCCGAACTGTCGGCCGCCGCCTGCTCCGAGCCGGCGCCGGCAGCGATCGCTGGCCGGTTCCAAAGCCAGGCGAGTTGGGTGTCGCTGAAGCCGAGGCGCTTGGCCCGGCGCCAGTCGCGGCGCGTCATCTGGTCGATGGTGCGCCCGGAGAGGGCGGCCCGCTCCTCCACGATCTGGGCGATCTGGTCGACGAACCAGGGGTCGACCTGGGTGGCCGCCGCGATGCGATCGGCGGATATGCCCCGCCGCAGGGCGGCCTCCAGTTGGAACGGCCGGTCGGGTGTGGCGACCGCGGCACGGCGCACCAGTTCGTCGTCGTCCAATAGATCGAAGGCGGCCTCGGCGGGGTCGCAGTTGAGGCCGAATCGACCGTGTTCCAGCGAGCGCAGGCCCTTCTGAAGCGATTCCGCGAACGTGCGGCCGATGGCCATGGCCTCACCCACCGACTGCATGCGGGTGCCGAGGATTTCGGGGGTGCCCGGGAACTTCTCGAAGGCCCAGCGGGGGATCTTCGTGACGACGTAGTCGATGGTGGGTTCGAAGCTGGCCGGCGTCTCGCGGGTGATGTCGTTGGGGATCTCGTCGAGGGTGTACCCGACGGCGAGGCGGGCGGCGATCTTGGCGATGGGAAAGCCGGTGGCCTTGGAGGCCAAAGCGCTGGAGCGGCTGACACGCGGGTTCATCTCGATGACGACCATGTCGCCGTCGGCCGGGTTGATGGCGAACTGGATGTTGGAGCCACCGGTCTCGACACCGATGCGGCGGATGCAGGCGAAGGCGGCGTCGCGCATGATCTGGTACTCGACGTCGGAGAGTGTCTGGGCCGGCGCGACGGTTATGGAGTCGCCGGTGTGGACACCCATGGGGTCGAAGTTCTCGATGGAGCAGACGACCACGCAGTTGTCGGCGTGGTCGCGCATGACCTCCAGCTCGTACTCCTTCCAGCCGGCGATGGAGCGCTCGATGAGCACCTCGGTTATGGGACTGGCCTCGAGGCCTATGGCGACGAGGCGGAGCAGCGAATCGAGGTCGTGGGCGATGCCGGTGCCGGCGCCGCCGAGGATGTAGGAGGGGCGCACGATGAGCGGGTAGCCGATGTCCTCCCCCACCTTCTCCGCCTCGTCGAGGCGGTAGGCGAACCCGGAGGCGGGGACGGCGAGCCCGATGTCGGTCATGGCCGCCTTGAAGCTCTCGCGGTTCTCGGCGGTGGCGATGGCCTCGGGTTTGGCGCCGATGACCTCGACGTTGAACTTGTCGAGCACGCCGCGCTCGTGGAGGGCCATGGCCAGGTTGAGGGCGGTCTGTCCGCCGAGGGTAGGGAGCAGGGCATCGGGGCGCTCCCGCTCGATGATCGCGGCGAGGATGTCGGGGCTCAGCGGCTCGATGTAGGTGCGGTGGGCGAACTCCGGGTCGGTCATGATGGTGGCCGGGTTGGAGTTGGCCAAGATGACCCGGTAGCCCTCGTCCTTGAGGACCCGGCAGGCCTGGGTGCCGGAGTAGTCGAACTCGGAGGCCTGGCCTATGACGATGGGCCCGGACCCGATCAGCAGGATGGAGTGGATGTCGTCGCGTCTCGGCATCTAACGAGCAGCTCCGGCGGACATATCGGTCGGATCGACGCAGTTTCGATGGCCGGCCTCGGCGAGGTTCGGATGGCGGGCGCAGGGCATCGGCATCTAGCGGGTGGCTCCGGTGCCGGCGGAGATGTGGCTCTCCATGAGATGGCGGAACTCGGCGAAGAGGTAGCGGGCGTCGTGGGGGCCGGGGCCGGCCTCGGGGTGGTACTGGACGGAGAATGCCGGCGCCTGGGTGGAGCGCAGGCCTTCGACGACGCCGTCGTTGAGGTTGACGTGGGTGACGTCGGCACTGGGGATGGTGCCTTCGGTGACGGCGTAGTTGTGGTTCTGGCTGGTGATCTCGACCGCGCCGGTGGCGAGGCGGCGGACCGGATGGTTCCCGCCGTGATGGCCGAACTTCAGCTTGTAGGTCTGGCCGCCGAGGGCGGCGCCGAGGAGCTGGTGCCCCAGACAGATGCCGAATATCGGAACCTCGCCGAGAAGGTCGGTAATGGCCTTGGTGGCGTAGGTGAGTGGGGCGGGGTCACCGGGGCCGTTGGAGAGGAAGACGCCGTCGGGATTGCGGGCCAGGACCTCGGCCGCGGAGGTCGCGGCGGGGACGACGTCGACAGAGGCGAAGGTCTGGAGGTGGCGCAGGATGGTGCGCTTGATGCCGAAGTCGTAGGCCACCACGCGGAGGGGGCCTTCGCCGGCGAGGGAGTAGGCCCCGGTGGTGGTGACGCCGGCGACCATGTCCATCCCCTCGGTGCCGGATTCCGCCGTCGCCGCCTGTTTGAGGCTGACCTCGTCGGCGGTGCCGAAGGCGCACGACATGGAGCCGGCTTCGCGGAGGTGGCGGGTGAGCCGGCGGGTGTCGACGCCGGTGATGCCGGGGACCCCGTGTCTCGTCAGGAAGGCGTCGAGGGTCTCGGTGGCGCGCCAGTTGCTGGGGCGGCGGGCGAGGTCCCGGGCGATGACGCCGCGGCAGGAGGGGCGGGCGCTCTCGTTGTCGTCGGGGGTGACGCCGTAGTTGCCGAGGTGCGGGTAGGTGAAGGCGATCACCTGGCCGGCGTAGGAGGGATCGGTGATGACCTCCTGGTAGCCGCTCATGACGGTGTTGAACACGGCCTCGCCTGTGGCGACCCCGTCGGGGGCAGCGGCGCCGAAGGCTGCTCCCTCGAATTTCGTCCCGTCGGCGAGCACGAGCAGCGCGTCGCCACGGAGGGCCGGAATGGCGGTCATCGTCGGAGCCCGCGGGCGTCGGCACGGAGGGCCGGGGTGGCGGTCATCGTCGGACCCCGCCGGCGCCGGCACACGACGTCTCCCCATCGTCCTGGCGGGGAGATGTCGCACCGGTGCGCTCGCTTTCACCGCGAGAAGCGGTCATCGCTGGGCCTCGCCGTCGATGACCACGGGCTCACCTCTATAGACGGTGTGGCGAACGCGGCCGGTCATCTTGCGCCCGGCGTAGGGGGTGTTGCGGCTGCGGCTGGCCAGGCGCTCGGGTTCGACGACCCATGTCTCGGCCGGGTCGATCACACAGAGATCGGCGGGGGCACCTTCTGCGATGGGACCGCCGTGCTCGGCGGCGAGGCCGGCGATGGCCGCCGGCTGCCATGACAGCAGTGCGAGAACCCTTTCGATTGGGAGGTGGAGCTCGCTCAGGGTTAGCGACAGCGCCGTCTCCAGGCCGAGCATCCCCGGTGGGGCCTGGTCGAAGGGAGCCTCCTTGGCCTCTTGAGGGTGGGGGGCGTGGTCGGTGGCGATGGCGTCGATGCTGCCATTCTGCAAGCCAGCCTTGACGGCGTCCACGTCGGCGGCCGTCCGCAGGGGCGGGTTGACCTTGAAGAGGGCGTCGTAGCCGGCGAGTTCGTCGTGGGTGAGCGTGAAGTGGTGGGGGGCGACCTCGGCGGTGACGGCGATGCCCCGGGCGCGGGCCGCGGCGACCATGGCCACCGAGCCGGCGGTGGAGAGGTGAAGCAGGTGGAGCCGGGCTCCGGTCAGCCTGGCGAGGCTGATGTCGCGCATCACCATGAGCTCCTCGGCCTCGGCCGGTATTCCGGGAACGCCCAGGCGGCTCGACCATTCACCCTCGTGCATGTGGCCACCGGCGGCAAGGGCACCATCCTCGCAGTGCTGGGCCAGGGTCACGCCGAGGCCGGACCCGTACTCCATGGCCCGGCGCATGAGGCGCGAGTCCTGCACGCCGTTGCCGTCGTCGGTGAACAGGCGCACGCCGAGTGCAGCCATTTCCGCCATGGGCGCAAGGCGCTCTCCTCGGCGTCCCACGGTGATGGCGCCGGCCACTGCCACCTGACATAGGGCGGTGGAGCCGAGGTCCAGCACCTGGCGCACGACCGCCGCGGAGTCGATGGGCGGGTCGGTGTTGGGCATGGCGAGGATGGCGGTGTATCCGCCCAGGGCCGCGGCCCGTGAACCGGACTCGACGGTCTCAGCCTCCTCGGCGCCGGGCTCCCGGAGGTGGGTGTGGAGGTCGACCAGGCCGGGGGCGACGATGCAGCCGCGGGCATCGAGGACGGTGGTGCCGGCGGGGGCGTGGTTGCCGGCGTCCGGTCCGACCTCGACGACCGTGCCGGTGTCCGCGCTGATGAGCACGTCGGCGGTGCGGGTGCCGGCGGGGTCGACGACAGTGCCCCCCCGGACGACGAGGTGGGGCCGGCGAGCGCCGGTAGCCGTCATGGACGCACCTGTGCGGGGGCGCCGAGGGCATCGCGTCGGTGGGGCGGCGATGGCACCGGCATCGCACAACCCCGCTCCAGCCGTGCCCGCACAGAGAAAAAGCCCCCATCCGGGGGCGCCACTGCACGGTGCTGTTCAGCCATGCTCACCTCTGCCGTGCGGGCCTCACGGGACCCGCTTGACGGTATCGACGAAGTTAGCAGGCCCGTCAACGGAACCATCGCTACCCGAAGGCGCGCTCGGCGCGGCAGGGGCGCTCGGCGCGGTAGGCGCACTCGGCGCGGTAGGCGCACTCGGCGAGGCAGGGGATCAGGCCACGCCATGCGCCGGCGAGGCTGGGCGCCAGAATGGATGGGGGGGGGTTTCCGGTACGGACCCGTCAGCTGTTGCGGACAGCCTGGAGCTGGTTGACCTGGAAGTCCTCGATGGTGCCCTCCGTCGGCACGGTGAGGGTCCCCTGCTCGGCCCCAAGACGCCAGCGGACAGTCCACTCCGCGGTGACCTCGATGTCATAGACATCGGCGTTCGACCACGAATGCGTGATGTTCCCGTTGGGCCACGGCCCGCCGGGACCGGGATGGGGCCCGGTCTCCACGTCACCCCAGTCGACGTAGTACACGGCCGTAGCGGTCACGGCCAGGTCGCCAAGGGCTGTAGGGAGGACGTTGTTGACCGTCGGCTTGCCGGCGACAACCGGCGCTGCCAGGTTCGGCTCCAGATAAGCCAGCTTGCCGGCGATAGCCCGCCCGGGGGCAATAGCCGGCTTCGGCGCCGGCAGCGGAAAGCGCTCGAGCACCTCCACCGCGAGCTCCTCTGGAGGGATCTCGACACTGGGGCACCGAGGCAGCCGGTTGACGATGGCGAACCAGTCCCGCAGCAGCCGGTTCTCCGGCCGGTCCAGCTCCTCCCGCGTGATCGTCCAGCTCCCCCGACTGCGGCACTCCCCGACCGGCGGCACATTCCTAAGCACAGGAACTCGAACGATGCTCGGAAGGATTGGCCGAACCCGCCGCGCCGGCGACCTGAGCGACGCCGTAGGTCCGGTCGACCCCGGACGCGTCTCGGTTCTACGCGCGGCGCAAACCACATGCGTGACCTTGTCTCTGCCTCTGACAACTTGACTCTCTTCACAATCGCCTGAGGTGGCACCCTCACCAGCCGCCGCTACGGCGAAGGTGCAGATCTGGATGCTTGCCAAGAAGCCCGCCAGTGCTACTCGTCGCATGTTGCCCTCTGTTTCGGCGTAGCGCCCCGCTTTATTACCTCAGCATTCACGATGGACCATGGAGTCGGATTGAGACCACGCTCTTTCGCACCTTGTTGAATTGAACGCAGCGTGAACAGCTCGATCTCCTCCGGCAGGTCCGGCGGCTCGTTCTTCAGGACCTGAGAGAACTCCGTCTCGGCCTCTATGAGAATGCACCCTTGCCCCGCCGTCACTAGACGATCGACGAGAGTCCTCCGGTTTCCCGGCGGTGACTTGAAGTTGCCGAATCCCCGCCCGAGCAGATCGCGAAGGCTCTGCAACTCGATCTCATACTGCGGATCGTTGTAGATGGCACGAAGCATCTTCAACACTTCGGGATCGATGCCGCCCGTAGCGACTACTCGCCGCAGCACGTCGCCGTCGATCTGGTCTAGAGCGGCGAGGACTCGGTTGACGTAGGCCTCGTCGATCACGTTGGGGATGGCGTACGGGTCCGCCGGCACTGTCGTCGTGGTGGTCGCCGGCGCCGGCTTGGTGGGCACCGTCGGGTCGGGGCCGCCGGATTTACCCGACTTGCAGGATCCACCGGCGAGCAGCAGAACCGTCACCGCGGTCACCAGCACCTGAGCCACGCGGGCACGCACCCGCCCTACCTATCACGTGGGCCTGCCCCTGAGCAACAGCATCTCTTGTAGCTTCTCATGCTCTTTGGCACTAGGCCTGAGAAGCGTCGCTCGTCTCCACGATCACGAGGCCCTCCCGCTCGGCTGCCTCTCGAAGCCGATCGTCGAGCGTCACCATCTCCAGCGTCGAGGCGTCACCTTCGGAGGCCACAAGCGCTGCCGCCAGTTGGAGAGAACCCCCAGCACGCAGGGCGTGGGTACGGAGCAGCCGGTGTGCTGTGCGCCGCACCGCCTCCACGGCCTGCACCTCGTGCCATCCGTGCCTCAATTGCTGAAGCCGGGCGAGCGCGGAACTGGCTTGCGTCGTCGTCAAGGCCCTCTCTCGCTCCAGCCGGCACAGGGCAGAAACGCACTCGGTATCGGTCGCCCACCAAACGAGGATCACCGGATCTGCCCTGAAGATGCCGTCGATCACCTTCGTGGCCGGCTCCTCCACGATCAGGGGAACAACGGCTGAGCTGTCCCAGAACTTCACCGACCTTCGCGGCGCTCGTCTATCAGGGCCTCGACGGCCCTGGCACCTCGCCGGGGACGAACCCGCTTGCCGAGCTTGGGCTCCGGCGTCGGCCCGACCGACAGACGAACGGTACCGACACGCTGCAGCCTGACCAAACGTCCGCCGCCATCATCAGCCGCTGACCCGATGGCTGACTCCAGACGGGCCACCGGCCGGCCTCGGTCCAGGATCAAAACCATCTCCCCTCCTTGGACTACGTCGATGAGCCTGCTGAGGCCATTCTTCGCTTCGGTAATCGTCACTACCCTCATCTGGCTAGAATAGCCATGTCGCACAGGCCTGACCACCGGATTCGATGGATCGGATCGCGCATCATGATGCATAGCGCGTTAAGATGCACAGGTGCGTACGACGATCGACCTTCCCGCCGATCTGCACGATGCGGCTCGCAGCATCGCCCGAGACCGGGGCACCACCTTGAGCGAGGCGGTGGCTGAGCTCGTCCGACGAGGCTTGGGTCAGTCCGGCGGCGTCGATTACCGGCGCAGCGCCAGCACCGGACTACCGAACGCCCGGGTGGGACGCATCGTCACCCACGACGACATCCGGTCTCTCGAAGATGACGAGTAGGGCCGCAAAGGTCAAGCTGCTCGATGCCAACCTGCTCATCGCCCTCGTCGTCGATGACCACGTTCATCACGGGGAGGCCGAGCGGTGGTGGACGAGCACTACCGGGTCCTTCGTCACCTGCCCCATCACGCAGGGCACGCTGGTGCGGTTCCTCGTGCGAGAAGGAGCATCGGGTGAGGCGGCGCGGCGGTTCCTCAGCGACGTGCTCGCCCACGAACGCCATCTCTTCTGGCCCGACGATCTCGGCTACGACCGGGTCGATCTCGGTGCTGTCGTCGGCCACCGCCAGGTCACCGATGCCTACCTCGCCGGCTTGGCCAGGGCTCACGGCGGGCGACTCGCCACCCTGGATCGTGGCCTGGCCGCGGTGCATCCCGACGTGGTCGACCTCGTGGGTTCCTGATCTCTACCGGCGCCCAGTGGGCGAGACCGAGGCACGACGCGGCGGACTCCTCGACCCCCCAGAACGTCGCGGTCAAGAACTGCATTCAGCGACGCTGAAACAGGCCAGGAAGGCTCAGCCTGCGCCGGCGCCGGACCCGATAAGGAGGTAGAGCACGGCCATGCGGACGGCCACGCCGTTGGTCACCTGCTCGGTGATGACGGCAGCGGGGAGGCTGGCCACCTCAGCGGCGATCTCGACGCCCCGGTTCAGGGGGCCCGGGTGCATCACCAGCGCATCCTCCTGGAGCAGAGCCGCCCGCCGACGGGTGAGGCCGTAGCCGGCGGTGTACTCCCGGAGTGACGGCAGCAGCGCCTCGGTCATCCTCTCTGATTGCAGGCGCAGCAGATAGACGACGTCAGCCTTGCGCAGCACCTCGTCAAGGTCGTGGTTCACGCTCACCGGCCAGCCGTCGAGCCGCGGAGGCAGGAGCGTCGGCGGTGCCACCAAGGTGACCTCGGCCCCGAGGGCGGCGAAGGCGAGGACTCCGGAGCGAGCGACGCGACTGTGCTTGATGTCGCCGACGAAGGCCACCCGCAGGCCGTCGATCCGCCCCCGCCGCCGGCGCACCGTGTAGCAGTCGAGCAGGGCCTGAGTCGGGTGTTCGTGGCCGCCGTCGCCGGCGTTGATCACCGAGGCGTCGCCCGCCCAGGCGGCAACCTGCCACGGCACCCCCGCCGAGGGATGCCGCACCACCACGGCGTCGATCCCCATCGCCTCGATGCTCTCGACGGTGTCCCGAAGTGACTCGCCCTTCTTCACCGAGGAGGACGAGACGCTAAAGTTCATGGTGTCGGCAGACAGGCGACGAGCTGCCGTTTCGAAGGACAGACGGGTGCGGGTGGACTCCTCGTAGAACAGCGACACGACCGTCTTGCCCCGCAGGGCAGGGACCCTCGGGATGGCCCGGGCGCTCACCTCGACGAAGGAGTCGCTGACCCGCAGCACCTCCTCGATGCCCTCGGCTCCGAGGTCGGCCACGGAGAGCAGGTGTCGCGTCATGCCGTTCTCGGGGTGACCCGCCCGATGCTGACCCCGCCGTCCGTCACGTCGACCATCTCCTCGCGGGCGGTCGGCAGGTTCTTTCCCACGTAGTCCGGCCGGATTGGAAGTTCCCGATGCCCCCGATCCACCATCACCGCCAGCTGAACGGCATGGGGCCGGCCGTAGTCGTTGAGGGCGTTGAGCGCGGCCCGCACCGTACGGCCGGTGAACAGCACGTCGTCGACGAGCACCACAGTGAGTCCGTCGAGGGCGAACGGGATGTCGGTGACGGCCTCCGGGATCAGAGGGCGCAGGCCGATGTCGTCCCGGTAGAAGGTGGCGTCGAGAGTGGCTACGGGCGGTCCGGCCTCGGTCTCCTCGATTCGCCCCAACTCTGCGGCTAACCGCTGCGCCAGCGGAACCCCACCGGTCTGCATCCCTACAAGCGCCAGCCCCTCGACCCCGTGGTTGCGCTCGACGATCTCATGGGCGATGCGGGTCACGGCCCGCCGCAGGTCGTCGGCGGACATCACCTGGGCCCGGGGAACGAAGACGCCCCCAGCCGGGGGCGCCAGTGCACGTTCACGTTCGGCCATGCTCACCTCCCCGTGCGGGCCTCACGGGACCCGCTTGACGGTGGGGTAAGGGTAGCAGTGCCCGGCGAGCCCGGCCTTCAAGGCTTGCGTCCACGCACACCCGGCCGGCCGCCACATGCGAATGACCCGACGAGCGTTGGCCAGACGGGTACCTTCCTTATGTGGGAGTGGCCTGTTGAAGCCGGAACTGGTGATCGAGGGCGGCCGGGGACGCTTTTCGTTCCACGAGCTCTGGGTGTTCAGGGAGGTGCTTTGGGCATTCACCGTTCGACAAGTGAAGGTCAAGTACAAACAGGCGGCCGTCGGAATCGGCTGGGCCGTTCTCCAGCCCGTGATCGCAGCGGCCGTGTTTGCCGTCTTCCTCGGAAGGATTGGGGGCATACGCAGTGAAGGAGTGCCCTATCTACTGTTCGCTCTAGTTGGCATGGTCGCCTGGACTTACTTCACAACGGCAGCAGATGGTGCCATAAACAGCCTCGTCGCTGATCAAGGCCTCCTGCGCAAGGTCTACTTCCCTCGGGAGATCCTTCCCATCGCGGCGGTCGGCGCTGCTGTCCTGGACTTCATCTTCGGCATGCTCGCGCTCTGTCTGGTCGCCGCGATCTTCTACGGGATCGAACCGCAGTTCCACCTGTTGGCTCTGCCCGTCTGCTTCGTGATCCTGACCTTGTCAGCAGTTGCCATCGGACTAGGACTCTCCGCGGTGAACGTTTATTACCGCGACGTTCGTTACGCCCTCCCTTTCGTTCTTCAACTTCTGCTCTTCTGCAGCCCGGTTGTGTACCCCCTGTCCGAGGTTCCGGACCGCTGGGAGCGCCTCTACGCCGTGGTCAATCCGCTTGCGGCGGCAATCGACGGCACCCGCCGCATCATTCTGCATGATTCATGGCCAGATGCCACTGTCACGGCGGCGGCATTGTGCTGGGCGGCTGTTCTCACAGCGGCCGGCATGATGCTCTTCAAGCGCCTCGAGCGTGGCTTCGCAGACCGGGTCTGATTACCATGGGCGAAAGCGCCATCGTCTTCGAAAGTGTATCGAAGCATTACCGGGGCGCCGCCGGATACACCTCGCTGCGCGACGATCTAGCGGTGGGGCTCAAGCACCTCCTTCGGCCGGGTCGAGCGGTCGAGCGCCCAACCGTGAAGGCGCTCGAACACATCACCTTCCAGATTGAGGAGGGAGAGAGTGTCGCCCTGGTCGGAGACAACGGTGCCGGAAAGACGACCGCACTCAAGCTGGCCAGCCGGGTCGCGTATCCGACATCCGGGCGGATCCGGGTGCGGGGCCGGGTAGGCGCGTTGATCGAGGTGGGCACCGGCATGCATCCGGAACTGTCAGGCCGAGAGAACGTGCAGCTCTACGGGCGGATACTCGGACTTCCAGGTAGGGACATAAGCCGGAGGTTCGACGACATCGTCGGGTTTGCCGATGTAGGTGGCGCCATCGACCAGCCCGTGAAGCAATACTCCTCCGGGATGCAACTCCGCTTGGGCTTTGCGATAGCGGCGTACCTCGATCCGGACATCTTCATCGTCGACGAAGCGATCGCCGTCGGTGATGCGGGCTTCCAGTACAAGTGCGTCTCGAGAATGGCGGACCTGGTGCGCGCGGGCAGAACGCTGGTCTTCGTCTCACACGTAATGAGCGCGGTTGAAACTCTGTGCGAACGCGCAATCCTGCTAGAACATGGGTCGATTGTCAACGACGGACCAGCGTCGCAGGTGGTGCAGAGCTACCTCACGAAGGTCCAGTCGCAACTTGCCCATACAGTGGACGGAAGCAACATTGCCGGCGGGGGTATGGAAATCACACGGGTGACTCTTCACGACGCAGGCGGACGCCAGGTCGATGAGATCCCGGCCGGTGCAAGCCTCGCGGTGCGCCTGTATTACCGAGCATCTACACCGGTCAACGGTCCGATCTTCTCGATCGGACTGAGCGACGGTGGACATCGCGCGTTCACGCTTGCCTCTATGCTGATCGACGGCGAGTCGCCGGACGTCCTGACCGGTGAGGGCTACGTGGAGTGCCTGTTCGACGAGTTGCCCCTAAGGCCGAAGCTTTACGAGGTTTGGGGGTCCGTACGCGGTGCGGTGGGCTTCGGCGACATCATCGACTGGCAACGCCTCCGGCGCTTCCTGGTCACCGGGGATGTGCGTGGCCAGGGCGTCGGGTCGGTCAGTCACACTCTCCTGGATGCGCCGGTGGCCCTCCCGTACTCATGGGACATACGACAAGAGGCCAGCTCGAGCCCCCCCACACCGACTCTCGACCGATGATCTGGGATTGCTTCACGTTCTTCAACGAGTTCGAGGTGCTGCGCATCCGCCTTCACGAGCTAGAGAATGTGGTCGATCGGTTCGTCCTGGTGGAGGCCACTCGGACTCATCGCGGTGCAGGGAAGCCTCCGTACTTCGCTGATCGCAAAAGCGAATTTGAAATGTGGGCTGACCGTATCGTCCATGTGGTCGTTGAGGATCTGCCTGTGGGTGAGGGCTCGACGGCCTGGGACCGGGAGAACGCTCAACGACGGGCGATTCTCAGAGGTCTGACCAACGCCGCGCCGGCTGATCTCGTGCTGGTGTCAGACGTGGACGAGATCCCCCGCGCCGCTGCTGTAACCGATTTGGTCGGGCAGGCGGCGCGGGCGCCACGGGCTTTCGCCGATCCCGAGAGTTTTCTTCGCCGGGCTGTCCCCGAACGGTGGAGGCCGCGACCGGCCATCTGGGAGCTGCATCAGACGCTGTACTACTTCACCCTCGACTGGCGTGCACCAATCCCTTGGACACGGTCACGGGCGACGACGCGCCGTTTTCTTGCGGATCCGCAGGCGCTGCGCTTCATGAGGGGTCGTGTCATCCCAAACGCCGGTTGGCATTTCTCCTATCTCGGCGATGCCGAGAGAGCCGCCACCAAGATTTCCGCCTTCGCCCATGACGAGTACGACCGACCCGAGTTCACCGGCCATCACCATCTCGAACGGTGCATCGCGCTAGGTCTCGATCCCTTCGGGCGGTTCGACCTCGAGGAGGTGCCAATCGACAGCAGCTTTCCGGAGTGGGTTCGCCTCAACCTGCCCGCTCTGCATCACCTCACGAGAGCCGGAGCGAGAAGATGACCTTCGACGAATCCTGGTACAGCGCCGAACAACTGGCGCTACTAGTCGCCGCCTGCCACCGCTCGGAAGATGTACCCGGCGAGGTTCTGGAGGTGGGCGCCTGGGAGGGCCGGAGCGCCGTCGCCCTGGCGAACGCCGCCGCCCCCACGTTGGTTCACGTCGTTGATCATTGGTTCGGCAATATCGAAGAGGCCGCTGATCACGTCACCGTCACGGCCGCGATATCGCGCGATGTACACGGCCGCTTCACGGAGAACGTCGAGCGCCTCACCTCCGGGAATGTGGAGGTACACAAGGATGACTGGCGCAAGATCCTTCCGTCATGGGGCACGCCGCTGCGGCTGGCCCATCTCGACGCCTCCCATGACTACCGCAGCACCCGGGATCTGATCCGGGCTGTGTTGCCCCACATGGGAGAGGGCGGAATCATTTGCGGCGATGACTACGCGAGCGCACACGCCGGGAGGTTCGACCTGGAAGGCGGGGTCGAGCGAGCCGTTCGGGAACTTCTGCCGGGCCATCGCTCCGTGGGCAACTTCTTCTACTGGGTGAAGGGTTCGGCGACCCCAGCCCTCTCGAGCGACGATGCTTCGCCATCGTGGCGGCTCGTAAGGCTTCGACAACCCCTCGGCCTGCTCAAGAGGAGGATCCGCTCGGTACTGGTAAAGGTGGGAGCAGCCGCTGGGCGTCGGGCACGCTGGGCGCATCACGAGCAGGCCGGATGGACTCGGCTGACCTCTCATCTCCCACAACCCTGGCTGACGTCGCTCGGGCTCGATCTCATCGATCCCACGTCCCGAAAGCTGGAGATCGGGAGCGGCATCCGGCCCCACGACGGCTACGTCCACGTCGATGTGAACCCACTTGCTCGCCACATCGACCTGCTCGCGCCGGCGTGGGAGCTACCGCTTCCCGACGGGTGGGCGACTGAGGTTCGTGCTGTTCACGCCCTGGAACACATCCCTGCCGCAAGGTTGCTCCCGACTCTCATCGAATGGTGCCGGGTGCTAGCCCCCGGGGGGGTGATCCAGGTTCACGTACCGCATGCGCCTGCTCTGATGGAGCGCTTCCTGACCGGGTCCCTGCACGACAAGTGGCTCGCGGTCGGTGCCCTCTGCGGCCTCAATATCGGTCCCGACACCACGAGTCTGACGGAGATGGGGACCGCTGAACACAATGTCCTCTTTGATGAAGAGCTGCTCTCATGGGTGCTCGCCTCGGCCGGGTTCGTGGACATCACCGACTGCACCAGCTCGGTGAGCGACATTCACACCGCAACGTGGAAGGACTTCGTCCCCTCGTGCTCCCTCGTCTTTCGTGCCCGTAAACCCGGCTGATGGCCGCCGATGTTCCAAACGAGCTCCGAGATGGGCTTTCTTCGCTCATGGAACCGACGACAAGTTCCGCTGAGTCCTTGTCGCACAATCCACGCTCCACAATTGGGCGACGGTTCGTGTGATGCTCTTGGCGCGGACCACCCGTCTTGAGCCGCTGGCGGCAATCTCGGCCGACGGACCAGGCGCTTCAGCCACCAATACAGGGCGGTGCATGAATCTGGCGTCGGCTGGATGACTCAGCCGACGACGGTAGGCGTGGCCTTCATCTGGTGGGAGGAATCCGCATCGGAGCGCGCACTACGTCTCCTCACCGGGCACCTTTCCAAGCTGCACGATGTCAAGGCACGGTGCATCGCGATCGACAACAGCGGGTCGTGTCCCACGGAGATCGAGGGCGTACAAGTCATTCAAGGGGACAACAGTCTGCATGAGTTCTCAGGGTGGCAGCGGGCGGTCGACCTCCACCGACGTGACCCGCCCGATCTGTGGATATTCGCCAACGAACGCTTTCCGGCTTATCCCGTTCCGTACGTCGAAAGTCTCAGCGGGCCTGTCCTGCGGTTTGTCCAATCGACATCCGGTCTCTGGGGCAAGATCGACCGGTTTCCGACCCCGACGTTCAGCTTCGGGCTGGAAATCAATTCGTGGATCACAACCTGCTTCTTCGTCATCAGCAACAGCGCGCTCCAACGCCTCGGGGGCCTTGTGTCCCTCTCGGAAGAAGATTTCGACGCTCTGGTGCCCCTGGAATTCCCGAGCGGATCAGGCTTTTTCAATCCCGGGGCCCCTGTCGACCCGCAGCATGCTCGATACCTTCAGAACTGGCTCTCGCCCGAAGAGCCGACAGCCCTGTCGGACCGGTGGCGCGGTGCGGCGGCTGGCGCAGGGGCCTGGCCATCCACGCGGGCAAAGCTGCGGTCCGTGTTGAACGAGCAGCTTTTGTCAGCTCGTGCCCGTTCACAGGGTTCACCCCTACTCCCGTGGAGAATCACGAGGTCGTTGGTGAGAGTCTCCAACCTGGGCGCGGTCCCTCGCTCCACCGCTGAATTGCTGACCAGACAGTTCCCGAAACTTCCGGAGATTGGTGACCTGGCAATCGAGCGGCGCCGGCCGTGAGTCCGGGTCCACGGTGCCGCTCACCCGTGCCCGCCACCTCCGACGGTTCGTGATGACCTGAGGGATCGTCTCAGGCGCCACGGTCCGAGGATCATCATTCTCACGAGGCGGCCGTACCTCGCTGGGTGTCTCACCACCAGACGAAGCGTCATCACCGCTGAAGAAGCCATGGCAATCGCCCACGCTGCGCTGCCGAACCAGCGGGCAGCAAAGCTCATGGTGCCCTGCCACCATCGGGCCTCCCGCTCCAGCCTGGAACGTGACGACGAACCACCGATATGGCGAGCCCAAGGGGCCGGCAAGGCCATCAGTTGCCAGCCTGCCTTCCGGAGACGTACGCACAAGTCGAGATCTTCGCCGTAGAGGAAGTAGGACGTGTCGAATCCGCCGACAGAATCGAACGCGGTCCGGCGAACCAGTAGCGCAGTCGCAGACAGGGTCTCCACGACAGTCGCCAATTCCGGCCCGCGGTCGACATGGTCGGCGATCGAAGGGAATTGTCGCCCGATCCAACGGAACGGCGCGAACTGCAAAAGTCCACGAAGGCCGAGACAGCGGCCCAGCAGGTGGACCGGTCCGACCGACCGGCCTTGACTCCGCTCGAGACCACCCTCGAAAGTCTTGATCGCACCCTGAAGGGCACCGACACGAGATCGCTCCTCGAGAAGCTTGACACCAGCAGTAATCGCTTCTGGCTCGACGATGGCATCGGGGTTCAGGAGGAGCACGAACGGAGCGTTCGTCTGGAGCATCCCCAGGTTCTGTCCTGCCCCGAAGCCTGGATTATCACCCGTACGCAGAACCAGAACGTCGTCCGCCATTGCAATCCCGCCACTACCATCCTCGTCGTGGTCGACCACCACGATCCGGCCGAGTTCGGATATGCCACGCGCTCCCGCAATGCAGGAAGGCAGTACAGAGCTACTCCGATATGAGACCACCACCACGTCGACCTTGGGGTTCATCGGTCGCGGCGGTTGGGTGCCCTGCTGCGATGCCGCCACAGATGGCGGGCCACCGCCACCCCGTGGTGCAACCCACGCCTTGTCAGCAGGCCGCGGTACCGGCGACGCGGGGGGTGGTGGACCGGGGCACGGGCCACCTGCACCACCCGCCATCCTGCCTTACGAAGCCTCAGGCAGAAGTCCACGTCCTCGGGTCCGTAGAAGAAGGTCTCGTCCAGTCCCCCAATCGTCTCGAAGGCAGTCCTCCGAAAGACCTGGCAGGCTCCGATGGCGAAATCGACGTCCCAAAACTCTCCGGGCACCTTCCTCACCGGCCTGTAAGAAGTGGTCAGATTGGTTGCTCGCAGGGCTTTGCGCCACAAAGATGGCGCTTTTCCTGCGCTGGCCTCCGCGGGTTGGTCCTCGAACACGGGGGCTGCGAGCCCGATGCTGGGATCCGCAATCAGGACTTCGACCAGCCGGGCCAGAGAACCAGGCGCGAACCGTGCGTCGCTGTCCAGGAAGCAGACCACTGGAGCCCCTCCGAGTCTTGCTCCCTGGTTCCGTGCCTTGGCCACGCCGGTGTTCTCATCGTTGCGGACGACCCGGACGCGGGAACTTGCACCCGTGGAGACGGGCGGGTCGGAGCCGTTGTCGACGACGACGACGTTCACCCCGATTTCGGTCGATTCGAGAACCGAGCCGAGCGCCACGTCGAGAAGCTCCCCGTCATTCCAGCTGAGGATCACGACATCGACCGAGGGTCGATCAGCGCTCATATCGCCGCGGGAGGTACACCAGACACTCTGGACTCTGCACCCGGCCGGCGACTTGGGAGGTTCAACTGCTCGAGCACCTGAAGATGGTAGGAGTTGTACTACGTGAGGGGGGGGTGCGCGCCGTCGGATACCGCTTGGCCCACTTGGCTCGCAGCAGGTCCTCTGGGCACATGTCTCTCAAGCTTCCAGTTGAACCCGAGCACCTGCTCCAGGCTTCCTGGCGTACGGAGCTGCTGCCTTACAGCCCCGTTAGAACGGAGAGCAACGATGGTGGGCTCACGCTGCATTGGGTAGTTCCGCCGATTTGGCCCGGCTCCGGGGGTCACCAGACCATATTGCGGATGGTGGCCGGCCTCGAGAACCGGGGCCACCGATGCCGGCTCACGTTCTACGACCCGAGGCGCACACAATCTCCTGCCGAGGTACTCGGTATACTTCGTCACTTTCCTCGGGTGAAGGCGGACCGGGCCTTCGATGTGGACACCCTCGGTCCGAGTGACGCGCTGATCGCAACATCATGGCCGACGGCATATCCGGTGGCGGCGGCGCCGGGGCAGGCAAAGAGGCTCTATTTCGTACAAGACTACGAACCATCCTTCTATCCAGCCGGGAGCCAGGCCAGCCTTGCTGAGGGCTCCTACCGCTTGGGCCTCCAGGGTATAACCATGGGCCCCTGGCTCACCGAGAAGCTGTCTTCACGCTTCGGCATGGCCTGCGAGCCGATCAGCTTCGAGGCGGACCTGGATGAGTACTCGCTTTCCAACCGCGGGCCTCGCCCCGGCGTTCTGTTCTACGCCCGGCCTCTGACGCCCAGACGCGGATACGAACTCGGGGTCCTCGCTCTCGAGCGGTTTATTAGAGCCTCACCGGGCGCCGAAGTCCATCTGGTCGGCGGAGAACTCGGGCACCGCAGGCCGCGGCTCCCGCACACGAGTCACGGGATCCTGAGCCACAGAAAGCTCAATGAGCTGTACAACCGTTGTTCGGCCGGCCTCGTCCTGTCGCTCACCAACGTCTCCCTCCTACCCCTCGAGCTTTTGGCCGCCGGGTGCATTCCCGTCGTGAACGACTCGGAAAGCACACGGGCCGCTCTCGACAACCGCTTCATCCGGTACGCCCAGGCCTCTCCCGGGGGTCTCGCCAGTGCGCTCTCGACCGCTTACGAAAGCGCCCGTGCCGGGGATCTGGCCGCGGATGCTGCCGCCTCGGTCAGTGGAGCGACCTGGACACGGACCGTCGATCAACTGGAGTCGGCGATAGCGAGAGCCGTGAGGCGACCGGTTGTCTCCTGAGACGGCGCCGTACGTGACGATCGCCGTCCCGACCTTCAACGGCGCGGAGACCCTCGACGAGCTTCTGGCTGCATGCGAAGCACAGGCAACGGCCTTTGCGTTCGACCTTCTGGTGATCGACTCCACGTCCGCGGACCGGACACCGGAGATTCTCTCGTCGCACCCGAAAGTTCGTGTGCACCGGATCGCGCAGGAGGATTTCGGGCACGGACGGACCAGGAACCTCGCTGTCGAGCTCGCTCGAGGGGAGATCGTCGCCTTCCTCACCCAGGATGCGGTGCCCGCTACCGCCACATGGCTTGCCGAACTGGTTGAGCCGTTCCGTGATGCCCAGGTTGCCTGCACCTACGGTCGACAGATCCCCCGCCCATCCTGCCAACCCGTGGTCAAAAATGACGTCACCAGATGGTTCGACCGCTTGGCAACGTATGAGAACCAGCCCAATGCTCGTGAAGACTTCGAGGAGTCAGGGCCCGACTTTCGTGCCTTCTTCTCGAACGTCAACTCGGCCGTGCGTCGTTCCGTCCTCCAAGGCATTCCTTTTCGAGAGGTCGATTTTGCGGAGGACCGGGCACTGGCAGCCGACATACTCGCGGCCGGCGGGACCAAGGTCTACGTGGCATCCGCCGCGGTCTGGCACTCACACGACCTTGCGCTGCTCCCCTATTACCGCCGAATGAAGGAGGAGGCGCGGGCACTGAGGAATTTGGGACAGGTCCCCCGAGACTCGACGACTAGCCTGATACTCGCGGCTCTGGCCGGCACCGCTAGGGACATCCTGTTCGTGCTGCGTGATCCGGACTACAGGGCCGTCCCCAAGCTGCGATGGGTGCTCAAAGTGCCAGCGTTCAATATCGCCAGACGGGTCGCCATAAGAAGAAGCCGGCGACAAGTCTGACTGCGCGGCTCCGATCGTGCTGCGCGGAGGATCAGGCACGCTGGATCGCATCGTAAATACCGACCGCCCGCTTCACTCCGTCTGAAAACGAGTAGCGGGCGGTCACCCACTCCTTGCCTAGCTTGCCGATCCTTCTGGCGGCAGCACCATCGTCGATCAAGGCGATAATGCTTTTGGCGATTTCATCCGGGTCGACGCTGATCAGAGCGAATAGCGATGGACCTGATTCCTCGACGATCCCCTCGACGGCAACAGGGGTCGCGACCACCGGGAGTCCTGCGCCCATAGCGTCGAGAATCTTGAACTTGACTCCAGCACCAGTGAGCAGGGGCGCCACAAAGACATCCGCGTCCTCGTAGAAAGACCGCAGGTCGGGAACGAAACCGGTGATCGTCACGCTCGAGGAGGACCGCCTACGGAGAATCTCCGGCGGATCCGCGCCTGCGACAACGAGGGTAGCGTCCGGGGCACGATCGAGCACCGCCGGCCACACTTGATCGATGAACCACAGCATGCTTCTGAAGTTCTCCGGCCGATGCATCGCCCCGGTGAACAGAATCTTCTTCTTCATCCGGCCGACCGGTCCAGGCGACATTTCCAGCCCAAAACTCACCAACGGATCGAGCACGTGGATTGGCGCGCGTACTCCAATGTTCTCGAGGATGGCCCGATCTTTTTCGCTGAGGACGAAGATCGCGGCACACTCGTTCAGCCTCTTCCGTTCTTGCCTGACGACCAGAGCACGGTTGCATTTCCGGGCGAACCGCCGGGCGGCGTCCCTCTCGTCGACCAGCAGCTGTCGTCCCATGCTCTGGGACAGGACGTCGTAAAGGAACGCCGTCAACGGTACGGCCGGATCGATCCGCTTGACCGCCCGGACGAAGGCAAGATTCTCAGGCCACTGCAGCTCGACGACTTGACTGTCGGCCAGGATCGCCCTCACTCGCGGATCTTCGGAAAAGGAGCGGACGGTCGCAGGAGATACGAAGCTGGCCAGTCCACCCACATTGGACAGGACGCGTTGTCGGAAGCCGCTACCCGGACCATGGCGCGGGGCTTCGACCGGCCACAGGTGCAGATCGATCTCTTCCGGACACCGGTTTGCTATCTGCTTGTTGGCGCCGGTCCCGGGAGCGAGAAGCATGACCTGATGCTGAGTGGCAAGAGCATCGAGGTACCGCAACAGGAACTCGCCGCCGGCGTGGGTCACGCCCGGATACGGGACGTAGGGCGAAACGAAGGCCAAGCGCATCACGCGTGACGCCGCACCGGACCCCGCCGACTCTCTCTCACCGACCTGATCGCCCGGCGATCGACCGGAGGGTGCGCCCGACCACCCGCGCATCGAGGCCTAGACCCTGGTGTCGAAGGTAGTAGAAGTCGTACTGGAGCTTCTCCAAGGCGTCGGCCTCATCTGCTCCATAGGTGTATTTGACCTGCGCCCAGCCGGTAATTCCAGGCCGGACGAGGTGCCGCAATCCGTAGAAGGGGATCTTCTTGGTCAGCTCCTCCACGTAATGGACCTGTTCGGGTCGTGGACCCACGACAGATATCGCTCCCTGCAGCAGGTTGAGCGCCTGTGGCAACTCGTCGAGATGGCAGCGGCGCAGGAAGCGCCCGAAGGGTGTCACCCGGGGATCGTCGGTGGCCGTCCAGCTCCCCGACCCGTCGCCCGGACGCATCGTCCGGAACTTGTAGATGGTGAAAGTCGTGGCGTAGCGACCTACGCGAACCTGCCGAAAGAACAGCGGGCCCCGGTTTCCGATGAGGTTGCCGAGCAGGACCAGGATCACCACAGCTGGGAGCACTGCGAGAGCCAGCAGGGCAACCACGATGTCAATTCCCCGTTTCATGCGACCGTAACGTGCACGATGGAGTTCGCCGATGTCGAACATGAGCGCCATCCGCTCCAGTTCGGGCAGTGGCATCTTGCCCAGCCACTCTTCGTAGAAGAGAGACAGAGTGCGGACCCGTACGCCTGCTTCGTGGAGTTCGGCCGCTTGCTGAACGGTGGTCGAGTCGAGCTGCGCCAGCCTTCCCAATACCAAGACCGAAGCCCCCGCGGCTTTCGCCGCCTCGGTGAGGGGCCGAACAGTGTTCGTCGACCGCGCCAGGTCAGGCGCTATGACCGCCACCAGCTTGGCCGGCCTCTCCGGGTTCCGTTCGAGATCTGCTCGTAGAGCGGCGGCATCCTCTGCGGGGGCGACGAGGACCACTCGACCCCTTCCCTCCTGTCGCATCCGACCCCCCGATGACACCGCCGCGCAACCAACGAACCATGGCAGAACGAGAACCGCCGCACCGAAGATCGTGAAGCGCGGGAGTACGGCGGACCCCAGAACGATCTGTACCGTCGAGATTCCCAACGAGGCCGCGAGGCTCGACCCGAGCGCCATGCCCGCTGCGCTCCGCCAACCCCGAGCCAGGTCGGGGAGGCCGAGGCCGTAGGCGGCCCCGCACAGCAGGGTCACGTAGAAAATCGACCAGCCAAACCGGAACGAGGAGGTGTAGTCGTACGGCGGTTCGGCGATCTGTGCTGCATGGACTTTGCCAAGCCCGAAAACTATGGCCGCCGCACCCACGTAAAGGAGGAGACGGGCCGCGCGCCGCACGGCTACTGAACCGACCTTTCCATCACCGATGAGCACGCCGGCGGCGCCCGGTGCAGGATCCGCAGAAGGCGACAGCTCTCCGCGAGAGCGGTCTGATCGCCTCGGCGCACCGCCAGGGCCACGCTGCCTCTCAGTCCCTCGGCACCCCATGGGTTCTGGTCCAACGAGTGCCCGAAGGCGGTGGCGGCACGTCCTTCGTCGCCCCACACGAGCTCGAGGAACCCCAGGTAGGACCAGGCCGCAGGATCGGCCGGGTCCCGCCGCGTCGCCCGCCGGGCCAGTTCGACGGTGCGACTCCGATGCGGCTCGCCTTCGGTGACGCCGTAGAAGGACTCGACGCGGGCGGCCAGGCCGGCGACCTCGGGCCAGGGAGGAGACAGGGTCATGGCCCACCGCGCTTGCCCCGGTGAGTCGTTCAACCGGGCGTGGCCCATGAATCCCTGCCCAACCAGGAGAACGGTGCCCGCCATCGCCCCTGCGGCCAGAGCGCCGGCGGCCGTCGACGCCCACGCCCCTCCGAGGGCGGGGGCGTGCCTGATCCCCGCACCACGGGGACGGCCGGCGGCGCCGAGAGCCAGTAGAGCCACCGGAGTCAGCCCAACCGTGAGCGGTTCGACCAGGCCGGCGCCGCCGACGATCAGCACGAAACCCGCGAGTGCGCCACGGGCACCCACCGCCGCCGTGCCCAGCCAGGCGAGGAGGAGAACCAGGCCGACCAACCCGGTCGTGATCCCGTACTCCACGAGCCAGTTGTGGGCGTCCTGGAAGACACCGCCCTCACGGGCGCTCTCGGCGTCGTAGCGCGGGGACGTCGCTGCTTGGAACCTTCCGGGACCCCAGCCAAGCAGAGGTCGATCGGTGAAGGCGCCGGCGCTGGTTCGCCACACCGCAAGACGGGTGTCCGTCTCACGAGCGACCGGCGCGGAGACCTCATCAGCCGATGCCGGCGTCGGCGCCGGCCTGGCCGCCCGGGCCGATCCGAGCACCGCCCCCTCCACCCCGAGCGGCGCCAGCACGACACCGAAGGCCACAGCGGCCATCAGCGCCACCCCGCGCCGCGCTCCCGCACCCGGAAGACACGCCAGCGCGGCGACAAGGGCGAGAGCGACGGCCGAGCGACCCCCGCTCAGCTGCGCGGCGCCGGCCACGAGCCCGATGGGCAGCAGCCACCACCAACTCCCCCGCTCCCGCCCCACCCGCCGGCCGAGTAGCCAGAGCGCCCCTGCCATCAACGCCCCCAGATGCACCGGATTGCCGAGCAGCCCCCCGGTGCGCCCGGCGGTGGTCGCCCGGGGATCCTCCAGCGCCGGCGGCACCAGCCCCCGCGTCTGGAGCCAGGCCACGACCGCGTTGACGACGGCGGCGGCGATGATGGCCAGTACGAGCTGACGCCGCCGGCGCTCCCCCGCCACCGCACCCAGGGCCCAGCATCCGCCCAGCGTGGCCGCGAACAGCAGCCCGGTCCCCCAGTTGGCACTGCCGACCAGCGACAACACCACGTTGTCCGACAGCAGGGTCGAGAGTGCGGCGGCGGCCACGAACCCAAGAGCCAGCCTCGCGGCCAGGTCGCCGGCAAGCGCCAACCGGGCCAGCACCACCAGGCCCGGGCCCAGGAGAAGCAGGCAGACGGCCGCCTTCGGCGCCCAGGCGCTGTAGTACAGCTCGCCCGAGAAGACCACCGGCAGGAGCCCGGCACCCACCACGGCGAGCAGCCCCAGCGAATCGGCCGGACCCCCTGCCGGGTCGCTGTCGTGCCGGAGCGACTCGGAGGGAGCCGCCGGAGCGACGGCGGTAGCCGTCTCAGTCAGGGCGCACCTCGGCGGCCACACTGGCCAGCACCCCGTTCACGAAGCGTCCGGAATCGTCGGTGGAGTAGCGCTTGGCCAGCTCCACCGCCTCGGAGATCACGGCCCCGACAGGCACGTCGGCCCGCTCGAGCAACTCGAAGATGGCGAGGCGCAGCACGTTGCGGTCGATCGCCGGCATCCTCTCGATGTCCCAGTCGATGGCGAACTTGTCGATCAGCTCGTCGATACGGACGAGGTGCTCCCCCACCCCTCGCACCAGTTCGGCCACGAAGGGCTCAGCCTCCAGCGGAAGGTCGGCCAACACCGCCGCACCCGACACATTTTTGGCCTCGGCCTCGTAGAGCAGCGACAGCGCCCGCTCCCGCGCCTCCCGCCGGGTCCCGGTGCTCATGTGCGTGACCGGCCAGGATCCGGCGGTCAGCCGGCGGCTCTGGTCAGGTACTCACCGGTGCGGGTGTCGACCTTGATCCGTTCGCCGGCGGTGACGAACAGCGGCACCTGGACGACCAGCCCCGTCTCCAGCGTGGCCGGTTTACGGGCACCCGACACCCGGTCACCCTGGAGGCCGGGCTCCGTCTCCGAGACGGTCAGCTCGACCGAAGCAGGCAGGTCCACCCCGACCACCTCGCTGTTGTACATCTGCAGCACCGCCGAGTCGCCCTCCTTGATGAACCGGGAGGAGCCACCGAGCGTCTCCTCGTCGACATGCAGCTGGTCGTAGGAGACGTTGTCCATGAAGACGTACTGCTCGCCGTCCCGGTACAGGTACTGCATCTCCCGCTTGTCGACCACGGCGTGCTCGAGCTTCTCGTCTGCGCGGTAGGTGCGGTCGATCACCGCACCGGTGCGCACGTTCTTGAGCTTGGTGCGCACGAAGGCGCCGCCCTTGCCCGGCTTCACGTGCTGGAACTCGACCACCGCGAACAGGCCCTCGGGCAGGTTCAGGGTCATACCGTTCTTGAGGTCGTTGGTGCTGACGGCCATTTCAGATCACGAGTTCCTTGGGAGCGTTGGTGAGTGGCTCACAGCCCGTCTCGGTGACGACCAGCGTGTCCTCGATCCGCACGCCGCCGTGCTCCGGGAGGTACACGCCGGGCTCTACGGTGACGACGTAGCCGGCCGCCAACGTATCACCGGAGGTCGCAGCGACCACCGGTGCCTCGTGGATGTCGAGGCCGACACCGTGCCCGGTGGAGTGCAGGAAGGCATCGGCCCATCCGGCGTCGGCTATCACCTCGCGGCAGGCCAGGTCCACCTCCGCAGCAGCACGTCCGGCGCGTACCGCAGCCACCCCGACCCGTTGCGACTCGGCCACCACCTCGACCATCCGGGCGAGCGTCGAACTGGCCGGCTCGCCCACGCAAAGAGTCCGGGTCATGTCCGAGCAGTAGCCGTCGACGACGGCGCCGAAGTCGACGACGACCAGCTCTCCAGGCTCGATGCGCCGCGCCGAAGGCCGGGCGTGGGGCTTGGCCCCGTTGGGTCCGGAGGCCACGATGGTCTCGAACGAGCTGCCGTCAGCGCCCAACCGGCGCATGGCGAAGTCGAGAGCCAGGGCGAACCCGGCCTCTGACATCCCTCCGGCCAGCCCGGCCGCTTCTGCGGCCAGCGCCTCATCGGCGATGCGCGCCGCCTCCCGCATGCGGGCCAGCTCCCCGGCGTCCTTCACCCGGCGCAGCTGCTCGACCACCCCTTCGGTGGCGACCAGCTCGGCTCCCGAAAACCACTCGTCGGCGAAGGTCCGTTGCCGGGCCCAGCTGACGTTGCCGGCTTCCAACCCGAGGCGGGCCACGCCTTTGGCGGCCGCCGCCATGGCCTCCTGCTGCTCCGAAAGCTTGCCGATCTCGATCCGGGCCCCGACGCCGGCGGCTGCCAGCTGCTCGGCTGACTGTGACTTGTAGCGGCCGTCGGTGCAGAGGACCATCTCGTCGGCCAGCACGAGCAGCAGGCCGGCCGAGCCGCTGAACCCGCTGAGGTATCGGATGTTGGTCGGCGTGGTGACCAGGAACGCCTCGCACCCGGCGCCGTCCAGCTGCTCGCGCAGCCGAACGGCTCGGCCGGCGACGTCCATGGCCGGCAGGGCGCTACTCACGACCAGAGACTACCGCCCTCCCAGGAGGGCCTAGCGGGCACTGTCGCGTGCGCTTCCGGCTACTCGACCTTCCTGATTTCGAGCATCTGGGCGACAGCCTGGATGGCCAGCGCGTAGCCGGCCCCGCCGAAGCCGGAGATGCAGCCGTCGGCGACGGGGGAGACGACCGAGCGGTGGCGCCAGGGCTCACGGGCTTGCGGGTTCGACAGGTGAAGCTCGACCACCGGACCCCCGAAGGCGGACAGAGCGTCGGCCAGAGCCCAGGCGTAG
This sequence comes from Acidimicrobiales bacterium, assembly GCA_035526335.1. Taxonomy (GTDB): domain Bacteria; phylum Actinomycetota; class Acidimicrobiia; order Acidimicrobiales. The sequence continues at coordinate 13,288 of DATLCN010000003.1, read as the reverse complement.
TGGGTGAGGGCGCCGGCGTTGACCACTATGGCCTGGCAGCGACCACGAGCCTGCTGAACGGCGTCGATCAGCTCGCCCTCGTGGTTGGACTGGAGGTGCTCGAGGACGATCCCTTGCTCCTCAGCTGCTTTGGTGGCGGCGGCGAGATGCTCCTCGAGTGTCTCCGTGCCGTATATCTCGGGCTCGCGATCACCCAGCAGGTTGAGGTTCGGCCCTGACAGCAGAAGCACCCTCGCCTGACCCACGGTCACTCCCCCATCTCGGCCAGCGTTGCTTCGACATCGGCCCTGGCCACGTCGTGGACCACGGCCACACCGACGGGGCCGTCCAGCACGAAGCTGAGTCCCCGCGTCGCCTTCTTGTCCCTGCCCATTAGCCCGATGATCTCCTCGACGTCTGTTCCCGGTGGAAGCGAAGCCGGGAGGTCGTAGCCGGCGACCACGTCGTAGTGACGCTGGACGCGCCCGTCGTCGATGCGGCCGAGCCGGTGGGCGAGCCGGGCGGCGAAGACGAGACCCACGGCCACAGCCTCTCCGTGGCGCAGCTCGTACCCACCGGCGGTCTCCAGGGCATGGGCCAGGGTGTGGCCGTAGTTCAGGGTGGCCCGCCGCCCCGCCTCGCGCTCGTCGCCGGCCACGACATCGGCCTTGATGCGCACGCAGGCGGCGATCCGCTCGTCGAGGGGCAGGTCCTCGAGTCCCTCGCCCCCGAGGAAGTGGTACTTGGCCATCTCGCCACAACCGCTGCGGTACTCCCCTGAAGGCAGGGTCTCCAGCACCTCGGTGTCGCACAGCACCGCAGAAGGTTGCCAGAAAGCGCCCACCAGGTTCTTCCCCTCGGCCAGGTTGACGCCCGTCTTGCCGCCGACGGCGGCGTCCACCTGGCCCAGAAGCGTCGTGGCCACGTGCACCACCGCCACCCCCCGGTGGTACACGGCGGCGGCGAAGCCGGCGGTGTCGGTGACCACTCCCCCGCCGACGGCCACCACCGCGTCTCCCCGCCGCAACCCCCAGCGGGCGAAGGAGGAACACAGCTCCTCGATGGTCTCCAGGGACTTGGCGCCCTCACCGTCGGCCATGGTGAACACCCGGTGCTCGACACCGGGATCGACGACGACGGGTATGGCCTCCTGGGTGACCACGGCGGCCCGTCGAGCCCCGGCCGGCATCGCCTCCGTGAGCCGGTGGCGGGCACCGGCCCCTACGAGGACGTCGTAGGACCGGTCGCCGAGGACGACGGGAACCGTGATCACGGCAACTGCCGGAGGATCTCCTCGACTACTTCCTCCGGGGTCAGCTCCTCCACGTCCACGACGATATCGGCAAGCTCCTCGTAGAGCGGGCGACGCTCCTCGTACAGGCGGGCCAGGGCGCCGGTCGGCTCATCGTCGAGCAGGGGGCGACCAAGGCCGGCACCGACCCGGCCGGCCAGCACCCGAACCGGCGCCCGTAGCCATACGACCGATCCCGCGCTCCGGATGAGGTCCCGGTTCACCGGATCCAGGACGGCACCGCCGGCCACCGACACCACCAGAGGCCCCTCGGACGCCACCGCCTCCGACAGAGCCCTGCTCTCCTCGCTCCGGAAGACCGCCTCACCCTCGCCGGCGAAGATCTCCGGCACCGTGCGGCCGGTGTTGCGCTCCACCTCCTCGTCGCTGTCGACGTACCGGGACCCGATCCGTTCCGCCAGAAACCTGCCGGCGGTCGTCTTGCCGGCGCCCATCATGCCGATGAGGAGCACGCGCCGCTGCACCGGCGCGATGTCTACAACTCCAGCCAGGCCGTGGTCCGGATCTGCTTGAACAGCGGGATCTCGAGCCCACCGTTGTAGGTGACGGTGATGCTTCCGTCGATCCGGTTGACGTGGACGGGTGAGTCGGAGGGACTGAAGACCGTGTCGCAGCGGTCCTCGGCGATGACCGAGCCGTTGATCGTGCCGTTCCCACCGATGGAGAACTGCTCCTGCACGCCGATGCCTCCCGTCAGGTTCTGGGAAGGAGTGCCGCCTATCTCGAGGTCCCTGCCGGCCAGCAATAGCAGCCCGTCGATGAAGGGCCTGGCCACCGCCCCACCGCCCATCGAGATGTCGCCGTAGCTCTGCTGGCACGGGGACCCGCCGTTGTTCTTCTCGGTGATGATTGTCGTGGACCACGGCACACCCGTCGACCCCGGGCTGCCGGTGACTTTCACGTGGGCCTGGTACACGTAGTACACGCCGTCGTAGGCGATGTTGCTACTCGTCGACCAGGTGCGTTGCGACCCGGAGCCCCCCAAGCTCCATCCCCGGAAGGTCTCGGAACCGCTCGGGGTGGCCAGAAGCGAACCGGTACACGGTGTCGAACCCGGAGATTTCACCGTCCCGTCGCCGCACAGGTCGTACCAGCTACCCGAATAGTTCGGAGACCCCGAGAGGTCGTTGTAGACGGTCCTCGGCTCCACGGGAGGGACGGTCTGGCGCGGCTGGGAGCCGGCTGGAGCCGGGGAGCCGATGGGACTACCGGTGTAGCTGCCGCTGGCGGTCACCTGGCCCGAAGCCGACGAGGAGTTGCCGATGATGTCCACGTCGCCGTTGGAGTGGAGATCACCCTTGGTCCCGAGGATCTTGGCGCTGCCGGCGATCTGCACGTCTCCCTCGGTGAGGATGCCGAAGCCGGGGGTGAACGGGGAGAATATGTACTCCGCCCTCAACACCCGTTCCTCCTTGGCGCGGGCACGATTCGGTATCCAGCCGGCGGCGTAGATGACATCGCGGCCGATGGGCTTGAACACGGCGAACTCTCCCTGGGCGGTGGTCTGAACGGAGGCGCTGGCCAGCTTCGCTCGGGCCCATTCGTCGTGGCCGCTCGTGCACGGGGGGGTGCAGTCCGCCCCGGTGACGAAGGTCTTGTCCTTCTGTAGCCTGGCCAACGTCTGGTCGATCCCCTGTTCGGCCAGGTGGACCGCCGTCTCGAACCGGACGTGCCCGCCACTGCTGCCTATCGAGGTGTTGGTGCTCCTGAACGCCATGGCCACGAACAGGAACATGAGGAAGGTGACACCTATGACCAGGACCATGGCGAAGCCGTGCTCACGGGAGGAGTTGGCGCAGGGGCGGCGGTGGGTCGATGGGTTCATTCCACGTTCCTCAGTCTGATGTCGAACTGGCTGATCTTGGTGCTGCTGTAGAGGCCGGGGATGGCGTCGTAGGACATGACCACGCTCACCCTCTGCACCGGCTCGACGCGAACGGGTGAAGCCGGGGGGCTCGGGAGGCCGGGCGAATAGCCGAAGGCGATGTCGGACACCAGGGTGGTGCCGACGACGTTGGAGCGCGCGGGACTGCTGTCGACCGACCGCACCACGTCGAACTGGTTCGGTCGGGGGCTGGCGCTGATCCGCCACGTCACCGTCTCACCGGTACCCCTCACGTAGTCGGCGTTGTAGTCGATCCAGACGTCAAGGTGTGAGTTGTTCGACGATCCGACCACCCCGCGCCCCGCCCGCAGGTCGCGGCTCATCCGCTCCTCCACCGTACGCAGGTCGGCCTGGCCCCGTGACTCGTCCTCCACCAGGCCCAGAAGGCGCGCACCGGCGAACAGCGCCGGATAGGCGAGAGCGAGCACGATGCCGAAGAGAAAGACGGCCAGGGCGATCTCGATCATCGTGACTCCCGCCTCCCCCCTCGGCCGCCTCCAGCTCATGGCCTAGGCCCCCGACACCACGGGCAGCACGAAGTTGCTGGGGTACGCAGACGTGTCGTAGGCCAGCCATGCATCGGAACCCGAGTCGACCAGGACCCGTACCTCCAGGCGGCGGTTCTTTCCGATGCTGAAGTCGACCGGCACCCGCACCTGCACAGGGCTGAAGACGCTGAATCCCGACGGTAGACGGGTGAGGACCTGGCTGCCCTGAACGACGAAGTTGTTGGGCGACGTCTCACTGCGGACGTAGACGGTGAGCCTGAGGTTCAGATTCGGGTCACTGTTCCTCATCACCAGCCACAGGTTCAGCGCGAGGTCTCCTTTCAGGGTCATCGCGTTCGGCGCGTCGAACCGCCAGCTCGCCACCCGCCCCGCATCGGTGTCGGTGGACCCGGGGGGACAGCCCGTCCCGCAGCCCAGCAGAGTGGCGCTGGCGACGGTTCGCCCTGGATCGGTGTCGCGGCCCACGTCGTAGTTCGGCAGAGCGCCGGTGAAGGTGCTGGACGTGGCATCGACCGGCATCACGAGTGTGGTCGCGGTATCGGCGCCCGGAGAACCCCCACTGCGGAGGTAGAAGGTCAGCGGCGTGCAGCCGGTGCACAGGTCCGATACGACGTTTACCTTGTCGGTCAGGGTGGCCGTGCCGGTGCTCGCCGTCGGTTGCGCGGCAGACCTGGCCGTCCGCGTGACCGTGACCGGGCTCAGTGCGGTGGTCACGGGCTCGGTGGCGGGGACCGTGTACACCGCGACGAACCTCTTCTCGGTGTCGGTCTCGAGCAGCCCTGTGTCGACCGTGCCGTTGAGGTCGGTGTCGGTCAGCTCGGTCGTGTCCTCTACGTCCTTCTGCCCGTTCCCGTCGACATCCACGTACCACTTGAACGACCAGGAGCGACCGGTAGCGACGGCGGTGAGGTCGAAGCGGTCACGGGCGCCGCTGTTGACCACCCGGCCGGGCAGCACGAGCACGTCGCCCTGGTTGACGGTTTTGGTCACGGCGGTGCTGTAGGTGAACTTCGGTAGGGGCAGGCCCCGCCGGCTGAGGGTGATCAGGGTGCTGGCCTCGCGGTCCCGCCGCCGGCCGTTCTCCCTCCACGTGGCATGGACCACGACCCGCCGGTAGTCGGCGCCGGCGACAACAGAGTCCGTGGCCGTGGTGACGTAGCGCGTCACGGTGAACAAGACGTTGTTGCGCACGACCACCGACTGGTGCGGGTAGACGGTGCCCGTGACCGAGAGCACCACGGGCTCCGTGGCAGGAATCGGACCACCGCAGTCGGGGTCGAACCGGGGGGGCGCCGGGACTGTGACGATCTTGCAGTCGCCGCCGAAGTCGGTGGGCCGGAGCGCGGCGTCCTCGTAGGCGCCGCCCCGGATCCGCTCGATGTGCTCGCTGATGACGTCGATGGCCTGCTGGTTCTGGCGGGCGAAGACGGTGTTGATCAGCATGGCGCTGAACAGCCCGGCCAGCATCACGAAGATGGCGGCCAGCAGGGTGATGGCCACGACCGTCTCCACCACCGAGAAGCCATCCGCCGGAGCCGGGCACGACCGGCAGGGCGACAGGGCGCGACGGAACTGTCGGCGCGCCCGGACGACCCTCCCCCCCCTCTGGCCCAACCAGCCCACCGCTACCTCCCGCTCGCCTTTCCTTCCGGATCAGTTCGCCCTCAACCTTACCGGCCCTCTCTTCTCTCCGGAACTCACATCGGCAGAGATGACTAGTCACTGGAGCCTCTGAATGACCAGGTGCGAAGCAACTGCCAGAGGCAAGGATGGGACAATCAGCCACAAAGCCGACCGAAATAATTCGGAACTGTGGCGATTGTTGTGCTCAAATGGTCACAATGGATCATCAAGGCCACCCGTACCGCCGCCGATAGTTGCATGGTGCAAAACCTGCCGGGCCTTCATCGCTCCGACAACGGGAGTCACGGTGACGCCGAGGAGGGGTTCACCCTCATCGAGCTGGTCATCGCCTGCGGGTTGACGGCCTTTGTGTTCGCCGCCCTCGCCGGCCTGCTGGGCCAGAGCCTCAAGACCCTTACGGTCGCCAAGGCGCGCACCCAGGGCAACGAGGTGGCCACCGAGGCCATCGAAGAGCTTCAGCGCCTGAGCTACACCGCTCTGGGGGTATGCGAGGCGGCACCCAACCCGCCGGACGAATTCGCCACCGCGGCCAAGCCACTGAACTGCCCGAGCACGCTGCCTCCCAACTACACCTACGGAGACGACCCTTGTCACAGCACCACTCTCGTAGGCATCCCCAAGCCGAAATACGACTGCCTCCGCAACGGTGTCACCTACAACGTCCGGCGCTACGTCTCATGGGCCGACGCGGCCCAGACCTCCAAGCGCATGGCCGTCTTCGTCGGGTGGCGTGATCCCGTCGGCTACCACGAGGTCTCACAGCAGAGCTCGCTCAGGGCGCCAGGTCAGTCTGACATCTACGGGCTGGCCCCGCCGGTGATCAACTCGGTCAGCGTCCCCACGGGGACCACCGTCGTCCAGGACACGGGCCTGCTGATGCCGTCCTCCACTCTCGACCTGACCGCGAACACCGCCAACCTCACCACCGCCGACAAGGTGTTCGTCGTCTTCACCACCGTCGACGCCGATGGTGACCCCATGACCTCGTCGAAGAACCTCAGCTCGGGCAGCGGCAGCATGTGGACCACCGCCATCACCGCCGGCGATGGTTACCGCTTCGCCAGCGGGACCCAGTACTTCACTTTCGGCGTGGTCCGCACGTCCGACGGCAAGGCGAACTCGCTGTTCGCGGACTCACCGAACATGTTCTGCACCCAGTCCAACAGCAACTGCAGCGGAAACACCTACCCGCAGTTCGTCAACAACAGCATCTCCGTGAGCCCCTCCTCCGGCACCGCGACCTCTCCCATCCAGGTCGACAGCGCCGGTGCCCTGGTCCCGAACTCGATCGTGCTCCAGGCCACCACCACGAACACGATCACCACCGACACGGTGACCGTCAGCTTCCAGACGGCCGCCGGCGCGGTGAGCGTGGTCCTCCAACCCCAGACGTGCACCGTCGGCAGCAACGACATCCCGACCTGCACGTGGATCGGGCAGGTGGCCCGTGCCTCGGGCTACAACTTCCCCGTCGGCACCCGCAAATTCTACTTCACCGTCGCGAAGGACACCGGCGGTTCCACCGGCACGGCCGCATCCGACCCGAAGGTGTTTCAGCTGTGACCACCCACGAAGAGGAGGGCTTCACTCTCGTCGAGCTGGTCATCACCCTCCTGCTCCTCTCCATCGTGTCGTTCATGCTCCTCAACTTCCTCGACAGCACGACGAAGCTGACCAACCGGGCCAATCTCCACAGTCTGGCGGAGCAGGACGGGCAGCTGGCACTTCGGACCCTCACCCAGGATCTTCGCAGTGCAAACCCCATAATCGGTTCCTGCGGCGGCAGCTACGCGGACTGCATCCAGTTCGACGTCCAGCGGCCCAGCGCCGCGAATCGTACTTGCGAAAAGACCACTTTCACCTACCGGGTGGTCGCCGGCACCCTCACCCGGACGAAGACCGTCACCAACTGGGCATCCACGACGTGTGCCGCCCCACAGACCGCGACCTACCCGCTCCTCGGATCGATGGTGAACTCCTCGGTCACCCCGGCCGTGAGCCTCTTCACCTATTTCGACCGCAACGGCGCAGTTCTCAATCCGGCCACGCAGGCGTCGCTCATCCCCCAGAAGCCCTCTGCCGGGGGAGCCGCCTCGGTCAAGGTCAGCTTCGTCGTCAGGTACCAGACGAGGTCACCCGAGCTCCGCCTGTCCGGTTCCGTATCCCTCCGCAACAACCGATAGGAGTCCTGGTGCGCATCGAAAGAGACGAGCGCGGGAGCATTCCCCTGTTCATGGTGGTGATGTTGATCGCCACCGCGCTCATCACCGCCACGGTGGTGACGGTTCAAGCCGACCTGAAGTCCTCCCGCCGCGCCGGAGACTCGGCGAACGCCCTGCAGGTCGCCGACGCCGGCATCAACGACGCGATGCAGCAGGCGCCGACGGTCCCCGGGTCGCAGACTTCCTTCACCCGTACGGTGAACCTGGGGACGAACGGCACCTACACCTACACCGCCACGCGCGACACCGTGCGCCGCGACCTGTGGCACATCGACTCGGTCGGTACCGATCTCACCCAGGGCGCCCGAGTAAAGCGCCGCATCAAGTCGGATGCCGTGCCGACCAGCCTGTTCAATTCGCCGCTGTTCGTGAACTCCACGCTCAACTTCTCGTCCGGTATCTCCCTTGACAGCTACTCCCATGGCCTCGACACCTCGGGCATGTGCACCAAGAAGGGGATCATCGGCACCAACGACCCGGGCGGAATGACCTTCGGCAGCTCCGGACAGGGCCAAGGCGTCAACAACTGCCAGAAGCTGCTCGGAATCGACCCGGCGTGGGACTACTCGATGGACGGGTGCACGTCCTTCGGCGACGGAAGCCAGGCGCTCCCCCCGACGGGCACCGGTAAGTGCCCCCCCGGCAATACGTTCAGGACGCCCCCCAGGAAGTTCACGCCGCCGCAGGTCTGCCCACCCGGTTCGGTCACCGGTACCTGCTACAACGCGACCCCCGCCGACTTCACCGGCAGCACCCTCACCTGTGACCCGACCAAGGCGGCAACCACCGGTTCGAACTCCAACGTGACCTCGCTGGTCGGAGGTAAGACCTACTACTACTCCGGTGGCGTCACCCTGCTCGACGGCTGCCGGGTGACCAGCCCCCCGATCTCCTCGAGTGGCTTCGGGTACGACCTCAACAGACCGGTGTCCATCTACAGCTCCCGGGTCGACATCGGAAACCCGAACGGCCAGGGCGGCACGATCAACGTCCCGCCGGCGGCAGATGCCACCGTCTGCGGGAGCACCGCCGGCTCGACAGTGGTCGACGCGAAGGCCAACCCCGCCTACTACTACTGCCCGTCCTGGAGCGGAGGACTCCGCATCAAGATCATCGGCAGCGGCACGGCCAACATCCGCTCGAGCGGCACCAAGTTCTGGGGATCGGTCGAGGCGCCGGCGGGCACGTTCAGCCTCAACGGCTCCCAGATCGAGGTGTGGGGAGCGTCGGTCTCCAACACCGGCAGCTCGAGCGCCCAGTTCTCGTGGCACTTCGACGACGCCCTCGCCACCATCAGCGCCGGCCAGTACAGCGAGGCGACCTGGCGGGAAGAAGGGGTCTGACCCCTCCTACTTCAGGGTCTCCTCATTGCGGCAGAGGCGGAACGAGTCGTCGCCGAACACGAACCGGCCGCAGCGATCGGCCAGCGACAGCGACACGACCTTGAAGCTGGTGGCAAAGACCTCACCGTCGCTCACCTTGTAGACGGTGTCGTTCACCCGGACGTTGGCGACGGTGCCGCCGGCCTCGGTGAACACGTCGAGCAGGGCGACCCGTGAACTCCGCCGGGGCTCGGTGCCGACGCCGGTCGAGGTTGTGCCCGTTCCGGTCGTGCCCGTTCCGGTCGTGCCCGTTCCGCTGGTCGTCCCGGCGGTACCGCCGGTCGTGCCGGTGGCCGCTCCACGGAGGGGGACGAACGGGTTCTTGGTGGAGAACACCTCGAACGTCTCGGGCAACGCACCGGCCGGCACGCTGGTCGGGGTGACCGGCGCCGGCGTCGTCCCCGTAGGGGCTGGGGCGGGGACTGTCGCGGCGTCGTCGGAACCGTCGTCACCGCCGCCCACCACCTTGGTGATCACGAAGAGCAGCACGATCACGCCGACCCCGGCCCCGGCAATGAGGGGCAGGCGGTTCTGGGTACCGCCCGCGGCGCTGACGGGATCGGTCACTGGACGACCCCAGCCGCAGCCGCGGTCGTGGTGGTGGTCGACGCTCCGGGGGGACTGCCCGCCGCCGTAGTTGTGGTAGTGGCCCCCCCAGCCGGCGCAGTCGTGGTAGTGGTGGCCGTCGCTCCAGCAGCGCCGGCGGGCGTGGCCCCGAAGCCCGCCGGCAGGACATGGGTGAACATGCGGGCCGACACGGTGACCGTCATACGCGCGTTCGGATCGGCTGCGAGGCTGAGCCCGTCGGTGACCACCAGGCGGGGCAGAGCATCGAGGCGGTTGACGAAGTCGAGCACCTGGAAGTAGCCACCTTTTATCTGGAGGGAGAGCTTGATCTCCGGCGGCAAGGACGCCACCGGTGCCGGCGCCGCACCCGGAGCGGCGACGGCCGACCCCGCAGCGGGCAGGGCCGGAGCGATGCTGATGAAGTCGATACCGGCCTTCACCGCGGCGTCGTTGGCGTCCAGGATGAACTGGGCGAGGTTGGGTTCGTCCGGAATGAGGGCCCGCACCCTCTCCAGCTGCGCCCGCCGCAGCGGCTCCTGGCTCTGCTCCGCCCTCAGCCTGTCTATCTCGGTCTGCAACTGGGAGGCGGTGGCCTCGGCTGCCGCACGGCGATCCTTGGCTTTGTCGAGGTCACTGCCGCGGGGCTTCCACAGCGCTATGTACCAGAGCACCAGGATGGCCACGGCTACGCCGGCGCCGATGGCGAGGAGGCGGCGGTTCACTGGTCACCCCCGGCAAGGCGCTGGGCCCGGTCGGATCGCGCCGCAGGTGTGAGATTGGCCTGCGAGCTGAAGGTCACCATCGCGGACGACCCGTCCCCGGTCTTGGTCGAGTTGGGCACCCAGAGGCCGCTGAGAGACCGCAACTCGGCCACCCGCAGGAGCCACCTGGCGGTGGAGGTCTGATCGAACCCCTTGGCCTGGAAGTTGACCTGCGAACCCTTCTGGCCCGTGAAGTTGGTCAGCCAGACGTCGTTCGGAATGACGGTGGCCACCTCCTGGAACAACCGTGTCCAAGCCACGTCGTCGGCCAGTGCCGCCTGCACCTGAGCCTGTCGCTGGGCAAGATCGGCTGCGGTCGTGGTCGTGTCCTGTAGCGAGGCCTTCTCGGCCTCGAGGGCGACCACACGCTGCTCGGCCTTCTCCGCCTTGTCCTCCTCCTTCGACACCTGCGCCCCCTTGGCCACCCAGAGGACCACCAGTAGGGCGGTCAGAGCCGCCACCGCCCCGCCCACTGTGATGGCCTGCTGTCGTTGCTCGCGCACCACAGCGAGCTCCCGGGGAAGCAGCGAGATACGCCGCACCCCCTTCTCGACCTCTCCGCCCAGGGCGAGGCCGATGGGCACGGTGAGGAGCGGCTCCAGGGCGGCGAGATCGCTGTCGGAGAACCCCGAATCGCCCGTCCTCAGGCCGGCGAGCGGTCTCGCCGGCTCGACAGTTCCGCCGAGCTGGGCCTGAAGGCGCTCCATGAGCCCGGTGATCCGGCTGCCCCCGCCGGTGATGGTCACACGGCTGATCGGCGAGGACTGGGACTGCGCCAGGTAGTAGTCGAGCGATCCTCGTATCTCCTCGACCAGCGGCGCCAGGCGGTCCCCCACGAGCTCGCCGGCGCGAGCCACCCGCGGGTCCAGCGAGGACGGGTCCGCTCGCCGCTTCAGGTCCTCGGCCTCGTCGAGCTCGACGTCGAGCTCGCGGGCGATCGAATCGGTGATGTCATCGCCCCCGACGAGGAGAATGCGCACGAACCGGGGAACCCCCTGCTCGTGGACCACCACGTTGGTCACTCCACCGCCGATGCACACGATGGCCTCTGCGCTGCCGGCGGTGCCCAGATTGGGCCCGGCGCTGCCCATCACGGCCCGGACTAGAGCGAACGGGATCAGGTCGATGGCGGAGGCGTTGAGCCCTCCTCCCTCCACCGCGGCGATGTGGCTGCGCACCATGTCGCGCTGCGCAGCGGCCAAGAGGATCCGCATGCGTGGTTCGTCGCCGCCGCTGACGTAGTCGTCGAGGATCTGAAAATCGAGGATGGCGTCCTCGACCGGGATGGGAATCAGCTCTTGAGCCTCGAACTGGAGGGCGGTCTGGAGATCGGCTTCGGTCATGGACGGCAACTCGGCCTGGCGCACGATCACCCGTTGGTTGGCCACGCCGACCACTACCTTCTTGCCCCGGAACCCGCCCTCGGACCACAGCCGGCGGATGGCGGCCCCCACGGCCCCTATGTCGACCACTTCACCGTCGCGAACGGCACCGGGCGGAAGGGTGACCTGGGCGAACCTGTGCAGCACCGGCTCGTCGCCGCCGACCGCGAGCTCCACGGCCCGGACGGCGTAGCTGCCGATGTCGAGGCCGACGACCCTTACTGCCATCAGGCCAGTCCCCGAGCCAGGTACGACTCCAGATCGGCCTCACGGACGCGGTAACTGCGGCCGACACGCGAAGAACTCAGTTCGCCGGAGCGTATGAGCCGGTAAACGGTCATGTTGGACACTCGCATGGCGTCGGCGACCTCACGCACCTTCAAAAGGCGCTGTTCTGTTTCGATGGACATGCCCGTTTCCTCGCCTGGACACTAGCGAGGCCACTGTAGGACGAGTTGATAACAAAGTCAACAACAGCAACTTCAGCAACAGAGCACTCAGACGCCATACCAGGACAGGATCGGGCCGCCGAAGAACACCGTGATGACCGCTCCTACCGCCAGGAAGGGTCCGAACGGCACCTTATCCTTCCTGCCGCGGCGCCCGCCGAGAATGAGTCCGACGCCCACTACCGAGGCGGTCAGAAAGCCGAGGAACAACCCGACGATCACGTGCCCCAGGCTGAGCCAGCCGAGCATCATCCCGATGAGTCCAGCGAGGCGCACGTCGCCGAACCCCATTCCTCTCGGGCTTATCAGGTGGATGGTCAGCAGCAGGCCCCACGCGAGCACGCCCCCCAGCGCCGATGTGCGGGCGCTGGACCAGTCGTGGCTGAGCCCGGCGGCGATGAGCAGCAACGGCGCAGCGACGAACAGCGTCGGGTACAGGATCCGGTTCGGGACGATGAAAAGCTCAAGATCCACCGCGGAGATGGCGACCAGGCCGGCCAGCACGACCAGGAATCCCGGAAGTGCCCAGTCCGCCCCGAGACGCACGGCGACGGTGGCGAAGAGCAGCGCGGTCACCAGCTCCACCACGGGATACCGCACCGCAATGGGCTCGCCACAACTTCGGCATCGGCCGTGCAGCAACATCCACGAGAGCAGGGGTATGTTGTCCCGAGATGCGAGTCGGGTGCCACAACCCGGACACCGGGAGCGAGGCGAGACGACCGACTCCTTGAGCGGGACACGGTGGATGACGACGTTCAGGAATGACCCCACCGCAAGGCCGACAACGGCGCAGGCGCCGGCGAGAAGGGCAGTCATCCGCGCCGGAGGCTAGACGCGGGGCAGGCGGGGCCGAGGGCCCCGCCTGCTCCGCGCCTGTGTTCGATCCGCTGTCGGCTACCAGCTGGCCAGGTCGGCGGTCTTGTACATGGTGGCCGGCGGGCTGGCCGCGTCGCAGGCGCCGGCTGCGGTAGCGCTGTCCTTGCGTCCGAAGTAGGTGCCACCGGGCGGGGTGCTGGTGGTGTCCTTCACGCTGTCGCGGACGTAGAAGCAGGTGTTGTTCTTGGACAGCACGGCGTAGACGATGGACTCGCCGTCGGCCGCTGCCACCGTGCTGATCTCGTTGGGGCCGGTCGAGGCCGCCGTCTGGAAGCCCAGACCGGGCTCGATCTTGAGCAACTCGGAGATCGTGGTCG
>DATLCN010000053.1:0-64576 GCA_035526335.1 Acidimicrobiales bacterium | reverse complement strand
AAGCGCTCTTTCCCGGGTTCTCCGCCGACCGCTACGGGTCGGTGATCACCGCTCTGTTGGCCCTGCGCAAGGAGAAGCTGTCGCAGCACCTCGACCTGGCCAAACTGTCGGAGACGCTGTCGGAGTCGCTCCCCCCGATCGACGACCACGACATCGCCGCGGTGGCGGAGGGTTTCGAGCGCCTCGACCGCCGGAAGGCCGAGTTGGCCGCTCTGGAGGCCGAGGCCGCGGAGGTACGGCTTCTCGCCGCCCGCCAGCGTGACTACGCGCGGGCCGTGGTCGTCGGCGCCGCCGGCGACGTCCGGGCGGCCGAGACCCACCGCGACGACGTCACCCGCGCCGAACGCCTGGCCAAGGCGGCCCTCGACGAGGTGGAGGCGGAATCGGTCGCGGCGGCCACGGAGCGCCGGGTGCTCGGCCAGCGGATCGTGGCCATCGGGGTGGAGATCGACGCCCTCAAGGACAGCGACGCCTACCGGGACGGCGCCGCGCTGGCCGACCTGCGGGCCCATGCCCAACGGCTCCGCCAGGCCGCCGACCGGGCGGCGAGATCGGCCGAGGAGCAGGAGGCGTCACGCCAGGCGGCCTCTGTCGAGGTCGACGACGCCACCGGTGAACATGAGACGGCGGTGGCCAACCTGGCCCTGGCCGCGAGCGACCTGCGGGCGAAGGCCACCGACGTCGCCGCCGAGGGAGTGGTGGGCGAGGCCGCGACCATCGAGGTTCCCGACGACGCCGAACGGTTCGTGAACGCCTGGGTCGAAGCGCAACGTGGCCGGGTACGGGAGGTGCGGGCCGCCCTCGACGACCACACGAAGGCGGTCGAGACCCGCGGCTTCCTCGAAGCCCAGTTGGCCGAGGACGACGCCACCGTCGCCGAGCGGATCGCCGGCGGCCGCTTTGCCCGCGAGCAGGAGAAGGCCGCCGCCGCCGCTTACCAGGCCGCCGTGGACGAATGGTCGGCGGGGTGTGAGACCATCGGCCGGGCTCGGGTCGCCGCCGCCCTGCCGCCACCCACTGCAGCCGATCCGGCCCGCGTGGCCGAGGCGCTGGGTGTCCTCGGTGCCGAGCTCGGCGCCGAGAACGCCGTCGCCCGCCGCGACCTCGCCGCCGAGCGGGCCACGGCATCCGCTGATCGCCAGGCACTCATCGAGGAGCGGGCCCTCTGGGCCGAGGGCGGTCTCGTCGATCCGGAGGGGCCGGAGTGGAGGTCGTCCCGCGAGGGGCGGCCGGGGGCGCCGCTGTGGCGGCTGGTCGACGTGGCGCCCGGCGTAGGCCCGACCGAGGTCGACGGGCTCGAGGCGGCCCTCACGGGGGCGGGCCTGCTCGACGCCTGGGTCGAGCCCGACGGCGCCGTCGACCTCGGCGACGGCCGGGCCGACGTGGTGCTGGGACAGCGCCCGGCCACCGGCCGCACGCTGGCCGACGTGCTCGTGCCGATCACGTCGGCGGGGATGGTGGTGGCAGGCGGCCCCGGTGGCCAGGAAGGGGTGGTGGCCGACGACTCGGCGTTCCCGGCCGACGTCCTGGCCGCAGGCACGGCGGTGGCGGGGAGCGCCGGTGGGCAGGAGGGGGTGGAGGTCGGCGAATCGGAGATCCCGGACCACGTCCTGGCCGGCGTGCTGGCGTCGCTGCCAGTCGCGGCAACGGCGCGCGAGGTACTCGACGGCGCCGAGGTCGTCGTTGCCAGCGACGGCACCTATCGGGTTGGCGCCGCTGTCGGCCGCGGCCCGCGACGGCCCGCGCTGCTCCTCGGTGCGGTCGCCCGCGAGCGGCACCGCCTGGCCCGGCTGGCGTCCATCGACGCGTTTCTCGCCGCCGTGGAGGCGACCATGGCCGACCTCGACCGCCGGGAGGCAGCACTCGACCGGCGCCGCACCGCCCTCGCCGCCGAACTGGCCGCCGTACCCAGCGGCGCCGCCGTCGACGACGCCCGCCTGGCCGTCGCCGATGCCGCCTCCCGCCTCGGCGAGGCGGAGGCGCGCCTCGACCGGACCCGCGCTGCGCTCACTGGCACCGAAGGCGCGGTGCGGGAGGCGTTGCGTGCCCTCACCGCCCTGGCCGCCCGCCACTCGCTGCCCACCGAGGCCGGCGGCCTGGCCGCCGTGGAGGCGGGCCTCACACGGTTCGCCCAGGCCACCGCCACGTGGGCCCGCCGGCGCCGCGACCTGTCCGCCGCCGAGCGTGACCTCAACCGTGCCGCCGGGCGAATGGCCGATGCCGAACGGGCCGCCTCCCGCTCCGCCGCCGACCACCGGGACGCCGATCGGGACGCCACCGCCGTCGAGGGCCGGGTCGCCGGCCTGGAGTCGTCGTTGGGCGCCGAGTACGCCGATCTGATGCGGCGCCTCGATGCGCTGGACCGGGAGCGTAACCAGGCCCAGCGGCGAGAGCGGGAGCTGGCCGAGCAGGTCCCGGCGCTCGAGCGCCGGGTCGGGGCCCTGACGGGCGAGCTTGCCGCGGCAGCGGCCGAGAGAGCGAGCGCCGAGGAGAAGCGGGCCGGTGCCCACCAGAGGTTCGCCGCCGTGGCCGTCGCCCTGGGCCCGGACGCGGGCATCGAGCAGTCCGGGCCACTCGACACAGCATCCGCTCTGCTGGCCGCGGCCCGCGCCATTGCCGCCGGCCACGAGGCGGCCGAGGCCGACCCCCAGGTCACCGAGCGCCTGTCGGAGCGGGTACGCGAGCGGGTGCATCTCGCCCAGGCCGCCCTCGGTGCCCGTGTCGACGTGGCGCGCGAGCTGGCAGACGAAGGCTGGTGGGTGCTGCGCACGGTCGTCGGCGGCGTTCGCCGCGGAGCCACCGCGCTGGCCAGCGCCCTCGCCGCCGAGCTGGCCGAGGGCCGGGCCGAGCTGGTCGCCGAGGAGGAAAAGCTGTTCGAGCAGACGCTGGCGGGCAGCGTTCGCCGGGCCCTGGCCGAACGCATCCGCCAGGCCAACGCCCTGGTCGACGCGATCAACGCCCAGCTCGCCACGGTCCGCACCATGGCGGGCGGCGTGCAGGTGCGCCTGCGCTGGGAGGTCGACCCGGACCAGCCCGACGCCGTGAAGGCGGCCCGGGCGTTGCTCCTGCGTGACGCGGCCGACCTCTCCGACGAAGAGCGCGCGGCGTTACAGGCCTTCGTGCGGGCCCGGGTCGACCAGGCGCGCGCCGAACTGGAGGTGAACGCACCGTGGGAAGCCAGGCTTCGCCAGACCCTCGATTACCGGTCATGGCACCGCTTCAGCCTCCACCTGGCTCACCGCGACTGGGAGGGCTTCCAGCCGGCCACGGCGCGGCGGCTCCAGAAGCTGTCCACGGGCGAGCGGTCGATCGCCCTCCACCTGCCCATGATCGCCTCGGTGGCCGCCCACTACGCAGGCGACGACGGTGAGCCGGCGAGCTGCCCCCGGCTCATCCTGCTCGACGAGCTGTTCGCGGGGGTCGACAGCGCCAACCGTGCCCAGCTGTTCGGCACCTTCTCGGCGTGGGACCTGGACGCGGTGTTCACCAGCGACCACGAGTGGTGCCAGTACGCCACCCTCGACGGCATCGCCATCCACCACCTCCACCCGCCCACGGGCGACGAACCGGTGACATCCACCCGCTTCACCTGGGATGGCCGCCGCCGTCGCACCGACCCGCCGGCGGCATGACCGACGGGGCCGGGCGGTGGCGGGCTCGCCGCGCTATGGCCATTGGCGACGCCGTGACCGGCTGGCGCGGCGCCGGTCGGCGGGTCACCACGTTCATGAACGGACGTCTCGCCGGCCGTGGCCCATCGCGCCGCGCCCTCGCCTCTGGGGTTCGGCGGTGACCAGCCCGGGGGACCCCGCCACCGGTCCCCTCTCCCGAAGGGAGCTGGCGCCGCTGGTCGACGAGCTGGCCCGCCGCCTGGGCGACGGCGACGTCCCCGTCGTGTTGACCCTGCGCAACATGGACTCTGGCGCCCGGCAGGCCCTCGCCGACCTCTTCGGGCTCGACCGTGTGCCGGCCTCGCCGGCCCGGGTCCGGGTGAGCCGCCTGGTCCAGGTCCTGAGATTGGAATCGGTGGACGAACTGCGGGCGCTGGTCGAGACGTTGCGGGGGCCGCTGCCCGATCGCCGTGCCGATCGCCTGGCCGACCGGGAGGAGCGGGAGGGCCTGTGGGGGTGGCTGGCCAGTGAGTCGGCGCCGCTGTGGCCGGCGCTTGGCGGCCTTGCCGACAACCGCTCCGTGTGGATCGAGCGCATGCGGTCGCAGGGTGCCCGGGGGGGCGTCGTCGTCCACCGTCAACGGCTCGACCGCGCTCTGCGGGTAATTCGGGCCTTGCCCGCCGAAGGTGTCCCGCTGGCCGTCCTGGCCAACGACCTGCTCGGCGATCCGCATGCCCTTGATCAGGGGCGACGCCTGGCCGCCATCGTCCTCGACGCCGTCGCCCTCTCCAGCGGGGCGCCGCTGGCCACCAACGCCGAGACCACACGCCATCTCTGGGAATCGGTCGGTGTCGCCCCCGACCCTTTGTCGTCCACCGTTCTGGCCCTCGGACTGGCGGCGGACGCCCCGCCGCCGCTGGGGCCGTGGTTGGCGGCGGCCAGCGCGGCGGGCGAGCCCGTGGTGCTCACCCTGGCCCAGCTCCGGCGTTGGCCACTCGCCCCTCTCGCTCCGGGCCAGACGGCGTACGTGGTGGAGAACCCGTCGCTCGTCGCCGAGGCGGCCCGGCGGGGCTGGTGCGGCCCTCCAGTGATATGTAGCGCCGGCCGCCCCACCGTCGCCGTGGTTTCCCTGATCCGCCAGCTTGCCGCCGGCGGCGGCTCGGTCCGCCAGCACGCCGACTTCGACGCCGCCGGGCTCGCCATCACCGCCTGGTTGGCCGAGCGAGCCGGTACGACACCGTGGCGTATGAAGGCGGCGGACTACCTGGCGGCGGCGCCGGCCGCAGCAGACGAACGCAGGGGAGAGCCGTCCGTGCTCGGCGTTCTGCCCTCCACTCCCTGGGACCCGCTGCTGCCCGGCGCCATGGCCGAGTGGGGGATCCCGGTGTACGAAGAGGAGCTACGCACCGACCTTCTCGACGCCATGGTCTGACCGGCCGGAGCCGGCAGGGGCCGTGGCGCCCCGGTAGTCGACAGCCCGGTACTTCGCCTCGGCCATCGCCTCCAGGGCGGCGCCATCGATCATGATCGGATGTTGGCACGCGACAGGTACGGCGCGCTCAAGTTCTCGCCGGAGGGGGGAACGGGCCTCGCTATCGCGGAGCGGCCGCCGCCGATGGTCCGGCGTCTCATGCCCCGGGCCCGCCGGCTGGACGCTCTCAAACGCTGGTCATTCCCGTCATCGGGGATGCCGCGGCTTGGGTCTACAGGGGTGGGTCGACGCAGCCCGAGGAGCCGCCGCCGCCGCCGGCGGGGCTGGTTCGGGGATAGGGCTCGGTGTAGCCGGAACCCGGATCACCGGTGTTGAGGAAGCGGAGGATGCCCTTCGCCACGGCCTCACCTTCCACCTGCTGCACGTCGGGACGGGTCAGCAGTGCGGCCTCTGGCGGGTTCGACACGAAGGCCAGTTCGGCCAGGACTGCGGTCACGCCCTGGGTCAGGCGGAGGACGCCGTAGTAGTCGCCGCCGGACGAGTTGACCCGGTACTTGGCGCCGGCATCGGTGTCGGCCACCCACGGAATGGTGTAGCCCGACAGCGCCTTGACCACTTCCTCGTAGACGAGGCCGGACAGCCGCTTCGAGTCCAGTGAGGCGATCTGGTAGTAGGTCTCGCTGCCGGGGGTCTCCCGGGGCCCGTCGGGCTCGGCGTTGTGGTGGATGGAGACGAAGGCCTTCGGATGCAGGGCCTTGGCGACCTTGGCGCGGGTGGACAGGGTCACCCGCTGGTCCCCGGTGCGGGTGAGCATGGTGGACACCCCGGCCCGCTCGAGCGCAGCCTTGGCGTGGTTGACCACGGCCAGGTTGATGCCCTTCTCGCTCAGCCCGTTGGGGCCGACGGCACCTGGCTCGGCTCCACCGTGTCCGGGGTCGAGCACGACCGTGGCCCGCTCCACCAGCGTCCCCTGGACGACGGCCGTCCGGGCGCACGGCGTCTCCACCAAAAAGGCGTCACCCTCCCGGCGCAGCAGGGGCAGGACGAGTCCGCCTCGGGTGACCACCACGCCGGAGGGGGCCGTGCGGGCGGCGGCCACCGGGTTCGGGGGCGAGGTGGTGGGCGGCGCCGGTGCGGCCGTGGTGGCGACCGTAGGTGGAGCCGTCACGGGCAGAGTGGTCGGGGCCGCCGTCGTGGTGGTGGCGGGGACGGTGCTCGTGGTGGACGCGGCGGCCGCTGTGCGAACCGGGGAAGGGTCGCCGTCATCGCCGTCGACCACGCCGGCGGCGATGACGGATACGACGAAGAGGGCAGCTACGACGGCACGCATGGAGGAGCGCTTCACCGTACCGGAGGTTGCCTGTCCCCCGTCGGCCGATAAGTAGCGGCTCTCGGGGAACTTCCCGGCGCAGGCTCACCAGGAGGAGCTACGCACCACCTCGGCCATCAGCTCGCCGGCTTCGGTGGGGTTCAGCCCGACCTTGACGCCGGCGCCGGCCAGCGCGTCCATCTTGGCCTGGGCCGTCCCCGTGGAGCCGGACACGATGGCGCCGGCGTGGCCCATCTTGCGCCCGGGCGGGGCGGCCACGCCGGCCACGTAGGCCACCACCGGCTTGGTCATGCCGGCGGCGATGAAGGCGGCCGCCTCCTCTTCGGCCGCACCGCCGATCTCGCCGATCAGCATGACCGCCTTGGTGGCGGGGTCGGCCTCGAAGCCCTCCAGGCAGTCGACAAAAGTCGTGCCCGGAACGGGGTCGCCGCCGATGCCCACGCACGTGGTCACCCCAACGCCCTTCTGCTTCAGCTCGTACAACGCCTGGTAGGTGAGGGTGCCCGACCGGCTGACGATCCCCACGGGGCCGCCGCCGAGGGCTATCTCGCCGGCGGTGATGCCGATGTTGCACTCGCCGGGCGTGATGATCCCCGGACAGTTGGGCCCGAGCAGGCGGGTACCGGGATGGTCGCGCTTCAGCTGGTTGAAGAACAGCGCCTGGTCGTGGGCGGGCACGCCCTCGGTGATCACCACCACCAGCTCGACGCCGGCCGCAGCGGCTTCGAGCACGGCGCCGGGGACGCCGGCCGCGGGGATGAACACGCACGACACGGTGGCGCCGGTGGCCTCCCGGGCGTCGGCCACGGTGGCGAAGATGGGGATGCCCTCGACGTCGGTGCCGGCCTTCTTCGGGTTGGTACCGGCGACCACCTTGGTGCCGTAGGCCCGGTTGCGCAGGCCATAGAAGCGGCCCTGGCTGCCCGTCAGCCCCTGCACGACCACCTTGGTGGAGGCGTCGACGAAGATGCTCACGCCGGCCCCCCCATCTCTGCCGCCAGCGCCACCGCCGTACGGGCCGCGTCCAGCATGGTCGGCCGGCTCAAAAGACGGTCCGACTCGTGGGCGGCGAGGATGGACCGGCCCTCAGACGCGTTGGTCCCGTCGAGGCGCACCACGATCGGAGAGGCGATATCGACCCGCGCCATCGCCTCCACCACCCCGTTGGCCACCTCTTCGCCCCGGGTGATGCCGCCGAAGATGTTGACGAAAATGGCCCGCACCTTGGGGTCCGAATCCACCACCTCCAGGGCATTCGCCATCACTTGGGCGCTGGCGCCGCCGCCGATGTCTAGGAAGTTGGCCGGTTGTCCACCCACCTGGTGAACCACGTCCACCGTGCTCATGGCCAGGCCGGCGCCGTTGGCGATGATGCCGACCTCGCCATCGAGCCCGACGTACTGCAGTCCCTTCTGGCGCGCCATCCGTTCGCGGTCGTCGAGCAACTCCATGCCGCGGAACTCGTCCCACTCCGGATGGCGGAAGGAGGCGCTGTCGTCGAGGGTGACCTTGGCGTCGAGGGCGACGACCGCTCCATCGGTCGCCAGCACCAGGGGATTGATCTCGACGAGGTCGGCGTCGCCCTCGACGAAGCAGCGGTAGAGGTGCAGGAGCATGGCCACCGTCGCCTCCCCGGCGGCGGGGGCCAGGCCGGCGGAATGCACCCACTCCCGCGCCACGGTCTCACTCAGACCCTCGACGGGGTCCACGTGGAGCCGGGCGATGGCGTCGGGCCGCTCCGCCGCGACCTGCTCTATGTCCACCCCACCCTCGGTGGACAGCATCCCCAGGTGGTCGCGGGCGGCGCGGTCGAGGGTGAAGGAGGCGTAGTACTCCTCGGCGATGTGGGTGGCCCGCTCCACCAGCACACGGGCGACGGTGTGGCCGCTGATGTCCATGCCGAGGATCTCCGAGGCTTTCGCCCGCACCTCCTCGGCGTCGGCCACCACTTTGATGCCGCCGGCCTTTCCCCTGCCGCCCACCGCCACCTGGGCCTTCACCACCGCCGGGTAGCCGCACCGCGCCGCCTCGGCCACGGCCGCGGCCGCACTGGTGGCCACGCCTCCGAGCGAGACGGCGATACCGAACCTGGCGAAGTACTGCTTCCCCTGGTACTCCAGCAGGTCCATCGTCTCGCCTCGCCCTCGCCTCGTACCGGGTCCGTTGGCCGCTCACCCCACCGCGGCGATACTACGCAGGTGGACCCGGCACTCTCACGGACGCGCGCCACCGGCAACCGGACTCTGGTCGTCACCACCGTGGCCGGCCTGGTGATCGCCGCTCTCCTGGTGGTCGTCGCCGTTCGTTACGCGGCGAAGAACCCCGAGAAAACCAACCTCGGATCGTCCGTGCTCTCCCTCGACGCCGATCGGGTGGCACGGGAAGTGGCGGAAAGGGGGCCCGTGCTGTTCAAGGATCCCCTCAACCGCGACCGCGAGATCTTCGTGCAGCACCTCGGCTCCGACCCCGACAAGGGTTGGGTCGCGCTGAGGGCCTACGCCTCGCGCGTCAGCCTCGACTGCCTCCTGCGCTGGAACGGGTCCCGACGACAGTTCGTCGACCCCTGCACCAAACGCGCGTACCCCCCAGACGGTGAGGGCTTGACCACTTATCCGGCGCCCGTGGCCGGAGGCGTGGTGCGCATCGATCTGCGCACGCCCCGCCCCCTCTGACCACGGGAGCCGGTACTGCCGGCGTGGCGTCAGCCTTCGTGGACCCTCAGGTGGCTCTTGCCGTTTTCACGGTCCTCGCCGTAGATCCAGACCTGCCCGGTGGTACGGACATCGGTCTCGAGCGAGCGGGCCTGGCCGAACAACCGCTCGATCTTGCGCCGCGCCGATCCCTCATCGGCCGCGTGTACGGCCAGCTTGGTCTCGATGAGGAGCTCGAACGACTGCTTGTGGCTGGAGATGGTCTTGAGCCGGACCTGGAGGTAGCGCACCAGGTTGGGATCGAGGTTCTTCATCTGCTTCTTCAGGCTCGTGGCCGCCACCTCCAGCACCTGCCGGCCGGAGGTCGACAGCTCATAGACCCGCCGCGCCGGCCCGACGCCGGTGGTCTCCCAGTTCGGGGCCACGTACCCGGCCGTCTCCAGCCACCGCAGCGCCCGGTAGATCCGGCCGGGGTTGCTCCGGTCGTAGCCCAGGGGCTCCAGCCGGGTCAGGAGGTCGTAGCCGTGGCCGGCCCGCTCGTCCAGGAGGATCAGCAGACATGCCCGCAGCACCCCCCGCTTGGACCCGAGCTCGTCCTCGAACCTTCGCATCGTCGCTTCGTCTTGCACCATAGAGGTCACCCTTTCACCCGAAAGGTCCCCCACCCGTTGCGAGAGACCGTGACCACCTGCCGGCTCCGAAAGGTTCCGGCCAGTAGGCGCACTCTAGAACCCGGCCCTAGGGACCATGTCAAGCGAAAATGAAGAAAATGTCAAACTACGTGCAGGTGACACCTACTCGGCCACCAATTCGCCGCTCTCACGGACGTTTCAGGCCGGCCCACGCCACCAGGAGGCGCTTCTCACCCGCCTCCGGAAAACGCACCACCACCTCCGCACGGTCGCCCGGCCCCATCAGTTCGAGGACCACCCCTTCTCCCCATTTCGGGTGGACCACGTCGTCGCCCGGCCTTAGGTCCGGAATGTCCATACTGGCCCATTTCGGCTGGGAGAAGGAGGCGCCGCCCGCCCTCAGCGCCGACTCGACCACCTGGTGGCGGTGTCCCACGACCGTCCGCGCTGCGGAGGCACGCCTCCCTCCCTCGGCCCTCCGCGTGAGGTGCTCCGGGATCTCCTCGAGGAAACGGCTCGGGCGGTTGTACTGGGTGGAGCCCCACAGGGTGCGGCACCAGGCGTGGGTCAGGTACAGCCGCTCCCGGGCCCGCGTGATCCCGACGTAGCAGAGGCGGCGCTCCTCCTCGAGTTCGTCGGGGTTGCCGAGTGACCGCAGGTGGGGGAAAACGCCGTCCTCCATGCCGATCAGGAACACCACCGGGAACTCCAGGCCCTTGGCCGTGTGCATGGTCATGAGCACGACCTTCGACTCGTCCTGGTCGAGGGCGTCGACGTCGGACACGAGGCTGACGGCTTCGAGGAAGGTGGCGAGCTCGTCGTAGCCGGCGGCCACCCCCATCAGCTCGGCGATGTTCTCGATCCGCCCGGCCGACTCCACCGTGTTCTCGGCGTCGAGCGCGGTCACGTACCCGGTGCGGTCCACCACCGACTCGAGAAGCTGGAGGGGAGGCGTGCCCGTCTCCACAAGGTCCCGCAACTCGCCCAGCAGGGCGAGGAGATCGGCTATCCCGCCGAGGGCCTTTCCGGTGACGCCGGCCCGCTCGGCCGCGGCCAGCGCCTCGAAGAAGGCGACCCCCGTGGAGGTGGCCAGCGCGTCCAGACGCCCGACGCTGGTGTCGCCGATACCCCGCTTCGGGACGTTGAGGATCCGCTTGAGCGACACCTCGTCGGCCGGATTGGCCGTGGCCAGCAGATAGCCGAGAAGGTCCTTGACCTCGCGCCGGTCGTAGAACCTCGTGCCGCCGAGCACCTTGTAGGGCGTCTTGCGGCGAACCAGCTCCTCCTCCACCGCCCGGCTCTGCGCGTTGGTCCGGTAGAAGACGGCGATGTCGCCCCAGCGCACGCCCAAGCGGTCCTTGAGCCGGGCCATCTCGTGGGCCACCCATGCCGCTTCGTCCCGCTCGTCCTCGGCGTGGTAGCGGGTGATGAGCTCGCCGCCGACCTGCTCGGTCCACAGCGCCTTCGGCTTGCGCATGGCGTTGTTGGCGATGACCGAGTTGGCGGCGTCGAGGATGGTCTGGGTCGACCGGTAGTTCTGCTCCAGGACGATGGTGGTGGCGTCGGGGAAGGCGTCCTCGAACTCCAGAAGGTTGCCGATATTGGCCCCTCTGAACCCGTACACCCCCTGATCGCTGTCACCCACGACGCACACGTTGCGGTGCTCGGCGCCGAGGAGAAGTACCAACTCGTTCTGGACCCTGTTGGTGTCCTGGTACTCGTCGACCAGGAGATGGGTGAAGCGCCGGCGGTAGTGGGCCAGCACCTCGGGCTCGGCCTGGAGCAGATTGACGGTGACCATGAGCAGGTCGTCGAAGTCCATGGCGCTGGCGGCGAGCAGGCGTCGCTGGTACTCCCGGTAGACCTCGGCCATCCGCTTCTCGTAGGGGCCGTGGGCCCGGGAAGCGTACGTCTCGAAGTCGACGAGGTCGTTCTTCGCCGCGCTGACGGCGCCGTGGACGGTGCGGGGCGGGAACTTCTTGGCGTCGATGTTCAGATCCCGGATGACGTAGCCGGTGAGGCGAACGGCGTCGGCCTGGTCGTAGATGGAGAAGGAGGACCGGTAACCCAGGCGTGACGCGTCCCTACGCAGGATGCGGACGCAGGCCGAGTGGAAGGTCGATACCCACATGCGCTGGGCCACCGGCCCGACCAGAGCCGCCACCCGGTGCTTCATCTCGTCGGCCGCCTTGTTGGTGAAGGTGATGGCCAGGATCGAGAACGGCGATATGCCGCCCTGGGTGATGAGGTGGGCGATGCGGTGGGTCAGCGTTCGCGTCTTGCCCGAGCCGGCGCCGGCCACGATGAGAAGCGGGCCCTCACCGTGCAGCACCGCCTCCTGCTGAACGGGGTTCAGGCCGGCCAGCAGGTCATCCATGACAGTCTTCAGGCTACCGGCGGACTGTGACCCCTCCGCCGAGCCTGCGGCCGGGACCGGCTAGTGGCCCATGCCGATCTGCTGCTCCCGCTGGGCGCTCTTCCCCTCGGTCTGGAGGGCGGGGGCCACCATGACCTCGGCCTTCTGGAAGTCCTTCACCGTCTGGTACCCGCAGGTGGCCATGGAGGTGCGCAGCGCGCCGAACAGGTTGAGGCGGCCGTCGTTCTCGTGGGCGGGACCCACCAGGATCTCCTGGAGGCTGCCGCGGGCGGGCGTGCGGACGCGGGCCCCCCGTGGAAGGGTCGGGTGGAACGTGGCCATGCCCCAGTGGTAGCCGCGGCCGGGCGCCTCGTGGGCGGCGGCGAGCGGCGAGCCGATCATGACGGCGTCGGCGCCGCAGGCGATCGCCTTGGCGATGTCGCCGCCCCGACTCATTCCTCCGTCGGCGATCACGTGGACGTAGACGCCCGTCTCGTGGAGGTGGCGCATGCGGGCGCCGGCGGCATCGGCGATGGCGGTGGCCTGGGGGACGCCGATGCCGAGCACGCCGCGGGTGGTGCAGGCGTTGCCAGGGCCGACGCCGACAAGTACGCCCACCGCACCGGTGCGCATGAGGTGCAGGGCCGCCTGGGCCGAAGCACACCCGCCGACGATGACGGGGATCTCGAACTCCCGGATGAACTTCTTGAGGTTCAGCGGCTCGGCCGTCTTCGACACGTGCTCGGCCGAAACGACTGTGCCTTGGATGACGAGCAGGTCCAACTCGGCGTCGACGACCGCGGTGGCGTACTGCTCGGCCCGCTGGGGCGTGATCGAGGCACAGGACGTGACCCCGGCCTCACGGATCTCCCGGATGCGTTGCGTGACGAGCTCGGGCTTCACCGGCTCGGCGTAGATCTGCTGCATCCGGGCCGTGGCCTTGTCGTCGTCGAGGGTGGCGATCTCCTCGAACAGCGGCTCGGGATCCTCGTAGCGGGTCCACAGACCCTCGAGGTTGAGCACCCCCACGCCCCCGAGGCGCCCGACTTCTATGGCGGTGGCCGGGCTGACCACGCCGTCCATCGCCGATGCCATCAGCGGCAGGTCGAAGCAGTAGGCGTCGATCTCCCAGGTGATGTCGACGTCCTCCGGGTCACGGGTGCGCCGGCTGGGGACGATGGCGATGTCGTCGAAGCCGTAGGCCCTGCGACCCGATTTGCCGATGCCGATCTCGATCTCCGCCATCCACGTCTCCCTGTCTGCTCGGCGAGACGCGATTGTAGCGCCGGCCCGACGACGTCCCGAGGCCTGCCGCCCGCCGGCGCTCCCCATCCCCCGCATTGCCGATTCGCCGCCAGAGAAAGCCGGGTGGCGGACCTTCTCGCCGGCACGGAGCCTTAAGCGGTTACCGCTTATCGGCCGCGCGCTGCCGAGAGCCGGCTGCCCTACCGGCGGCCCCGGTCGGGGCACGCTTCTTCGCCGTGCCGGCACTTGACGAGGCGGCGCCGGGCTTCTTGGCCGCCGGCTTGCGCACCGGCTTCTCGGTCTTTGGAGTGACTGTCGAGGCTCCGGTCTTGGCTGCCGTGTTCCGGGTCCTGGTGGAGGACGCCGTCGTGGTTCTCGGCTTGCGGGCCGCGGTCGCTCTGGGCTTGGTCGGGGCGGCGGCAGGGGCTGCGGGATCGGGGCCTGGGCCACCCGAGCCGTTTCGCTCGTTGTCCACCGAGGGCGGCGCCGGCGCTGTGGCCATGCCGTCGGGGATGTCGGCCGGCCTGGCCGCCACGGCCGCCTCCAACTCCTGGGCCGCCTGGGTCTCCATGTCCTCGCGGGACGTTTGCTTACGGAACCTCTGCAACAGTTTCATCGACTCTCCTGTTTGGTGGATTGACCCCCCGGCCATGCCTTTGCTGATCTCTACCCGAATCGGGTGAACCGCGACCGCCCTGGCCTACACAGCTGCAGTTCGGTCCTCTGGTGCGGGCCGGATGCCGGGCAGCGCTCCCGACACCGTGGTGGCCGCCTCGCAGCCGAACACGACGGCGACAGCCTCGCATCCGACGAAGGCGTCCGCGCTGCGGCTGTAGAAATTCAGTGCACCGATGGCCTCACCGCCGACCGTCAGCGGCACCGAAAGGGTGCTGAGCACACCACGGGCGGTGGCCTCCTTGCTGAATCCGGGCCATGACCGGGCCTCGGCACCGGTGGCCACGTTGAACACCTGTAGCTGGCGGATGGCGTCCAGCGACGGTCCCTCGCCGGTACGGCATTGGATGGAGTCGAGCTCTCTCGCCATCTCGGTCGTGCTGACAACGGGCATGGCCCGCCCGTCGCGGACAAGCGTCACTGCCGCCCCGTCACAGCCGACGATCGTGGCCTGGGCCATGGAGATCACGCGCTTCAGGGACAGCTCGGGCCGCTCCGCACCATGAACCTCGCTGAGCCGTGCCATGGTCGCTCCCAAACCTCAGAAGGGGACTATCTCCGCAATGAGCGACCCTATCGGCTCGAATGTCGGCCGCGTAAGGCATGGGGACACAGTGTCGTCGACACTCACCGCCGCCGGAATTGCGCCGTTCAGGCGCCGAGAATCTCGTGGTGCGCCTGGACCGTGGATTCCAGCAACTCGCGAAGGCCGCCCTTCTTCAGGTCCGCCATGACCTTGCCGGGGGTCAGCTCGGCCCGCTCCCACTGCATCCACGTGGCGAGCAGCTTCTCCGGATCGGGCGGGGGGATGTCGGCGGGCATGGGCGCAAGCTACCGAAAAAGAGGAAGAGCGCCGCCCCGGTGGACGGCGCTCCTCGTCAAGGTCGGGTGTCGCGAAGAAGTGCGGCTTACATGCCTCCGAGGCCGCTCATTCCGGCCATGCCCTGGCGGGCGTAGTCGGCGGCGTGGGGGTTGACCAGTGACTCCTTCTCGGGCTTGTCCGAGACGAGCACCTCGGTGGTAAGTGTGAGGGCGGCGATGGACGCGGCGTTCTGCAGCGCCGACCGGGTGACCTTGGCCGGGTCGATGACGCCGGCCTTGACCAGGTCCTCGAACTGGCCGGTCTGGGCGTTGAGACCGATGTTGCCGGTCTCCCGCTCGGCCTGCTGGACCATGATCGAGCCCTCTAGGCCGGCGTTGATGGCGATCCACTTGAGGGGCTCCTCGAGAGCCTTGCTCACGATGCGGGCGCCGGTGGCCTCGTCGCCCTTGAGCTTCGAAGCGACCTTGTCCACTGCGGCGCGGCTGCGCACGAGAGCGAGGCCGCCGCCGGCGACGATGCCCTCCTCGATGGCGGCCCGGGTGGCCGACAGCGCATCCTCGATGCGGTGCTTCTTCTCCTTCAGCTCCACCTCGGTGGCGGCGCCGACCTTGACCACGGCCACGCCTCCGGCCAGCTTCGCCAGACGCTCCTGGAGCTTCTCCTTGTCCCAGTCCGAGGTGGCGTCCTCGATCTCCTTGCGGAGCTGAGTGGTACGGCCCTTGATCTCCTCCTTGGAGCCGGCGCCCTCGATGAGGGTGCAGCTGTCCTTGGAGATGATGACCTTGCGGGCCCGACCCATCAGGTCCAGGGTGACGCTGTCCAGGTTGAGGCCGATCTCCTCGGAGACGACCTGGCCACCGGTGAGGATGGCCATGTCCTGGAGCTGGGTCTTGCGGCGGTCACCGAAACCGGGAGCCTTGACCGCAGCCGAGTTGAACGTGCCACGGATCTTGTTGACCACCAGGGTGGCGAGGGCCTCGCCCTCGACGTCCTCGGCGATGATCAGCAGCGGCTTGCCGGCCTGCATGACCTTCTCCAGCACGCCGATCAGATCGTGGGCGGCGGAGATCTTGGAACTGGTGAAGAGGATGAAGGGGTCCTCGAGGACCGCCTCCTGGCGCTCCTGGTCGGTGACGAAGTACGGCGACAGATAGCCCTTGTCGAACTGCATGCCCTCGGTGAACTCGAGCTCCATGCCGAAGGTGTTGGACTCCTCCACCGTTACGGTGCCGTCCTTGCCGACCCGGTCGATGGCGTCGGCCAGCACGCTGCCGATGGTGGTGTCGGCAGCGGAGATGGAAGCGACCTGGGCGATCTCGCTCTTGTCGTCGATGTCCTTGGCCTGCGCACCGATGGACTTCACGGCAGCGGCGACAGCCAGCTCCATGCCCTTCTTGAGGGCGAGGGGCGAGGCGCCGGCGGTGATGTTGCGCAGACCCTCGCGCACGAGCGCCTGGGCCAGCACGGTGGCGGTGGTGGTGCCGTCGCCGGCGACGTCGTTGGTCTTGGTTGCGACCTCCTTCACCAGCTGGGCGCCCATGTTCTCGAACGGGTCGTCCAGCTCCACCTCCTTGGCGATGGTGACGCCGTCGTTGGTGACGGTGGGTGCGCCGAACTTCTTCTCCAGCACGACGTTGCGACCCTTGGGGCCGAGGGTGACCTTGACCGTGTTGGCGATCTTGTTCACGCCGGCTTCGAGGGCCCGGCGGGCATCCTCGTTGAACTTGAGGACCTTGGGCACTACTTGCCCACCTTGGCCAGGACGTCACGGCCGGTGAGGATCAGAAGGTCCTCGCCGTCGATGGTGATCTCGGTTCCCCCGTACTTGGAGTAGACGACCTTGTCGCCCACCTTCACGTCGAGGGGGATGAGCTCGCCGGTGTTCTCGGCGCGCCGCCCGGGACCGGCAGCAAGGACCTCGCCCTGCTGGGGCTTCTCCTTGGCGGTGTCGGGGATGACGAGACCGGACGCGGTCTTCTCCTCCGACTCGCTGGGGCGGACGACGATGCGGTCATCGAGGGGTTGCAGGTTCATGTCTCAGGCCTCCACAGACTGTTAGCACTCTCGGGTGTCGAGTGCTAACGATAGTTGCGGGCCGGGCCCTCCGCAAATCGCCGGGGCGTCAGCGGGCGACGGAGCCCAGGCCCAGAGTGGCGTCGCCGCCTGCGTCCAGAGGTGTGGGGCCGTCGGAGCGGAGGCGCCACCAGGCGGCGGCGGCGACCATGGCCGCGTTGTCGGTGCACATGGAGCGGCTGGGGAGGAAGGCCTGCAGGCCGTCCTCGATGCAGGCGTCGAGGATCCGCTCCCGCAGTGACGAGTTGGCCGCCACGCCGCCGCCGATGACGATGGCCTTGGCGCCGGTGGCGACGGCGGCGGCGCGGGCCTTGGTGACGAGCACGTCAACCACCGCCTCTTGGAAGGAAGCGGCCACGTCGGCCACCGGGGCGTCCGGATGCTTGCGCACGTAGGTGATCACCGACGTCTTGAGCCCGCTGAAGGAGAAGTCGTAGCCGCTGCCGGACATGCCCCGGGGAAAGGCGATGGCCTTGGGGTCGCCCTCCATGGCCAGGCGGTCGATGGCCGGGCCGCCGGGGTAACCGAGGCCGAGGAAGCGGGCGACCTTGTCGTAGGCCTCGCCGGCGGCGTCGTCGAGGGTGCTCCCCAGCACCTCGTACCTACCGTGATCGGCCATGTCCACGATCATGGTGTGGGCGCCGGAGACGAGCAGCACCAGGAGGGGGGGCTCCAAGTCGGGCTCCTCGAGGAAGGCGGCGTAGAGGTGGGCCTCGAGGTGGTTGACCCCCACGAACGGCACGCCCCAGACCATGGCCATGGCCTTGGCCGCGCTGAGCCCCACCAGGAGCGAGCCGATGAGCCCGGGCCCCACGGTGGCCGCCACCGCGTCGACGCCGTCGCCGTCCGGTGCCAGGCCGGCCTCCACCATGGCCTCGGCCACGACAGGCGGGAGGAGGTCGAGATGGGCCCGGCTGGCCAGTTCGGGGACCACGCCGCCGAACCGCGCGTGGAGGTCGACCTGGCTGCTGACCACCGAGGACAGCACCTGGTGCCCGTCGACCACCACGGCGGCGGCGGTCTCGTCGCAGGAGGTCTCGATCCCGAGGATCTTCAAAGCGCCTCCTCGAGATTGGCGAGGCGGTCGGCGTAGGCCGGGCTGTCGATGTCGTGGGCCCACATGATGAGGGCATCCTCGTTGGTTTCCACGTAGTAGTTGCGGCGAACGCCCTCGGGGCAGAACCCGAAGCGGCGGTAGAGGGCCTGGGCAGCGGTGTTGCTCACCCGCACCTCGAGGGTGAGGTTGTGCGCCCCCCGCTCCACCGCCACCCGCGCCAGATGGGCCAGCATCCTGGTCCCCACGCCCCGGCGGTGCCACTCGGGATCCACGGCGAGAGTCGTCACGTGGGCGTCCTCGAAGGTGATCATCACGCCGCCGTAGCCGACCACCTCGCCTCCCACCCTCGCCACCACGTAGGAGCGGGTGGCCCGCAGGGTCAGCTCGCCGAGGAACAGGCTGAGCGACCACGGCCGGGGGTACACCTGGGACTCGATGCGCAGCACGGAGCGCAGGTGGCGCCGACGCATGGTCCCGATATGGACGTCGGGCGCGGCGGGTGCGGGAGCAGGAATGCGAAGAGCCATGGCGGTTCCGCCCTCAGGCGCTGCGGCGCCCTTCCCAGTTGATCTCGGCATCGGACTTGCGCAGGTACATGGGCGACAGCTCGGACGGCTGCACGAACTCCTCGCGGATGGCCCGGGGATGGGCCAGCTCCACCAACGACGAGGCCGAGGGGTAGGCCAATCCGGCGTCGGCCAGGACCAGGTGGCGGGCGTCGTCGAAGATCGGTCCGTAACGGATGGCGCCGTCGCCCACGAGGAGGCAGTCCTCGTCCATGGCCATCAGCTCGGAGGCCAGCTCCTCCGGAGAACACACGCGGGCCGGCGTCACCCGCTGGACGCCACCGGGAACCGGCCGGTACAGGGCGCAGAAAACCTCCCCGCGACGAGCGTCCACCACGGTTGCGATCAGCCCGGAACCCTGGCGTTGGGGGAAGGCCAGCAGATCCAGACTGGACAGCCCGATCATCGGCACCCTCAGTGTCTGGGCGATCGCCTTCGCCGTGGCGACCCCGACCCGCAGGCCGGTGAAGAGGCCCGGCCCGATGTCCACGGCGACCACGCTCACTTCCCGCCACGCCACCCGGGCCTGTTCGCACACGAACTGGATGGCCGGAACCAGCGTCTCGGCGTGCCGCCGGCCTTTGGTGGCATGGAATGAGGCGATGCAACCCTCCACCCCGCCGAGGGCGCAGCCCACCTGACTGGTGGCCGTCTCGATCCCGAGGATGATCACGTCGCCCACCGGCCGATGGCCGTACTCAGGGCCCGGAGGCGCGCCGTCCACGACGGTCCGACCACCCGCAGATCGAGGCGGCGGGCGTCGTCGGCTTCGTCCAGCTCCATCCGCACCTCCAGGAAATCGGCGACCAGCGCCGGCGCGATGGCGTCGCCCCACTCGACGAGAGCCACACCCCCGTCGTCGAGCAGCTCGGGCAGGTCGAGGTCGGCGACCTCCTCGAGGCGGTCCAGGCGGTACACGTCGCAGTGGACCAGGGGAAGCCGGCCCTTGTAGGTGCGTACCAGGGTGAAGGTCGGGCTGACGATGGGCTCGGTGACCCCGAGGCCGCGCCCGAATCCCTGGGCGAAGGTGGTCTTTCCCGCACCAAGGTCTCCCGACAGGAGAACGACGTCCTGGGCTCGAGCCATCACCGCTATCGCGGCGGCCAGCTCCCTGGTGTCCTCCGCCGACTTGGTCAACGCCTTCAACATCACGCCGGCACCGCCAGGTGCTCCTTGGCCCGGACGAGATCGGCACGGATGCCGGCCATGGCCACGCCGGCCGAGCCGCTGCGCAGGACGTACGAGGGGTGGAAGGTGGGCACGATGGCCACGGTGCCGGCGTGGCGACCCGCGTACGGATATGAGCGGCCGCGGAGCGTGCTGACACCGGTCGTGGTCTCGAGTAGCAGCCGGGCGGCGAAGTTCCCGAGGGTGACGACGACTCTCGGCTCCACGAGATCTATCTGGGAATCCAAATAGACCCGGCAGGTAGCCACCTCGGCAGGGAGCGGATCACGGTTCCCCGGCGGGCGGCACTTGACGGTGTTGGTGATGTAGACGCGGTCTCGGGTGAGGCCCATCTCCTCGGCCAGGAGGCGGTCGAGGAGCTTGCCGGACCGGCCCACGAACGGCTCACCGCGGAGGTCCTCGTCGTGGCCGGGCGCCTCGCCCACGAACATCAGGTCGGCCGTCGGATCGCCCGTTCCGAACACGACCGTGGTGCGCCCCGCTGCCAGCGGGCAGCGGGTGCACCCGCTCGCTTCGTGCGCCAGCTCAGCGAGGGTGAGCACGGATTTGATCGTACTTCCCTCCAGTGGACGCGGAGTCCGCCACTGCGCCCGTTCCCACGTAGTGGCGGGCGACGCGGGCGGAGACTCCGCAGAGGATCTCGTAGGGGACGGTGCCCAACCGGTCGGCCCACTCGGTGGCATCGATCTGCTCGTCACCCTGGCGGCCGAGAAGGACGACCTCGTCGCCTGGCGCCACCTCGGAGCCAGGCCCGCAGTCGACCAGTAGCTGGTCCATGGTGACCCGGCCGGCGATGGGAAGGCGCCGGCCTCCGATGAGAACCTGGCCGCCCATCGCCGAGAAGCGTCGGGGAACGCCGTCCGAATAGCCGAGAGGCACGGTGGCGATCACCGAATCGACGGGGAGCCCGTACTGGAGGCCGTAGGAGACTCGTTCGCCCGCGCTCAGCCGGCGCACGAAGGACACCCCAGCCTTGAGCGACATGGCCGGCCGGAGTTCGACCCGATCGGCCAGAGCCGCCGAAGGCGGGTAGCCGTAAACGGTTAAGCCGCAGCGCACCATCTGGTTGTGGGCGGAGGGGTGGGCGAGAAGGGCCGACGAGTTGGCGGCGTGGAGGATCTCCGGCTCGATCCCGGCAGCGGCCAAACGGTGGCGGACCTGCTCGAAACGGCGGAGCTGCTCGGCGGTGAAGTCGTCGCGGTCGGGGTCGTCGGCCACGGCCAGATGGGTCCACAGGCCCTCGAGGTGGAGCTCCGCGGCGGCGTCCACGGCGGCGGCCACCTCGATGACGCTGTCGGGATCGGCGCCGACTCGGTGCATGCCGGTGTCGACCTTCACATGGACGCGGAACGGGCCTCCGCCGGCAACCGACGCGGTTGCCTTGCGGGCCGCCTTGATCCCGCCGGCGGTGTAGATGGTGGGGGTGAGGCGGCTGGCGGCCGCCGCTTCCATCACTTCGGCCAGTGGCTCGGAAAGAAGGAGGACGGGCGCCTCGATCCCTGCTTCCCGCAGGGCGATGCCCTCCTCCACCAGCGCCACGGCCAGCCACGTGGCCCCGCCGGCGAGGGCCGCCCTCGCCGCCGGCACGGCCCCGTGGCCGTAGGCGTTGGCCTTCACCACCGCACACAGGGCGGCGGGCCGGGCCAGGCCGGCCAGCACAGCACAATTGGTGGCGATCGCGTCGAGGTCCACCTCGGCCCACGCCAGGCGAGAGGACCCGACGGCTCCGGTGGAGCCCAAGGCGCGGCCGGCGGCGGGGCCCGGGACGATCGGCGATTCCGCGGAATCGCTCCCGGTCCCGGGGGCGGGGCCGGTGTCAGCCATTTGACCGTTCCGTTCCCGAGTCGGATAGCCAGCGGGCGATCAGCTCGGGGAGATCGCCGGCGACGAGGCCACGCTCGAAGCCGAGCCCTGCGGCGGCGCCGTGGACGTGGGCGGCGAGGGCGGCCGCCTGCAGGGGGGCCGGACCCTGGGCCAGGAATGCTCCGACCACGCCGGCGAGGACGTCGCCGCTGCCGGCGGTGGCCAGGCGGGCACTGCCACTGGCGGAGAGGAGGACCTCGCCATCGGGCGAGGCCACCACGGTGGTGGGCCCCTTGAGCAGCACGGTGGCGCCGGTGCGCTCGGCCAGTCCACGTACGTCGCCGATGCGGTCGGGGCCGGGCTTCGACCCCCACAGTCGTTCGAACTCGCCGGCATGGGGCGTGAGGACCAGGGGCGACCTGGCCAGCGGCACGTCGTCGGCGTCGGCGAACACGCCTAGGGCGTCGGCGTCGACCACGATCGGGATCGGCGAATCGGTCACCAGGCGGCGGACTTCGGCCAGGACAATGTCCGACCGTCCGAGGCCGGGACCGACGACGATGGCCTTGCAGCGGCGGGCCGCCTCGACGACGGTGGCCGCCCAGCCCTCCTCCGGCAGGGCGATCCCGACCGCCTCGGTGGCCGCCAGATCCTCCAGGACGGCGCCGGGAACTCCGACGCGGACCGTGCTGGCGCCGGCTCGGAAGGCGCCCCGGCCGACCAGCTGCGGCGCCCCGGTCATGCCCGGCGATCCGGCAGCAACGAACACGGCGGCCTTCCACTTGTGGGCGTCGGCGGGGCGGTGGGGCAAACGGGCGACCACGTCGGCGTCGTCGACCACGTGCATGGAGCAACGGCCCACGGGAAGGCCGATGTCGGCCACCTCCACCCGACCGGCGTGCTCCCTGCCGGCACCGAGCACCAGGCCGGGTTTCAAGGCGGCAAAGGTGACGGTGAGGTCGGCCGACACCGCGCCGGGACAGGCCTCGCCGGTGAGGCCGTCAACGCCGGACGGGATGTCCACCGCCAACACCAGCGCGCCGCCGGGATCGGGCGCGTCGTAGTCGCCCCGGAAGCCGGTTCCGTAGGCGGCGTCGATGACCAGGTCACAGGGGGGCACAGCCTGGCCGCCGGCGTCGTGGCCGGCAGCCTCGATCACCGTGACCCGCACCCCGGCCCGGCGTAGGTGCTCCCCCGCCACCCGACCGTCTGCGCCGTTGTTGCCCTTGCCGGCGACCACCACGACCCTCCGGCCGTAACCACCCCCCAGCCGGCGCAGGGTCGCCCGCGCCACGGCGGCGCCGGCGCGGGCGATCAGCACGTCGGTCGCATCCGGGGCGGCCTCGTCCACCGCCTTCATCTCCGCCGGCGTCAGCACCGGGATCACAGGGCGACCACCACGGCATGGGCCGTCACATCCGTGTGGGTGATGGAAACCTTGAAGGAGGTGACGCCGCGCTGGCCCGCCAGGACCGCGGCCGACCCGGTGATGCGGAGCGAGGGGGCGCCGCTCGGCTCCCGCACCACCTCCACGTCGTGGAAACCGAAGGCGCCGAGCCCCACGCCCAACGCCTTCATGGTCGCCTCCTTGGCCGCGAAGCGCCCCGCCAGCCGCGGTGCCGAGTCCACGAAATGCGCCGCGTACGCCCGCTCTCCGTCGGTGAACAGCCGGCGGGCCATTGCCGGGGTGCGGGCGAGGGCACGCCGGAACCGGTCGACCTCCACTGCGTCCAATCCGATCCCGATCACGGACCGCACCCGGCCACAATGGATGCCGGCGCCGGCTTCACGCCCGCCAGCGGTCGGCCAGGACGTGCACGGGCGCCGACAGCAGATCGATCAGCGGCATCTCACCCAGGACCTCGGCATCGAAGACGGGTTCGGTCTCGGTGACGGCGTCCACCAGCGCGTCGTAACGGTCCCGGTAGCCGAGCAGGACCCGCTGGGCCTGGGCGGGCGGAAGCCGGTCGTGGAAGCGCACGTGCAGCAGCGTCATTCCCACGACGTGGGTGTCCTTGGTCTCGGGGACGATCACCACGGTGCGGCCGTCGTTGCGTCCCCGGGCCACGGTGACCTCCCGCTCGGTGGCCGCCCGGTGCTTCGTGCCCCGCAGCCGCGGGTCGGCCTCCGTTCGTGAGGTCATGCCCAGCGCCAGCCCGCCCTTGTCGACGACGTGGGCCAGGGCGGTGGCTTCACCCAGCTCACCCTCGATCCGGTAGCGCGTGTAGCCGAGGACCTCGACGACCGCCTCGTCGAGGGCGGCGAGGGTGCGCAGGGCCCGGTATCCGAGACGGTCGCGGGCGGCGCCGGCGGCCAGCAACTCCTGCACCAGCGGCACGTTGAACAGCGCCTCCTCCGAACGGGAGATGCCGACGGTGACGGTCTTGGCCTGGTGTTTGATGGCGTCGACCGGCCGGGTCAGCTCCTCGATGGCCCGGGTGAGGGCATCGGTCAGGTCCTGGATGACGACGCTCGGGGTGCCCAGCTTTCCGAACTCCATCTCGTAGGCCTCGAGCGAGGTGTGCCGCAGGCCGTACCGGAGGAGCGATGCCACCTGCACGGCCGTGCTGGCTTCGAGGTGGCCGTCGTAGGCGCCGGCGCGGAGCCCGTCGAGAAAGGCCGTGGCCGGCCCCTGGAGGCGGGGGGCCAGAGCGGGGAGCGGGTCGATGCCGTGGTACGAGGAAGCGGCCGCCTCGATGGCGGCCCTCGCCTCGCGGAAGGGACGAGCCTGGGCGTCGATGGCCAGTGCCGCTTCGTAGGCGAAGAGGTGCCCGGCCATGGTGACCAACAGGAACGCCAGGTCCGGATGCGCCGGCGGGACGTGGAGCACCTGGACGGCGGCCGAGAAGCGATCCTGCCCGTCGGTGGCGATGAGTATGGGAGCCGCCTTGTGCGCCCGGTAGATCGCCACCTCCTTGGCCACGTCGTCGGCGTTGGCATCGCTGAGGCCGGCGGCACAGACGACGATGAGCGGCTCGGAGGACAAATCGATGTGCTTCTTGTCCTCGGTGTTGTCGCAGGCGATCGACTTGTAACAGAGCTCCGACAGCTTGATCCGCAGCTCAGAGGCGGCCACCCGGTTATGCCCGTTGCCGACAACGGCCCAGTGGCGCCGCGGGGGCGCGTGCAGCTGTGCCGCGGCGGCGATCTCGTGCCGACGGGTCAGGACGAGATCCATGGACTCAGGGAGGCGCCGAAGGGCGCCGAGGAGTTCCGATGCGCGCCGGCGGTCGCCGTGGCCGGCCTCCTCGGCCAGGGCCAGCGCCAGCAGGTAGCCGGCGGCCACCTGGGCGTAGAAGGCCTTGGTGGAGGCGACGCTCATCTCGACGTCGCGGCCGTCAGAGGTGTAGAGCACGCCGTCGGCCTTCTCCACCAGGTCGCTGTTGCGCCGGTTCACGACGGCCAGCACCGCCGCTCCCCTGGCCCGGACCAGGTCCACGCTCCGATTGGTGTCTGTGGTGGTGCCCGACTGGCTCACCGCGATCACCAGCGTGTCGCTCATGTCGTCATCGAGGCCGAACCCGGACAACTCGGCGGCCGACACGGCGGCGACCACGATGGTGGAGTTGCCGAGGAGGCCGGCGAGGATCGACGAGAGCGCCTGGCCGGCAACCGCGGCGGTGCCCTGGCCTATGACGATCACCCGCCGGAAAACCCCGGAGCGCAGGCGCAACCGGACCGACAGCGGAAGTGTCTCCGCCGGCAGGGCCACGCTCAGCTCGCCGTCGTCCCCGACGATCTTGCCCCGGAGCGTCTTGCGGAAGGATGCGGGCGCCTCGGAGATCTCCTTCAGCAGGAAGTGGGCGTAACCCCCGCGGTCGATGTCCCTGGTGGTGATCTCCGCCGTGGTCACCTCGTCGGCGCCCACCGGCAGCGGCGTGCCGTCGTAGGTACTCCGGTCGATGCCTGCGAGGGTGCCGGCGGAGCCGGCGCTCAGCACCACGATCTCGCCCCGGGCTTCCCCGTCCATGCGCACGTAACGGGGTGTCTCCTCCACCACGCCGTACGGCTCGCTGGCCACGACATAGGAGTCCTCGGCCATCCCGATGTAGAGCCCCTGGCCACTTCCCTTAAGCGCCAGGTAGAGCCGGCTCGGGTCCTCGGCGGTGACGGCGGCGATCGCCACGGAGCCATCGAACGAGCCCACAGTCGATCGGAACGCCTGCCCGGGCTCGATGCCATCGGCCATGCGGTGCGAGACCAGGGTCGGGACCACCTTGGCGTCGGTGGTGACCTCGGGGTGGATGTGCAGGCCGGCCGCCGACCGCAGCTCGGCATGGTTGTCGATGTCGCCGTTGAGGGTGGCGGCCACGTAGGGCCCGTCGGCGTCGTCCTCCTCCTCGTGGTTGAGCGGGTGGGCATTCGCCTCGGAGATGATGCCCACGCTCGCCCAGCGGGTGTGGCCGAGAACCGTGGCTCTCGCCGTCTCCGAGAGCAGAGCCCGCCGCAACAGCTCGTCGGAGCAGATGGCGGCCCGTAGACACCGGGAGTTGTCTCCCAGCTCACCGATCTCGGCCGCCGCCTTGTAGACGAAAGCCAGCGCGCCGCTCGGCGAAGGGGCCCGCACGGCCAGCGATGTGAACAGGCGGTTGTCGGCGCGATCGGCGACGAGCGTCGCCACCTCGGGGGCGGCCATGTCGAGTCCGTGACCCTCCACCAGGACGTGGAGTCCCGCAGAGTCCCGGCCTCGCACCTCCAGCCGGTCCAGGGCCGACATGGCCACGTGGATCGAGGTGTACGCCTCGATGGCCGCCGTCCCCGGGTCGGCGCCGGCCAGCTCGCCCACGGCACGTGCGGCCAGCAGCCGATCGTGACCTATGGACCAGGCCGCGTCCTTGATCCTCAGGAGGGCGGCGTTGACCAGCTCCAGATGCTCCGCATCCAGAGGAAGCTCGCCGGCGTCGAGCGCCGACTCCAGCCGCGAGACGGCACCGGCGAACCGGGCCATTCGCCGTTCGACCTCCGGAGCCAGCGCCACATGGCCCAGCAGTGAACGCACTCCCGGGGTGCCGCCGAGGGCGCAGGCCACCTGCTCCAGGCGAGCGGCGGCATCGACCAGCGAAGCAGGTCCCCCCACCGCCGTCCACGCCGCGTCCAGCCCCTCCAGCACCTCGTCACTGGACGGCGGCCGGCGCGAGCTCGGCTTCCGCAGGATGGCGATGATCCCGCACATGGGTGGAGGCGAGCTTATGGCCCCCACTCCGGGTTGGTTCAGGGGCGTGCCGCAATGCCGGCACGACCCCCGTGGCCGGCGCCGAACCGGGGCCGTCCACGGGGACAGGCCGGTCAGCGGCTCGGGGTGATCCTCACCACGGCGCTGCCGCTGCCGGTGAAGGTGTAGCCGGCGGGGAAGTCGGGGTCGGACCCGTCACTGACCTCGGTGAAGCTGAAGGTGCAGTTGACAGGATCCTTGACGCCCTTGGCCGACTGCCCCTTCGATTCCCCCGGGTCGGTGAACGACGCGACCACGTTCCCGTCGGCATCCGTCACGGTGGCGGTGAAGGCACCGAACGACACGGGCACGAAGGTGGCGTTGCTCGCCGTGTCGTGGGCGGGGGTGAAGAGGCCGTTGCCGTTGGACACGGCTACATAGCTGTGGCCGTTGTCGCACGTGACCGGGAAGGTCTCGCCCTTGCTCGGGTCGGCCCCGGCGGCCCCCGTCAACAGTGTCGACGCGACCCCGAGCGCGAGCAGGCCTGCTGTGCTGCGATGTCCCATTTTGTCTCTCCCCCATGAAAAGCCGCCACTCTTTGTGGCGTGCGGTTCAGGTAAGGGTACCTCGCAGGGAGTCACCCGTCCACGGTCGCCCACCGAGGGCGCCCATTGCGTTCGTGGGCGGAAAGTCGGCGTTCCCGGAGCAAATGCCCGCACTCCTGTCGCCCGTCGGCGCGGCGCACACCTGAGTCCTCACCGAGCCGCGTTGGCCTCCTGGCAGACCCGCTCGACCTCGGCCACCAACCGGGCGGCCGTGGCCTCGGCCATCTCCTCCGTGGCCGCTTCCACCATCACCCGGACCAGCGGCTCGGTGCCGCTCGGGCGCACCAGCGCCCTGCCGCCGTCGCCGAGCTCGGCGGCAGCAGCGTCCACCGCGGGCCGCAGGAGCTCCATGACCTCCGTCGTGCCGCGGCCGGCCGGCACGACCACGTTGTGCAGGACCTGCGGCAACCGCTCCATGACCTGACCGGCCAGCTCGGCCAGGCTCCTCCCGCTGCGGGCCACGACGTCCAATGCCAGCAGCCCGGTCAGGATGCCGTCGCCGGTGGTGGCCAGATCGGAGAAGATGATGTGGCCGGACTGCTCGCCGCCGAGCGACCAACCGCCGCGGGCGAGCGCTTCGAGCACGTGGCGGTCGCCGACCGCGGTCTCCTCCACCTTCACGCCGGCGGCGGCCATGGCCCGGCGGAACCCGAGATTGGCCATCACCGTGGCGACCACCGTGTCGTCCTTCAGCCGCCCCCGGGCCCGCAGGTCCATGGCGCAGAGGGCGAGAACCTGGTCCCCGTCGACGAGGGCCCCGAGGTGGTCGACCGCCAGAACTCGGTCGGCGTCACCGTCGAGGGCCAGGCCGGCGTCGGCTCCGGACGACACGACGGCCCGCTGGAGTGGCGCGGGGAAGGTGGACCCGCACCCATCGTTGATGTTCGTGCCGTCGGGGCTGCCGGAGATGGACTCGACCTCGGCCCCAAGAGCTTCCAGCACCCGCGGCGCGATGTGGCACCCGGCTCCGTTGGAGCAGTCCACCACCACCCGCAGACCACGGAGGCTGCGCCCTTCGAGGGAGGCGACCAGGTGATCCTCGTAGTCGGCGACCACGCGGCCGGCGGGCTCCAGACGTCCCACGCCGGCGCCGGCGGGCACGGCGTGCTTCCGGTGGCCGGCGAGAATCCTGTCCAGTTCAGCCTCGAGCGACTGCTCGGTGGGATCGTCGAGCTTCCTGCCGCCGGCGGCGAAGAGCTTGACCCCGTTGTCACCGAAAGGGTTGTGTGACGCCGAGATCACCGCGCCCGGGCAAGCGTCCGCGGCCGAGCCGAAAGCGACAGCCGGAGTGGGCACCACTCCGAGGTCGACGACCGTGCACCCCTCGGAAGCCAGTCCGGCGGAAAGGGCGGCCTGGAGGAGGGGGCCCGAGAGCCGGGTGTCGCGACCGACGAGGAACCGTGAGCCTTCGAGGATCCTGGCCGCGGCCCGACCGAGAGCCAGCACCAGCTCGGGCGTGAGCTCACGGTTTGCCACCCCCCGCACACCGTCGGTACCGAACTGCACGCCCACGGAGGTGGTGGTGCTCAGCGCTTCGAGTACTGCGGCGCCTTACGGGCCTTCTT
Source organism: Acidimicrobiales bacterium (assembly GCA_035526335.1). GTDB lineage: Bacteria > Actinomycetota > Acidimicrobiia > Acidimicrobiales. The sequence goes on along the minus strand of DATLCN010000053.1, from coordinate 35,812 downwards.
GAGGCCGTACTTCTTGCTCTCCTTCTCGCGGGAGTCGCGCGTGAGGAACCCCGCCCGCTTGAGGGCCGTGCGCTGCTCGGGGTCGAGCTCGACCAGAGCCCGCGCGATGCCCATGCGCAGAGCGCCGGCCTGGCCGGACACCCCGCCGCCGTCGATGGTGGCCTCGACGTCGTAGACGTCCTCCACCTCGGTCAGCCGGAGGGGCTCGGTGGCCAGCGTGCACTGCACGGCCGACGGGAAGTACTCCTTGAGGGCGCGGCGGTTGACGGTGACGACACCGGTACCGGGCCGCAGCCGCACGCGGGCCACCGCCTCCTTGCGACGTCCGGTGGTCTGGGTGAGGGGCTTGGGCATGTTCCGTCACGCGCCTTTCGATGCGAGGGGGCGGGCGGAGACCAGGGCGCGGGGCTGGGGCTGCTGGGCCTCGTGGGGATGGGTGGGCCCGGCGTAGATCTTGAGCTTCTTGATCATGCTCCGCCCGAGGGGACCCTTCGGCAGCATGCCGCGGACCGCCTTGCGGATGGCCTGGTCGGGCTTGGTCGCGAGGAGGATTTCGTAGGTCTGGCTGCGGAGGCCGCCGGGATATCCGGAGTGGCGGTAAGCGAGCTTCTTCGACGCCTTGTCCGAGGTCATGGTGATCTTGGCCGCATTGACCACGATCACGTGGTCGCCGGTGTCCATGTTGGGGGCGAACGTCGGCTTGTGCTTGCCGCGCAGGACGCTGGCCACCTCGGAGGCCAAGCGGCCGAGGACGGCGCCGTCGGCGTCGACCACGTGCCAGGCGCGTGTGATGTCAGAGGACTTTGGAGAGTACGTGCGCACGAAAGAACCTTCCGGTTGGCCCGGGACCGGGCTCTTCAGGATAGGGCGCCGGCGGTCCGGCCGGCAACCGCGCCGCCCCGGGTCACCGACGGGCTTTACAATCTCATTCAGACCAAAGGGGTGGCGGCGATGGCGGAGCAGGTGAGGGTGGGCGGGCAAGCACTGGCCGACGGGGTGCTCATGCGCACCGACCGTGCATGGGCCATCGCGAGAGCGGACGGCTCCGTCGAGCTGGGTGCTGTGCGGCCAAGAACAGCTGCAGGAGTCCCGGTACTGCGGGTCGTCACCGCACTCTCCGGCGGGTTGAGCCTGGGTATGGGTCGAGGTCTGCTCGGCCGCGGGAGCGGTCGCCGTGGGGTCAGTGCTGCCAACCGGCGGTTCCTCTACGTCATCGCAGGTGTCGAGCTCCTGTCGATAGCCCTCTCCTTCGCCTTCGCCGGAACCCGACTCACCGGCATTGCGTCGGCCACCGCCCTCGCCGTCCCGTGGCTCGCCACCCTGTTGGTACTTCGCCTGGCGGCACCGGCCGCGCTGTGGCGCTATCACGGTGCCGAGCACAAGGCGGTTACGGCCTACGAGGCGGGCCTGGACATCGCCGACGTCAGTTCCGTGATGGGCAGCTCCCGCGTCCACAACCGCTGCGGCACAAATCTGGTCTTCCTGCTGATGCTGGTCGCCGGACCACTGGGCGACGTTCCAGCGGTACTTCAGATTCCCGCTGTCCTGCTGGCGATCGCGTCGGCCGCTGAGGTCGTCTCCCTCGCCGCCCGCCGGCCAAGTGCCGTGGCCGGCCGGCTCCTGCTGGCCGGCGGCCGTGGGCTCCAGCGGTGGATCACCACTGCCGAGCCCACCGCGGCTGAGCAACAGGTCGGGTGCCGAGCGTTGGCCGCCTGTATCGCCGAGCACGCTCGCCTTACCGCCGGCGCTCCAGACATCGCGATGCGGATTACATAGGGGGCGGAATCCGCCCCCTATGTGCGCGGGTTAGGGGGGTACAGGGCCTCCCATAGGCACAATCCCTGTGGCGGCGCCGGCTGGGCGGCCAGGGCCCGGTCGCGGGAACGAACGACCCCACCGATGTCACCGGCACGGAGCCGCCCACGCCCCACGGCCACCAGAGTGCCGACGAGGGAGCGGACCATCTGCTGGCAGAAGGCGTTGGCCTCGATGTCGAACCGCAGCAACCCGTCCCCGAGCTCAAGCCACCGGGCGCCGCGCACCACCCTCACCAATGAGGCGTCCTCTCCCACTCTTCGGCAGAAGGCCGACCAGTCGTGCTCGCCGATAAGAGGGTCGCACGCCAGCTGCATGGCCCGCACGTCGAGCGGCTCGACGACGTGCCAGGTGGTGGTGGCCAGGAAGGGGTCCGGCAATGGACGGTTGAGGACGGTGTAGCGGTAGCGCCGGCCGATCGCCGAGCGGCGGGCATCGAACCCGGGCCTGGCGACCGCCACCTCCCGGACCACGATCTTCGGGGCCAGCATCCGGTTCAAAGAGCGCTGGAGGCGAACCAGATCCACGGCCGCCTCTTCCGCCCGCCGCTCTCCGGGGCAGCGGGCGGAGGCCGGCAGCTCGGGGGCGGGGAGGGCCGGCGCCTCCACTGGTGCCGCGGCAGGCTCCGCCGGCGTCTCCCGGGCGACGCCTGGGGCCACGTCGAGGTGCACAACCTGGCCCCAGGCGTGAACGCCTTTGTCCGTGCGCCCTGCGCAGGTCAGGTCGACCTCATGACCCAACACCTTGGCCAGCGCCTTGCGGAGGGCCCCGGCGACGGTGGCCACTCCGGCGTTGTAGGCGAAACCGTGGAACCCGGAGCCGTCGTAGGCCACCGTCATCCGGAGCCGGGTCGAAGACGGCGGCGCCTTCCCGACCTCGACAGCGAGCGCCCGGTCGACGCTGGAGGACCGGTCTCCGGCATCCTCCGCGTCGAACAGCGTCACACGTGCGCCGTCTGGATCAGAGGAGTTCGATGCGGGCCATCGGGGCGTTGTCGCCGTGGCGGGGGCCCAGCTTCAGGATCCTCGTATAGCCACCCGGCCGGTCGGCATAGCGGGGGCCGATGTCCTCGAAGAGCTTGTGGGCCATGTCCTTGTCCCGTATGAAGGCCACGACCAGGCGGTGACGGTGCACGCCACCCTTCTTCGCCTTGGTGATGACCTTCTCCATGATCGGACGAAGCGCCTTGGCTTTGGCCTCCGTGGTCACCAGCGCCTCGGCCGCGATCAACGAGGCCACCAGGTTGCCGAACATGGCCTTCTGGTGCGACGCGCTCCCGCCGAAGCGGGCGCCCTTCTTCGGAGTCCCTCGCATGGCGGGCTACTCGCCGCCGCGGCCGCGCAGGCTGAGCCCACGCTCGTCGAGCTTCTGGAGCACCTCGTCGAGCGACTTCTGGCCGAAGTTGGTGATAGCCAGCAGCTCCTCGTGGGTCTTGCCGAGAAGCTCGCCGATCGTGTTCACCTGCGCCCGCTTGAGGCAGTTGCGGGGACGCTCGGAAAGGTCGAGGTCCTCGATGGCGAGATCGAGATCGGGCGACCCACGGGTGGACGAGCTGACCTCGCCCAGCTCCAGTCCTCGCGGAGCGTCCGTCATGTCCGCCACCAGCCCGACCAGCGACCGCAGCGTGTCACCCGCGGAAGCCAGCGCCTGGGCCGGGGTCAGCGAACCGTCGGTTTCGACGTCGATGATGAGGCGGTCGAAGTTCGTGGACTGCTCGACCCTCGTGGGCTCGACGGTGAAGGCCACCCGCCGGACCGGCGAGAAGATCGAGTCCATCGGAAGCACGCCGATGGTGCCCGAGTGCTTGTTCTTGTCGGCCGACACGTAACCCCGCCCGATCTCCACGGTGAGGTCGACGGCGAGGCGCCCCTTGGCGCTGACGTTGGCGATGTGAAGCTCTGGATTGAGGATCTCCACGTCGGACACCGTCTGGATGTCGGCGGCGGTGACCGTCGCCGGGCCCCGGATGTCGAGGCGCAGGACGACCGGCTCGTCGGTGTCGACCCGCAGCACCAGGTCCTTCAGGTTCAGCATGAGGTCGGTGACGTCCTCTTTCACACCCGGCAGGGTGGTGAACTCGTGGAGGGCGTCGTCGAAGCGGACCTGGGTCACCGCCGCTCCGGGGATGGAGGACAGAAGGGTTCGCCGGAGCGAATTGCCCAGAGTGTGGCCGAAGCCGGGCTCCAGTGGACCGATGGCGAAACGCTGACGGTTCGCCTCCACCTCGCCGGCAGCTTCGACCGTTGGACGTTGGATGATCAGCAAGGAATCTCCTACCGCTATTTGGAATACAGCTCGACGATGAGCTGCTCACGAACAGGAACATCGATGTGCTCTCGCATGGGCACGTCGCGCACGGTGACCTCGAAGCCCTCGGCACCGGCCTCCAGCCACGGCGGCACCTGCCGGTCGAGCGTGTCGACGTTGTGGCGCACCACCACCATGGTGCGGGACCGCTCCCTCAGGGACACGACCTCACCTTTGCGGAGGCGATAGCTGGGAATGTCGACCCGCTTGCCGTTGACCAGGACGTGGCCGTGGCGCACGAGCTGGCGGGACTGGTTGCGGCTGGAGCCCCAGCCGGCACGGAACACCACGTTGTCGAGGCGAAGCTCGAGCATGCGTAGGAGGTTCTCGCCGGTGATGCCCGACTGGCGGGTGGCCTCCACGTACATGTTGGCGAACTGCTTCTCGAGCACCCCGTAGATGCGCCTCGCCTTCTGCTTCTCCCGCAACTGGTTCAGGTACTCCGAGCCCTGGCGCATGCGATCACGGCCGTGCTCTCCGGGCGGGTAGGGCCGGCGCTCGATCGGGCACTTCATGGTGTCGCACTTGGCGCCCTTGAGGAACAGCTTCATCTTTTCGCGCCGGCAGAGCCGGCAGACGGGACCGGTGTAGCGAGCCATCAGACCCTCCGCCTCTTCTTCGGGCGGCAGCCGTTGTGGGGGATCGGCGTGACGTCTTTGATGCCGGAGACCTCTAGACCGATGTTCTGCAACGAGCGGATGGCGGTCTCGCGGCCCGATCCCGGGCCTTTCACCAGCACCTCGATCTTGCGCAGACCGTGCTCCATGGCCCGCTTGGCGCACTGCTCCGCAGCCAGCTGGGCGGCGAAAGGGGTCGACTTCCGTGAGCCCTTGAACCCGACGTTTCCCGCCGAGGCCCAGGCGATGACGTTGCCCTCGGTGTCGGTGATGGACACGATCGTGTTGTTGAACGAGCTCTTGATGTGGGCCACCCCGACGGTGACGTTCTTGCGCTCCCGCCGGCGGGGACGCCGGCCTCCGGGCTTGGGCTTCGCCACTAGCGCTTCCCTACCTTCTTCTTGCCGGCCACGGTCTTCTTCGGTCCCTTTCGTGTGCGGGCGTTGGTGTGGGTGCGCTGGCCCCGGACAGGCAGGCTGCGGCGGTGACGGATGCCCTGGTAGGACCCGATCTCCATCTTGCGCTTGATGTCCTGCTGGATGTCCCGGCGGAGATCACCCTCGACCTTGAGGTTGGCGTCGATCCAGTTGCGGAGCCGGGCCACCTCCTCGTCGGTGAGATCCCGGACCCGGGTGTTGAGGTCCACGTCGGTCTCCGCGCACACCTTCTGGGCCGTGGTGCGACCCACGCCGAAGATGTAGGTGAGGGAGATCTCGAGGCGCTTCTCTCTCGGAATGTCGACCCCTGCGATACGTGCCATGGCTCTGTCCTCAGCCCTGCCGCTGCTTGTGGCGAGGGTTGGTGCAGATCACGGTGACCACGCCATGGCGGCGGATCACCTTGCACTTCTCGCACATCGTCTTGACGCTCGGGCGTACTTTCATCTTGTCACTTGTACCGGTAGGTGATACGGCCCCGGGAGAGGTCGTAGGGGGTCAGCTCCACTTGCACCCGGTCTCCCGGAAGGATCCGGATCCGGTGCATGCGCATCTTTCCTGAACTGTGAGCCAGGACCTTGTGGCCGTTCTCCAACTCGACTTTGAACATGGCATTCGGCAGGGGCTCCACGACCGTGCCTTCCAGCACGATGGCGTCTTCCTTGGGCTTGGGCAGGTCTGCTCCTTGGACAACATTGCGACAGCGGGACAGCGATTTCGAACTGGTACGACGGCGGTCCCGCGCCAGGCGCGCACGCACGCCGGGGGACGGGCGATCATAACACGAGGCCTGCGGCTACCGGCAAGGCGAGATCGTGAGGACGAGTCACGGCCGGGGCGTTGGGCGAAGGCGCCACGCGGCGGCCACTAGACGGTGAGGATCTCAGGGCCGTTGTCGGTGATGGCGATGGTGTGCTCGGCGTGGGAGGAGAGGCTGCCGTCGGCGGTCATCACGCTCCAGCCGTCGTCCAGGACCCGGGTGCCCGGGCCGCCCATGTTAACCATGGGCTCCACCGCGAAGACCATCCCGACCCGCAGCTTGGGCCCCTTCCCGGGTTCCCCGTAGTTGGGCACCTGGGGCTCCTCGTGCATGGCGGTCCCGATGGCGTGGCCCACGTACTCACGCACGACAGCGAAGCCGGCAGCCTCGGCCACCGTCTGTACGGCGTGGCCGATATCGGAGAGGCGGTTGCCGTCGACCATCCGCTCGATCCCCTTGGACAGGCTGGCCTCGGTGACCTCGATGAGGCGAAGGGCCTCGGGGTCGACCTCGCCCACGCCCATGGTGAAGGCGGCGTCGCCGTGGTAGCCCTCGATGATGGCGCCACAGTCGATCGAGATGATGTCGCCGTCCTTCAGGCGGTAGTCGCCCGGGATGCCGTGGACGATCATGTCGTTGGGCGAGGTGCAGATCACCGCCGGGAACCCGTGGTAGTTCAAGAAGTTCGACCGGGCGCCCCGTCGCTCGAGCACCTCCCTGGCCACCTTGTCGAGCTGAAGGGTGGTAACGCCCGGACGAGCGGCTTCGCGGGTCCGCTCGTGCATCTCGGCCACCACCCGGCCCGCTCGGCGCATCTTGGCGATCTCCTCGGGCGAACGCCTCACTTCGGCCCGACCTCCGGGCTCACTTGTGAAAGCCCTCTCCCGCGCTGCGTCGCAGGCGGCGGTCGATGGCTCCGATCAGGCGGCGGGTAACGACATCGGGATCACCGACACCGTCGACGGTTATCAACTTGTCCCGGGTGAGGTACCACAGGACCAACGGCTCGGTCTCCATCTCGTAGAGCTTGAGCCGGCGCTCGATCGCCGCCGCGGTGTCGTCAGTCCGCTCGATCACCTCGCCACCGCACACGTCGCAGGTCCAGTCCGTTGCCGGCGGAACCCCGACGCTGTAGTTCAAACCGCATTCACGACACATCCGCCGGGTCGCCAGGCGCCGGAGGACGACCTCGGTCGGTACCTGCAGGTCGACGGCCATGTCGATCTCGAGAGGGTCGAGGAGCTTGGCCAGGGCCTCGGCCTGGTTGGCGGTGCGGGGAAAGCCGTCGAGGATGAAGCCGCAATCCACCATGCCATCACGTGAGAGCCGCTCCGCCATCGCACCGACGACCAGTTCGTCGGGGATGAGGTCGCCGGCATGCATGTAGCTGGCCAGCTCGCGCCCGAACTCGGAGCCCGATTTCTCGGCGGCGCGGAACATCTCCCCCGTCGAAATGTGGGGGACCTCGTATTGGCGGGCCAGACGGCCGCACTGCGTGCCCTTGCCCGCACCCTGTTTTCCGAGGATGACGAGCCGGACGCTCGGGTCGGATGCCACGGTCAGCCCTGAGGCCTCGCCCTAGTCAAAGCCGGACTCTCATTTCAGGAAGCCCTCGTAGTTGCGCATCATGAGCTGGCTGTCGATCTGCTTCATCGTCTCGAGGGCCACGCCCACGGCGATGAGCAGAGTGGTACCTGCGAAGGGGTAGTTGTGGATGCCCCACACGGCCAGGAACAGAGATGGGAGCAGGGCGATGAAGGCGAGGAAGAGGGCACCGGGAAGGGTGATCCGGTTGAGGATGCCGGCCAGGTGCTTCTCAGTCTGCAGGCCGGGGCGGATGCCGGGGATGTAGCCGCCCTGCTTGCGGATGACGTCCGCCTGCTGGTGCGGGTCGAAGGCGATGGCGGTGTAGAAGTATGCGAAGAGGATGATCATCAGCCCGTACAGCACGATGTACGTGAGGCTGGTGGGCTGGGCCAGGTTGTTGTCGATGAACGACGCCACGCCGTCCCAAGGCACCACGTTCGACAGCAGCACGGGAAACGAGAGCACGGAACTGGCGAAGATGATCGGGATCACGCCGGACTGGTTGACCTTCAGCGGTATGTAGGTGCTCTGGCCGCCGTACATGCGCCGGCCCACGACCCGTTTGGCGAACTGCACCGGGATCCGGCGCTGGCCCTGTTCTATGAACACGATGGACACCACGATGGCCATGGTGAGCAGGAGGATGACGGCGAACTTGACGTCTCCGCCGGTGGCCCTCACGGCAGCCCCACCCGCCGGCAGACCGGAGACGACGCTGGTGAAGATGAGGATGGACATGCCCTGGCCGATGCCGCGCTGGGTGACCAGCTCGCCGAGCCACATGATGAAAGCGGTTCCCGCCGTCATCGACATCACGACCAGCAGCACTCGGGGGACGGTGAAGTTCGGGATCAGGTCGACGCCTTCGGGGATGCCCAGGGCCCTTCCCCCCCGATGGAAGGCGAAGGCCAGGCCGGTGGACTGCATGATGGCGAGGGCCACCGTGAGGTACCGGGTGGTCTGCGTGATCTTCTTCTGCCCCACCGCCCCCTCGTCACGCCACTGCTCGAGCTTGGGAATCACCACACCCAGGAGCTGCACGATGATCGAACTGGTTATGTAGGGCATGATCCCGAGCCCGAACACGGCGAACCTGGTGAGGGCTCCGCCCGAGAACAGGTTGAGGAATCCGAGCACACCACTGGCCTTGGCCTGGTCCTGCAGGACCTGGACGGCCTGGAAATCGATGCCCGGCACCGGCACGTGGGAACCGAACCGGAACAGGATGATGATGAACAAGGTGAAGATGATCTTGTTGCGAAGGTCCGCAACCTTGAACATGTTTTTCAGGCTGGAGAGCATGGGGCTCCTGGTGCGACGTGCCAGCTAGCGGTTGGTGAGCGCGTTGCCCTTGGCGGGAGGCCGCCCGTTGCCGAAGGGCGGTGGAATGACCTCCACGCTACCGCCGGCGGCGGTGATGGCCCGTTCAGCGGAGCGCGAGAAACCGTGGGCCTTGACCCGGACGGAGCGGCTCAGCTCGCCGCGGCCGAGCACCTTGACCAGGCGGTGCTTGTGCACGAGACCGTGCGCCAGGAGGCTGTCGGGCGTGACCTCGGCGGCCTCCAGCGCCTGAAGCGCATCGAGGTTGACGACGCTGTACTCCACCCGGAAGGGGTTCTTGAAGCCTTTGAGCTTCGGTACCCGCTGGCTCAGGGGTAGCTGGCCACCCTCGAACCCGGGCTTGACCTGACCCCGCGCGTGTTGGCCCTTGGTGCCCCGGCCGGCGGTCTTGCCACCTTTGCCGGCGGTGCCGCGGCCCACACGGCGCCGGCCTCGGGTGGAGCCGGCGGGCGGCTTCAACTCATGGATTCTCATGTCCTGGTCGTCTCCTCGGCCGGCGCCTCGCCGACCTCGATGAGGTGCGGCACCCGTGCGATCATGCCGCGAATCTCGGGGCGGTCGGGCAGGATGTTGGTCCTGCCGATGCGGCCGAGGCCAAGGGCCCGGAGCGTGCCCCGGTGCTTCGGCTTCGACCCGATGGCCGATTTCACCTGCGTCACCTCGAGCTGCGCCGGTGCCATGCCTTTTCCCCCGGCCGGCGCCCCGGCCTCCTCGCCCAAGCGGGCGCCCATTCCCGTCGGCGCCATCACGCCACCTCGGTGGGAGCGTGGTGACGGCGCTGACGCTGGGTCTCCTGGTAGGCCCGCAGCATGCCGGCGGGGGCCACTTCCTCAGGTGACTTGCCCCGGAGCCTGGCCACCTCGTCGGGTGATTTGAGCGCCTTCAGGCCGGCGATGGTGGCGTGGGCCACGTTGATGGCGTTGGAGGAGCCGAGCGACTTGGCCAGGACATCGTGGATTCCGGCCGCCTCGAGAATGATCCGGGCCGCTCCGCCGGCGATCACGCCGGTACCTGGAGCTGCCGGCTTGAGCAGGACCCGGCCGGCGCCGGCCTCCCCGATTATCGGATGGGTGATGGTGGATCCGGCCAGGGGCACGACGAAGACGTTCTTGCGGGCGTCGTCGGCCGCCTTCTGCATGGCCAGCGCCACCTCTTTGGCCTTGCCGTAGCCCAGGCCCACCTTGCCGTTGCCGTCGCCCACCACCATCAGGGCGGCGAAGGAGAAGCGCCGGCCGCCCTTGACCACCTTGGCCACACGGTTGGGGCGCCCTATGGGGCGCTCTTCGAACTGAGAATCAGCCATTAGAAGTTCAGAGCTCCAGTCCTGCTTTTCGGGCGGCCTCGGCCACCGCGGCCACGCGGCCGTGATAGCGGAACCCGCCGCGGTCGAACACCACACGCTTGACGCCGGCCTCGGTGGCCCGCTGGGCCACCAGCTCGCCGACCTTGGTGGCCGCATCCTTGTTGCTGGTCGATCCTGCCCCGCGCAGCGGCGCCTCCACCGTGGATGCGGCCGCCAGAGTACGGCCGGCCACGTCATCGATCACCTGCGCCACGATGTGACGGTTCGACCGGAACACGGCCAGACGGGGCCGCTCCGCGGTACCCGCGACCTTCTTGCGTACCCGGCGATGCCGGCGCTTACGAAGCCGTTGAACCTTGGATTCGGTCACTTGGCCGCCTTTCCGCTCTTGCGGGCGACGTGTTCTCCGGCGTAGCGGACACCCTTCCCCTTGTAGGGCTCGGGTTTGCGCAGCCGGCGAATATCGGCCGCCACCTGGCCCACCTGCTCCTTGTCCATGCCCTTGACGGTGATCCGCGTCGGTACAGGCACCTCGAAGCTGACACCGGGCGGCGCTTCGACCGGAACGGAGTGGCTGAAGCCGAGGGCCAGTTCCATCTTGTTGTGGCCCTGGACGGTGGCGCGGTAGCCCACGCCGACGATCTCGAGGTCCTTGGTGAACCCGGCCGTGACACCGACGACCATGTTGTTGACAAGGGAGCGCACGAGGCCGTGCAGTGCCCGGCTCTGGCGTTCGTCATTGGGGCGCTCGGCCAGGAGGGTGTCTCCCTCCTGCCGGATGGTGATCTCGCCCGGGAGGTCCCGCTCGAGGGTGCCCTGGGGCCCCTTGACGGTGATGTGGCGGCCGGCGACCGACACTTCTACGCCGGCGGGCACGGGAATGGGGGAACGACCTATACGGGACATGGCACTACCACACGTAGCAGAGGATCTCGCCGCCCACGCGGCGCTGGCGCGCCTCGCGGTCGGTCATGAGCCCCTGGCTGGTCGAAAGAACGGCAACGCCGAGGCCGCCCAGGACGCGGGGGAGCTTTCCGGCCTTGATGTAGACCCGCAGGCCCGGCTTGGATATGCGCCGGATCCCCGAGATGGTGCGAGCACGGTCGGGCGTGTACTTCATCTGGATCTCGAGGACCCGCCCGGGACGGGCAGGATCATCGTGGATGCTGAAGCCGTCGATGTAGCCCTCACGCTCGAGGATGGCCGCCAAAGCCTCCTTGAGCTTCGACGACGGCATCTTGGTCGTGTCGTGCATGGCCGTGTTGGCGTTGCGCACGCGGGTCAGCATGTCGGCGATCGGGTCGGTCATGGTCATGGTCGTGCCACCTACCAGCTGGCCTTGGTCACGCCGGGGAGATCGCCGGCATGGGCCAGGACGCGCAGGCAGATGCGGCAGAGCCCGAACTTGCGGAACACGGCGCGGGGGCGCCCACAACGGCGGCAGCGCGTGTAGCCCTGCACCTTGAACTTGGGCTTGCGCTCCTGCTTCTGGATCAATGCCTTCTTTGCCATTCTGCCTCTGGTCTCCTTGTTGCTCACTGTTGCCCGGCGCGACGGAAGGGGAAGCCGAAGGCCGCGAGCAGGGCCTTCCCCTCGTCGTCGGTCCGGGCGGTGGTGACGATGGTGATGTCCATGCCACGGGTCGTGTCGATCTTGTCGTAGTCGATCTCCGGGAAGATGAGCTGCTCGGTGACCCCGAACGTGTAGTTTCCATGACCGTCGAACGAGTTCGCCGGCAGGCCTCGGAAGTCACGGATACGGGGGATGGCGAGGCTGATGAGCCGGTCGAGGAACTCCCACATCCGGTCGCCCCGGAGGGTGACCTTGGCGCCGATCTCCTGACCCTCGCGCAGCTTGAAAGCGGCGATGGATTTACGGGCCTTCGTGACGAACGGCTTCTGGCCGGTGATGAGGGTGAGGTCGCGCACGGCGCCGTCCCGCAACGACGGCTGCGCGGTGGCACCGCCGACTCCCATGTTCACCACGATCTTCTCGAAGCGCGGGACTTCCATGGTGTTGCCCAGGCCGAGCCGCTCCTGCAACTGGCCGCGGATCTCCGAGTCGTAGCGCTGCTTCAGGCGCGGACGCTCGGTGGTGGACGCGACCGTCACAGGTCCCCTCCGCACTTCCGGCAGATGCGGACCTTGCGCCGGCCGGACCCGGTGTCCTCGAACCGGTAGCCGACTCGGGTGGCACCGTCTGTGGGGCAGACGATGGCCACAGCCGAGGCCGGCAGCGGCATGTCCTTGTCGATGATGCCGCCCTGCATGGTGGCGCGCGTGGCGCGCTGGTGGCGCTTGGCGACATTGACGCCGTCGACGATCACCTTGCCGGCGTCGGGAAGGACGCGCATGATCTCGCCTTCCTTGCCTCGGTCCTTGCCGGCGAGCACGCGGACACGGTCACCTTTCTTCAGCTTGACCACCTTGGGGGGATCGGGCCGCCGGTTGCCCATCAGAGGACCTCGGGGGCGAGCGAGACGATGCGCATGAACCGCTTGTCCCGGAGCTCGCGACCGACCGGCCCGAAGATGCGGGTACCCCGTGGCTGCTGCTGCTCGTTGACCAGGACAGCGGCGTTCTCGTCGAAGCGGATGTAGCTGCCGTCCGGCCGGCGCTTCTCCTTCTTCGTGCGCACGACGACGCACTTGACGACCTCACCCTTCTTGACCGCGGCACCGGGTATGGCGTCCTTGACGGTCGCGACGAACATGTCGCCGATGGACGCGTACCGGCGGCGGGAACCGCCGAGCACCTTGATGCACAGAACCTCCTTGGCGCCGGAGTTGTCGGCGACACGTAGACGGGACTCCTGCTGGATCATCGGGCGCGCTCGGTTATCTCGACCACTCGCCAGCGCTTGAGCTTGGACAGGGGGCGGGTCTCCTGGACCCGTACGCGGTCGCCCTCCCTGGCCTCGTTCTGCTCGTCGTGGGCGAAGAGCCGCTTGGTGCGCTGCACCGTCTTGGCGTAACGGCGGTGTCTCACCCGCTCCACCACCGACACGATCACGGTCTTGTCCATGGCGCTGGAGACAACGATCCCCTCCCGCACCTTGCGCCGGTTCACGGGGCGCTCCCCGGAGGCTGCTGCCTCGGTGCCCGCTGTATCAGCCACTTGCTGTCTCCGTCTCTCGTTCGGCGGCGGCGATCTCCTGCTCTCGCAGGATGGTGTTGATCCTCGCCACCTCCTTCCTCAGCTGGCCAAGACGCGACATGTTGTCGAGCTGGCCTGTCACGTGCTGGAAGCGGAGGTTGAACAGCTCCTGCTTCACCTCGGCGAGGCGGGTGTCCAGCTCCTCGGCTCCCATGATCCTGTAGTCCTCGACCTTGGATCGCGCCATCAGATCTGGACCTCCTGGTCGCGGCGGACCACGAACTTCGCCTTCATGGGGAGCTTCTGGATGGCCCGCTCCATGGCGGCCCTCGCCAGTTCCTCGCCCACCCCGGCAAGCTCGAAAAGGACACGACCGGGCTTGACCACGGCGACCCAGTGCTCGGGGTTGCCCTTGCCGGAGCCCATGCGGGTCTCGGCCGGCTTCTGAGTGACCGGCTTGTCGGGGAATACCCGGATCCACACCTTGCCGCCGCGCTTGACGTGACGGGTCATGGCGATACGGGCAGCCTCGATCTGGCGGGCCGTGACCCATGCCGGCTCGAGGGCCTGGATCCCGTAGTCGCCGAAGTTGACGGTGGATCCGCCTTTGGCCAGACCGGACATCCGGCCTCTCTGTTGCTTTCGGTGCTTGACCTTCCGAGGCATCAACATCAGTCGGTCTCCTTGCGGAAGTGCGGAGCCTCGTGGTGCTCGCGGGTGCGGCGTTCGATCTCTTCTTCCTCCGCCAGCAGGCGCTCGATGTCGGGGTCGACCTCGGGGATGATCGGCTTGGCTTCGACGGCGTCAGCGCCGTCTCCGTCGATGTCGTCGGCGCCGGCCGGTGCGTCGGGCAGCGCGGTGCCGGGCTCACCCTGATCGGGTCGTCGGCGACCGCCGCCGGCGGAGATGATGCGCCGGGGGCCACCCTGGCCGGAGGTCTCACCGACGGCCATGGCCGCTTCCCTGTTGATCTTGTCCTCGCTGGAGATCTTGTAGGGGAGGATGTCACCCTTGTAGATCCAGACCTTGACGCCGATCCGCCCGAAGGTGGTCTTGGCCTCGCGGAAGCCGTAGTCGATGTCGGCCCGCAGGGTATGAAGGGGTACCCTTCCCTCGCGGTAGGCTTCGCGTCTCGCCATTTCCGACCCACCGAGGCGGCCTGCGCACTGCACTCGGATGCCTTGGGCGCCGGCTTTCTGCACCGTCTGCACCGCCCGCTTCATCGCCCGCCGGAAGCTGACGCGGCCGGTGAGCTGGTCGGCGATGCCCTGTGCGATGAGGGCAGCGTCCAGTTCGGGCTGCCTGATCTCCTGGATGTTGAGCTGGATGCGCGGGTTGTTGGTCAGCTTGGCCAGGTAGGTGCGCAGCCGGTCGGCTTCTGCGCCACGGCGGCCGATGACGATCCCGGGGCGGGCGGTGTGCAGGTCGATGCGCAGGCGGTCACGGGTGCGCTCCACCTCGATGCGGCTGACCGCTGCCCGCTCGAGCTGACTGCTCAGGTAGTCGCGGATCTTCCAGTCCTCGATCACGTGGTCCTGGTAGTCGCGTTCGTTGAACCAGCGCGACTTCCAGGCGGTGGTCACGCCCAGGCGGAACCCGTAGGGATTGACCTTCTGGCCCATTACTCGCCCTTCTCTTCCGTCTGCTCGCTGGTGGCGCCGGCTTCGGCGCCCTCGTCGCTGGCGCCGGCTTCGGCACCCCTTGTGGTCTCGGTCGTTTCGGTGGTCTCGGGGACGGCCGCCTCGGTGGGCTCGGCCGTTTCGGTGGCGACAGCCTCGGTGTCGGTCTCTGCAGCCTCGGTGGGGCCCGCCGCCTCGGTTTCGATGACCTCGGCGCCGGCCGCGGCAGCCGTGACCTCCTCGACGCCCTCAGTCTCTTCGGAAGCGCCCCCGTCGGTGGGAACCTGCTCCGGCGCCGGCGCGGTGCCCGGCATCCGTGCGTCACGGCGGGTGGGGCGACCCTGGCGACCACCCTGGACGCGGCGGGCCCGGCTGCTCGCGGCTTCGGCCGCGTGTCTCGCCTTGGCCCGGGCCAACTTGTCCTCGGGCAGCCGGCTCACGATGACAGTGACGTGGCAAGTGCGCTTGCGGATACGCGTGGCGCGCCCTCTGGCCCGCGGCCGCCAGCGCTTCATCGTCGTTCCCTCGTCGGCGTAGCAGGCGGAGACGAACAGCTCCTCGGGGTCGAGGCCGTTGTTGTTCTCTGCGTTGGCCACGGCCGAAGCCAGCAGCTTGCCCACCAGCAGGGCAGCGTCGCGCTCGCAGAATCGCAGCACGTCGCGGGCCTCTCCCACCTCACGACCACGGATCAGGTCGAGCACGACCCGGACCTTGGTGGCCGAGGTGCGGGAGTGGCGAAGGATGGCGCGGGTCCCCTCCCTCTCGTTGGTCTTGGTGCCCGGCACCGCTACCGCCTCCCCGCTCTTTCCTGGCCGGCGTGGTACCGGAACGTGCGGGTTGGTGCGAACTCGCCCAGCTTGTGGCCCACCATCGACTCGGTGACGTAGACGGGCACGTGCTTGCGGCCGTCGTGGACGGCGATGGTGTGGCCGACCATGTCCGGGATGATCGTGGAGCGACGGGACCACGTCTTGATCACCCGCTTCTCGTTGCGCGAGTTGAGGGCGTCGACCTTCTTCAACAAGTGGTCGTCGACGAAGGGGCCCTTCTTGAGGCTGCGGGTCATGACATCTACCTCCGGGACCCGCGTGTGCGGCGACGGCGAACAATGAGTCTGGTGGACGGCTTGGTCTTGTCACGGGTGCGGCCTTCGGGCTTGCCCCAGGGCGACACCGGATGGCGTCCGCCCGAGGACTTGCCCTCGCCGCCGCCGAGGGGATGGTCGACGGGGTTCATGGCCACACCACGCGTCTGGGGGCGGATGCCCTTCCACCGGTTGCGGCCGGCCTTGCCCACCTTGATCAGCTCAGCCTCGGCGTTGCCGACCTCACCGATGGTGGCCCGGCAGTCGATGGACACCCGGCGCATCTCGGTGGAGGGCAGGCGCAGGGTCACGAAGTCGCCCTCCTTCGCCACCAGCTGGATGCTCATGCCCGCCCCGCGGGCCATCTTGCCGCCGCCGTTCGGCTGCAGCTCCACGTTGTGGATGGTGGTACCCACCGGGATGAAGCGCATGGGCATGGCGTTGCCAGGTCGGATGTCTGCGCCCTGCCCGCTCTGGAGCACATGGCCTACGCCCACGTTGGCAGGGGCCAGGATGTAGCGCTTCTCCCCGTCGTGGTAGTGGAGGAGGGCGATGCGGGCGTTGCGATTCGGGTCGTACTCGATGGCGGCGACCGTCGCCGGGACGCCGTCCTTGTTCCTGCGGAAATCGATCTTGCGGTACTGCTTCTTGTGACCGCCGCCGCGATGGCGGGCCGTCTTGCGCCCATGGGCGTTGCGGCCGCCGGTCCTCGGCTTGGCATCGAGCAGCGCCTTCTCAGGATGGTCGCGGGTAATCTCGGAGAAGTCGGAGACAGTTTGAAACCGCCGGCCGGCGCTGGTGGGCTTGCGTTTGCGTAGGGCCATGTCTCCTCGTCAGCTCTCGAACAGATCGATGCGGTCTTCACCGGCGAGGGTGACGATGGCCCGCTTGCTGTCCGGCCGGGTCCCGAAGGTGGCCTGCTTGCGGTTGCGCTTCCGCTTCCCCTTGCGGTTCAGGGTGTTCACGTTGGTGACCCTGACATTGAAGATGGACTCGATGGCCTGGCGGATCTCGGTCTTGTTGGCTGCGGGATCGACGACGAAGGTGTACACGCCCTCGTCGAGCAGCGAGTACGACTTCTCGGACACGACAGGGCGGAGGATGACGTCGCGGGGATCCTTCACGGGGTCACCTCCGCCGTCTCAGCGCTGTCGCTGGTGTCCGTGGTCTCCGTCGCCCCGGTGGAGGAGGCCGGAGCGTCAGCGGCGCCTACCGGTGCCGCCGGGCCCGAGGGAAGAGTGGCCTGGCTGAAGACGACCCAGTCGGCGCACAGCACGTCGTAGGCATTCAGCTGGCTGGCAGCCAGCACGTGCACCTCGGGGAGGTTCCTGAACGACTTGGCTGCGGCCTCCTCGTCGTCGCCCAGCACGACCAGAACCCGGCCGTCGAGGCCGAGGGCGGCCAGCGCCGCGCGGGCGTCCCTCGTGCGCGGAGCCGTGAACGGCCAAGTGTCGACCACCACGACCTTGCCCTCGGAGGCACGGTCGGAGAGAGCCGAGCGGAGGGCGAGTTGAACCATCTTCTTGGGCGTCTTCTGGCGGTACTTGCGGGGCTTCGGCCCGAGAGCGACTCCGCCACCGGTGAAATGGGGGGCACGGCTGGAGCCCTGGCGGGCGCGGCCGGTGCCCTTCTGCCGCCAAGGCTTGGCGCCACCGCCGCGAACCTCGGCGCGGGTCTTGGTGGACTGCGTGCCGGAGCGGGCGGCGGCCAGCTGGGCGGTGATCACCTGGTGCAGGACGGCGACGTTGGGGGCGATGCCGAACAGCGCGTCATCAAGGGTCACGGATCCGGAGGTGGACCCGTCGGCCTTACGGAGATCTGCAGTCGCCATTTGCTACTTCCCGCCCTTCACGGCGTTGCGGATGAGGACCATCCCGCCACGAGGCCCGGGCACGGCACCTCGCACCAGCAGGAGATCCCGCTCGGCGTCGGACTCGACCACCTCGAGGTTCAGGGTGGTGACCTTCTGGGCGCCCATCTGGCCGGCCATCTTCATGCCTTTGAAGACGCGGGCCGGAGTGGCGCACGCACCGATGGCGCCTGGCGCGCGGTGCTTCTTGTGGTTGCCGTGGCCGGCACCCTGGCCCTTGAAGTTGTGCCGGCGCATGACGCCCATGAAACCTTTGCCCCGACTGACCCCGGTGACGTCCACCCGCTGGCCGGCGACGAGGCGGTCGACCCTGATCTCCTGGCCCACCGAGTAGCCGCTGACATCCTCGAGCCGCAGCTCGACCAGCTTCCGACCGGCTTCCACGCCGGCCCGGGAGAAGTGGCCGGCCTCGGGCTTGTTGACCCGGCTCGCCTTGACCGTGCCGAACGTCACCTGAAGCGCAGAATAGCCATCACTTTCGATTGTCTTGACCTGCACGACGCGAAGCGGCGGAACCTTGACGACGGTGACAGGGATGGCACGGTTCTGGTCGTCCCAGATCTGGGTCATCCCGACCTTCTCGCCGACGATCGCTGTACTGGCCATGTTGGAGGTGTCTGTCTCTTGTCTCTCACGCGAAAGCTCCGCCCGGGAATACCCGGCGGAGCGAAATTGGATTGTGCCGTGGGGTTCCCGCAGGCGACCACGGACATCGGTTGAACCGGTACGGACTCTAGCAGTTACTGCAGTTTGATCTCGATGTCGACACCGGCCGGGAGATCCAGGCGCTGGAGAGAGTCGACGGTCTTGGCGCTGTGCTCGACGATGTCGAGCAGGCGCTTGTGGATGCGCATCTCGAAGTGCTCGCGGCTGTCCTTGTACTTGTGGGGCGAGCGGATGACCGTGTAGCGGTGCTTCTCGGTGGGCAGCGGAACCGGGCCACGGACCTTGGCCTGGGTACGCAACACCGTCTCGACGATCTTCTTGGTGGACTGGTCCACAACTTCGTGGTCGTAGGCCTTCAGCCTGATCCGGATCTTCTGCTTGCTGTCGGCCATCTTCTCTCGACCTACTTGAGGATCTTCGTGACGCGGCCGGCGCCCACGGTGCGACCACCCTCACGGATGGCGAAGCGCAGTCCCTCGTCCATGGCGATGGGCTTGCCCAGCTCGACCACCATGGTGGTGTTGTCGCCCGGCATCACCATCTCGGTGCCCTCGGCCAGCGTGATGGAACCGGTGACGTCGGTGGTGCGGAAGTAGAACTGCGGGCGGTAGTTGTTGAAGAACGGCTTGTGCCGACCGCCCTCGGCCTTGTTCAGGACGTAGACGTTGGCTTCGAAGTTGGTGTGAGGGGTGATGGATCCGGGCTTGCACAGGACCTGACCCCGCTCCACCTCCTCCTTTTTCGTGCCGCGCAGCAGGGCACCGATGTTGTCGCCGGCCCGGCCTTCGTCGAGGATCTTGCGGAACATCTCCACGCCGGTGCACACCGTCTGCTGGGTGTTGCGAAGCCCGACGATCTCGACCGTGTCGCCTGTCTTGACGATCCCCTGCTCGACTTTTCCGGTGACCACGGTGCCGCGGCCCTGGATGGTGAAGACGTCCTCGATGGGCATGAGGAACGGCTTGTCGGTGTCACGGGTGGGCTCTGGAACGAAGGCGTCGACCTCGTCCATCAGCTTCACGATGGCATCGGCCCAGGTGGCGTCGCCCTCCAGCGCCTTGAGGGCGCTGACCCGTACGACTGGGGTGTCGTCGCCGGGGAACTCGTACTCGCTCAGCAGCTCGCGAACCTCGAGCTCCACCAGGTCGAGCAGCTCCTCGTCGTCCACCATGTCGGCCTTGTTCAGGGCCACCACGATGGAGGGGACCCCGACCTGGCGGGCGAGCAGCACGTGCTCGCGGGTCTGGGGCATGGGGCCGTCGGCCGCCGACACCACCAGGATGGCGCCGTCCACCTGGGCGGCGCCGGTGATCATGTTCTTGATGTAGTCGGCGTGGCCGGGCATGTCGACGTGGGCGTAGTGGCGGTTGGGCGTCTGGTACTCGACGTGGGCGATGTTGATGGTGATGCCACGGGCCTTCTCCTCAGGCGCCTTGTCGATCATGTCGAAGGCGGTGAAGGAGGTGGTGCCCGAGGTGTCGCGCTCGGCAAGGACCTTGGTGATGGCCGCGGTCAAGGTGGTCTTGCCGTGGTCGATGTGGCCCATCGTGCCGATGTTGAGATGGGGCTTGGTTCGCTCGAACTTCTGCTTGGCCATGTTTATGTCCTCTGATCGCTTGGGTCGTTACTCGCCGCGTACCCGGGCGACGATCTCTCTGGCGATCGTCTCGGGGACCTGCTGGTAGGAATGGAACTGCATGGTCGACGTGGCCCGTCCCTGGGTCTTCGACCGCAGGTCCGTAACGTAGCCGAACATCTCCGACAGCGGCACCTGAGTGCGGATCACCTGGCTGCTGCCCCGCTGCTCCATGCCCTCCATCTTCCCCCGGCGACTGTTCAGGTCGCCGATGACGTCGCCCATGTACTCGTCGGGCGTGACCGCCTCGACCAGCATGATGGGCTCGAGAAGGCAGGGCTTGGCCCGCCTGGCCGCCTCCTTGACCGCCATGGAGCCGGCGATCTTGAACGCCATCTCCGAGGAGTCGACGTCGTGGTAGGAGCCGTAGGTGAGGATGGCCCGCACGTCCACCATCGGATAGCCGGCCACCACACCGGAGGTCAGTGCCTCCTGGATCCCCGCGTCGACTGAAGGGATGTACTCCTTGGGGATCACGCCGCCGCTGATCTTGTCGACGAACTCGTAGCCGCCGCCGGGGCCGGTGGGCTCCAGGCTGATGACGACGTGGCCGTACTGGCCCCGGCCGCCGGTCTGTCGCACGTAGCGCATCTCGACCTTCTCGACGGCGTGGGTGATCGTCTCCCGGTAGGCCACCTGCGGCTTGCCGACGTTGGCGTCCACCTTGAACTCCCGCAGCATGCGGTCCACCAGGACCTCGAGGTGCAGCTCGCCCATGCCGCCGATGACGGTCTGGCCCGTCTCCTCGTCGGAGTGCACCTGAAAGGTGGGGTCCTCCTCGGAGAGGGACTGCAGAGCCTTGGACAGCTTGTCCTGGGCGTCTTTGGTCTTGGGCTCCACGGCCACGTGGATGACGGGCTCGGGGAACTCGAGCGACTCCAGGACGATGGGCGCATTCGGGTCGCACAGCGTGTTGCCCGTGGTGGTCTGCTTCAGGCCGACGGCAGCCACGATGTCCCCGGCGAAAACTGCGTCCTTGTCCTCGCGGTGGTTGGCGTGCATCTGGAGCAGGCGGCCGACGCGCTCCTTGCGGTCCTTGCTGGAGTTCAGCACGGCGGCGCCCTTTTCGAGCTTGCCGCTGTAGACCCGGAAGTACGTCAGCTTGCCCACGTGAGGGTCGCTCATGATCTTGAAGGCGAGCGCGGAGAAGGGTTCGTCGTCGGAGGCGAGGCGCTCCAGCTCCTCGATGCCCTTGACGTCCATGCCCGTGGTCGGGGGAAGGTCGAGCGGGCTCGGGAGGAAGTCGATCACGGCGTCGAGCATCGGCTGTACGCCCTTGTTCTTGAACGCCGAGCCGCACAGAACGGGTACGAGCTGGTTGGCGATGGTGGCGGTGCGCAGCGCCACGCGGAGGTCGTCGCCGGTCACCGGCTCGTCTCCGACGTACTTCTCCATCACGTTGTCGTCGAAGTTGGACACCACGTCGATGAGCGCCTGACGGCCTGCCTCGGCATCTGCGAGCATCTCCTCGGAGATGTCGTTTACCGACCATGCCTCTCCGTGCTCAGAACCTTCGTCCCAGACGAGGGACTTCATGCCGATGAGGTCGATCATTCCCTTGAAGTGACCCTCGGCACCGATCGGCACCTGGAGCACCGCGGGCACGGCGTCGAGCCTGTCGCGGATCATGGACACCGCCCGGTCGAAGTCGGCACCGATACGGTCCATCTTGTTGACGAAGCAGATGCGGGGGACGGCGTACTTGTTGGCCTGGCGCCAGACCGTCTCGGTCTGGGGCTCCACGCCGGCAACGGCATCGAACACGGCCACGGCGCCATCGAGCACCCGCAGCGAACGCTCGACCTCGACGGTGAAGTCGACGTGGCCCGGCGTGTCGATGATGTTGATCCAGTTGTCCTTCCACATGCAGGTGGTGGCCGCGGAGGTGATGGTGATACCCCGCTCCTGCTCCTGGACCATCCAGTCCATGGTGGCGGCACCCTCGTGGACCTCACCGATCTTGTAGTTCTTGCCGGTGTAGTAGAGGATGCGCTCGGTAGTGGTGGTCTTGCCCGCGTCGATGTGGGCCATGATCCCGATGTTGCGGGTTCGGGCAAGCGGAAATTCTCGGATCAGCGGCGACATGCGTGGGTCCTGGAGAGAAGGAATCGGTGGGGTGGGGGTGCGGACTACCAGCGGTAGTGCGCGAAGGCCTTGTTGGATTCGGCCATCTTCTGGACGTCCTCCCGACGCTTGACGGCAGAGCCGATGCCGTTCGAGGCGTCGAGCAGCTCATTGGCCAGACGCTGGCCCATCGTCTTCTCCCGGCGCTGCCGGGAGTAGCTCACGAGCCACCGGATGGACAGCGTGGTGGATCGACGGGGCCGCACTTCGATCGGTACCTGGTACGTGGCACCGCCCACCCGGCGGCTCTTGACCTCGAGAGCGGGCTTGGTGTTCTCCACCGCCCGCTTCAAGGTGGCGATCGGCTCGGCGCCGGTCTTGTCCTTGACGATGTCGAGCGCCTCGTAGACGATGCGTTCGGCGGTGGTGCGCTTGCCCTGGCTGAGGATCTTGTTCACGAGCTGGGTCACGACCACGGACTTGTAGACCGGATCGGGCAGCAGCTCTCGGCGGGGGGGAGGTCCCTTGCGGGGCATGGCTAGCCGTCCTTCTTCGCGCCGTAACGGCTCCGGGCCTGCTTGCGGTCGCGGACACCCGAGGTGTCGAGGGTGCCGCGGATGATCTTGTAGCGCACACCGGGGAGGTCCTTCACCCGGCCACCCCTGACAAGCACGATGGAGTGCTCCTGGAGGTTGTGACCGACACCGGGGATGTAGGCGGTGATCTCGGTACCGCTGGTGAGACGGACCCGGGCCACCTTGCGCAGCGCTGAGTTCGGCTTCTTCGGAGTGGTGGTGTACACACGGGTGCACACACCGCGACGCTGGGGCGCGCCCTTCAGTGCCGGCGTCTTCGACTTGGTCTGGTTGGACTGACGGCCCTTGCGGACCAACTGCGCGATGGTGGGCAACGCAACCTCTCTGGTATCGCCTTCGACGCTCGGGGCCGTCGGCGGTGGACAATCGTAGGCCCTCGGCGAGGACCCGGGCAAAGCCGGCTAGCCGGCCTGGTCTTCGGAGCCCTCCGTACCGCCCTCGGCCGGAGAGCCGATGTGGGCCAGCCACGAGGCGAGGTCGTCGGTCTCGGTATCTGAGGACCAGCCCAGCATCGGCTCGTAGTCGGGAGCTTCCATGGTCGGTTCCCGGTACCGGACCATGCCCGTCCCCGCGGGGATGAGCTTGCCGATGATGATGTTCTCCTTGAGCCCGAGCAGCTGATCCGACTTGCCTTCGATGGCCGCCTCGGTGAGCACCCGCGTGGTCTCCTGGAAGGAGGCGGCGGAGAGCCAGGACTCGGTGGCCAGGGAGGCCTTGGTGATCCCCATGAGCTCGGGGCGGCCCTCGGCCGGCCGCTTCCCGGACTCGACCAGCTCCCGGTTGACCTCGGCATAGGTGCGCGAGTCGACCCGCTCGCCGGGGAGGAACGACGCATCGCCGGGTTCGGCGACGGAGACACGCCGCAGCATCTGGCGCACGATCAGCTCGATGTGCTTGTCGTGGATGGACACGCCCTGGTCGCGGTAGACCTTCTGGACCTCTTCGACCAGGTACTGCTGCGTCTCGCGGATTCCCTTTATCTCCAGGAGCTCCTTGGGGTCCTTGGGACCTTCGACGAGGGCGTCGCCGGCGACGACCTCGCTGCCGTCCGACACCTCGAGGTGGGCCCGCTGGGACACGTTGTAGGCGTCCTCGGCGCCATCGTCGCCGACCACGGTGATGCGCCGGCCGAGCTCGTCCTCGCTGATACGGACGACGCCCGAGGTGCGGGCCAGCACGGCCGCGCCCTTCGGGGTTCGGGCCTCGAACAGCTCGACGACGCGGGGCAGGCCGTGGGTGATGTCCTCGCCGGCGATGCCGCCGGTGTGGAACGTACGCATGGTGAGCTGGGTACCGGGCTCACCGATGGACTGTGCCGCGATGACGCCGACCGCCTCGCCCATCTCGATGCCCTTCAGCGTGGCCAGCGAGCGGCCGTAGCAGGTGGCGCAGACGCCGTGCTCCGCCTCACAGGTCAGGACCGAACGGGTGCGGGCACGGGTGACCGACGGGTCGTCCCGGAGGGCGGCCATCTCCTCGTCACCGATGTCGGTGCCGGCGGGGTAGCCACCGGTGGGTTCGACCAGCACCCGGCCGAAGAGGCGTGTCTCGAGGTAGGAGCGCCGGCCCGGCTCGTCGGGGCAGACGGCTTCCAACCACACACCACGGGTGGTGGCGCAGTCGTCTTCGCGAATGATGAGCTCCTGGGCCACGTCCACCAGGCGGCGGGTCAGGTACCCGGAGTCAGCGGTACGCAGGGCGGTGTCGGCCAGGCCCTTTCGGGCTCCGTGGGTGGAGATGAAGTACTCCAGCACGGATAGGCCCTCCCGGAACGAGGACTTGATGGGCCGGGGGATCATCTCGCCCCGGGGGTTGGACACGAGGCCCTTCATGCCGGCGATCTGGCGCACCTGCTGCGCGTTGCCTCGGGCGCCGGAGTTCACCATCATGTCGAGGGGGTTGAAGGTGATCGTCGACAGCGTCCGGTCCATGGCCCGCCCGACCTCGGAGTTGGCCGAGGTCCAGATCTCGATCTCCTTCTGCCGGCGCTCGTCGTCGGTGATGATGCCCCGCTTGAACTGCGACTCGGCCTTCTCGGCCTCCTTCTCGTGGCGGTCGAGGATGTCGCCCTTCTCGGGAGGCGTCTTGACGTCGTCGATGGAGATGGTGAGGCCCGACTGGGTGGCGTAGCGGAATCCCAGGTCCTTGATGTGGTCGAGGCACCGCGAAACCTCCGTCTTGGGATAGACGTCGGCGATCTCCTCCACGATCGAGGCGATGCTCCGGGCCTTCTTGGACACCTGCTCGTTGACGTATTCGAAGTCGTCGGGAAGCGCCTCGTTGAACAGCATCCGCCCGGCCGTTGTGATGCGCTCCTCGTACTCGGTCTCACCGTCGGTAAGGACCGGTGTACGGACCTTGATGAGGGAGTGCAGGGTGATGTCGCCGGCCTGGTACGCCTGCTCCACCTCGTGGATCTGGCGGAACACCCGGCCTTCGCCCTTGGCCCCGTCGACCTTCAGCGTCAGGTAGTAGGCGCCGAAGACCATGTCCTGGGAAGGAACGGTGATGGGACGGCCGGTGGCGGGGCTGAGAATGTTGTTGGCCGACAACATGAGGACGCGGGCCTCGGCCTGGGCCTCTGCGGACAGGGGAAGGTGGACGGCCATCTGGTCACCGTCGAAATCGGCATTGAAGGCGGCACACACCAGCGGGTGGATCTGGATGGCCTTGCCCTCGACCAGCACGGGCTCGAAGGCCTGGATGCCCAGACGGTGCAGGGTGGGGGCACGGTTCAGGAACACCGGGTGCTCCTTGATGGCCTCCTCCAGCACGTCCCAGACCTGGGCCCGCCGGCGCTCGACCATGCGCTTGGCCGACTTGATGTTCTGCGCCAGTTCGGCATCGACCAGGCGCTTCATCACGAATGGCTTGAACAGTTCCAGGGCCATCTGCTTGGGCAGACCGCACTGGTGCAGGCGCAGCTGGGGACCGACGACGATGACGGATCGGCCGGAATAGTCGACACGCTTGCCCAGCAGGTTCTGGCGGAAGCGCCCCTGCTTGCCCTTCAGCATGTCCGACAGCGACTTGAGAGGGCGGTTGCCGGGGCCGGTGACGGGACGCCCACGGCGACCGTTGTCGAAGAGAGCGTCGACCGCCTCCTGGAGCATCCGTTTCTCGTTGTTGACGATGATCTCGGGAGCCCCGAGGTCCAGCAGGCGCTTCAGCCGGTTGTTGCGGTTGATGACGCGCCGGTACAGGTCGTTGAGGTCGGAGGTGGCGAAGCGGCCACCGTCGAGCTGAACCATCGGGCGCAGTTCCGGCGGGATGACCGGGACGGCGTCGAGGATCATGGCCCGGGGATCGTTGGCCCGCTTGCCGTTCTCGTCACGGCGGTTGAAGGCGGTGACGATCTTCAGGCGCTTGATGGCCTTCTGCTTGCGCTGCACGCTGAGGGGACGACGCCCGTCGGCCGCGTCGATGGCCTCGCGGAGCTTGATCTCCTCGCTGTCGAAGTCGATCCGGTTGATGAGCCGGGCGATGGCCTCGGCGCCCATACCGCCCTCGAAGAACTCACCGAAGCGGTCCTTGAGCGCCCGCCAGAGCAGCTCGTCCTCGATGATCTTGCGGCCGTGGAGGTCGCGGAACTCGTCGAAGGCGCGCTGCAGCAGCTCGAGCTGGGCCTGGCCGCGCTCGCGCACGGCTGCCGCTTCCTTCTCCCACGCCTTGTGGCGGGCCTTGATCTCGTTCTCCTTGGCCCCGTCGGCCTCGAGCTTCTCCAGCTCCTTCTCGAGCATCTCCGACCGTTCGGCGAGGTCCAGCTCCAGGCGCCGGTTGACCTCGGCCAGCTCCTCGTTCAGCTCCACCTCGAGGTTCGGCAGCTCGACCTGCCGGCGGTCCTCGTCGACCCAGGTGACCAGGTTGGCGGCGAAGTAGATGACCTTCTCGAGCTGCTTGGCCTTCAGCTCCTCACGCGGCTCGATGCCCATGAGCAGGTAGGCCAGCCACGACCGCGTCCCCCGCAGGTACCAGATGTGAACGACCGGGGCGGCCAGCTCGATGTGCCCCATCCGCTCCCGGCGCACCTTCGACCGCGTGACCTCCACGCCGCACCGCTCGCAGATGATCCCGCGGAAGCGAACGCGCTTGTACTTGCCGCAGTAACACTCCCAGTCCTTGGTGGGACCGAAGATCTTCTCGCAGAACAACCCGTCCTTCTCAGGCCGAAGCGTCCTGTAGTTGATCGTCTCCGGCTTCTTGACCTCACCGTTGGACCACGTCCGGATCGAGTCCGCGGTGGCAAGCCCGATGCGGATCTGCTCGAAGTCGTTTACATCCAGCATTCAGTGCCCTTCTCTCTCAGAACCGGGTCGCGCGTTCGGCCGCACGACGCTCGTCTTCTTCATCAGAACCACGCTCAGGCCGGGAGATGTCGATGCCCAGTTCCTCGGCGGTACGGAAGACGTCCTCGTCCAGATCACGCATCTCGATCTCCTGGCCCGTGGTCGAGAGGACCTCGACGTTGAGGCACAGCGACTGCATCTCCTTGATGAGGACTTTGAACGACTCGGGGATCCCGGGCTCGGGAATGTTCTCGCCCTTGACGATCGCCTCGTACACCTTCACACGCCCGAGCACGTCGTCGGACTTGATGGTGAGCAGTTCCTGCAGGGCGTAGGCGGCGCCGTAGGCCTCGAGTGCCCACACCTCCATCTCCCCGAACCGCTGGCCGCCGAACTGGGCCTTGCCACCCAACGGCTGCTGGGTGATCATGCTGTACGGCCCCGTGGAGCGAGCGTGGATCTTGTCGTCGACGAGGTGGGCCAGCTTCAGGATGTACACGTAGCCGACGCACACCGGGTTGTCGTACGGCTCGCCGGTGCGGCCGTTGTAGAGGGTGGCCTTGCCATCGCGACCCATGAGGCGTTTGCCGTCGGCTCCCTCAGGAGTCAGCGTCTCGAAGATGCTCTGGATGGTGGGGTGCCGCCCCGCCTTGTCCTCTTCGTCCCAGTGGGCGCCGTCGAAGACGGGTGTGGAGACCCACACCGAGGGCTCGGTGATGGGCCTGGTCTTGGTCTCTGTTCCCTTGAGCGGCTCGGTTTTTGTGGCGGCGGCGTCCCAGCCCCAGCGGGCGGCCCAGCCCAGGTGGGCCTCGAGGACCTGGCCCACGTTCATGCGGCTGGGCACGCCGAAGGGCGACAGGATGATGTCGACGGTGGTTCCGTCCGCCAGGTGGGGCATGTCCTCAACCGGGAGGATCTTGGAGATGACGCCCTTGTTGCCGTGGCGGCCGGCCAGCTTGTCGCCCTCGCTGATCTTGCGCTTCTGGGCCACGTAGACCCGCACCAGCTGGTTGACGCCGGGCGGAAGCTCCTGGTTGTCGTCGCGGGAGAACACCCGGACGTCGATGACCTTGCCGGCTTCGCCGTGGGGCACCTTGAGGCTGGTGTCCCGGACCTCGCGGGCCTTCTCACCGAAGATGGCCCGGAGCAGGCGCTCCTCGGGGGTGAGCTCGGTCTCGCCCTTGGGCGTGACCTTCCCTACGAGCACGTCGCCGGGGCTGACCTCGGCGCCGACGCGGATGATGCCCCGCTCGTCGAGATCCTTGAGGATCTCCTCGGAGAGGTTGGGGATGTCCCGCGTGATCTCCTCGGCTCCGAGCTTGGTGTCCCGGGCGTCCACCTCATGCTCTTGAATGTGGATCGAGGTGAGCACGTCGTCGCGCACGAGGCGCTCCGACAGGATGATGGCGTCCTCGTAGTTGTAGCCCTCCCACGGCATGAAGGCGACGAGCAGGTTCTTGCCCAGCGCCAGCTCGCCCTGATGGGTGGAGGGGCCGTCGGCCAGCGGTGTCCCCGCCCCGACACGGTCGCCCTCGTTCACCAGCGAGCGCTGGTTGATGCAGGTGTTCTGGTTCGAGCGGCGGAACTTGGCCAGCTTCTCGATCTTGCGGCCCTTGCCCTCATAGTCGACGGTGATGTGGTCGCCGGTGACCTCGGTGACGATGCCGGCACCCTCGGCCAGCATGACGTCGCCGGCGTCGCAGGCGACCCGCTTCTCCACGCCGGTGCCGATGTAGGGGGCCTCGGGGCGCAGGAGAGGCACAGCCTGCTTCTGCATGTTGGCGCCCATCAGGGCGCGGTTGGCGTCGTCGTGCTCGATGAAGGGGATGAGCGCGGTGGACACCGACACCATCTGCTTGGGCGACACGTCCATGAGGTCGACCTCGGAGGGAGGCACGAAGTCGACTTCAGTGCTGGAGCCGTACGAGGTTGTGGTGGCGCCGACCCGCACGCCGGCACCCTGCGGGCCGCGGCGCACGAGGACACGGTCCTCGTTGAAGTTGCCCTGGTCGTCCAGGCTGGCGTTGGCCTGGGCGATGACGTGCTCCTCCTCCTCGTCAGCCGCGAGGTAGACGACTTCCTCCGTGACCCGGCCGTCGACGACGGTCCGGTAGGGCGTCTCGATGAAGCCGTACTCGTTGATGCGCCCGTAGGTGGCGAGGTGGCCGATGAGGCCGATGTTCGGGCCTTCAGGAGTCTCGATGGGGCACATGCGCCCGTAGTGGGAGCTGTGCACGTCCCGGACCTCGAAACCGGCCCGCTCCCGGCTCAGACCGCCAGGGCCCATGGCTGACAGACGGCGCTTGTGGGTGAGGCCCGACAGGGGGTTGACCTGGTCCATGAACTGGCTGAGCTGGCTGGTCCCGAAGAACTCCTTGATGGAGGCCACCACGGGACGGATGTTGATCAGCGTCTGAGGCGTGATGGCCTCGACGTCCTGGGTGGTCATGCGCTCACGCACGACCCGCTCCATGCGGGAGAGGCCGACGCGGACCTGGTTCTGGATCAGCTCGCCGACCGAACGGATGCGGCGGTTGGCGAAGTGGTCCTGGTCGTCGAGGCGGTAGCCCGGCTCGCCGTTGGCCAGGTGGAGCATGTAGGTGGCGGCGGCCAGGAGCTCACTGGGGCTGAGCACGCCCTGCCCGGCAACCGGCCGCTCCAGGTCGTAGTCCAGGATCTCCGCCGCCCGCTCGACCTCGGGCCCGAGCTTGCGGTTGAGCTTGTAGCGCCCGACGCGGGTGAGGTCGTAGCGCTTCGGGTTGAAGAAGGCGTTCTCGAAGTAGGCGCGGGCCGACTCCACCGAGGGCGGCTCGCCGGGGCGGGCCCGCTTGTAGATCTCGAGGAGAGCCTCCTCCCGCGTGGGGGCCAGCTCCTTCTCCTTGGCCCACTGTCCCTCGAGGAAGTCGAAGTGGCGCACGAACTTGTCGAGCAGGCCCGGCGCCCCCTCCTCGTCGTAACCGAGGGCGCGCAGCAGGACGAACAGGCTCAGCCGGCGCTTGCGGGCGACGCGGGTGCCGGCGGTGATGTCCTTGCCCGGCTTGGCTTCCACGTCGAACTCGATCCACTCACCCCGGTAGGGGTGGATGGTGCCGGTGACGACGGTCTTGGCGTCGCGACCAGGCTGGAAGATCACACCGGGGCTGCGCACCAGCTGGGACACCACGACCCGCTCGGTGCCGTTGATGATGAACGTGCCCTTGTTCGTCATCATGGGGAAGTCGCCCATGAAGACGGTCTGTTCCTTGATCTCGCCGGTGGTCGCGTTCATGAACCGAGCCCGCACGAAGATCGGCGCGGAGTAGGTCATGTCCTTTTCCTTGCACTCCTCCATGCTGAACTTCGGAGGGGGCCGGAGGTCCTGGTCGGTCGAGTCGAACTCAAGCTCGAGGCGGAGCTGCCCGGTGAAATCCTCGATCGGGCTGATGTCCCGGAAGGTCTGGACGAGACCCGAATCCAGAAACCATTCGAACGAAGCTCGCTGGATGGCCACCAGATCCGGCAGCGGCAGCACCTCGTCGAGGTTGGCGAAAGAGAAACGTTCCCGTACGGCGGGACGAGACGGCAAGACCTACTCCTCGTGGAGATGGGGGGCGGGAGACGCCTGAGCGCGCGTCACTTACGCCTTGAGAACTTCAGGGCGTGGAGCGGGCGGCCACGGCAACCACGCAGTATACGCGCGGGCAGGCCGAAACACAATCCCGGGACAGCCACCGAAAGCGTACGGGTGGATGGCGCGTCCGTCAAGGTTTTTTCGTGCGGATGCCCCGGCGCGCTACTTGACCTCGACGGTGGCGCCGGCAGCTTCCAGCTGCGCCTTGGCCTTCTCGGCATCCTCCTTGGAGGCCCGCTCAAGCACGGGCTTGGGGGCGCCGTCGACAAGGTCCTTGGCTTCCTTGAGTCCGAGGCTGGTGAGTGCCCTGACCTCCTTGATCACCTGGATCTTCTTGTCGCCGGCTGCGGTGAGGATGACGTCGAACTCGTCCTTCTCCTCCTCGGCGGGCGCAGCGTCGCCGCCACCGCCACCGCCGGCGGCGGGAGCTGCCGCTACCGGAGCCGCGGCGGTCACGCCGAATCGCTCCTCGAAGTCCTTGAGCAGCTCGCTCAACTCGAGGACTGTCATGTTGGCGATCGAGTCGAGGATCTCTTCTTTGGTGCCCATGAGGACGCTCCTTACTTTTCGGTTTGGTTAGCTGAGGGATCGGATGGAGGGGGGGGCTCGGCCGGGGGCTCGGAGGCCGTGGGGGGCTCGGCCGGGGGCTCGGCCGGGGGCTCGGAGGCCGTGGGGGGCTCGGCCGGGGGTGCGGGCACGGGCTCGGCGGCCGCGAGTGCCGTCGCTTCGGGCTCGGCGCTGGCGGCCTCGCCTTCGGGTACGCCGCCCATCTGGTCGATGAGAGCCTTGAGGCCGTAGGCGAAGTTGCGGGGCAGAGCCTGTAGCAGGCCGGCGAACTTCACCATCGGGGCGGCGAGGCCACCGGCGATGCGGGCCAGCAGGACCTCGCGGGTCGGGAGGTCGGCCAGGGCGGCGGTGTCCGGGGCGGACAGCACGCTGGTGCCGAGGAGGCCGCCCTTCACGACGAGAGCGGGATGGACCCGGGAGAAGTCTCGGAGGGCCTTGGCCACGGCCACGGCGTCCCCGTCGACGAAAGCGATAGCCGTGGGTCCCGTCAGGAGAGCCTCAAGGTCGTCCAGACCGAGGTCGCGAGCGGCAAAGCGTACGAGGGTGTTCTTGTAGATCTTGTAGTCGCCACCCACTTCGCTCAGAGAGCGGCGGAGGGTGGAGAGGTCCTTGACGCCAAGACCGCGGTACTCGGTGAGGATGGCGGCGGCCGAGGAGGACAGGCGCTCACGCACCTCATCAACCACAGCGACCTTCTCGGGCCTCGGACTGTCCAACTCGCCTTGCCTCCTCTTCTCATCCCGCCGGCGCACGCAGACAGCGAACACCCTGGAGAACAGGAGGTTCACCTCGTCAGGCGGGCCAGAGCCCTTTCAGCGCACGGAGCGCACCGGATGTCTGCGGCGAAGCGATGGATCGTGCGGACACCGTACTACGAAGCAGCCGCGGCCGCCGCCGACAACTCGTCCTCGGTGATCCGGATGTTGCTCGGGTCCAACTTGATCCCCGGCCCCATCGTGGAGGAGACGGTGACCGAGCGGACATATTTGCCCTTCGACGCTGCCGGCTTTGCCTTCTGCAGCTCCTCGACCACCGCCCGGATGTTGTCCAGCAGAGCCTGGGTCTCGAAGGAGACCTTTCCGACGGGGACGTGGATGTTGCCGAACTTGTCGGTGCGGTACTCGACTCGGCCGCCCTTGAACTCGGTGACCGCCTTGGCGACGTCGGTGGTCACGGTTCCGGTCTTCGGGTTGGGCATGAGGCCTCGGGGGCCGAGCACCTTGCCGACCCTGCCCACCAAAGCCATGAGATCCGGGGTGGCGATGGCTAGGTCGAAGTCGAAGAAGCCCTCCTGGACCCGCTGCACCAGGTCGTCGGCCCCCACGATGTCGGCGCCGGCGCCACGGGCCGCTTCGGCCGCATCGCCGGCGGCGAACACGGCCACCCTCACGGCCTTGCCGGTACCGGCAGGCAGGCTCACGGTTCCCCGCACGATCTGGTCGGCGCGCCGGGGATCCACACCGAGGCGCACGGCCAGCTCGACCGTCTCGTCGAAGCGAGCAGGGACGAGCGTCTTTAGAAGCTCCACCGCCTGGCGGGGCCGGTAAAGGTGGTCCCGTTCGAAGCGCCTGGTCGCATCTGTGTACCTCTTGCCGCTGGGCATCTGGTTCTTCCTTATTCCTTGCCGACGCTGATGCCCATTGAGCGGGCGGTGCCGACGACCTGGCGCTTGGCCGCCTCGAGATCGTTTGCATTCAGGTCGGGCATCTTGGTCTGGGCGATGTCGGTGAGCTGAGCGGCGGTGATGGACCCCACCGGGGCACGGCCGGCGGTCGGCGCGCCCTTGTCGATCCCTGCCGCCTGGCGCAACAGGACCGGCGTGGGGGGCGTCTTCAGAATGAAGGTGAAGGACCGGTCCTCGAAGACCGTGATCTCAACTGGGATGACACTGCCGCGCTGGCTCTCGGTCGCCGCGTTGTACTGCTTGCGGAACTCAGGCGTGGAGACCCCGTGTGGTCCCAGAGCAGTACCTACCGGCGGGGCCGGTGTGGCCTGGCCGGCCGGGAGCTGGATCTTGACAATCGCCGCAACACGCTTTTTCGCCACTATAGCTTCGCCACCTGACTGAATTCGAGCTCGACCGGGGTCTCCCGGCCGAAGATGTTGACGAGCACCTTGAGCTTGAGCTGATCCTCGTTGATCTCTGCGATCTGCCCGGAGAAGTCGGCGAAGGGTCCCTCACGGACCCTCACGCTCTCGCCCACCTCGTACTCCAGGCGCGGGCGGGTCTTGCGCACGGTCTCCACGCCCTCCTGCTGGACGGGCAGGAACGTCTCCACGTCGCGACGGGAAAGCGGCACCGGGCTCGATCCCTGGTGGACGAAGCCGGTGACGCCGGGAGTGTTGCGCACGACGTACCAGGCGTCGTCATCGAGCTCGCAGCGCACGAGCAGATACCCGGGGAAGACCTTCTTCTGGACGACCACCTTCTTGCCGTTCTTGAACTCGATCACGTCTTCGACCGGGATGACGACCTCGTAGATCCGCTCCTCCATGTTCATGGAGGAGATACGGCTCTCGAGGTTGGACTTGACCTTGTTCTCGTAGCCGGCGTAGGTGTGGACGACGAACCACTGCCCGGGTCGGTCGTAGGGGCTCTCGACCCTGGCGACGACCTCTTCAACCGCCTCGTCCAGCAGCTCCTCCACGTCGATGACCTCGGCCGGCGACTCGGCGTCGTCGGGCACAGTGGCTACCTCAGCTTCGTCGGAGATGGTTGTATCGGTGGTATCGGTCATGTCTTGAAGAGGAAAAGCACGCTCTTCGCAAAGGCGAGGTCGAGCACGAATATCAGGGCAACCAGGAAGACGAGCGCAACGAGAACCACGGTGGAGTAATTGACTACCTCCCCCTTGGTGGGCCATGCCACCTTCCGGAGCTCTCCGCGAACCTCCCTGAGGAAGGTAGCAGGCGAGGTGCGCTCGCTGGCGGGCTTCGGGGTGCGCGGCTGAGCCGGGCGCTTGGCCGCGACCGGTGCGCCGTCAGCGCCGACCTGGCCCTGACGCTGCATCATCCGCTTCGTCTGTCTGTTCATCTGCTACCTCGGGCGGAAAATTGTAAAAGAGGGCCGAGCAGGGCAGGAGGGAGTCGAACCCCCAACCGCCGGTTTTGGAGACCGGTGCTCTGCCAGTTGAGCTACTGCCCTAGGGGCTCTGTCCGGGAGCAGGATAGCACCGGCCCCGGCGGGCCTCCCCGGCGCGACGCTGGGCGCGTCTCCTGGGTCAGCCGGCGAGACGCATCTTGCGCCGGCCGCGGTTGGCCATCACAAGGGCACCGGCGGCACCGGCGGCGGCGGTGGCGACAGCGATCCCACCCAGGTACGCACCGCGCCGGCCGGCGAGCAGCGAGCGCATGGCACCACGTTCACCAGCCGCCTCGAGGTTCGCCAGGATGGCGGTGAGGGTGCCGGGTGCCGGCTGGAGGATGTCGGTACGGAGATGACGCAACGCCTTCAACAGCTTGCGGTACTGGACCAGCTCGGCCTGGCAGCGCAGGCACGCCTCGACGTGGGAGCGCACCTGCGGATCGGCCTTTTCCGTGCCGTCCACGATCTGGGGCAGGAGGTCGGCCACCCGTTCACACCGCATGCGCTGTCTCCTCGCCCGTCAGCTCACCACGGAGTGGGAAGAGGCGCTCCCGGAGCTTCTTGCGTGCCCGGTGAAGGCGCACCTTGGCGGCGCCCTCGCTGATACCCAGCTCGGCGGCGATAGCTTCGTGGGGCAGGTCGTAGATGTCGCGGAGCACCACGACAGCCCTCATCTCCGGGGACAGGCTCTGCAGGGCGGACTGGAGGATGCGCCGGTCGTCACCGGCACCCAGGTGGGCACCCGGATCGGTGTCGACCGCCCGCGGGTCGGCCTCCCTCTCCTCCTCACCCAGCGCGTCATGTCGATCCTTCGTGCGGCGCGAAAGGTGGGTCACGGCGCAGTTGGCGGTGATGCGGTAGAGCCACGTGTTGAACTTGGCATCGCCGCGAAAGCGCTTCAGGCCCTTCCAAGCCCGCAGGTAAGCCTCCTGCACCACGTCTTTCGCGTCCTCCTCGTTGCCGGTCATCCGGAAGGCGAGGGTGTAGGCGGCGGCGTGTGTGACACGTACCAACTCCTCGAAGGCTGACTGGTCGCCCGCTTTGGCCGCGGTGACCAGGTCAGCCAGCTCCTGCGCCATCAGCTGGTTCGACTCGGCGACAGCAAGGAGGGTTACCTACCGGGTCTCTTTGTGGGACGTGTGCTGGCGGTCCCAGCGGCAGTACTTCTTCATCTCGATCCGCTCGCGATGGTTGGCCTTGTTCTTGGTGGTGATGTAGTTGCGGCGCTTGCACACCTCGCACGCGAGGGTGACCTTGATGCGCTTCTCGTTCCTGGCCATCTGGCAACTCTACTTTCTGGTTCTCTGCGAGTAGCGGCGGTCGGACTCGAACCGACGACAACACGATTATGAGCCGTGTGCTCTAACCAACTGAGCTACGCCGCCGCGGAGCCCTCTGTGGGAATTGAACCCACGACACCAGCCTTACCATGGCTGTGCTCTACCGACTGAGCTAAGAGGGCGCTGG
>DATLCN010000049.1:0-45811 GCA_035526335.1 Acidimicrobiales bacterium | reverse complement strand
GCCGTCGAGAGTCGTCGGGTGCCACTCGGGGCCTAGCTCGTAGTCGCCGCCGTTAGCCGGCGAGACACTGGCGATGTAGATGGTGGTCATTGCATTTCCTCCTTGATGGTCGGGATTATGCCGTGCGGGTAGAGCAGAGGCCACAGAAGCGGCGTGCGACGAGGGCAGGCGCTTAGTAGCCCGGGCCCACGCCTCGATGTCGGCCCATGGCCAGCAGGGACGGCCGCCTACGGTCCACGTCGGCGCCGGCAGTAGGCCACGGTCACGCCAGCGGTCGACATTGCGGCGGTGGACACCTAGCCGGGTGGCGATCTCGGCCAGTCCCACGGGGTCCGGTGCCGTGCCAGGATTGCAGGCGGGGGTCACAGTCGACCCCCCACAATCGCCGAGCCGAGGGTGCCGGCGCCCACGATGTAGACCAGCTTCAGGTAGTCGGCCCGGTAGTCGGGGTCGCACATCGGGTGGACCCAGCCGGCCGCAGTGCGGATCAGCTCAGCTATGCCGTACTGGCGGTCGCACACCGGGCAGCGGTCGGCGCAGCGAATGGGCCCGCCGGCCTCGACGATGATCTTCACCTCCGGCGCCCACGAGCCGACCCCGGTTAGGGGCCCGGCGGGGTGGCCTTGTGGAGACTCCACGCCGGCCAGTAGGCAGCCGGTCACCGCTTGGGCCTCCTCGGCGCTGTCGGCCTCCACGATGGCCGAGATGGTCACGCGATAGGCGGTCGGTTGCGGCCGCCGCACCACCTCCTCCCCGTCGACCTGATCGGTCACCAGCTCGCCGTGCTCACGCTGCCAGGTGTTGAAGGCGTCGACGCTCACGCTCACCACCCCCATTCCCAGGTGGGCCACATCACGCTGGGATCGGCGGCGACGGCTAGGGCCGCCGTCACCGGGGCCGGCGGGTGTTCGAGGTTGGTCCACAGGTGGCCGCAGTGGTCACAAGTCACGGTGTCAGCCTGGGTTAGGTACTCGTCGCCGATTACCACCCGCTCAACGTCGGTGCCGTTGACCACTGCAAACACTGGCGCTCGGAACTCGACCGTCATGGCGCCATCGTGAGGGCAGAGGTGGCCGTGCCCGTCGGCCAGGTGCGCCCGCATGCGGGCCTCGTGGCGGGCCAGTGCGGTACCGCCGGCGCTAGGTGCCGTGGCGCGGTGGGTACCGTCGGCGTGGTGGAGATCGTCGGCGCTCATGCTGCCACCCCTGCGTACTCATAAACAGCGGGGCGTGCCGGCTCGACCAGCCGCGAGACGGTCACCCATGCTTCGCGGATGTAGGTCTCGGTGGTGCCGTAGTCGTCGTATTTCTGACGGGAGACGAAGACCCAGCCGATAGCCTTGGCGCCGGTCTCGGTGTCCACGTAGACGCGTCCGGTGCATCGGCCGTACTCCGAGCGGGCGTAGCGGTAGATGGCGCCCATGTTGGGCTTGCCGTGAACTAGTAGAGGTTCGGCCGTGCGCCAGTACCACGAGTCCTTGTCAAGCGGTTCGGAAAAGTCGGAGAATCGGTGTCCCTCGGTGGCGTTCACAAGGGACACGTCGACCTCATAAGCGCTCACGAGGTCACCGCCTCGTCCTCGTCCTCGTCTTCGAGGTCGGCCACCAGGGCGTGGAGCAGAGTCTCGGCGATCACGTACAAGGCAAGCTTGGCTTGGTCCTCCATGTCGACCAGCGGAGGGCCGAGGTCGGAGGTGTCCGTTTGGTAGGCACCCAGGTCGACGAAGACTGACCAGACCTCGCGGGTGTAGATGGGGACTGCGTTGTCGGCCAGCTCGTGGATGGCGTCGGTACGGTCGTCCGGGTCCAGGCCGGCCAGATCGGTGGCGCTATCGGCCACCGATGCCAGCCAGAGGGCACCGGGGGAGGTCACGGTGTCAGGGTCCGAACAGTCGGCCAGACGTGCCAGCGTCCAGGTGGTAGGGGTGTCGCTCATTCGTAGGGGTCCTTTCCCTAGTCAACGGTGCCACGAGGACACCGGGTGCCGGTAGACACCGCCGACCGTGCCGCCTCCTGTACTGGTGGCACGGTCGGCGTCGGTACCGACGCTCAGTCGACCCGCACGGGCATCAGCAGGCCGCGCACGGGCCCGGGCCCGGCGAAGACTGCGGGCTTGAGGGCGTCGACCCAATGGATCTCCGTGGCGCCGGTTGCGGCGACAACCTCACCGAGAAAGCGCGGGTTAAACGCCACCGCCAGGTCATCGCCGGTAGTGGGTAGTGGTGCCCGGAACACTTCGGTGCCCTCAACCTCGACCGTAAGGGCACCGTTCAGCCGTGCTGGCAGCGTGTGGCGGATATCGCCGGGCCTCTTGGTAATCTTGAAGGCGGCAGCGGCAGCCTTGGCCAGCCCGGGCCCGTCGCACAGGTTGGTGACCTTGCCGGCGACCTTGGGAATGAGCTGGGCCCAGTCGGGGAACTCACCGTCGATGGTGCGAACGGTGGCCACCACGGGCCCGGCAGCCAGGGTGGCCAGGTCGCCGGCCTCAGACACTCCCACGCCCAGGGTGTCGCCGTACTTGGCCACCACCGCCACCAGCGCGGCGGGTATGAGTACGTCGCCGAAGTCGACGCCCGGGGCATAGTGCAGTCGGTAGGAGTCAGTTGCCACCACGCCGGCCCGGGAAAACAGCATGGAGGTGAGGATCGGACGGGCCTGGTCCTTGCTGGCAGCTACTGCCACCGCCGCAAGGGTGGAGCTGGCAAGGGTGGTGGTAGTGGGCACGGGCCCGTAGTGCGTGGGGAAGCTACCGGAGTACGGAGGCTCAGCCGGCGCCAGGTGTTGAGTGATGCCATTGGACTCGACCTCGAGCCCTTCGGCGCTGATGGTCCACCTCGAGCTCGGGCCCGTGGTGGGGATGTCGGCGAGGTTGACTCTCACCGATACACGCTGACCGGTCAGGGTGCCGTCAGTGTCGGTCACCGGCAGGGTGGCCACGATGGTGGCATCACCGTTAGCCGTGGTCAGTGTCAGGTGGTCTTCCCACCCGTCGATGAGTACCGATCCGTTGTAGCAGTCGGTGCCGGCCTTCAGTGCGGGCTTGATCGCACGTAGCGCCTTCAGGTCGACGGTTGCGGCGGAGCTAAGGTCACTGCTGGTCATGAGGGTCCTTTCCTCTGATCCGGGCCCCGGGGTGTTTACGCACCGCCGGGGCTTTGTCGTTGTTGACGTGGTGTATCTAACCACAAGTCTGGTGAGGTGTCAAGTAGTAAGATCAAAGGCGCTTTTGGGGGGTGGTGAGGGGCGAGCAATGCGGGCGGAGGGGTACATCTACAAAGGGTTTGGTGTTAACACCAAACCCTGTGGATAACTACCCCAAAATGCCCCTCTAACACAAGATATTTCATGACAAACAGTGTATCTGAGTGACTTTGACTGTATGTGGGAGGGACTTTGTTGCTGTGCGTCGGACTTTGTAGATGTTCGCACCAAAGTCCCCTGTTGTCCGCAACCTAGACACCATCAGACGCCTATCCAACCTCCTCGCCGGCCCGTTGTAGTGCTAGGTAGGGGTAGGGGGGCTCGGTGGGTGGTCGACCTCGGTGCCGACGCCGGCTCGGTGGCCTCGGTGGACTGGCCAGGGGTCGAGCTCGGTGGTTGGCGGCGGCTGGTGGGTCAGTGAAGAACCGGGGGTGTGCCGAGGGGGGGGAGGGGGAGGTAGGAGGTAAACACCCCGCACACTTTCTTCCACAACCCCCAGCCGTGCCCCTCGCCCAGACCGTGCGTCTAGAGCAGAACCCGGTCAGTCCCTAACTGCGCCTTTGACCTTGGCGGTCGGAGGCCTCCAACCACCAGAATCCTACCCCCGCACCCTGAATCACACTCTTGTAACTTGACGTGTGACAAGATGCGCGGTCGTGGGTCGTCCTACCGTCACCCAGGCTCAGCTTGACACCCTGTGGGAGTGCTACGACCTCAGCCTCGGCCTCGACGAGTGCGCCCGCTACGCCAAGTGCTCCACCTCCACCGCTCGGCGCTACTTCGACGAGGGGAGACGCCAGCTTCAGGTCGACGAGAGCGAGCACGTCGAGGACCTGCGCCCCAAGCGCCGTGACGAACTGGGCCCGGAGGCTCTGAAGGCGCTCGACGACATCGGCTACTTCGCCCACCGCTACTTCGGGATGCGCCTCATGCCCTGGCAGGAGCACTCCACGGAGAAGGTGCTGGCGCTCAAGGAGACGGCCAACAAGGAGTACGTCTGCATCAACGTGGCGCCCGGGAGCGGCAAGACCGTGTTCTACACCCTGGTGCTGCCCGCCTTCTTCATCTGTCGTGACCGCCGTATTCGAGGCATGACCGGCCACGCATCATCGACCATCGCCACCCAGGAGGTTGACGCCCTGCGGCGCATGTTGGAGCGCACGGTGCCGGTGCTTGCCTCCCAGAAGATGATCGAGCTGGGGATCAGCCAGGACGCACAAGCAACCCTGGCCGGCGACTTCGGGCGCTTCAAGCCCTCAAGTGGGACACGCATCTGGGGCCGTGATGGCTTCACCGTGGCTCAGGTCGACGACGTGCCCCTGAGCGAGAAGGAACGCACCTGGATCGCCTTCGGCCTGGGCAGCACCTACATCGGTGAGCGGGTGGACGTGGCTGTGTGGGACGACGCTGATGATCCCCGACACCGCAGCGCCTACACCCGTGACCAGATCAAGGACGAGTGGGACAAGGTGGCCGAGGAGCGCATCGAGCCTGGTGGCCTTCTCATCCTTCAGGGCCAGCGACTCGACGCCGATGACCTCTACCGCCACAACCTCGACAAGCGGGTCCATCCTGACGGCTACGAGGCGGCCGAAACCGACGACGAGGGCCTGGTCCCCAAGTACCACCACATCGTCTACAAGGCCCACTACGACGAGATTTGTGAGAACGACCACGGCCTCTCGGCCAAGCCCTGGCCCGATGGCTGCCTGCTGTTCCCGGCCCGCCTCACCTGGCGTGACCTGCGCAACCGCCGCACCGGCAATCCCTCCCAGTTCGCCGTGCTCTACCAGCAGGAGGACACCGGCACCGCCGACACCCTCGTTCACCCGCTGTGGGTATCGGGCGGGCGTGACCCGGTGACCCATGAGGAGTTCCTGGGCTGTTGGGACAATGATCGAGGACTGTGTGAGGTGCCGACGCTGGTGGGCGAGACGTACTCCATCGTCACCGTCGACCCGTCGCCGACGAACTGGTGGGCGTGTCAGTGGTATATCCATCACCCCGCCTCCGAACAGACCTTCCTCATGGACACCTTCCGGGGCAAGATCGGGGCCAACGAGTTCCTGGACTACAACCCCGCCACTCGCACCTACTCCGGGCTCATGGAGTCCTGGCACCAGCGATCCGTCGCCCTGGGTCGGCCTGTCCAGCACTGGATCGTTGAGCAGAACGGCGCCCAGAAGTTCCTCCTTCAGTACCGCCACGTGCAGGACTGGCTCAGGATCAACTCCACCACCCTGATTGCCCACGACACCCACCGCAACAAGGCCGACGCCACCTACGGGATCACCACCATCGGGTCGCACTGGCGCTTCGGTCGGGTGCGCCTGCCGGGACGCACCGCCGAGGCCCGCGCTGCCTCTCAACTGCTCGTCGATGAGGTCACCAGATACCCGATGGCCCGCTACGACGACCAGGTGATGGCCCAGTGGTTCCTGTTCTGGAACCTCCCCCGTCTCGTCGTGCAGAACAGCGCCCAGATGCGCTATGACCGCCCGGAGTGGGCCGCCCGTATCCCCAATAACTGGCAGGGGGCGGCGTGAGCGCCACCACCGTTGCCCACGAGTCGTGGCTGAGGGTCAAGCCCACTGCCGCGCTGGCCCAGGAGTACCTGTGTGACGCCGACGGTGAGTTCAACCCCGCCCGGCTCATGTCGCTGGCCCTGAGCTTCACCAACCACATTCACGCCTACCAGCGCGGCGTGGACGACGCCACCGCCTTCCTGGCGTCCCTTCGCACCGGCAGTTCCG
Organism: Acidimicrobiales bacterium; assembly: GCA_035526335.1. Taxonomy (GTDB): domain Bacteria; phylum Actinomycetota; class Acidimicrobiia; order Acidimicrobiales. Next base: position 39,859 of record DATLCN010000049.1, on the reverse strand, counting down.
AACTCGATCGCCCGGCCGAGATCGCCGCTGCGGAGATGCGCCTGGCCATCAAGATCGCCCGGTTGCAGGCTCTTCGCAGCGTGGTGGCCGACCACCTATGAGCCGCATGGGCATTGCCGACATCATCGGGACCTACGACAGCGCCCACTCCAAGGCCCGTAGCGACCCCAGCGAAGCCAACCTCCTGCTGCTCTACGCCCTCGACGCCTTGCGTGCCGATCTGCTGGCCGCTCTCGCCGGCTACCCGGTTCCCAACCCCGTCGGCCTCGACCTCAGCGAGATCACCAGCGCCATCCGCTCCATCAAGGTGTCGGCCCCCAACCTCGACATCAGCGAACTGACCGCCGCGGTCAAGGCCATGAATGGCCCCGGCCACACCGCCGACCTGAGCGAACTGACCCAGGCGATCAAGGCTCTGAAGATCCCCCCGCCCGGCATCGGGACAAAGGAACTGACCCAGGCCATCAAGGCCATCAAGATCCCCGCTCCGGGACTGGACTTGAGCGAACTGACCCAGGCCATCAAGGCCATCAAGATCCCCGAGGCCAGCCCCAACGTGGACATCGGGCTCATGTTGGCCAGCCTCAGCGACGCCAGTCGGGCCCAGATCAACGCCCTCGACACCCTGCGCCTCGACCTGCTTGACGCCCTGGCCACCCAGCGCAGCCCCGAGGCCGTGAACGGCGTCGACTTCAAGGAACTGACCACCGTTATCAAGGGCCTGACCGTGCCCGAGGTTACCCCTGCCCCCGGTGGGTCCGACATCGCCCTCATGCTGAGCGGGCTCAGCGACGCCAGCCTCGCCCAGCTCGAAGCCATGAAGAAGATGTCCAACCGCCTCAGCGGTGGACGAGGCGGCGGCGGGCCCTCGGTCGTCGGCATCAGTGGCGCCACCAACAACCGCCTCGTCGTCAACGCCGACGGGTCGATCAACACCACCGCATCGGTCACCCTCGGTGAAATCGAGATCAAGAACGACTCCGGCAACCCGGTCCCTGTCAGCGGCCCCCTCACCGACACCCAGCTGCGGGCCAGCGCCTTTGCCGTCAAGGACGACTACCAGAGCGGCGAGGTTCTTGCCGACCAGACCGGCGCGGGGGCCGTGCTCACCTTCACGTTCGCTTCGCCTGTTCAGCTCTTGCTCATCACCGCTACCGGCTCCGGCACACAGGTTGCCCGTTGCGACCCCTTCGGGGGCACGCCGGCAGCAACTACCGGCATCCGCTGTGACGACGGGGTGCCGGCCTATCTGCCCATAACGGCCACCGTCGTCAAGGTGTTCGCTCCTGCGTCAATGGCTGTCGCTGTCAGTGGGTTCAGGCGCGCATGAGCAAACTATTTCCGGTCCTGGTTCGTCGGACCACGATCATCCAGGGAGGCGACGGGCCGAACCCCTCCGACGCCTTCTCCATCGACATTCGCCACGCCGAGTCCAACGCCGCGCCCACCGACGCCATGAGTGTCGCCTTCGCTTTCCCAGAGTCCAACGCCGCTCCCACCGACGCCCTCAAGCTGGGCTTGACCTTCGCCGACACCAGCCCGGCGCTGAGCGACAACCTCCTGCGCCTAGCCATCACTCACGCCGAGTCCAACGCCGCCCTCACTGAGGCACTGGCACTGCGGATCGGGTTCAGCGAGTCGTTGGCAGCCGCCGCTGACGACTTCAGACTCAACATCACTCACGCCGAGTCCAACGCCGCTCTCACCGACAGCTTCGGGCTGCGGATCAACCACGCCGACTCCAACTCAGCCCAGACCGACGCCGCCACCTTCGTTCTCAACGCCACCCAAGCCGACTCCAACCCGGCCCAGACCGACGCCATCCCCACGCTGCGGATCAACGGCCTGGGCGATACCAACACCGCGCCCACCGATGGTCGCAGCGCTGTGGCTACATGGTTTCAAGGAGCCACCACCGCTGCCTCGACCGGAGCTAGCGCCTGGCCCAACCCGACCAACGCTCAAGGATTCAAAAACGGAACTCTGGCGACCTTCGTGGACGACGCCCTAAACACCGCAGTTGCCACCCTCACCCTCGACCCCTACCCGGACCCGGTTGCCGACTTCTCCACTTGGACTATCACCAAGGTCGAGCTTGTCTGGTCGGCTAAAACCGTTCTGTCTGTTTTGACAAATGCCGTTATCAACTTCGAGTGGTCGATAAACGGATCGACGTGGAACTCGGTACTCGCCACCAGCGCCAACTTCGACTACCTGACCACGCCTCGAACCGACGACATAACCGCCGCCCGGTCGTGGACGTGGACAGACATCAACAACATTCGCACCAGAGTCAGATACGTCTCCACGGTTATAACGGAAACGGGCACAACAGATGTTGACTCGGTTGAGGTTCGTGTAACCGCTACCAAGAATCCCCTCTAAGAAAAGGATGACAATGAATCTCGTAGATAAAATCCCCAACCTGGCTGGCCATTGGCGCCTAGATGTCTTTGAGGGCGACGTGGAGCGTGAGCCCCTGACCCGTTCCCAGGTGGCCGACAACGCCCTGGCCATCGACGAGCAACGTCGGGCTGACGAGGCATTGGCGGCGGAGTTCGGGCGTGACCCGGTGGGCATCTACCTGCCCATCCATGTGGGCCGGCTGCGCCGTCGCTGCCAGCCCTACAAGGTCATCGAGGGCGAGAACCTTGTAACCACCGCCGGCAAGGGCCTGCTGCTGGACCGGCTGTTCGCTATGGGCACCCCGCCCACGCAGATCAACTCCATGGGGGTGGGCAACTCCGCCACAGCGGCGGTAGTGGGCGACACACAGCTATTGGGCGCCACGCCGTCGCCGACCCTATTGGCCTTTGATGCCCTGCCGACACGTGCCTCTTTGGTGGTTACCGCCATTCGCACCTTCGCTACTGGTGAGGGAAACATGACGTGGAATGAACTCGGCATGTTCAACGGAACAACCAACGGCACTTCCATTCTCCTAAATAGGATAAGTCCAATCGGGCCCTTCGGAAAAACGAGCGCAACATCTATCGTTTGCACCGTGACTCTGACCCAGGCGTGACACAGAGATAGGAGTTCCCAATGCCCGAGAAGAAGTCCGACAACAACCTCGACCAAAGCCCGCTCTATTACTACGTGTGCGAGCACAGAGCCTCCAATGACCCCTGCCCCAAGGGGTGCTTCTCGACCCCCCGAGGCCAGCCCGACCCTCAGCCGGTGTCGGCTGACTGGCTCGCCACTCAGGCACCACCGGGCCGAGGGTTGTCCGATGAGTTCAACGTAGGAAGTTAGGACGCCCCCATGCTCCCCGCAGGCGCTATCGTCGATCTGTACCGCCAGCGTCGTATCGCCCGCGGCCCCTACCTCGACCGCATGGCCCAGGTCAGCGCCGCCTACGACGGGGCCATGGTCGTGCCTATGGGCAACCTCACGCCCGAGGAGCGCAGCGCCGTTCCCAACCTGGTCACTCAGGGCATCGACCAGATGGGCATGCGGGTGGCCTCGGTCATGCCCAGCCTCGACTGTGCCCCCACCAAGATCGGGTCACGCTCATCGGCCCGAGCCGCTGCTGATCGTCGCCGGGTGCTGCTGGGCTGGTGGGAGGAGAACAACATCGACCTCAAGCAGAGGCTCAGGGCTCGCTACATGGTGGGCTACGCCTCGGCGCCGGTGATGCTGCGCCCCTGTAAGGAGACGAACGGGCCCAAGTGGTTCGTGCGTGACCCGCTGTCGTGTTTCCCGGCCCAAACCCTCGACCCCGGCCAGGTCGATCCTCCCGACGTGATCTTTGCCTACACCCGATCCCAGGCGTGGCTGCGCCAGAACTACCCCGACGCCGCACTCAACCTCAACCGCATCCGCAAGCCCGATGGCCAGCCCGACAACGACCACCCCGTCACCCTCATCGAATACACCGACGCCCACGAGATCAGCCTCATCGCCCTCGGCGCCGGTGCCACTCTGAACATGGGCGTCGCTGCCCCCACTACCGATAACCGCATGATCTTCCTTCCCGGTGCCGCCAACCGCCGGAGCCTGACCCTCGGCGACGACTACATCGCTCTGCAACGCCTCGACAACCGCGCCGGGCGCTGCACCGCCCTCGTCCCTGGGCGCATCACCATGAACACTGAGCGGGGCCAGTTCGACGGCATCATCGGTATGCACGCCGCCCAGGCCATGTTGTTCGCTTTGGAGTTCCGAGCGGTGGTTGATGGCGTGTGGCCCAACGAGTGGCTGATCGACCGGCCCGGTGAGTCGGCCAAGATCGTGGAGATGGCTGACGGCCGCAAGGGCCAGATCGGGCGCATCAGCGGCGGCGGCATCCAGACGGTGCAGAACACCCCCGCCTACACCACCGGCCAGATGATCGACCGCCTGGAACGCAACGCCCGAGTCGACGCCGGGCTGCCACCGGACTTCGGAGGCGAGGCCGGCGGAAATGTTCGCACCGGACGCCGAGCCGAAGCTCTGCTCTCAGCCGTCAGTGATTTCCGTATCCAGGAGGCCCAGAACCTCTTTGCCCGGTCGCTTCAGCAGGAGAACCGGGTCGGCATCGCCATCGCCAAGGGCTACTTCGCAAAGCAGAGTCGAACCTTCCACGTGTCGTGGTCGGGTGGGCGAGGCGAGGTCACCTTCACCCCCGAGAAGCTGTTTCCCACCGACCAGAACAAGGTGTACTACCCCTTCGCCGGGGCCGACGTGAACAACCTCGTCATCGGCATCGGCCAGCGCAAGGGACTGGGCATGATGTCGACCCAGACGGCCATGGAACTCGACCCCTACATCGAGGACCCCGAGGAGGAAAAGGACCGACTCACCACCGAGTCCATCGACCGAGCGCTGGAATCCTCCCTGCTCGAACAAGCCTCCACCGGAGCCATTCCTCCCAGCGACCTGGCCCGTATCCGCCAACTGGTGGCCACCGACAAAATGGAACTGGCCGACGCCGTGATGCAGGTGCAGCGAGAGGCCCAGGAGCGCCAGTCCACCACCGAGTCACCAGTGGAACCCGGCAGTCCCGAGGCCATGCCCGGACTGGCCCAGCCCGGCATGGGCGCCGAGGCAGGCGCAACTGTTGGAGAAGTTGACCCATCCCAGGCCAACCTCGCTAGCCAGCTCCGGGCCCTCTACCCCGGCGTGGCCGCCTCTCGTCAAGCGGCGGTGGCCTAGATGCCCCGAGCACGTCGAAGCAACGGGTTTGCCCAAAGGACCGATTTGGTGGCCAAGCCCCTCGCTCCCACCGCCGCCCGAGGTCAGACCTACGGCGCTGCCGGGGCTCAGATCGCATCTCAGCGAGCGGTGCCCATGGCGTCAGGGCCACCTCCTCTTGGCTCTGCGCCTGGCCCCGCTGGCCCTCCCGCGGTGCCGCCTCCCGCCCTCAACGCTCCCACCCTGCGCCCGAGCGAGCCCGTCACCGCAGGCTTGGAAATGGGCCCCGGTCCCGGTCCCGAGGTGCTCTCCAACTTCGAGCCCGAGGACCCGACCATCGCTGAGCTACGGGCCATCTACTCCATGTTCCCCAACCGTGACCTGGGTGAACTTCTAGAAGACGCCGATGCCGGGATCACCTTCTGATGGCCGAGACTCAGACGCCGTGGGAAACCCTCGACCAAGAGGAACGCTCCCTGCGCGCCGTGACCACCAGCCGCACGCAGGTCAAGGCGGCCAAGGCTCGCTACGCCACCAACCCCACCGCTACCAGGGCCATCGCCTACCGACTCTCCAAGCTGCGTGAGGCCTACCCGCACCTGACCGCGGGCGTGGCCCTGTCGTTGGCCAAGGCCGATGTCGGCCCCGACGATCCCCGCGCCGTCAGCGCCGCCAAGCTCGCCGGCAAGCGCAAGGTCAAGAAGGGCATCGGCTGGCACTCCATCGGTGACGCCCTCGGTGCGGCGGGCAATGCAGTCAAGCCCGTGGTCCGGGGAACATTCGAGGTGCTGGAATCCGGGACGCAGTTGGTAGATGCCGCAGCTAGAAATGCGATGGCGGACCCCCTCGGGTTTGACAATCCGTTGAAGCAGACCAACGTCGGCATTGCTGCTGAAAAGCTGCTCAAGGGCGATGAAGTGGACACCGGCTCGGGGTTCTTCCCTGGCGGTGAGGTGAAGAAGACCCAAGCCGAACGAGCGCGCGCCGCCTACTCGATCACCTACAAGGACGGATCGGTGCACGCTGGTACGCCCGGGCGCATCTTTGCTGCCGAGATATTCGAGCCCGGCACCAAGCCCTTCAACTTCTTCTCTGGCGCCACCGACGCATGGTTTGACATCAAGGTCGATCCCGGCGCCGCAGCGTTGTCCAGGGCCGGCAAGATGAACCGGGCCCGCAAGTCCCTGGTCGAAGCCGACGCCGGGCTGCTGTCTCGTGCTCGTGGAGCACTCACCAACGACGTGGACCTCAACCGGGCCGAGAAGTGGTGGAGTGGCAAGAGCGGCCGCGACCTGGCCAAGCACTGGGCCGGCAACGCCGACGCCCACGACATCTACAAGCGGGCGGGCGGCAATATCACTCCCACCCAAGCGTCACGCCTCGCCGACACCAAGACGGTCGAGGAGGTGGACGGCGTTGTCGGTGGGTTCCTCCACGAGTGGCGCATGAAGCCCGGCTACGCCCGGCGGCCGGAGATCAAACGACGCATGCAGTCGGCCCGCATCTTCCATGAGGTGCCCGGTACCAAGCTCGACGTGAACGACGCCGATGAGGCAGCTAAGACCATCGTCGATGTGTTGGCCAACGCCCGCATGGACGCCGACACTCAGGCGCACTACTTCGGTCGTATGGCCGCCTCGACCTCGCCCATCGAGCGCCGCAGCATCACCTACGACGCCCTGACCAAGATCAGCGACGACATTGCCGCCAAGGGCGGGCACCAAAGCAAGGACGCCCGCCGCGTGGTGCAAGCCATCAAGGACGACTACCACCACCTGCGGGCCTACGACGTGGCCGAGGACGGCGGGATGGGTACGTCGCTGCGCACGGTCGTGTCGGGCGGCAAGCCCCTGGGCCTGCCCTCGCCGCATCTGTCCACCGAGTTCATCAACACCGCCATCCCTCTGCCCGACGCCCGCGTCATCCGCAAGGTCACCTCGGTGGTCGGTCGTGTCCGTGACAACGCCGGCGTCGATGCCGGGGTGGCCTTCGCTGACTTCATCCAGCAAAAGACGTGGAAGCCACTTCAGTTGATCCGTGGCGCCTGGACGGTGCGGGTGATCGGCAACGAGCAGTTCCGCATCGCCGCGCGCTTCGGTGGCCACCCTATCGACTCCATCGCCTGGATCATCGGGCGCAAGGGCGCGACGGGATCGTTCGGCCAGGCGTTCTCCGATGCCGCTGGCGCCGCCGAGGACTTCGACGCCTACCGCAAGGCCATGGCCCGCATCTCGGGTTCCATCTTCGATCCGGTGACCAACAACAAAATGGCCAAGGCCGGCAAGGCGGCCATGGGGCCGGGCCATGAGCGCTACCACGAAGCGCTGGCCGACGAGCTGTTGGAACTCCACGCCGGGGCCGCTACCCGTCGCCTGGCTGGTGGGTGGACCAAGGACGAATGGGCCACGGGCGAGATCACCGGCAACCCCGTGGAGGACGTGTTCCGGTGGATGTGGCGCGGCGACGGCAAATACCTGCGCGACGAGCTGGCTCACGCCAAGGGCCTTGAAGCGCTGGCCGACGACCCCGAGGCTCTGCGCCGGGCCCTCGGGTCATGGAACGACCGCCTCGTGCGCCGCACCATGGGACGCCCCGAGATCCTCGACGCCGTTCGTACCGGCAAGTTCAACGACAAGCCACTACGCGTCATGCGCAGCGAGGGTCGCGTGTTCAAGAAGGTGATTGATGGGCCTGACCCTGACTTCGTGGCCCACCTGCGCAAGCTCGACACCGAACAAGGACTCAACAGCGGCTTCGTCAAGGGCGACGTGCTGCGGGACACCGAACTCGACGGCACCTACGACAAGATTGTCGACCACCTGTTCTCGACGTTCATGTCGCGTCCCACCAACTACCTCAGCCGCTCACCGGCCTTCCGCCGTGCCCACTGGGAGCGCATGGAGGAACTGATCCCCCGCATGACCCGTGAGGCCCAGGCCCAGGTGCTAGCCGACGCCGCCACGGCCAACCTCGGGCGGGTGACGATCAAGCGCATGGCCAAGCGCGCCAACATTGGCACCGGCAAGTTGAACCTTGAGGACTCCGGCGACCTGCTCAAGCTCAGCGACGACTACGTGGCCGGCGCCGACACCATCGCCAAGGGCTTCGCTCTCGATGATGTCAAAGCCCTGCTCTACGACATTTCCAAGAAGTCGCAGTTCATGGACATCGCCCGGTTTTTTTTTCCATTCGGCGAAGCATGGAAAGAGGAGCTTCAGGTCTGGTCGAAGTTGGCCCGTGACCGCCCGCAGATAGCCGAGCGGGTGAGAATGACTCTCAACGGGGCCCGGGAGTCGGGCTTCATATCCGAGGACCAGAACGGCGAGCAGGTCTACTCCTTCCCCGGGTCGGGCTTCATCACTGAGTCGGCCTTCGGCGTGGGCGACTGGACCTCGGGCGTCAAGAACCTGTCCATGTTCGGCCAGAACCCGCTCATGCCCGGCCTCGGCCCCGTGGCCCAGATCCCCCTGGCCAAGCTCATCCCCGACAAGCCGGCTTTCGACGACATCAACGCCATGCTGTTTCCCTACGGCGAACCCGGCGATCAGGGCGGCATCGACAAGATATTCATGCCCGGCTGGATCAAGAAGTTCCAGGCCGCCTACTCCGCCAAAGACTCCGACCGCCTCTATGCCTCCACCGTGCAGAGCGTGGCCGCACACCTCCTGGCCAGCGGCGACTACCCGATGGACGGCCCCGAGGACGAGAAGCGCCTGCTCGACGCCGCCCGCAAGAAGGCCCGGTGGCTGCTGGTGTTCCGAGGCGGGGCCCAGTTCTTCGCCCCGTCGAGTCCGACACCGCAGTTCGTGGCTGCCGACAAGAACGGCAACATGATGCTCCAAACCAAGATGGTCGAAGCCTTCCGAGAGCTGGTCGATAAGAACGACGGCGACTATGACCTCGCCACCCGTCAGTTCATCGACACCTTCGGTGACAGCGCCCGCCTGGTGATCCAGCCCCGCTCCGCAGACGTGGACGTGACCACCAAGCCCGCCCTCGACTTCATCCGCCGCAACCCGCACCTGGCCGAGTTGTACCCCGACGTGTACGGACTGCTGCTGCCCCAGGGTGGCACCTTTGACATCACGGCGTACAACTACGGCCTCGACGTGGGCAAGGGCCGCAAGCTCACGCTGAAGGAGGCGGTGGAGCGGGCCAACTCCCGGGTGGCGGGGATGATCTACCGCGAGCAGAAGAACAAGCTGCCCACCAAGCGCACCCGGGAAATGAACGACTACCTCGACGAACTACAGAAGGCGCTCAAGGCCAAGTATCCCGGTGCCAAGTTCACGTTCACAGTGGGTGAACTGCCCAACCGAATCGACGAGTTCACCAGGGCTCTCGACGACCCGGCAGTCAAAGACACCGACGTGGCCAAGGCCAGCCGTGCCTACCTCGCGGCGCGCGTTCAAGCCAACGCTGCGTATCGGGAGCAGCACTCAGACGGCAAGAACGTCAACACCGCCAAGAGGGCACGCCAACACCGGGAGTGGCTGCGTCAGACGGCGGCCGCACTCACCGAGAAGTACCCCGACTTCGCTCAGGTCTTCGACGAACTGTTCGGACGTGAGTTGGCCGACGACACCGAAGGCGAGGACGGCTGATGGCCAAACGACCTACCAAGAGCTACACGCCCAAGCCCAAGCAGGGCGACGCGGCCAAGAACGCCACCCTCAACAAGCCGCTGAGCGAGGTCAGCGACGAGGAGATCATCGCTACCGAGGGCGGCCTGCCGGCTATGCCCGACTTCGGCGGGGGAGATGAGGGAGAAAAGGAAAAGGAGCCCACCCCGGTCGGCGTGCCCAAGGGCTACAGCGTCAAGAAGACCATGGTCAAGAAGCGCTACAGCCCCTTCGCCGGCGCCAAGACCAAGACCGTCGATGTTCCCCCCCGCTACTTCGCGGGCGACGAGATGAAGCCCGCCACCCTCGCCCCCTCTGCCATCGCGGCACTACAGCGCCAGATGGTCGATGCCGGTCTACTCAAGAAGACGGGCTTTCGCCTCGGGGTGTGGGACGACGCCTCGGTCGCCGCCTACAAGGACCTGCTGGCCTTCGCCAACCGCACCGGACTCGATCGCCAAGCCGCTCTAAGCCAGTACGCCCGAGGATTCGCGGACTTGGAGTCAAGCGGCGAGCCAGGCGGCGAGTACGCCGGCTACGGCACCCAACCGGAGGAGGAGGAGGAGGAGGAAAAGCGTGCCCCCTTTATCGCCAAGCTCACCAACCCAGAGGACCTCAAGAATCTCCTAGAGGACTCATCGACTCGGGTGATCGGTCGTCGGCTCAAAGCCGACGAGGCCCAGCGATTCATCGACACCTACCAGGAGATGGAACGCACCAAGCAGCGACAGGCCTACGACATGGAGGACCCCGACAACCCCCAAGGTGGTGACTTCGTGGACATGCCCAATGCCGGCGGCGAGGCCGAGAGCTTCGTGCGCAAGGGCTTCGATGCCGAGGCATCGTCCTACGACGCCATCGGCCGGTTCAACCAGTTCATGGACCTGATGTGAACGCCACCCTCGAGCAGGCCATCAAGAACCTGATCGCCGCCTCCGGTGGGCGGGTGTGGATCGTCTCGGGCGATCGCAGCCCCACCGAGCAGAAGCGGCTGTGGGCCAACGCCGTCAAGAAGTACGGCGAGAAGGGCGCCCGCAAGTGGGTGGCGCCGCCGGGCAAGTCCAACCACGAGAAGGGCGCAGCCGTCGATCTCGGTGGCGACATCGCCCTGGCCGCGCGCCTGGCGCCGAGCTTCGGTCTTCACCGGCCCATGACGTGGGAGCCGTGGCACTTCGAGGTGGCCGGCGCCAAGAGCGACCCGCAGGCCCACACCCATGGGCCCAACGGGGAGACGGTGACCCCGCCGGCACAGACACAGGAACCACAGGAACCTGACAAGCCTGACTACGGGGCAGTGCTGCACTCAATGCTCGGAATGGCGCCCAAGGACCACTTCTACTCTCCCGCCGCCTGGTCCTACGAGCACCCCGAGGTGGCGGGGATGGAACCCGGTCCCCGCAACACCGCTCTGCCCAACCCCCCCGACGACTCCCAGATTGCCACCTCGCCCAAGGGCGGGCCCAACGGCATCGACGCTTTCATGGCCGCCATCCGTGACAAGGAGTCCGGTGGCAACTACAAGGCCGTGGGAGTGCCGACGCCGAAGTGGGGCAGGGCCTCGGGCGGGTACCAGTTCATCGACGCCACCTGGGGCAACTACAAGGGCTTCGCCCGTGCCGCGGATGCTCCGCCCGAGGTGCAGGATGCCAAGGCCCGTGAGCTGATGCAGGCCTACTACGCCAAGTTCGGCAACTGGGCCGATGTGGCCGCAGCGTGGTTCGCCGGGCCCAACGGCAAGTTCGCCTCGCCCCAGGTTCGCAAATACGTGGCCGATGCCCTGGCCCGCATGAAGGCCCGCTCGCAGAAGGGTGCCGCCTGATGGCCAGCCGAGAGGAACTCAAAGCCCAGTATCCCCAACTCGGGTGGCTCATCGACAACCCCGAGATAGCGCCGCTGTTCGAGCAGGCCTACGCCGAGGGGTGGACGGCCGAGCGTTTCCAAGCTGCGGTGCAGGCCACCAACTGGTGGCGCACGAGTTCGGAGGCATCGCGCCACTACCAGTCCCTACAGGGCACCGACCCCGGTGAGTTCCAGGCGACGCTGGCCGAGACGAACCAGGAGATCCGCTCCATTGCCGTCAACATGGGCTACGGCGGCGGTCTGGTCAACGATGCCCACTTCGACTGGATGGCCAACACCGCCATGTCGTTCGGTATCAAGGGCGCAGCGCTACAGCGCTTCGTGGCTGACAACCTCGCCCAGGCCATCGACGGCGTTCCTTCCTCGGCGGTGCGTACTGACCTCTATCAGATGGCCGCCAGCTACGGCGTGGACCTCGACGAGACGACGGTGCGGAGTTGGTTCCGGGAGATCAACGCCGGGCGCTCGACCATGGACAACTTCCGCTCCCAGATGATCGAACAGGCCAAGGCGCTGATGCCGTCGCTGTCCGAAGAACTCGACAAGGGGATGACCTTGGATCAGATCACCAACCCCTACCGCTCCCAGATTGCCGAGATGATGGAGATTGACCCCGGCACCATCAACTTCATGAGGGACCCCAAGTGGCGCAACGTGGTCGCCTACGTTGATCCCAAGACCGGCGCCACCCGCAAGATGTCGGCAGTAGAGATGGCCAAGTATGTGCGTGAACAGCCCGAGTGGCGCAAGACCAAGAACGCCCTCGACTCCGCAGCCGAGATCGGTGAGCGCCTACTTGAGAGCTTCGGGGCGGTGAGTCGCTGATGGCCGACGACTATCAGTCCTACGGAAACCCCGGTCGCATGGGAGCGACCACGCTTTTTGCCGAGTCCGGTGACTCCGACGCCTTCGCCTACCTGCAAAGCCTCCTGGCCGACTACGGCCTCGAGGAACTCAGCCCGTGGGCGCTTGAGCAGGTTCAGGCCGGCCACTCCCCCACCGTCATCACCCAGCAGCTCTACGACCAGCCAGCCTTTCAGCGCCGCTTCAAGGCCATCTTTGCCCGCCGTGACCGGGGCCTACCTCCCATCAGCGTGAGCGAGGTACTGGCCTATGAGCGCAGCGTGCGTGGTCTGTTCAAGGCCGCCGGGCTGCCTGAGGGTTTCTACGACAGCCCCGAGGACTTCATCAACTTCTTGGTCGATGACACCTCGGTAGCCGAACTCAATGACCGCATCGAGCAATACAAGACCGTCTCCTACTCCCTCGACCCCGCGGCCCGAGCTGAACTCATGGCCAACTACGGGCTGACCGAGGGGAACCTGCTGGCCTACGTAATCAACCCCGACATGGCGCTCGACCATATTCAGAAGTCCTACCGAGAGCGTCCCGCCATCGCCCAGCGCATTGCCGCTGCCAGGGTGGGAGCCGAGGCCCGCGCCGGTGGCTTTGCCCTCAGCGGTGAGGAGGCACTGAACCTGGCTCAACGTGGCATCGACCCAGCCTCGATCCGGGGAGCCTTCGGTGAGATTGCCGCCAGCAGTGAACTCATGGGCACCCTGCCCGGCGAGGTCACCGCCAACATCAGTCGAGCCGACCAGATCGCGGCGGCCACCGGAGACGTGATGGCTCGTGAGCGCATCAAGCGCAAGGCCCAGGCCCGGGCCGCAGCCTTCTCCGGTGGCGGGTCCTTCGCCACCGACAAGGCCGGCATCGGGGGATTGGGCTCAGCCAACACGTAGTTGTTGCTTTTCAAGTGACAAGTGTGTAGTTTGCGTCACTGAAGGCCCCTCCTTGGCCCTTGGTCGAAGCCGATTGGCTCCCAAGGTGCGCTGAGTAGCGAAAGCCAGGCACCACCGTCCGTTGTCCCGTTTTCCGGGTCAACCCCTCCGGTTGCCCCGCGCTGACTCAAGGAGCGAGCCCATGTCCAATCTCGATGACCTGCTTTCCGACCTGAGCGCATCAGGTGACCTCGACGACGAGGTGGCCGAGCAACTGCGTCAAGCAGCCGCCGGCAATGCCCAAGAGGGTTCCCAGCTTCGCAAGTTCGCCAATCGCACCAAGAGCGAGAACGACAAGCTGGCCGAGGAGAACAAGTCCTACCGAGACATGTTCCTGGCTTCACAGCTCAAGGAACTGGGCGTGCCTATCGCCCCCTCCGCCCTGAAGATCCCCGACACCGTTTCCCCGTCTGACCCCGCAAGCGTCAAGGCGTGGGCCGAGTCCGCCGGGCTCATCTCCGCCGCGCCGCCCGACACCCCCGCAGCCGAACTCGATGGCCACGACGCCATCGCCGCGGCTGCATCTGGGCAGTCCTCTGCGCCCACCGCCAACCCTGCCGAAGTGGTGGAGAAGTTGCGTGGCGGCACCGAGCAGGAGTTCTGGGACGCCATGCACGCCATGGGCCGGGTCGACACCACCGATGTGATCCAGCAAGCCGTTTTCCCCTAAATCTTGAAAGGACATTTCCATGGCTGACGCCACGATGACCCAAACGTCGAGCCTCAACCTCGACCAAGCGACCTGGGACCTGGCGCTCTACTACGCGCTACGGCCTCAGCTCTACTTCGACATGTTCGCGGACGTGAAGTCCACCAACGCCGCTCCCGCAAGGGGCGTGTCTGTGACCTTCGAGCTGATGAACGACCTGGCCGCCGCCACCACCACGTTGGGAGAAACCGACGACGTGGCCACGGTGCTGATGTCGGACTCCCAGGTCACGGTGACGTTGCTGGAAAAGGGCAACGCCATCAACACCAGCTACAAGGCACGGGCCACCGCCTACCTGCCCTTGGAGCCCGCCGTCACCAACGTCCTGGGTTACAACGCCGGCATCTCCATCGACACCATTGCTCGTGACGTTCTCGTCGCCGGGACCAACGTGCGCTACGGCGGCGCCGCCACCTCCCGTGTCACTGTGGCCGCCGGCCACACCCTCACCGCGGCGAACGTGCGCCGGGCCTACACGGATCTGGTGAACGCCAGTGTCGTCCCCTTCGGGTCGTTCTATGCCGCGGCCATCCACCCCGACCAGGCCTACGACCTGCGGACTGAGACGGGCGCTGCTGCGTGGCGTGACCCCCACGTCTACTCCCAGCCGAACGAAATCTGGAACGGCGAGGTAGGCGAGTTCGAGGGCTTCCGGTTCTTCACCAGCCCCCGGGTGACCAACTTCGCTGATGCCGGCGTCGGTGGCACCGTCGACGTGTACGCGGCGCTGTTCTTCGGGCGTCAGGCAATAGCCAAGGCGTACTCCACCTACGAGGGCCGAGGCCCGTTGCCCACGGTCATCGAATCCCCGGTGACCGACAAGCTGCGGCGCTTCAAGCCCTGGGGTTGGCACTGGTTCGGCAACTACGGCGTGTTCCGCCAGGCCAGCCTGCGCCGGGTCGAAACCTCCAGCTCCATTGGGACCAACGTCTGATGGCGGCGACTTGCCCGCACTGTCGCTCAGCGGACGTGCAGGCGTTGGCCGAGGAATGGCAGTGCCTCAACTGCCAGACCCACTTCGTCGAGGGCGACCAGCCCGAGCGCAAGGGGGGCGGCAAGTCCGCCCCCCCGGAGTCGAAGAAGTCCGGCGTCACCACCTCCAAGGACGTTCTCAAGAAGGGTCGCTAGGCGGGCGGCTGTGCCCACCTTCTACCCGCCCACGATCAAGGATCTCCCTGGCGTTCTCCCGGAGTCTCGGGGGATCGCCAGGGATCTTGGTCGTCATTACAAATACAGTCGGAGTCGCTCCGTCGTGCGCCGCGCCGGGCACTGGGTCGCCGTCGACTACCCGCTCGACACTGAGATCACCGAAACGAGCGGCTTCCTCGGCGGCCACACCTACACAGTCACCGACGCCGTAGCCGCGGAGCTGGTGGCCGATGGCTTCGTGGTGACCTGATGTCTTGCGCCCGCGGTTGCTGTGACTCCCCCGCCGAGCACTACCGCTCCATCAGCATGAGAAGCGGCCCGACCGCTCCCAGCCTCACCGAGCGCCGGTGGGACCGGGATCTCCCGGCCTACGCCCGCCTGCGCCAACAGGGACTACAGCCCGAGGGTATCGACGGTTGCGCCGCCTTGGAGACGAGGGCCCAGAGCCGCGTCGAGATCGAGACGAACCAGATCATCGAGGACCGAAGCGTACGGGAGTTGGCCAACGACATTCACACCGTCACCGACGGTGGGCGCAACCTCGGGGAGCTGACTCTGTGAGCGTGCTGACCCCCTCGACCTACACCACCCGCCAGGTGGTCGACGACACCCGCACGCATCTACTCAGCGGCGCCCGTGAGGCCCAAAACAAGCTCGTCACCGGCATCGACGCGTCGGTCACGTCGCTCATGGTGACCTACCCCCTGGGCCAAATCAAAGCGGGCAGCCGCATCTCCATCGGCCTTGAGGACATGTACGTGTGGGCCGCCTCGGCCACCACTGTCACCGTCGAGCGGGGCCAGTTCGGTACCGGGGCTGAGGCTCACAACGCCAACGACATCATCACCGTCAATCCCAAGGTCAGCGATGCCGAGATCGTGCGGGAAATCAACAACGAACTGGCCGACCTCTCCTCTCCCAACAACGCCCTGTTCCGGGTCGCCACCACCGACATCGTTACCAGCCCCACTGTCGTTGGCTACAACCTGCCCACCGGGCTCATCGACGTGTTGGACATTCGTTGGCGAGCCATCGGCCCCGAGAAGGTCTGGCCCACCGCCGATCACTGGGAGGTGGTGCAGAGCCAGTCCACCACCGAGTTCGCCAGTGGCATCTCGCTCATGCTCCATGACGGCGTGGACCCCGGAGCATCGCTGCGGGTGGTCTACAAGGCGGTGTTCACCCCCACGGTGGTCCTGACTGACGTGGTGCCCACAGTCACGGGCATCCCGACCACCGCGGTGGACATTCTCGCCCTCGGCGCCGCCATCCGCTGCATCGCCGGACGAGAGGTGCGCCGCAACTTCACCGACAACCAGGGCGACACCCGCCGGGCCGAGGAGGTTCCTCCCGGCGCCATCCTCGGGTCCACCCGCAACCTCGTGGCCATTCGGTCCCAGCGCATTGCCGCCGAGGCGACACGACTGGCCGACCTCTATCCCTCCCAGAACCGACACCGCCGCTTCGGGGTGGGCGCATGAGCCTGCTCGTCGACTTCGATCACCGCTACTACGCCGGATCGGGGACTGCGGTTGCCGACAATGTTCTCGGCACCGACCAGATCGCTCTCGGCGGCCACGTGTACAAGATCGACGCCAAGAGCGGGGAGTGGGCGCACCAGTCCATTCCCCGGCTCAAGCCCCAACAGGACTCAGCGGACGAGACGGGAGAGGGATCGCTCAACCCCGAGGGGCTGTGGCGTCGCTCCCAGGAGTCCTGGCACCACGGCGCCGGGCAGAGCCGTCTCGACAAGGCGTCCAGTGACCCCTTCCGCTTCGAGTCGTCCAAGGGCCTCAACGTCTTCGACCGCTGGTCGGTGTCGATGCTCAACGACACGGCGTCCAAGGGCCTGGTGTCCAACGCCAAGATGGTCGTTGCCGGCAACTACCTCTACAGCGGTGATCAGACAGAGGTGCGCTGGACGACGGACATCACTGCCGCGGGGTTCCCGACCTGGACGATCTCACAGATCAACGCAGGCGAGACGCCCCAACAGCCAGTCACCTCGCTTGCCACTGACGGCAACAAGGTCTGGGCGGCACTGGGAACCGGCGGCATCCACGTTACCAACCGTGGGGCCGGCACATCCACGCACTACAGCGACCTGAACACCAATCTCATCGCCTACGTCAACGGTCGACTTATGGCATCAAGCGGGGCCAGCATCTACAACGTCACCGCCACCGGGGCCGCTCCCGCTGCCTTGTTCACCCACCCCAACCCCGACTTCGCCTGGGTGGACTTCGCCGCCGGCAAGCGCCACATCTTCGCCGCCGGGTACTCAGGCGACAAAGGGCTCATCTACAAGACCACCCTCACTCCCGAGGGGATCTCGCTCACCGCTCCCGTCGTGGCCGGCGAACTTCCTGACGGCGAGATCGTTCGCAGTCTCTACTCCTACCTCGGCTACCTGTTCATCGGTAGCGACAAAGGGGTGCGCTTTGCCGAGGTAACCGTTGACGGCGATATCAACATCGGTGCGCTGATCCCCACCACCAGCCCCGTTCTGTGCTTCGAGGGCCAGGACCAGTTCGTGTGGTTCGGGTGGACAAACTACGACTCGACATCATCGGGCCTCGGCCGTCTCGATCTGCGCTCGTTCACCGCATCGCTGGCACCGGCTTACGCCAGTGACCTCATGGCCCTTGCTCAGGGCTCGGTGACCTCGGTGGTCACCTTCCAGAACCGCCGGGTGTTCTCGGTGGCCACGGCGTCGTGCTTTGTCGAGTCCACCAACAAGGTCCCTACCGCCCGCCTGCGTACTGGGCGGTTGAGCTTCGGCCTGTCTGAGTCCAAGGTCGCCATGTTCGCTGACGTTCGTTACGACTCGTTGCAGGGAACGGTGACCACCTCCATCAGCCGAGACAACACCACCTTCAACCCCATCGGCAGCCACAGCGCCACCACCTCGCTCGACCAGCTCAGCGCCGGGAACCTGACTGGGGACTCCTTCAACTTGCAGTTCGACTTCGCCCGCAAGGCGGGCGTGAACCTTCTCACCGCTCAGCAGTCGAGCTTCGAGGCGGCTGCGGCCGTGGAGTACACCGTCCTGAACAACTGCACCGTGGCTCGCTCGACGGCCTTCGCTGCCGATGGGTCGGCGTCCTTGGCGATGACGGCGCTGGCTACCGGGGCGTCCATGGACGCCCGTACCGTCACCGGGTACGCACAGCCTTGGCTCGGACAGCCAGTGATTGTGGGGCGCACCTACACGGTCACGGCGTCGTTTCGGTCCGCTGGTGCCAATCGCCCGGTTCGGGCTGCTCTTGAGTTCTACACCAGCACCAATGTGTTGATCCCTTCTGGCCACGACCCCGACGCAGCCAATGAGGTGACGGGAGCGTTCACGCCCGTCACCGTTACCTACGTTGCTCCGGCCGGAGCGGCGTGGGCGCAGGTGGTCCTCTATGTAGTCGGCACCACGGTTGGCGATGTTCACTACGTCGACAAGGTGAGCTTCGTCGAAGGCCCTGATGTGGGGTGGACGCTTGGCGGCACCAGCGCCATAGCGGGCCCGGAACTGTCCCGGTTCACCCTCAAGGCCGAGGCCGTTACCGAGCAGGGCAACAACATCTTCGTGCCCATCATCTTGGCCAGCGCCTACGACGTGGATGGCGACAACGTGGACGTGAACCTGCCGGCGGAGTTGGCCTACCTCGTCGGGCTCAATAGCTCCCGCGCCGCCGTCACCTACCAGGAGGGCACGGCCACCTACCTCGTCACCGTCGACGACTACCGCTACAACGCCATGAAGTTCTCAGCCGACGCTCCCTACGACCCCGAGGGCACCTTCCTCGCCAAGTTGAAGGTCGTCGCGACATGACGAAGGGACACTTCTGATGGGCCGTCGCCACTACAAAGGCAACGCCGTTGCCACCACCATCACCGCCACGATCAACTCGTCCGACTCGTCGATCACCATCGCCAGCAACTCCGGGTGGCCCGACGGCATCATCGGGGCGTTCTACGTAGTGATCGACCGGGGCACCGTGAACGAGGAATCGGTGCTCATCCAGAGTCGTACGGGGTCGACGCTGGCCGTGGCCGCCAGTGGGCGGGGCAGCAACGACACCATTGCTACGGCACATAACAGCGGAGCGACCATCGAGCACGTCTTCACCAAGACCGACGCCGATGAGGCCAACGACCACATCAACACCACGGTCCTCGACCATCACACCCAATACCTGACCAACGCCCGCCACGACGTGACCGCCCGTCACAGCGTAGGGACTGTGGTGCCGACGGGCTCGCCCATTGCCTCGGTGGCAGGAGACACAGTGGCCTCGGGCAGCAACGCCACCGGGGCCCGCAGCGACCACCGCCATGACCGCGCCGTCGATCCCCAGGGCCTCATCGCCAGTGCCTTCGCCACCACATCGACAGCGGGCATTTCCACCGAAACGCAGGTGCTCTCAGTTGCAGGAGTCAATCCCGCGCCGGGCACGCGCTGGGTCCGCTGCGTCGCGCAGCTCACTATCGCCACAACCGGCGCGGCGGTGTTGAACTCACCGGAGGTGGCATCGGTACGGATCAAGCGCGCCGGCGTCACCATCGCTAGGGGCACCTACTACCTACCTAATACCGGCACTGGTGTCACCTGCGTGCTCAACACCGTGGATCAAACGTCGTCCACCGACACCTACTCGGTGACCGTGGAACGGGCGACAGGTTCGGGCACCCTCACCTCCTTCGCTGATGGCACTCAAAAGTCGATCCTGGCCATTGAAGACCTTGGCCAATGACCACCGGGACCATGACGCCCGAGGTCGACCGCAGGTTCGTTGATGTCGATCGTCAGATCGAGGACATACACCGTCATTTGCTGTCCCTCCCCAGCCGCAGCACCTCACTTGAGCAGGACGATGTGGTCAAGCAAGCCCCGACCGACGGCCAGGTGTTGGTCTGGTCCGCTGGTCTGTGGCGTCCAAAGGACCGCCTCGTCGGCATCGTGTTCGTCTTCGGTTCCTCCACCACCCCCGTGGCCGTCTCCACCTCCACCGACGTGCCCGCCATCGCCAACATGGAGATCGTCGATGCCGTGGCCGACCTCAAGACCGCCGGCTCATCTTCCACCGTGGCCACCATCTACAAGAACGGCGCATCCATCGGCACCGTCACCCTCGTCTCCTCCGACACCAACGAGACCGACCCGCTGACGCTGACCACCTTCACCGCCGATGTCGATGGCGTGGGCTGTGGGATCACCACCGCCGGCACCGGGGCCTTAGGCCTCACTGTGCTGGTGCGAGGGAGGTTGCTGGGCTGATGTCGATTGTGTTGTTGGAATCGTTCGAGGTCAATGGGGGCACTAAGTGGTCAGGACTTGTCCAATCTGGTATACCCCGAACAGGAGCTAATGGACGAATCGTCAACAGTGATAGCGCGTTATGGACTGTGCAAGCAGCAGAACAACACAGCACCTACATCTTCGGGTTCGCTGTAAAAAATGCTCACGACTTCACGGCAGCGTTTGATCTGATTCGTCTTTTCAATCCTACAGGCGTCCAGATTGGACAGTTGAGGATGGAAATCACTCAGGGCGGTGGATCAAGGCTCAGGTATCAGCGATTCAAGGATAGTGTGTATTTGGCCACTACCGCCAACGCCATAATAGACAATCTTTCGGCAAGCTGGTACTACGTCGAGCTAAAGGTCGTCTGTCACGCCACCACCGGGTCAGTGGAAATCAAAACGAATGAAGTCTCACGGGCTACTGCTACGAACGTCGACACTACGGCTGCGAGTGGGGCCGCCACCTTTGGAAGGTTCACGTTAGGTTCGCTCAGTAGTTCCAGCATCTACATGGACGATTTCTACTGTTGCAACGGTGCCGGGTCTACCAACAACGACTTCCTGGGCGATACCACCGTCCACAAGCTCCTGCCCAATGCTGACGGCGACACCAACCTTTGGGTGGGCTCCGACGGCAACTCCACAAGCAACTACCTCCTGGTGGACGAGAACTCGCCCTCGGCCTCCGACTACGTGGAGTCGGGAACGCTTACCGCCACCGACCTCTACAACTTCGAGAACCTCCCGGGGGGTGTCTCGGGCCGCACCGTCTTCGGGGTCGAGCACTGGTCATGGGCCAAGACCACCGCCCTGCCGAACACCATGGCCCAGGTCACCAAGCTAAGCATCACCGAGGTCGAAGGCCCAACAGAAACCATGACGGTCACCGACACCTGGTACGTGCATCGCCAGGAAACCAAGCCCGGTGGCGGTGCATGGGCGACCTCAGACGTGGACTCCGCCCAACACGGCTCACGGGTGAAGTCCTGAGCCGATGGGACTCGATCGGGTCGAAGCCACTCATGTCGAGGTTGGCGTCGATGAGCCTGTCACCACACCCAAATCGCGGGTCGAAGCCACGCACGTCGAGGTTGGCGTCGAGGCCGCGGCCATCGTCCCCAAGTCCCGGGTCGAAGCCACCCACGTCGAGGTTGCTGTCGAGGCCGCCGCCATCATCCCCAAGTCTCGGGTTGAGGCCACCCACATCGAGGTGGCGATCTCGGCCAGATCAGCCGCCACCTGGACCGTCCACTACATCCTGCCGTGACCGCACAAGGAGGCCCCATGCCCGACGGCGAGCTACCCCCCGAGGCCCTGGGCGACCGGCCTCCGTTGCCAACACGCGAGACGAGCGGCGGCGACCCCAAGGTTTACGAAGCCGGCGTGGTGTCCGTCGACTTTGGCGACGAGGACGACGACAAGTGAGGACCGCCGCAGAAGCCATTGCCGTGCTCGACCGCCTGGTGGGAACCGGCGAGCAGCCAGACGGGTCCAACAACGCTCCGCCCATCACCACCTGGTGGGGCCTTCAGGGGCCGTGGTGCAACATGACCGAGAGCTACGCCTGGGCGCAGTCGGGTTGGTCCAAGGACGGCGGCCGCACTCTCGACATGCCCGGAGTCGCCCAACAGAAGCCCGGCAAGGGTTGGGCTCGGGTCGACCTCATGGTGCAGGCGTTCAAGTCCGCCGGGCGCTACGGCACGACACCCAAGGTCGGCGCCGCCTTCCACATCGGCGCCGGCGATGGAGCCCATACCGGCCTGGTGGCCAGGGTCAACGCCAACGCCACCATCGACACGCTTGAGGGGAACTACCAGAACCGCCTGGCCCGCGTCACCCGCGCCGTCTCGTCCATCCGTGGCTACTGCTACCCGGCGTACGAGCCCGGTGCGTCACCCACCCCCACCCCGCCAACACAGGAGGATCCTATGGCCGCTGCATATCTCGTCTGTCGTCGTGACGGGCGGTGGTACCTCACCAACCTCATCGACCCGCCCCGCTACATCACCAGCACCGGCGTGCTGGCCATGCTTCAGCGCAACGGCGTTCCGTTGCTCAACAAAGACACCATTCCCGGCAAGCCCGCCGGCACCGTCGAAGACGACGTGTGGAAGCAGTTGTCCGGAGAAACGGCCTGATGTCACTGTCCTCGGTGGTGTCCATCGTCGCCTCGTCACTCGGCATCCTCGGTGGAGTGGGCGGGGCCATCGCCTACCTGTCTGCCGTGCGGGGCCGCACCACCATCGAGGTGCTGAACGCCGACAACGCCGCCCTGCGCCACCGGGTGGAGACGCTCGAAGCCATCGAGATCCAATGCACCGAGCGACTGGCCCGGGCGGAGATGAGCGTGAAGGTGCTCACCGAGACGGTGACCAACGCTCAGGCCGTGGCCGAGCTGTTGGCGAGAGTCGACGTGCAGCACGCCGATATCAAGCGGCTGAGCGAGAAGGTGGACCTGCACTTCACGAGGATGCTCACCCTGCTCGAAACCAAGGTGGCGAAGTGACCGAGCATCTGACGAGGACCCTCGAGCGCAACGAGACGACCAACGCCTGGATACGCCGCCTCGTGGCCCTGGCCGTGGTCGAGGTCATGATCTTCGTGATGCTCATGGGCATCGGCATCTTTTGGACGGTCAGCGAGGCGAGGGACCAGAGCCGCAAGAACTTCGAGGTGATCGTCCAGACGAAAGCAACCGCCGATCAGGTGGCCGCCACGCTGCAAGTCGTGCTGGCCGACACCGGCTGCGATGTTACTGACACCGTAGATATGTGCGCCGAGCGGGTCCGGGCCAAGACTCTGGCCGAGGGCGCCCGACGCATTGCCGAGGTCGACTGCCTCACCCGCCGCGCGTTGGCTGGCATGGCCGCCCCCGATCCCACCAAGTCGTGTCTCCCGCAGACCCCGGCCGACATCTACCCCGACCGATGACGAAGGCCAAGTCAACCGACCGCCTGCGCCGCTTCCACGCCGCCATGGTGGGGGTGTGGGCGGCACTCATCGTGCCCAGCATCCTGTTCTGGCGGGAGTCGGTGCTGTGGGTGATCTTCCTCAGTCTTTGGGCGAATCTCGCCACGCACTGGGGCGCATGGCAGTCCTCACGAGCAGAGACGGCGGCCACCGAAACCAACGAAGGGACGACATGAACCTAGAACCCGTGACAGCCAGGGAGAACACCCTTCGGAGTTCCTCTTTTGCCGCCAGATTTGCCAAGGCAACCCACTGCGTGAACGGCCATCCGTTTGACGAGGAGAACACCTACCAGCGTCCGACTGGCGGTCGGGCCTGCCGTACATGTCGCAAAGCCGTCAACACCCAGCGCCAACAAAGGAGACGCAGTGAACAAAAAGTTGCTAGCTGATTTATCTGAGCGCGCGTTCTGGACGGCGGTTGAGGCCGCCGTCGCCTACCTGCTGGTGCAGTCGGCGGACTGGTCAGGCGAGTGGGTGCCCATCGTCGGGGCCTGCCTGTCTGTGCTCAAGGGCATCATCGCTTCCAAGATCGGGGCCAAGGGCACGGCGTCCACCTTGCCGGCGCACCTCGACACGACGGTGGTGGGGCTGTGAGCTACGAAATCCTGCTCGTCATCCTCGTCATAGTGGTCCTGGTCCTGCTGATCCGCTGAGATGGGCGGTATCCTTACCGACGAGGAGCTACCACCCCGAAGCGTTAAGGACCCCGGTATCACCGGCCCGTTCGTCTACGGGCACCGCTGGGCCGCTCTCGTCGACAACAAGATCACCTGCGACTGCGGGGCCATCTTCCAGACCGCCTACGCACTTGAGGTCCACCAGAACGGGTTTCGTCACCCCCGACAGTAGGGACTCGATGTCGTCGAGTGGCCGGGCCAGGTTGCGGGCGTCGGCTTCGACCTGGCGAGCGATGGCGATGACGCGCCGGCGTGCGGCCATTTCGATCACGATGTCGACGTAGGCCGCAGCGTTTCCAGGAGAGGGGCACTGCGCCATCTTGTCGACGAGACGAGAGGGCCCGCCGATGCCCTCAATGGACATGTCCTTGCGCATCTGGTGAGCCACGGTCACGGCGTCGGATTCGATGCCGGCGGCGTGGTTGGCGAGGATGGCCTTGTAGATGAGGGCGTGCACTGGGGAGTAGAACTCCTCGGCGCTAAGGAAGGCGTCGACGGCCACGTCGACCGCGGCGGAGCGCAGGAGCATGGCACCGATGAGGCAGCCTTCGGCCTCGATGTCCTGGGGCAGCAGGTCGTCGTCGTCGCTCACTGGTCCCTCGCCACCAGCACCCTCTGTGGACGCCCCACCCCGTTGGCCGGTTCTCGCGTCTGGTCGAACCACAACCCGAGCTTGACTCCTTCGGTGCGGACCTCGGCCATGGCGCTCGTGCCGAGGCGACCTCGGATGAGGCGATTGACCTCACGTGCGGTTAGGCCCTCTATCCCGGCTTCCTCAACGTGCGGCCACAGCGTGTCTACGAGTTGGCGCACCCTCATCCGGTCACGGTTGGTGGGCGACTCCCACTCGGGCTGGGCCATGCCGGCGGGGCCGAACAAGGACATGGCGGCGTTCCACGAGTGCTCCCATACGGCCAGGCCCCATTCAAGGTGGTGGCGCTCGATGTCGGAGTCTTCGAGCACCGCGGCCAACCCCGCCAAGCGCCAGCAGTAAGACTCCCACCGTGACCCAAGAGTCTCCATCGGCTCATCGGCTGACTCCACCCGCTCGGCCCACGGCGGCCGGGCTTCCTCCTGCCACCAGCGCAGCACCTCGCCTTCGATGCCGTCCACGGGATGCAGCGTGCCCGGCGTGCGGTTACGGCGAAGAAAGTCCCCGAGCTTGGACGCCTCGGTAGCGATCTCGGCAGTGAGCCAGTCCGGTGAGCCGAAGGGAACGTGGGGGCCACCCACCGACCAGACGAACAGCATCCGACCGATGAACCCGTCCTTCAACTTCTCGGGCGACAGCCACCGCGACAGGTCGGTCGGGGTGACGTGGCCCACGATGCAGATGTGTGCCACCTCGGCCACCGTGGTCTTCTGGCGGGCGCGGGCTTGGAGGCGGTCACTGTTCCATGCCTCACGCAAAAGCTCCGAGGTCGTGTCGCCCTGGCGTCCCGAGGTCTTGAGGATGCGGGCGAACTCGTCGGCAAAGATGCACAGGCGGGGGTCGGGTCGGTCGCCGTTCTCGGTGGCGAAGGAGTCGACGATGCTCTCGCCGGAGCCGAAGCCGCTCTGGATGCGTCCCTCAATCGACGGGTCCGCGAGTTGGGCCAGGCGTGAAGCCACCTTCCAACTCGTCCCCTTGCGCCCAACGCCTGACTTGCCGACGACCAGGGTGTAGAGACGAATGGGCTCCGGGGACGCGCACTGCACCCGACGAGCGGGGCCAAGCGATGCCGCCAACAGCGTTGCCAACTGCACCGTGACGGCTACGGGATCGGCCTCAGTACGGCCGTAGGTCATCATTACGAGTTGCCCAAGGGGGCCCCGCAAGATGGGGTCGAGTCCGTCGTCGCCGTCGCTCACCTGTCACGGCTGTAGAGCCTCACCCCGCCCGCCTAGTCCTGCCCTTGCGGCCCGTCAACTGGATGCGTTGGCGCTCCGTCAGCCCGCCGAAGATCCCGTGGCTCTCGCCCATCCCGTACTCAGCGCAGGGTTGGCGCACCGGGCAGTCCGCACAGATGGTCTTGGCCGGGCGCACGTCCTCGCCCTGGTGCGGAAACCAAGTGGCCGTGTCGGCGCCCCGGCACGATGCGAACTGCATCCACGAGCGGTCGCGAGTGTCGTGGGGGGCCAGATCCCAACGGGTGATATCACGCTGGGTGTAGGGGCGGCGCTTGGTCACAGCACCAACCCCCGCAGGTTGAACGGCGTTACCTCTAGACGTGCCGCGACAACCCGTTCCCCGTCGACCGTGACCCCGCAGGTGGTGCAGAAGTATTGCCAAGCGATGAGCCGGAAGCGCCAGTGCCGGTGGGTGCAGTAGGTGGTCACGAGTTCGCCAACTCCATCAAAACCGTCACGTGACATTCCTGGTCCGGTCCACACCAGCAGGCACAGTCCTTGCCCCGCAGATCGCTCACGTCGGGCACGGGTGGCAACGTCGGAGGCTCGGCCATTCCGACACCAAGCAGGGCGAACCCGGCACACGCATCCGCCATCGACACGAGCGTGCCGTCAGCGAACTCCAAACCTCCGCCGTCGAACTCTGTGCCTGCTATCGGGTCGAACTCCCGCACCCGCAGCTTTCCGCCCGTCAGCCACGCCCGGTGCAACGCAACCGCCGCCGCCCGACGCCCCGCCTTGTCCGCTCGGAAGCCAAGAGCCACGGCTATCCACATGATCCACGGGCCGTCGACCGGGAAGGGGTTGCCGAACTTACCTGGCCGGGTGCAGTTCACGGCACCTTCGGGCTTGCGGTAGCCCTTCTTGCGGGAGAGCTGGATGCGTTGGGGGGTCACGCTGACCCCCCGAAGTCCATGACGCCTTCACCTAGAGCGACGTTCGACCAGATACTTTCCACACGCCCGTCGCGCTTGCTGGTCCGGGCGTTGGACGAGTGGACGGTGACGGGCACGTCGAGGCGCCACCAGTCGCCGTACAGGTCCTCGTAGAGGTCGCCCTTGTAGCCGGACAGGATCACGGTGGCCTTCGTGGCACGCAGGGACTCGGCTAGGCGCCGGTGGCCTTCCTCATCCATCTCATGGCGGTAGTCGTCTTGAGTGGCCCGGGCCGTACCTCTCCACTGGCCGCGGCGGGTCGCCTGCACGTAGGGCGGGTCGACATAGATAACCGTCTCTGCCGTGGCGAGACGATCTACCAGGCCCGCGGCGTCATAACTCTCGATGCACACCTGAGACAGCCGTTCGGCCGCGGCATGGAACCGGCCGAGTCGAGCGAACACCGATCCGGCGGTGGACTGCGTGCGTGCCGTCGTGACGCTCCACCCCGTGCGCCGCCCGGCGGTCTTGGCGAACGACTGGTTCACCCGCACCCAGAACCGGCGTGCCAGTTCCAAGTCCTCGAGGCCGTCCTCATCCAGGTCGGCGGCTAGGTACTCCGTGCGGGCGTAGGGGGTCAGGGCACACAACCGCTCGAGCTCGTCGGGCTGGTCACGCAGCGCACGCCAGAACGCCACGAGGCTGCCGTCGATGTCGTTAACGATCTCGTGAGTGCTCGGCTTCTTGGCGAACAGGACTGCCAGCGACCCGGCGAAGGGCTCCATGTAGACGAGGTGCGGCGGCATCAGTGAAACGATCCGCGGCGCCATTCCCGTCTTGCCACCGAAGTAGGTGAAGGGAGGCTTCACCCCTCCTCCTCCTCCGCCTCAGCGTTGGCGTACATCTCCGCATACACGAGGTCGGCGTCCTCGCCCATCTGCACCCGACGCAGGGCACGCAGGAAGTCCTCGGCGCTGATGGCCCACCAGCCGGGGATGGTCACGCCACCGCCTCGATCGTCAGCACCAGCGAGTCACCCTCGGCGCCCAGCACGGGAGCCTCGAACGTGAGGCGGACCAGATGGGCGGGCGTGTCATTGGGGATTATCCCGGCGTCGACCAGCCCATCTATTGCCGCCTTGGCCGCTGGCATCTCGGCGGCCACGTCTCGACTGACCTTCTTGCGCAGCGTCGTTGTGACGACGACGGCGATGCGGTCGAGCTTGGGCACCTTGGCCTCAAGAGCGAGCATGCGGAAGGCGTCTCGCCACTCCTCAGTCCGCCGAGCCCGCTCATAGTGGTGGATGCGCTCGTTCATGGTCCACGGCCGAGCGTCGTAGGTGAGGGTCCAGTTGCGCGGCGGGTCGGTACAGAGGACCGAAGTGCTGGCAGTAGTGACCGGCATCTCGGTTCCGTCAGCGCTCACGACGCCCACGCATCCACGGCGTTGCCACAGGCCATGCAGACGCCACGGCTCAGTGCCTCGGGCGGCAACTTGCGGCCACAAGTAGGGCACCTAACGACGGGCTCAGTCATCTCGTCCAACCCATCTCAGCCTGCGTGCGGAGCGGTTGTGTATGCCGCAGCCGCTCCACTTCAAGACGAAGCTCCTCGACCTCCCTGACAGTCATCTCATGCGCCTCTTTCGGCGTCACGGGGAGGGCGCTACTCGACCCGTGAAGGGCCGTCCGCACGTCGTGGATGTTGTCGATGAGGATGGATTGCAGTTGGCCGACCTTGGTTCGCAGCCTCAGCAGCTCGGTGAACTCGTCCTCGAACACGTCGATAGGACTGAGCCAACCGGGATGGCGGTTGGTCCACTTCTGGGCGAAGGCAGACAGGGGCTCACTCATTCGGCCAGCCACCTCGGAATCCCCGCGTCTAGGAGGTCAACGAGCGATAGGCGAATCCGAAAGCGGTGATACTCGGCGTGGTCGCCAACGAACCTTTCCGGCTGAAGGCGGGTCCGCCCATCGGCGGCCGTCCCGGGACACTCACGCTGATGCTGCGACATGGCAGCGCGCTCGACCAGCTTGACCGTCGCCTCCCACCTGAAACGATCCTCGCCGAGCAACTTCGGCCACGGGTATTCGTGCAGGTTGAACTCGTGGGCGAACTTCGTCGTGACGGGGCCACCTCGGGGGGTTAGTCGGTCACTCATCGCCGCCCCCCTCAATCAGCCCAATCGCCCCGCCCCAGGTCGGGCGATCGAGCGTGGCTTGGCGGGCGACCAGTTCCCGGTGCGCCTGGATCATCTCCGGGCAGGTGTCGAGTTCTCGGGCGAGGTCGGCGTCGACCGTCTCGGCGTAGGCGACGAGGGCCTTGGATTGGCGGCGGGGGGTCACTTGCCTACCTTCCATGACATCGCTATGCGGGTTATCTCGTTCTTCAGGTTCTCGACCTGTTGCCAGGCTTCGCCGTTCTCTGCCGTTAGCCGCTCATTCTCCGCTCGCAGCCGCAGCAGTTCCTCCAACTCGGGGCGGAGGGCTTCGACGTGAATGCGCCCGGCTGGTTTGTCGTCAGGATCCGGGTACGCCCGCTTCACGAACTCGCTCAGGTCGATGGGCTCAGGCATCGTCCCTCCCATTGAGAAGGGCCAGGGCGGCACGGCAGGCGGGGCACTTCGAATAGTTGGGAGCCATCGAACAACTAACGGCAGTCCAGAAATCTGCAACCCAGGTCTGTTCATGGCATCTGTCCACCGCCGCACGGAGGGCGGCTTCGATGGCGTCGACGTGGGCGAGGAGGGCTCGTAAGCGGTTCTTGTCCAACAGCAGGTCAGGCGGGAGCGCCCACGGGCTATCGCACGCTTCGCGAAGAACGTCGATGTCGGGGCGGGTCATGATGAGTGCTCGCAGAATCCGCGGCCGTGGCACAGGTCGTCGACGCAGCCCTGCAGGCGGCAGCGGTAGCAGGACAACTCGGCGTACTTGTCGAAGTCGAGGTCGTCAGCCGGCACCTCTTGGTCGCACGTGGCGCAGTAGTGGCCATCGGGGTCGTAGGGCTGGTAGTCGTCGCACCGCAACGCGCCATCGCGCCGAGCTACGTAGGCAAGTCGCTCTCTGAAATATTGGGAGTCACGTAGGTCTTGCTCGGTGCGGTCGCCCTTCCAGTGATTGCACGGGCGACACGCGACAACGAGGTTGGTACCCTTCCTGCCGCCCTGAGATTTAGGAACCCGATGGTCAAAGGTGGGAGCAGCGTCGGTCTTGAGATCATTGGTGAGCCGGACCCGACAATAGAAGCAGCGGAAGTCTTGATTCTTGATCATTTGGGTCAATCGCTCCGCCTTGTTTCGCCCACTGCGAGTGCGGAGAAGCCGGAGTCCACAGGCTTTGCATTGGCGAAACGGACCTGTGATATCCGGTATCCACTGGTGTCCGCTCTTGCGAGGGCACGGCGGTTCCGGGGGAGTATCAGAGAGAGGGCCGAAAGCGTCGTAGCCCAAGGCATCGCTCACCGCAACGCCCCGAGCACGACGGCGGCGAGGGCGACATCGAGGGCCAGGGCCACGAGAAGGGTGACGGCGAAGTGGTGGAGGGTCATGCGGCCCACGATCGAGCTAGTTGAGTGACCTTCACCCAGTGGGCGTCGGTCGTCTCCACATACACAACGGCCCCGGCGAGACGGCGTTGGAGAAGGCTGAGTTCCATCACCTGGTCATCGCTCACCGGCCCCTCGTTGGCACGGTCGAGCACGTCGAGGAGGAGCACGGCTTCGGCAAGAAGTGCGTCGATCATGCTGACCGCCAGTCAGCGGCGTCGTAACCCTTGCCCCGCTCAGGGATGCGAATAGGGCCACGACTGAGGCCAAACCCGATAACCCGATCCTGGGCGATTGGGTTTCCCTTCGACGGACCGTTGCACCCGCTCTCGCCGCCGCACACATCGCCCTCATGGCGTCCGTGCTCACAGCGGTCCAGATCCCTCAACACCGCAACGAGGTCGTCCGACCGCCGACGCAACTTCTCGCTATGCCAGAGCCGTTCGATGAGCGTGAGCACCCGATCACCGTGCGACACGCGGGTTCGGCCACAAGGGCACACCCCGACTTCGATGTCACCCGAGAAGGCGTCGCATGTCCCGTCCTCCGGGTCGTGCTGGGCGAGCAGGTCGTGCCCACAGGCGCGGCACGTGCGAATCCGGTCGATGTCTCGAAGGGCGTCGCTGTATTTGCGTTCGAGGTCGCTCTCGCTCACCGAAGCCCCAACCGTCTCGAACACGCCGGCCACTGGCCCCACCCGGAGCGGGCTTGCAGGTCACGGGCGGCGGCGTCCTGCTCGGCCGGCGAGGCCAGATGCGGCATCCCCGTGCGGCCCACGCTCAGCCAGGTGGTTTTTGAGAACTGGTAAGCGCCGAAGAAGCCATTGCCGGTGTTGGCGCCGTAGTTCCCACCGCTCTCGCAGATCCGCAGGCGTGCCCACACGTCACCCGAAGGCCGCCCGCCCGTCTTCACCGGGAGCGGGGCCGATGTCGACGGACGGACGATCGTGGAGGGGGGCACGGCGCTTCGTCGAGCGCGAGTCACCGGAACAACGACGGTGCTCGTGGTCGTGCCCCCCGTATCCCCCGACGGCAGGCCCAGCGCGGTCACCGTCGTCGGGGGAGAAGTTGTGGTCGAGGTCTTGTCTTGGGCCGGTTGACTTGACATCGGGGCGTCAGTTGTCAAGCGCGGTGGTTCGGCGTTCTGGCCGCAAGCTATGAGGGTTAGGGCCAGGGCTCCCGCCGCCATGGGCTTCAGAAGCTCGCTTCGCCTGAGGAGTCCGATAGAGCCCGGTGCCGCTCAAGCATCGCAATCCCGGCCCGAATGTCGGCCGTGCGGACGCGGAGCAGCACCGCATCCGTGGGCGGCATTGCGATGGCTTCCTCGGATGGGATGATTGCGGCCAGGCACTCGGCCAGTTCGTCGGCCAGGTCGATGTACTTGACGAAACGCAGGCGAGAGGTCACGACCCCGCCTCGTTTTCCAGGTCGTA
The DNA here is from genome assembly GCA_035526335.1 of Acidimicrobiales bacterium. Classification (GTDB taxonomy): domain Bacteria; phylum Actinomycetota; class Acidimicrobiia; order Acidimicrobiales. The sequence goes on along the minus strand of DATLCN010000049.1, from coordinate 7,940 downwards.
GATTGCCTGCTTGAGGAGCTGCTTTACGTCCTCAACGGTGCGCTCAGGAGCGTCGTTCCACTCCTCGATGTTCTTGAGAGCCAGAGCGTTCTTCGCGTCTAGGATGGAGTAGCTCGACATAGCCATACCTGCGGTGTTGATGGCCCCGGCCAGGCAGTGGGACCCGTCAGGGTTGGTGTAGAAGCCCTGGCTCCATCCCTGCTTATCGAGCACGTCAAGGGCGCCACGCAGAACCTCGATTCGCTCGTCGCTCACGAGGCTTCCGCCACGCCAAGCTCGACCAGGGTGCCGTCATCGTTATCGGCCCACACCAGACGCCCGGCCTTGGCCTTTGCCTTGAACCGCAATAGTCGTTCCTTACGGCAGATCCTGCACTCGCGGCTCCCCCTAGGATTGATGTAGGTGTTTTCCTCGTCGTAAGGGTGGCCTTGGGGACAGTGCGTCCGTTCTGAGGCAGCCGGCAGCCAGGAGTTGTTCTTGACCCGTGCAGCGATGCGGGCACACTCACGGCACGATCGCCCTTTGCCGGGCCGCCAGCGTGTGTTCTTCTCGTCGAAGGGATGACCATGTACGCAGTGGGTGGCCTTGGCGAATCGAGCTGAGGGACCGATGCCCCGTAAGGTGTTCTCTCGACAGGTCACCGGCTCAAGGTGGGCTGGGTTCACACAGAGCGGGGTTCGACACAAGTGGTCTAAATGCAGGCCCTCAGGGATAAGTCCTACGAACTGTTCGTAGGCGAACCGATGAGCGAGCGAACCTCCCGACCAGGTGAACTGGCCGTAGCCAGCACGGGCAGAGCGCTTCCAAATCCAGCACTCGTCGGCGGCGCCTCGGTCGACGCCCTTCCAAAACCGTTGCTCTGCTGTAGGGCGGGTCACGACGCCGCCTTCTCGTACGCTCGCTTGGCCTCTGCGATGAGGTCGAGTACCGCCTGCTTGTTCGCACGGGTCACGCTGTTGGCAGACGGGTCGCCGGTCACTTCTTCGATCAGCGACGACAGCAACGTGGCCTCGATGCCCGCCTCAGTGGCGGCGATATGGATCGCCTTGGCGTAGGGGTTGGTCTTCCCGGGCCGGTTCGCCAATAGCTCCTCGTCCGTGAAGGGACGAGACAAGTCCTCCTTTTCATCCCCCGGCAGCTCGGGCGGTGGGGCAGGTGTCCGGGTGGTGGGAGCGGGTCCCTCGGCGGAAAGGGAACCACCACCCGAACCGATGGCCGCCGGGGTGGGCGGCGCGATGTTGGGAGGCGCACGGCGCACGGTGGCGGGGATGGTGCGAACCTCACCCGTCTCGGCGTCGACGTTGGGGGGGACACGTTCGAGGGTGGCGGTGTCGACCCCGGTGAAGGCTTCGACTTCCTCGGGCGTGTAGCTCAGTCCGGCGAGCACGTCGGGGAACAGCATCCGGCACAGTTGGCTCACCGCTCGGCTCCACAACATGGCCTCGGGGTACTGCTTCCAGACGGCCTTACCGGCGAGCCCGGCGCGCTGGGCCATCTGGATCGTCCACTCCACGGTCATCTCGTCGCCCGTGTCCCGGCGCTTGCCGCGGGCGGTGGCCTTGGTCGCCAGTGCCTCGCCGTTGATCGAGTGACCGGCCTTGCGGACGAGGCTGACCTTGCCCTCGGCGTTGAGGGTGGCGTTGCCCTCTATGACATCGACCATGCTCATGGTCGCCATCGGCCCGAGCCCGAGTTCTTGGCCGAGCATCATCGCCACCAGCACGTCAGCGGGCTTGCCCCTGAACGCCTTGGGCACCAGATTGGAGCGGGCCAGCATGTCGGCCTGGGTCATCTGGTCACGCAGGACGGGAGCGCCACCCTGGTACACGTCGACGTTGCTCATGCCGCTACCTCCTTCGTGCTCTTGATCTCCGGGTGCCGCTTGACCCACGCTTCGAGCTCCGCCATGGACTTCCACAGTTCGAGGGCGGCCATGAAGGCGACCATCGCCTTCTCATCCGCGGGCAGCTCCAACATCTCGTAGGTGCCGTCGTCGTGGAGGTAGACCACCGCTGCGCCGTCGACCTCGGGCATGGGCTCGGTGTTGACCAGCGCCCCCGCCTCGTCGTAGATGGCCATGGCCTCGGCAAAGCGGTAGGCGGCGAGCTGCAGCACGACCTCGGCGGGGTAACGCTTGCCCGTCTTCAGGTCGATCAACAGCAGGCGGTCACCGATCTGCGCTATGGCGTCGAACGTGCCGCCGTACCCCCGGCGGCGGTCAATGACGGTGCGCTCGACGGCGATCCAGGTCGGGCGGTGGTCGTTGTAGAACGCTTCGAGGGCGTCGACGTAGGGCGTGTACTCCACGGGCACGTCGACCGCCTCACCGTTCGTCCACTGCTGGGCGATGGTGTGGATCTCGGTGCCTCGTGCGCCCTTGTCTGTCCAGACGCCCTTGTGGTGGCGGTAGAGGCGACTCACGGCGTCCTCGGGCGAGAGGTGCTGCCACTCCTCGGGGTGGTGGACGGCGAACAGCGCCGTTTCCTTGGCCGCGCCCCAGGAGAGGCCCGGCTTGTTGATGATGCCGAGCACGGTCGTCACAGAGGGCAGGCCCTCGTACTTGCGGCCCTGCTTGGTGGTCTTGGCTCCGATGGGCTGGGTCATCTCAGAACGCCTCCCCCTTCGGATCAAAAGAGCGGGGGTCAAGAGCGCGGATAGTGGCGCACGGCCAGTGTTGGCGGTCCTCGGCGCAGTAGTGGTAGATGTGGGGCAACCCGTCTAGGTGCTGATCCCGCTTGGCGTGAATCGCCCAGACGGCCTCAGCTGCCGCCCTTATCTCGGCACCGGCCTGCTCGCCGGCGATCTTCTCGGCGACGGCCGCCTCGATGAACTCAACGGCCGTCTCGTCGCTCCGCCAGTATTCGTGGGGCTCCGGCCACGCATCTCGGCCATAGCTCCAGCCAGAGGATTCACCGCAGATGCAGTCATTGGCGTAGACGTGGCCTTGGTGGTCGCCGACGGACTCTTGGAGTCGGCACAGCCGGGCGATGAGCTTGTGGACCGGGCCTCGGTTGAGCACGGCGCCGGGCTCGTCGCCTCGGTCCAGCCGTGCGGATAGGTCGTTGAGCGCCATCTCAGAACCGCCACTCGCCGGGCACGTCGCCCTCTTTCAGTGCCGCTAACTGCTCGTCAGCAACCTCGGCCTCGTGCGCCTCGATGGCACAGCGCCGGCACAGCATCTCGGGCGACTCGTCGTCCCACTGCACGCCGGGCTCGGTGCCACAGTCATCGCACATGTCGTCGCCCTCGGGCTCGTCCTCCGGGCCGTCGACTACGCAGTCGATGTGGCCGTAGAAGTCCTGCTCCATTGCTGACATGGCAGTCATGGCATGCTTCCTTCTGAGCGGTTACAGCCGCTCGTTTCTGCCGCCACCGGGTCAAAGCCGGTGGCGGTTCTATTTGGACTCAGCCGCCCGGCAATGCGGCGGATCTCGTTGGCGAAGCTCTCGATGGCATCGGCACAGTCGAGAAGGTCACGGGCGAGGTTGAGCGTGGGGAGTCGAGCATCACAACGACACCCAGGGTTGGTGCAGATCACGGCCGCACCGCAGAAAACAGTCGGCCGGAACGGACCCAACGATGCATGACCAGTTCGCACCCACTCGACAGCGCCACGCCGTTCGCCATCCCCACGTGAGTGACCGAATCGCCGCAGCCACAACGGCACAGGCGACGACGGTTCGCAACAGGAACGATGCACCGCTCGTGCAGGTCGCTCGATCCCCACGTCGACTCGCCGCTCACGGCCGCACCTGCCGGTAGCGGCGGCGGTCATGGCGGGCCAGTCGGACCCACTCGTCCCGGTGCCAGGCGAGGAGGTGGGCGAGCCAGGTCATGCGGCGCTGACTTGGTAGTAGAGCTTCCCCTGCGTCGGGCGCTTATCGACTCTCGGGCGGGAGGGGCACGACCACGAGCGGCCACGTACCTCACCGACCAGGCGCCAGCCAGCTGCGACCAGCGACGTACCCGGCTCGTCGTCGAGAATGTACGTGCCGAGGCGGAGGTAGCCCTGAGCCTTCACGGCCCGCCATGCGGCGGCGTAGAGGGCGGAGCAGGCGTTCGGGCAGCCGTCAGTAGCGAGGCGGGTTACCTCAAGGGTCCACCCGTCCTGGTTGCCCCGGGCAACCGGGCGACCGATGATCGCCACGCCCCGCACGTTGCCGGCGTCATCGGCCACAGCGATGGAGAACTTGTGCCCGACGACGGGTCCGTGGTGGCGGTGATGGGCAGCCACGAAGATGTTGGCCTCGGCCAGTTCGCTTGGTACGACGTGGAGCTTCACGGCGCCACCCGTTCGCACGACCATCCGGCGTCGCACAGGGTCGTTTCCACATCGACGAAACGCTGGGTGCGACGGGACTCGGGGGCCTCGGCCATGGCTGACTGCACGAGCAGCCAGACGACGAGCAGGGCCAGGGAGACGACGATGGTGGCCCAGGCGGCCACCAACAACCCACGGTCGATGCGTTCCTCGATCACGACTTGGCCGCCTTGGCCTTGGCGCCGACCTGGGTGACTGAGCCCTCGCAGGGCTGGCTCTCGACGACGTAGGGGCAATAGAGGGCGAGGTCGTAGCTGTAGAACTCGTGGCCGTTCGAGCAGGAAAAGGCGAGGGCCTTCACGACGCCTGCCTTGTGGCTCGGGCTGAGGCGATGATCTCGGCCACCCGCTCGAGCTGGGCGGGGGCAGGCTGGGCGATGCGACCTTCGGCCAGGGCTTGCTCACGGATCTGAGCGCGGGCCTCTGCCCAACAATCAGAATCAGGCCGAGCGGGCTGGCCGTCTCGGTTGAGGCAGCGGTGGCCCGGGTCGACTCGGGCGTAGCGGCAGTCGGGGGTGTTCATGCCGGGGCCCCGAACTCAAGAGGCAGTTCCTCGAACAGGGCGCCGAGGGAGACGCCGTAGTAGGTGGCGATCCGTAGCCCCACGTCGTAGGAGGGCTGACGATTGCCGGCCTCGATGTCGGCCAGGTGGCTCTTAGAGATGGCGAGGTCAAGAGCAGCCTTGCGGATGCTGACCTTCTTGCCAGCACGCAGGGCCACGAGCAGATCGGTGTCTCTTGTCTTCAACAGCGTCACCAGTCCTTGAGGGCTTCGCCTCCGTGAGATTCCATTCGGTAGCATCACATCGTCACAGTAATGCGGACAGTAACTCGATGTCAACCACCAGAATCAGAAATCTTGCCACACGGGAGCCCCAGCACGAAACCGCAGGTCGGGGACCGTTCTTGCGGACACCGCCCGAGCGAAGCGGACAAACAACAACCGTGTAACCCGTTATCAGTCAACGAATGTCCACAAGACGGGTGGTTGTGTTTGTCCGCTGGTGGGTGTTGAGTGTTACCTAGTGCCGAAAGACCTAGTTCTCCTGGGAAAGAGACTGCGAGAGTTGCGGGGGGAGCGTTCGTCCGCGGACGTGGCTCGCCGGGCCGGTGTCTCGGGCGCCTATCTGTACGCTTGTGAACAGCCCACGCCGAACCGGAAGGGCGAGTACGTCACGCCGTCGGTGCCCTACCTGCGGGGGATAGCCGACGCCCTCGGGGCCAAGCGCTCGGAGCTTCTAGAGCTGGCGGGCCACGACGAGGATGCTGCCTACGACGCCATGTTGGAGGCTCGGGCCGCGCGAGCGAGTGGGGCTACTGCGTTAGGTGAGGAGGAGACGGTGGAGAAGTTGGAGGCGGCACTACTCGGAGTCGTTGAGGAACTTCGTCGAGCCCGAGGCGATGGCGGATCTCCGCAGCACCGTCAGCCAGGAGCCGCGAGTTGAGCCCGGCCAGTTCGACGAGTTTGTCGAGCAGGTCGAGGGCCACGGCCACTTCGTCGGGTGTCGATTGCCGTACCGTGTCGCCCATGTCCATTCCTCTCTCCACGAACGCGAGTTCGCCAACCCTAGAGCACTGCCGAGACAATCGCTCGGGGGAGTCGTGAGCCAGAGGGTACGTGGTCCTCTGCTCGTTCGCTTCCTCGCCGGATGCCTGTTCTGGATGTTCGGCACGTTAGGGCTGGTCGGGGGCGCAGCCATGATGGCGCTTTCCGTGATCGAGACGTTGGCCGAGACGGGCGACGGTGGGTCGGTGTTCCTCGGCGGGATAGCCATGCTTGCCGTCGGCGCCGTCGCCTCGACACCGTGGGTGTGGTGCCACCCTGACGACTCGCCGTTTAGCTAAAGCTCCGCTAGCGCCATTCCAGGCTGATTCTTGAGGGGTCGAAGCGGTTGAGCCCCACCCGACCGGGGGCCACGGTGATTGTCTCGATGAGAGCGGCGGCGATGGCTCGGCGTTGGCTCAGGTCGAGCCCGTGCCACTCCTCGGCCAGCACGTGACCGCCCTTAAAGGGGGCCAGGACCGCCGCAACGTGATCGGCGGCGTCAACACTACGGGCGGCGTCGAGACGGGCCTGTAGGGGGTCACGGGCCGAGAGCCATTCGCCCATGCTGATCCGCTTGGTCGACCAGAGGGCGGCGAGTTCGCCCATCTGTGACTCGATGTCGGCGATGGCGTGGTGAGTGCCCTCGTTGGGCGCGCCGATGCGCTCGGCCGCCTCCCCTAGATGCGTGCCTTGTTCCCATATGAACAGCTCGTCGGTGACGTGGCGCTCGAAGGGCTCACCGACCACCGATAGTCGGCCGCACCCATCACCCGCAGGTGGGGGGACGCACTGGTACCACGGGCGACCACCGAGGCGGGCCACGGCCTTGGCCGATAGCGGCTGATGGCAGATGCCGCACACGCTGATGCCTCCGGTGAGCAGCCATCGCCGGGCGGTGGACCCAGCGCGACCGGGCCGCTTCACCAGGGCACGCAGTCGGTGCCAGGTCACTTCGTCGAGAATGGCGGGCCAGTTCGCTGCGGTGGTATCGGCACTGCGGGGCACGTGGCGCCGACCGGCGGGAGCAGGCTGGGTGAGGATGCGGGCCACGCCACTCGGGCGCCAGGGCCCAGGGTGGGGACCGGGCACGTCTCGCTCTGTGAGGTCGAGGGCAATGGATCGCAGGCTTTCGCCGGCCAGCACCCGCCGGGCACACTCACCGATGATGGCGGCCTCGTCGACTTCGATGGCGAGGGCACCGCGAGCGGGGCTGCGGTAGCCGTATGGTGCCTTGCCACCAGGGAACCGGCCTTGTTCGGCGATCTCGGCGTGCTTGCGGCGGAGGCGTCGGCTCTTGTCGTCGGATTCTTTCTTGGCCACCGCTCCCATTATGCGGGCGTGGAACTGTCCATCAGCGGTGGCGAGGTTGTGATCGCCGGCCACCGAGGCCAGCGTCTCGAACCCGGCGCCGTCGCAGATGCGAAAGAACTCCTCAAGCTCCCACGGGTGGCGGTGCAGGCGGTCGAGGTCGTAGACGATGAGGGCGTCGTAGCGGTGGGCCCGTATGCCTTCGATCAGCCGGGCGTAGGCGGGTCGTTTGCCGGGCTTGTAGGCGCTAACGTCGTCATCGACGAGCACTTCGGCCACCGTCCAGCCCTTATGGGCGGCCAGTTCCCGGCAGTCGGCCTCCTGGCGCTGCACGCCCAGGGACGCCTCACCGTCGGGCGATGTCGAGATTCGAGCGTAGATCACAGAGCGTGTCGGCACTCGTACCACCTTAGCGAGCGCACGCCAAGGCGTAAGGGTGGGAACGGGGTACGACAAAGCCCCTCACCCGAAGGCAAGGGGCCGATGCCGTGCGGTGGTGGAGAGGTCAGGTCACGTCGTGTTGGGCGGCCGTGTTCCTTACCGCCTCGAGCTGGCCGTCGGCGGCCAGGAACCAGCACTCGGCGGCGCTTTCGTTGCGAATCAACCCGCGGTGCGTTGCTGGGGCATCGTCGAGGATTGTCAGGTCGTGGCGCTCGGCGTGCTCGGCCAGGGTTTCGCCGTCGAGAGTCGTCGGGTGCCACTCGGGGCCTAGCTCGTAGTCGCCGCCGTTAGCCGGCGAGACACTGGCGATGTAGATGGTGGTCATT
>DATLCN010000048.1:0-26037 GCA_035526335.1 Acidimicrobiales bacterium | reverse complement strand
CTTCAACCCCGACACCCGGATGATCGGCGTGTCATCACCAGGGAACTCATACTCACTCAGCAGCTCACGCACCTCGAGCTCGACCAACTCCAACAACTCCTCATCATCAACCATGTCGACCTTGTTCAACGCCACGATGATGAACGGCACCCCGACCTGACGAGCCAACAACACATGCTCCCGGGTCTGCGGCATCGGACCATCCGTAGCCGCCACCACAAGGATGGCCCCGTCGACCTGAGCGGCACCCGTGATCATGTTCTTGATGTAGTCAGCATGACCAGGCATGTCCACATGCGCGTAATGACGAGCCTTCGTCGAATACTCCACATGCGCGATCGAGATCGTGATCCCCCGCTGCTTCTCCTCCGGCGCCTTGTCGATCTGATCGAACGCCGAAAAGACGTTCCCCTCCTCCGGCAGCCGCGCCGCCAAAGTCTTCGTGATCGCCGCCGTCAACGTCGTCTTCCCATGGTCAATATGACCCATCGTCCCGACATTCACGTGCGGCTTGCTGCGCTCGAACTTCTGCTTGGCCATCGTTCGCCTTCTGTGGTGGTTCGTCCGGATGTGGGGGGTTTGTGGTAGCGGCGGTGGGAATCGAACCCACGACAACACGATTATGAGCCGTGTGCTCTAACCAACTGAGCTACGCCGCCGCGGAGCCCTCTGTGGGAATTGAACCCACGACACCAGCCTTACCATGGCTGTGCTCTACCGACTGAGCTAAGAGGGCGCTGGCTGCAGCAGACATGATACTGCGCTGTGCCCGATACTTCCCCGGTCATCCGTCCCGCCACCCTCGACGACGCCGAGCCCATCCTTCTCATCTACAACCGCGAGGTCACCGCGTCGACCGTCACGTTCGATCTGGTTCCGCGAACGCTCGAGGACCAGCTCGCTTGGCTGGGTGCCCATGCCGGCGCCCATCCCGCCGTGGTGGCGGTCAGCCTCGGTGAGGTGGTCGGCTTCGGCTCCCTGTCGTCCTACCGTGACCGGCCCGCATACGCCACCACCGTGGAGGATTCGGTATACGTGCGCCACGACCAGCGGGGCCGTGGGGTGGGGCGGCTGCTGCTCGAGGAGCTGGTGCGCCTCGGGCGGGCCCACGGCTTCCATGCCATGATGGCCCGGGTCGTTGGTGGCCACGAGGCGTCCATCAGCCTGCACCGCGCCTGCGGCTTCGAACTGGTGGGCGTCGAGCGCGAGGTCGGTAGGAAGCTGGGCCGCTGGTTGGACGTTGTGCTGATGCAGCGTCTCCTCAGCTGAGCCGGACCGCGAGGACGGCAATGTCGTCCTGGGTCCGGTCCGGGACCATCTCGGAAATGACCTTTTCGCACAGACCGTCGATGCGCCCAGCCGCGCCGTCCACGGCGGCGCCCACCACCTCCAGGAGCCGGTCCAGCCCGTCCGGGAGGGGAACGGCGACCGATTCCACCAAGCCGTCGGTGAAGAACACCAGCATCGAGCCCGGTTCGATGGTGAGGTTGGACGACGCGAACGTGGGGTTTGGGATCGTCCCGAGCGGGACGTTGGCCGCCAACTTCATGTAGCCGGGCGGTTCCGAGGACGGAACGAGCACGGGCGGCGGGTGCCCGGCGTTGACGATCTCGAGGGTCCTCGTCTCGAGGTCCAGCACCGCATAGACCGCGGTGGCCATGGAGGAACCGCTGAGGCCTTGCAGGAGGCGATCGAGAGCCGCCATCAGATCGGCCGGACCGAGGCCGTGCACGGCATAGGCCCTGATTGCCGTGCGCAGCTGACCCATGACCGCTGCCGCCCTCGTGCCGCGCCCCACCACGTCTCCCACCACCAGCGCCACCCGGCAATCATCCAGCACGAAGACGTCGTACCAGTCGCCGCCGACCTGGGTGCCGACGCTGCCGGGCCGATAGCAGGCGGCGAGTTGCAGCGCCGGCACATCGGGCATGTCATCGGGGAGGAGGCTTCGCTGGAGCGTCTCGGCGATGCGGTGCTCGTGCTCGTACCGCTCCGCGTTCTCTATGGCCACCGCGGCCAGCTGCGCCAGCTGGACGAGCACCACCTCGTCGTCCGCGGTGAAATCGCCCTCGATCTTGTCCGCCACCTGGATCAGCCCCAGGGTCCGACCGGTTCGGCCCCTCAGGGGCACCGCCAGCCAGCCTTCCAGCATCGGGTGCGACCCCGACAGGTTCGACACGCCCCTGGCTGCGAAGCTGGCCTCGATCTCCTTCTTGGTCATGCGGACGGGTTCTTTTCGCTCCCAGACGAGGCTGTAGATCCCGGAAAGGTCGGCCCGCTCGCTCTCGGGCCAGCCCTCGTACTTGGAGGAGTAGGACCGCGAGCGCTCGATGCCACCGACTTCAGGAGCGGCGGTGATGACGGTTTCGGCCTCGTGGGCACCGATCACCTCCCGCGCTCCTTCGTTGATGACCTGCAGCATCTCGTCGAGCGAGAGTGTGGAGTTGATCACGACCGCCGCGTCGGCCAGCTTGCGGAGGTTGCGGGCTTCGGTCTCGAAACGCTGGTCGAGGCGGTGGGCCAACAGCTCGCGCTGGCGGCGCAACTCCTCGGTCTTCTGGTACAGCTCGACGAAAAGGCTCACCTTGGCCTGGAGCAGGCCCACCTCGAAGGGCTTGGTCACGTAGTCGACGGCGCCGTGCGAGAAACCCTGCATGGCGTGCACGGCGTCCTTGCTGTAGGCGGTGAGGAAGATGATGGGGACGTCCCTGTTGCGTTCCCGCTCCTTGATCCTGGCTGCCGTCTCGAAACCGTCCATCCCGGGCATCTGGACGTCGAGCAGGATCAGGGCCACGTCGTGGACGAGAAGGTGCTTCAGGGCCTCCTCTCCCGAGCCGGTGCACAGGAGGTCGTGGCCGAGCGGCTCGAGAACCGCCTCCAGGGCGACCAGGTTCTCCGGCCTGTCGTCGACCAACAGGATCGTCGCCGGAACCCCGTGGTAGGCCGAGCTGGTCATTCGCAGACCGCAGGAAGAGTGAACCGGACGGTCACGCCGCCGGCCTCGTTGTTCTCCATCCAGATCCGGCCCCCCGCCCGCTCCACGACCTTGCGGCAGACGGCCAGACCGAGTCCGGTGCCGGGGTATGGATCCCCCTCGAGGCGCTCGAACACCTGGAACACCTGCTCCAGCCGATCCTCCGGGACCCCCCGTCCCTGATCCCGGACGGACACCGTCACCATCCCGTCCTGCCGCTCGGCTCGGATCTCCACGACCGGCACGACGTCCGCCTCGTGGAACTTGATGGCGTTGCCGACGAGGTTCTGGAACACCTGGATCAGGTCCCTGACGCGCCCCAAGGCCTGGCCGAGCACCTCACACCGAACATCGACCGACTGATCGTGGGTCAGTCGAAAGAGACTCTGCAAGCCCAGATTGAGTGCGGCGTCGAGATCGACCGGCTCGACGGGTGCCGGCTCCACCCCGGCGCGGGCGTAGGTCAGCAGGTCCGAGATGAGATCGGACATCCGCGCCGCCGTCGAGGTGATCCTCGTCATCCAGTCACGGATCTTCGGGTCGTCATCTCCGATGCGGTCGCCGAGCAGCTCGAGAAATCCGGAGATCACCCGTAGCGGGTCCTGCAGGTCGTGGGAGGCGATGTATGCGAACTGCTCCAGGTCACGGTTCGACCGCTCCAGTTCGGCCTTCTGTGCGGCCAGTTGCCGGCGCTGCTCCTGCAGGGTACGGGTGTTCAGGTACAGCTCCAGGAAGACCGCAACCTTGGCCCGCAGGACCTCGGGCTCGACCGGCTTGAAGATGTAATCGACCGCGCCCGTGCCGTAGCCGCGGAGGCGGTTGTCGAGTCCCTGGCTTATCGCCGTGAGGAAGATGATCGGAATGTCCCGGGTGCGGTCCCGCTGCTTGATCTGCTCAGCTGTCTCGAAACCGTCGATTCCGGGCATCTGGACGTCGAGCACGATGACGGCGATGTCGTCCGCGAGCAGGCGGCGCAGCGCCTCTTCACCGGAGTTCGCCCTCACCATGCGCTGACCCAGTGGCTCGAGAACCGCCTCCAGGGCGAGCAGGTTCTCCGGCCGGTCGTCGACCAGGAGCAGGGCCGGCTCGGGTCGGTTGCCGGACATCAGGTGCGGCTCATCTGGTTGAGCACGACTGTGATCTGGTCGAGAGGAAGCACCTGGTCGACTGCGCCGGTTGCGATGGCTGCGTCAGGCATCTCGCGGCGTACGGCGCTACAGGGATCCTGGACGATGGTGACGCCGCCCCGGCTCTTGACATGACGCAAGCCCCTGCATCCGTCGTCGTTGGCGCCGGTGAGGACCACCGCCACAGACTGTTCGCCATAGGCATCGGCTGCCGATTCGAACAGCACGTCGATGGAAGGACGGCTGCGGTGGACGGGAGCATCGGTCGACAAGGCGAAGTACCCCGGCTCCACGAGCAGGTGGTAATCGGCGGGTGCCACGTACACCCTTCGAGGCTCTATTTCATCCTTGTCCTCCACCTCGGTCACCGGGAGCCCGCAACGGGCCTGGAGATAGCGCACCACGGCCCCCTCGGGAGAATCGACGGCGCGATGGAGGGCGATGGCCAAGGCGAGGCCCCGACAGTCGTCGAGTGAGGCAACCACTTGGCCGAAGGCTTCGAGTCCACCCCACGAGCCACCGACCACCACCATTCTGATCTCGGTCAAAGGATCCTCCGGTACAGCTTCTCCTGGCGGTCGATTTCCTCGTAGGCATCAGCATGGCTGGTGAAGCGGATCGATTCCTTGTGGCCCAGCGCAAGGACGCCCGAACGAGCCAGGCTCCTGTGGAAGAGGGCGTGAACCTTGTCCTGCAGGACCCGATCGAAATAGATCATGACGTTCCGGCAGATGATCAGGTTGAACTCGTTGAACGAGGCGTCCGAGACCAGGTTGTGCTGCGCGAACACGGCGTTTTCCAGCAGCGTCGGGTCCAGACGCACCCTGTCGCCGTGGACCCGGTAGTAGTCGGCGAAGGAACAACGCCCGCCGTAACGGAGGTAGTTCTGGGTGAACTCCTGCATGCGGTCGAGGGGGAACAGGCCGTCCTTCGCCTGCTGCACCAACGGCCCGTTTATATCGGTGGCATAGATCCGGATCCTGCTCTCCAGTCCCTCCTCACGCAGCAGGATGGCCAGAGAGTAGGTCTCCTCGCCCGTGGAGCAACCCGCGTTCCAGATGCGTATGAACGGATACGTCCGGAGACGGGGCACGATCTTGTCCCGCAGGGCGGCGTAGAAGGTCGGGTCCCGGAACATGGACGTGACGTTGATGGACAGATCGAGCAGCAGCCGGTCCATGCAGGCAGCATCATGGAGGACACGTTCCTGGAGGCCGGAGAAAGTGGCCAACCCCTCCTCCATCATCCTTCGCCACATCCTCCGTTTGATGGACGCGCGGGCGTACTCCCGGAAGTCGTAGCCGTAATGGTGGTAGATGGCATCGAGCAGCAGCTTGAGCTCGAGTTGCTCCAGGTCCTCCCTGGGCACAGGCGATCAGCCGTACAGCCACACGCGGATTAGCGACAGCAACTGGTCCACGTCGACGGGCTTGGTGATGTAGTCGGACGCGCCGGCCGCGATGCTCTTCTCGCGGTCGCCTTTCATGGCCTTCGCCGTGAGGGCGATGATCGGAAGCCTCTGGAAGCGGGGTATGCCGCGGATGGCCTCGGTGGTCTCGTATCCGTCCATCTCCGGCATCATGATGTCCATCAGCACGAGATCGACGCCCGGGTTCTGCTTGAGCATGGCGATTCCGTCCTTGCCGTTCTCCGCGAAGAGCACCTCCATCCCCTGACGCTCCAGAACACTGGTGAGGGCGAAGACGTTTCGCACGTCGTCGTCCACGATCAGAACCCGCTTGCCGGTGAGGAGCGAAGCGTGATTCTGCAGTTGCTCGAGAATCAGCCGCTGGTCCTCCGGGAGCTTGTCGCCCGGCTGATGGAGGAACAGCGTCACCTCCTCCAGGAGCCTCTCCGGTGACCGTGCGTCCTTGACGATGATGCTCTGCGCGAACTTGGAGAGGCGGGTCTCCTCTCGCCTCGTCAGGTCCTTGCCCGTATAGATGATCACCGGGATCGTACGGAACCGCTCGTCGGACTTGATCCGCTCGAGGAGCGAGAACCCGCTCATCTTGGGAAGCTTCAGGTCCAGCACGACGCAATCGACAGGCCGGTCTTCGAGCACGACCACCGCCTCTTCGCTCGACCCGACCGCGGTCGTCACGAGTCCTGCGCCACCGCCCAGCAGGGCTATCACCGCCTCTCGCTCGGTCTCGTTGTCCTCCACCACGAGCAGGTGACGCTCCCCCGCGTCGAGATAGTCGCCGAGAGCGCCTAAGGCTCCGGCCAGGACCTCCCGGTCGACCGGCTTCGCGCTGAAGCCGAAGGCGCCTGAACGCAACATCCGCCAACGCATGTCGGGCGGGGCCATGACATGGACCGGAATGTGGCGGAGTTCGCCGTCACGCTTGAAGTGGCCGAGCAGCGCCTCCCCTTCGGCGAAGGCCAGATCTGCGTCGACGACGATGGCGTCGGGCCGGACTTCACGCGCCAGTGCGACTGCGGCACCGCCGCGCGAGGCGAGTACGACTTTGAAGCCGCGCTCCCGGCCCAGCTCGAGCAGCCGGCGGCTCACCTCCTCGTCAGCAGCGACGACCAACAGCGCCCGGTCACCCTCCACGATCGAACCGCGATCGTCGGGGATGTCGCTCAGCGCCGGCTCGAGCGCGTCCTCCGGCTCTTCATCGTCCGGACCCGGCCAGGTCAGAGATCCGAGAGCGCTCGTACCCGCGCCTTCGGCCGTCCGGATCCCAGTCGGCAGCGCCTGGTGCAGCCGCGGGGCTTCCGGGGAGGGCGAGTACAGCTCGGGGAGGAACAGAGTGAAGATGCTGCCCTCGGCCATGGTGCTGGTGGCCCTGATCTCGCCGCCGAGCAGCCGGGCGATCTCCCGGCTGATGGAAAGCCCGAGCCCGGTGCCTCCATATCTGCGACTGGTGGTGCCGTCAGCCTGCTGGAACGCCTCGAACACGAGCCGCAGCTTCGCTGCGGGGATGCCGATGCCGGTGTCGGTCACAGTGAAGGTCACCACCCGATCGGCCTCGGAGAGCACAGGGTTGGCGTAGCGGGTGTCCTCGGGAGCAGGACCGATGGTCAGCCCGACGGATCCCAGCTCCGTGAACTTGAACGCGTTGGACAGCAGGTTTCGTAGCACCTGGTGCAGTCGCTGCTCGTCGGTGACGACGCTGGACGGTGCTCCGGGAAGGCGCTCGAGGGTGAAGTTGAGGCGCTTCTCCTGGGCCACCGGCCGGAACGCCTGCTCCACGCCGGCGCACAGCTCCTCCAGGTTCACCTCGGACAGGACGACGTCCATCTTCCCCGCTTCGACCTTGGACAGGTCGAGGATGTCGTTGATGAGGTCGAGGAGGTCGCTGCCGGCGGTGTGGATGGTGCGGGCGAACTCCACCTGCTTGTCGGTGAGGTTCCCGTCGGGGTTGTCCGTGAGGAGTTTGGCCAGGATGAGGAGGCTGTTGAGCGGCGTTCGCAGCTCGTGGCTCATGTTGGCCAGGAACTCCGACTTGTACTTGGAGCTGAGTGCCAGCTGCTGGGCCTTCTCCTCGAGACCGAGGCGCGCCATTTCGATCTCGCGGTTCTTGATCTCGATGCTCCGATTCTGCTCGGCCAGCAGGCGCGCCTTCTCCTGCAGCTCCTCGTTGGTCTGCTGCAGCTCCTCCTGCTGCTGCTGCAGCAGCTCCTCGGAGGCCTTGAGCGATGCGGCCTGGGACTCGAGCTCCACGTTGGAGCGGCGGAGCTCCTCCTGCTGGGACTGAAGCTCCTGGGCCAGGCGCTGCGACTCTGAGAGCAGCTCCTCGGTGCGGGTATTGGCGATGATCGTCGAGAGGACGACACCGATGGTCTCGATGACCTGCTCCAGGAAAGTCTGGTTGACCTCGGTGAACGGTCGCAGGGCGCCCAGCTCGATGACACCCAGCACCTGCTCCTCGAACAGGATGGGCAGCACGATCACGTTGACGGGTGCCGCTTCACCGAGGCCGGAGCTGACCTTGACGTAGTCCTGAGGTGCCTCGGTGATGAGGATCGGGTTCTTCTCGAGTGCGGCCTGACCCACCAGGGACTCACCGAGCTTGAACCTGCTGGGCACGTTCTTCCTGGCCTTGTAGCCGTAGCTCGCCACCAGCCGGAGCTCCCCGTCGACGTCGGTCGCCAGGTCGTTCAGGAAGAAGGCCCCGTGCTGGGCGACCACCGTCGGGGTCAGCTCCGACATGATCAGCCGGGAGACGGCCTGCAGGTCCCGCTGTCCCTGCATGAGGCCGGAGATGCGAGCCAGGTTGGTCTTCAACCAGTCCTGCTCCTCGTTGCGACGCGTCGTCTCGGCGAGGTTCCCGATCATCTGGTTGATGTTGTCCTTGAGCTCGGCCACCTCGCCCTGGGCCTCGACCGCCACAGATCGGGTGAGGTCTCCCTGCGTCACCGCCGTGGCCACCTCGGCGATGGCCCGCACCTGGGTGGTGAGCGAGCCGGCCATGATGTTGACGTTCTCGGTGAGGTCGCCCCACGTTCCCGATACGCCCTTCACCCTGGCCTGACCTCCGAGCTTGCCCTCGGTACCCACCTCGCGGGCCACGCGGGTGACCTCGGCGGCGAAGGAGGACAGCTGGTCGACCATGGTGTTGATGGTGTTCTTGAGAGCCAGGATCTCACCCCGCACGTCAACGGTGATCTTCTTGGACAGGTCCCCGTTGGCCACGGCGGTGGTGACCTGGGCGATGTCGCGAACCTGGGCGGTGAGCGAGTCGGCCATGATGTTGACGTTGTCGGTGAGGTCCTTCCACGTCCCCGATACGCCCTTCACCCTGGCCTGGCCACCGAGCTTGCCCTCGGTGCCGACGTCCCTTGCCACGCGGGTGACCTCGTCGGCGAAGGAGGAGAGCTGGTCGACCATGGTGTTGATCGTGTTCTTGAGCTCCAGGATCTCGCCCTTGACGTCCACCGTGATCTTCTGGGTGAGGTCGCCGCGGGCAACTGCCGTGGTCACCTGCGCGATGTTGCGGACCTGGCTGGTGAGGTTCGAGGCCATGTAGTTGACGTTGTCGGTAAGGCCCTTCCATGTGCCGGAAACGCCCCGGACCTGGGCCTGGCCGCCGAGCTTTCCCTCCGTGCCCACCTCGCGGGCCACGCGTGTCACCTCGTCGGCGAAGGACGAGAGCTGGTCGACCATGACGTTGATGGTGTTCTTCAGTTCCGCTATCTCGCCTCGCACGTCGACTGTGATCTTCTGCGTCAGGTCGCCCTTGGCCACCGCAGTAGCCACCTGGGCGATGTTGCGGACCTGGCTGGTGAGGTTCGAGGCCATGTAGTTGACGTTGTCGGTGAGCCCTTTCCACACGCCGGACACGTTCGGCACCTCGACCTGGCCACCCAGCCGGCCCTCGGTGCCCACCTCGCGGGCCACCCGGGTCACCTCGTCGGCGAACGAGGACAGGGTGTCGGTCATGGAGTTGATGGTCTCGGCCAGCGCTGCAACCTCGCCCTTGGCCTCGACGGTGATCTTCTGGGAAAGGTCGCCGCGGGCGACCGCGGTCGCCACTTGGGCGATGTTGCGGACCTGGCTGGTGAGGTTGCCGGCCATGGAGTTCACACTCTGGGTGAGCTGCTTCCAAGTGCCGCTCACGCCCTCCACCTCGGCCTGACCGCCGAGGATCCCCTCGGTGCCCACCTCGCGGGCCACCCGGGTCACCTCGTCGGCGAACGACGACAGCTGGTCGACCATGGTGTTGATGGTGCCCTTCAGCTCAGCGATCTCGCCCTTGACGTCGACGGTGATCTGCTGGGTCAGGTCGCCGCGGGCGACCGCGGTGGTCACCTGGGCGATGTTGCGGACCTGGTCGGTGAGGTTCGATGCCATGTAGTTGACGTTGTCGGTGAGGTCCTTCCAAGTGCCGCTCACCCCCGTGACCTCGGCCTGGCCGCCGAGCTTGCCCTCGGTGCCCACCTCGCGGGCCACGCGTGTCACCTCGTCGGCGAAGGACGAGAGCTGGTCGACCATGACATTGATCGTGTTTTTCAGCTCCAGGATCTCTCCCCGCACGTCCACCGTGATCTTCTGGGACAGGTCGCCCCGGGCGACGGCAGTGGTGACCTGGGCGATGTCACGTACCTGGCTCGTCAGGTTGGAGGCCCTCGAGTTGACGCTGTCGGTGAGATCCTTCCAGGTGCCGGCGACGCCCTCGACCTGGGCCTGACCACCGAGCTTGCCCTCGGTGCCGACCTCGCGGGCCACCCGGGTCACCTCGTTGGCGAAAGCGCGGAGGGTATCGGTCATGGAGTTGATCGTGTCGGCGAGTACGGCGACCTCGCCCTTGGCCTCCACCGTGATCTTCTGGGACAGGTCGCCGCGCGCGACGGCGGTGGCCACCTGGGCGATGTTGCGCACCTGGCTCGTCAGGTTGGACGCCATGTAGTTGACGTTCTCGGTCAGCCCCCGCCACGTGCCACTGACGCCCTTCACCTCGGCCTGGCCGCCGAGCTTGCCCTCGGTGCCGACCTCGCGGGCCACTCGGGTGACCTCGTCGGCGAAGGAGGAGAGCTGGTCGACCATCACGTTGATGGTGTTCTTCAGCTCGAGGATCTCGCCCCGCACGTCCACCGTGATCTTCTGGGACAGGTCGCCCTTCGCCACCGCGGTGGTGACCTGGGCGATGTCCCGCACCTGACTCGTCAGGTTCGAGGCCATGGAGTTCACGCTGTCGGTGAGGTCCTTCCACGTGCCGGCCACGCCCTCCACCTGGGCCTGACCGCCGAGGCGCCCCTCGGTGCCCACCTCACGGGCCAACCTGGTCACCTCGTTGGCAAAGGCTCCGAGGGTGCCGGTCATGGAGTTGATGGTGTCGGCCAGCACGGCGACCTCGCCCTTGGCCTCCACCGTGATCTTCTGGGACAGGTCGCCGCGGGCGACGGCGGTGGCCACCTGGGCGATGTTGCGGACCTGAGTGGTGAGGTTCGAGGCCATGAAGTTCACATTGTCGGTGAGGGCCTTCCAGGTCCCTGACACGTTGGGCACGTCGGCCTGGCCGCCGAGCTTGCCTTCCGTACCGACCTCACGGGCCACGCGGGTGACCTCATCGGCGAAGGCACGGAGGGTGTCGGTCATGGAGTTGATGGTGTCGGCTAGGGCGGCGACTTCGCCCTTGGCCTCCACCGTGATCTTCTGGGACAGGTCGCCGCGGGCGACGGCGGTAGCGACCTGGGCGATGTTGCGCACCTGACCGGTGAGGTTCGACGCCATGTAGTTGACGTTGTCGGTGAGGTCCTTCCACGTTCCAGAGACACCCTTGACGTCAGCTTGGCCGCCGAGCTTGCCCTCGGTACCGACCTCGCGGGCCACGCGGGTGACCTCGTCGGCAAAGGACGAGAGCTGACCCACCATCGTGTTGATGGTGTCCTTGAGTTTGAGAACCTCGCCCTTGGCCTCCACCGTGATCTTCTGGGACAGGTCGCCGCGGGCGACGGCGGTGGTCACCTGGGCGATGTTGCGCACCTGGCCGGTCAGGTTCGAGGCCATGTTGTTGACGTTCTCGGTGAGGTCGTTCCACGTACCGGACACACCCTTGACCTTGGCCTGGCCTCCGAGCTTCCCGTCGGTTCCGACCTCCCGGGCGACGCGGCTCACTTCAGCGGAGAAGGAGCTGAGCTGGTCGACCATGGCGTTGACCGTGGTGCCGATACGGAGGAACTCGCCCTTGACCGGCTGGCCCTCGATCTTCAGCGCCATCTTCTGCGACAGGTCCCCCTGGGCCACGGCCTCGATGACGCGTGCCACCTCGGTTGTGGGCCGGGAGAGGTCCTCGATGAGGCGGTTGACGGAGGAGGCGGTGTCGGCCCAGGCACCGCGGGCCTCCAGGGAGAAGCGCTCGTTCATCCGCCCTTCGCGCCCGACCAGCCGGCCCACCCGACCCAGCTCCTTGGTGGATGCCGCGTTGAGCTCGATGAGGTCGTTGTAGGCCGCACCTATCTGACCTAGAAGGGTGTTGCGCCGCTCCGCCAGGCGTATGGAGAAGTCTCCGTCCTTGGCTGCCCGCAGGGCGCGCAACAACTCGTTAAGTGCCGCCTCCTCTATGCTCAGCCCGTTCCCCGTGGCCGGCCGGCGGCCATTTCCCGTCTTGGGGAGCGTTGCCGCCGTAGCCGCCGTCCCGCCCGTCACCTTGCTAGAAGCCATGGCGTCATTCGTCCTTCCCAGCCGATCTCTGTGAGTGCCCGGTCCGGTCGTCGCCTGCTTGACGGCACCGTCCCGCGCTCGGGGAAGGGTACCGCCGGAGGCTCCTTTCCGGGCCCCCGCCGAGGCAGAATGAACAGATGACCGCCGACAGGTTCCGCGTGGTCGTCGCCGATGACTCCGGCGACATGCGTGAGTTGCTCAGTGTCGCCCTCGAGGTGACCGGTCGGTTCGAGGTGGTCGCCCGCTGCGCCGACGGCATGGAGGCTTTGGATGCCGTACGCGACCTCCAGCCCGACCTCGCCCTTCTGGACCTCGGTATGCCGAACGTCGGGGGCATCGAGGTCCTGCCGGATCTGGTCGCCGCCTCGCCGCGCAGCCGGGTGATCGTCGTGTCCGGGTTCCCGAAAGGGCGCCTGGCTCACCTGACGGTGTCGCAGGGAGCGGTGGGCTACGTCGAGAAGAGTCTCTCAGCCAAGGCCATGGTGGACGACATCGTCTCAGTGGCGGGCATGATCGAGGCGGTCTCGTGGGCGCTGGCGGAGAACCGGGCCCATCTCGAGCGGGATCCCCGAAGCAGCGCCACCGCTCGCCGTTTCGTGGGGGAGACCCTGAAGAGGTGGGAATGTGACGAGCTACTCGACACGGTGAACCTCCTCGTGTCGGAGCTGGTCACCAACTCGATCGTCCACGCCGACTCCGAGGCCTACATCGCAGTTCTCCTGAAGCCAGATGCAGTCCGCATAGAGGTGACCGACCACGGGCAGGCCGTACCGGCGGTAAGGACGGTGGACAGCGGCGCCACGTCGGGGCGCGGGCTGGCCATGGTCGAGGCGCTGGCCTCGTCGTGGGGAGTGGTGCCCGACCCTGAGGGCAAGACGGTGTGGTTCGAGGTCCCCCGACCCGACACGATGCCTCCACGTCACCCCGACGCCCCCGGCCACGGCTGATCGTCGAAAATGGCGCGCCGGGCGGGATGGTCGCAACAGCATCGTCTGCTTCCTACCCTAGTCCTACCGATGGTAGTATCTGGGGTATGAAGGTGAGCGTGAGCCTCCCCGACGAGGACGTTGAGTTCCTCGACCGCTACGCGGCGAGCCAAGGCATCGGTTCGCGGTCTGCAGCGGTGCACAAGGCGGTTCGACTCCTCCGCGGGTCACAGCTCGGACCGGCGTACGAGGACGCATGGGCCGAATGGGCCGATACCCCCGACGCCGACCTCTGGGAGACCGTGATCAATGACGGTTTGAGCTGATGCGCCGCGGCGAGATCAGGCTCGTCGATCTCGATCCGGTCCGAGGGTCGGAGGCCAACAAGCGGCGACCAGCGGTCATCGTGAGCAATGATGGAGCGAACACGACGGCCGAGCGGCTGGGGCGAGGTGTGATCTGCGTCGTTCCTGTCACCTCGAACGTGAAGCGCGTCTATCCGTTCCAGGTCCTTCTCGATGCCCTGGGTACCGGTCTGGACCGTGACTCGAAGGCGCAGGCTGAACAAGTCCGACCGGTTGCCATCGAGCGCATCGGTCCGCACCTCGGCACGCTCAGCGGCGATCTCGTCGCTGCGCTCGATGAAGCGTTGCGTCTTCATCTCGCGCTCTGACCAAACCGAGGCCTGGGAGCACGAGCGCCACGCCTCATGGACGGGGTGCTCCGACCACCTACCGAAGCGCCGAATCCGCAAGTGGCTACAAGAGGCCTTGGCATTCGACCCCCCGGCAATGGCCTGAAACGCAAAACTGCTGGTCATCCAATGGTGGGCCGGGCAGGATTTGAACCTACGTAGGCTGTGCCGGCAGATTTACAGTCTGCTCCCTTTGGCCACTCGGGCACCGACCCTGGAGCGATGAGGATACCTTCTGTTCCATGCCCACCTTCGACGTGGTCTCCGAAGCCGACATGCAAGAGGTGCGAAATGCCCTCGACCAGGCCAGCCGGGAGATCTCAACCCGTTTCGATTTCAAGGACACCTGCTCTTCCGTGGAGCTGTCAGGGCAGGAGATCAAGCTCGCCTCATCCACCGAGGATCGACTCCGCGCCGTCGTCCAGGTACTAGAGGAGAAGCTGGTGAAGCGGGGCGTGTCGCTGAAGGCCCTGGACCGCGGGGCCGTCGAGGAAGCGGCCAAGGGCACGGTGAGACAGACCATCACCATCAAGGCTGGCATCTCCGCCGACCACGCCCGGCAGATGAACAGGTTCATCAAGGACCTGAAGCTGAAGGGTGTGTCGTCTCAGACCCAGGGCGACCAACTCCGCGTCTCCGGCAAGAAGCGCGACGACCTGCAGGAAGTGATCGCCGCGCTGAAGGCCGAGAACTTCGGAATCCCCTTGCAGTTCAACAACTTCCGCGACTGACCGCCCGCGTGATCTGATCTGGCGGGGCCAAGGATCAGTCGAGGCCGGACAGTTGGGCGCTGCGAAGAGAGGATGGCGTCAGGGGGGTCAGCAGGGCTTCGGTCAGCTCCCTCGCCCTCTGTTCGTCGACCAGTCGGGCCTGCTGCCTGCGGGCCAACCTGGTCCAGTCGACGTCGGTGGCCGCGGTCGCCGCCTCGGCCTGGGCCAGGTGCCAGGCGCCGCCGGCGGGGCTGGCCGAGGTGGCCCAGAGGAGTTGAGACCTGGGCGGAACTGCGGGGGCGGCCAGGGAGCCGGCGCGGCCGTCGACCATCCGGCGGGTGAGGCCCGTCGCCACCAGCGCGCGGGGACGTCCTTCCAGGGCGGCGATCAACTGGGGCACCTGAAGGCGCGCCTCCTCGAGCCATGCGTCCAGGTAGGGCTTGGGGTTCACCGGCTCCAGCTTCGAGCCGACGGGAACCGACCGGGGCACGAGGGTCACCTTCCGGTCCCTGCCCTTCCCGGTGACGACCTGCCTGGACGGGGCCGGGTGGACCTCGAAGTGGACGTGGCAGGGGCTGCCCACGGCGTTGCCGGTGTCCCCGACGTAGCCGATGGTCTCCCCGAGGGTGACGGGCTGGCCGGACCTCTGGGAGGCGACGAAGCGCTGGAGGTGGGCCAGGTAGTAGTAGGTGCCGTCGGCTCGATACACGTAGGCGGCCAGACCGCCGGACCCACCCTGCGCCAGCTTCAGTGTTCCGTCGGCCGGCGACCGCGCCGGCGTGCCGCAGGCGGCGAAGAGATCGGTGCCGACATGGAGGTGGAACGTCGGCACGTACCGGGGGAAGTACCAGTCGTCGACGAACGTGGTGCGGCCTCCGACGGGAAAACGCCCGAAGCCGGCCTTGACCAACTCGGTGTCACTGAGCCCGAGTGAACGTAGAGGTGCCAGGGCCTCGAGAAGCTTCCTCGTGCTGTTGGCCGGCGAGCGCCGGATCGAGTTGATGAGGCGCCGGGCATCGGCGGGGATAGTGCCGGCGGTCACGGGTCCGTTGGTCAGGGGTGCGCCGGCGCCCCGGGTCCCCGGGGTCACAACTGAGCTGGACACAGAGTCGGGGACGACCTTTGCCGGCGAAGGACCCTCGCCGGCAGGTGCGGCAAGTCCGGATTCGTCGGCGACTGGACCCGACGAGGCGGCCGGGTCCGAAGAACCCCCGGTGGGGCCGTGATCGGGATCAAGCGCCGGCGGCTCCGGAGTCGTGGTGGTCGTCGACTCCGTCGGCTGGAGCGGGATCGTGGTGGTGGTGGTGGTGGTGCTGGGTGGCGGGCGGGTGGTGGTGGTCGTGGTGGGAAGCAGCTGGGCGCCGGCCGACCCCAGGGCGCCGGCCAGGAGAGCTACGGCGGCCACGGTGCAGGCTAAGGGGACGGTTCGGGCGCGGGACATGGGATCGAAACGACAGGGACGCCTCCATGGTGGCTTACGGACCGGGCCGGCGCCAGCCCCCGGATGCCCTCCACCTCAGGCGTAGGGCTACGACCGCCACTCCCCTGCCCGAAGGCGCCCGACCCGCTCCGCCATGGGCGGATGGGTGGTGAAGAGGTTGGCGAACTGCACCTTGCGCCCGGTGAGAGGGTTCACGATGTAGGCCTGTGCCTGCGCCGGGTTCACGTCCATGGGGATGCGATGGGCCGCGGACTCCAGCTTCTCGAGCGCCCGGGCCAGCGGCTCACCGTCGCCGATGAGGCGGGCCCCCGTCCGGTCGGCCTCGAACTCCCGGCTGCGACTGAGCGCCATCTGGAGCAGGCCGGCGGCCACCGGGGCGAGGAGGGCGGTCAGCAGGAGCGCGATCGGGTTGGCGTTGTCGTCGTCCCCCCGGCCACCGCCGAACATGGCACCCCACATGGCCATGTTGGCCATGAAGCTGATGCCGGTGGCCACCGCGGCGGCGATGGAGCCGATGAGGATGTCGCGGTTGCCCACGTGGCTGATCTCGTGGGCCAGCACACCCCTGAGCTCGTCCCAGTCGAGGATCTGGAGGATCCCCTGGGTGACGGCGACGGCGGCGTGATCCGGGTTACGGCCTGTGGCGAAGGCGTTCGGCTGCATGTCCGGCGTGACGTAGAGCCGGGGCATCGGCATTCCCGCCTGCTGGGTCAGCTCCCGAACGATGCGGAAGTACTCGGGCATCCGAGCCTCGTCCGCCGGCACGGCCCGGGCGGCACGTATGGCGAGCTTGTCGGAGCGCCAGTAGGAGAAGCCGACGATGCCGACGCCGAGGATCATTCCGATCACCGCCCCGCTCGGTCCACCGAGGATCGACCCGACGGACACGAGGAGGCCGCCGATGGCGGCCAGGAGGACGAAGGTCTTGAAGGTGTTCTTGTTCATGGTGATCCTGTCAACATCGGTTGCGACCTTTTGGTTCCCGTCAGTCGTAGTACCCGGAGTGGATGTAGACGCAGGGAACCCCCTCGGCGTGGAACATCTCCAGGTTACGACGGTCGTCCTCGAAAGCAAGGCGCAGGTCGAACCCGCGATCCTGCAGAGCGCGAACGGTCAGCCGTTTGAACTCGCGGGCGGCGCGGTAGTCACCGAAGTTCCGCATGATCAGCAGGTCCCAACGCAGCTCGTAGCGGTCGAGCCACGCCAGCGTCTGGGGCTGCACACGTACAGGGCGCCCGGTCAGAAGGACGATCCGGAGGCCGGCGTCGAGGAGCGAGAGGAGGCGGGCCACCTCCTCGATCAAGGGGTCCTCGCCGCAGGCGTCGAAGAAGCCGCGCCAGTCCCGCCGGTCGGACTCGAGAAAGTGCTGACGGCTCACCGCGTCGGACAGCACGCCGTCGAGGTCGAACACCACGGCCTCCCCCGGAGCGATGGGATCCGACCGCCACCGCCAGTTGTCGGGCGTCTCGGCGGCCAGGTCAGTCTTCCTCGGGCAGCGAAGCGGCCCGCTTCTTGATCTCCTCCACGACGGACACGTCAGCCAGGGTGGTGACGTCGCCCAGCGCCCGTCCCTCGGCCACGTCGCGCAGCAGGCGCCGCATGATCTTTCCGCTTCGGGTCTTGGGGAGGTCGTCGGTGAAGACGATGGTGCGGGGCCGGGCGATGGCACCGATCCGGGTGACGACGTGCTGACGGAGGAGCTGACCGTGCTCGGGCGTGGCGGGCTGGCCGGCCTTGAGGGTGACGAACGCGATGATGGCCTGGCCGCTGATCTCGTCGGCAGCCCCCACGGCGGCGGCTTCGGCCACCGACGGGTGGTCGACCAGGGCGGACTCCACCTCAGTGGTCGAGACCCGGTGGCCGGAGACGTTCATGACGTCGTCGACCCGTCCGAGGAACCAGAAGTAGCCGTCCTCGTCCACGCGGGCGCCGTCGCCGGCGAAGTAGCGGCCGGGAAAACGGCTCCAGTACGTCTGGTGGTAACGCTCGGGATCGCCGTATATCCCGCGCAGCATCGACGGCCACGGCTGAGTGATGGTGAGATAGCCGCCGCCAGCCCCGGGCTCCACCGCATGGCCGCCGTCGTCCACGACTTCGGCCACCGTTCCGGGCAGCGGAAAGGCCGCCGATCCGGGCTTCAGGTCGGTTACACCGGGAAGTGGCGCGATGAGGATGGAACCTGTCTCGGTCTGCCACCAGGTGTCGACCACCGGGCACCGCTCCCCGCCGACATGGCGCCAGTACCACACCCACGCCTCGGGATTGATGGGCTCGCCGACGCTGCCCAGGAGCCGGAGAGAGGAGAGGTCGTGTTTCTCCATCTCGTCGGTGCCCCATTTCATGAAGGTCCGGATGGCCGTCGGGGCGGTGTAGAGGATGGTCACCCCGTAGCGCTCGATGATCGACCACCATCGGTCCCGCTGAGGGAAGTCCGGGGTGCCTTCGAACAGGACGTTGGTGGAACCATTGGCGAGGGGCCCGTACACGATGTAACTGTGGCCGGTGACCCAGCCGATGTCGGCGGCACACCAGTAGACGTCAGTGTCGCGGTCGAGATCGAAGACGTACCGGTGGCTGAAGGCGACCTGGGTGAGATAACCGCCGGTCGTGTGCATGATCCCCTTCGGCTTGGCCGTGGTGCCGGAGGTGTAGAGGAGATAGAGCAGATCCTCGGCGGCCATGTGCTCGGGTTCGCACCCGTCGGCGGCCGCGGCCATGAGGTCGTGCCACCACTGGTCACGGCCCTCGACCATGGTGATGTCCTGCTCCGTTCGGCGGACCACGACGACCGCCTCGATCGAGGGTGTCGCCTCGAGGCCGGTGTCGGCATTGGCCTTGAGCGGGACCATGGCGCCCCGTCGCCACCCGCCGTCGGCCGTGACCAGGACCTTCGCCTGGGCATCGACGATCCGGTCCCTCAGGGCTTCGGCGGAGAAGCCACCGAAAACCACCGAGTGGGCGGCGCCGATACGGGTGCAGGCGAGCATCGCGACCGGGAGCTCCGGGATCATGGGCATGTAGATGGCGACCCGGTCTCCGCGCCGGACGCCGAGGCCTTTCAGCACATTGGCGAACCTCTGGACGTCGGCCAGCAGGTCGGAGTACGTGACAGCGCGGGTGTCGCCCGGCTCACCCTCCCAATGGAACGCGACCTTGCCTCCCCGGCCGGCGGCCACGTGGCGATCGACGCAGTTGACCGACACGTTCAGGGTGCCGCCGTCGAACCAGCGCACGAAGGGCAGTTTCCAGTCGCAGACGGTGTGCCACTCGTCAAACCAGTCGAGGGCCTGTGCCTGGCGGGCCCAGAATCCCTGCCAGTCCTCCCCGGCCTCCTCGTAGAGGCACCGGTCCGTGACAATCGATTTCTGTCTGAACGCATCCGGCGGCGGGAAGCGCCGCCCCTCTGAGGAGAAGGACTCGATGCCGGGCATCGGAGTCGATCCTAGGTGCCGCTCGCCGGAACGACCGCCTTCGGCGGGGCACGCCAGCGCAGGCGCCGACCAGTCGGCGGCGGCGCCACCCGCACCGGTCCAGGTCGTACACGGCCGGCCGCTTCCTGAGCTGTGTGCTCACCAACGGACAACGGAATTCTCAGCCGACGGCCCACTCGAGGACGCGGAAGGAGCCCAGACCGGCGGGGTCGGTGAGGGCGGCGGCCTCGCCGACGCGACTGCGGGCCTTGAGGGCGTCCATGTCGCCGAGGTGGGCCCTCTGCTGCCACACGGCGCGAGCTGCGACGACAAGCTCCTCGATGCCGTGGCTTTCGAGGAACTCGGCCTGGCTGCGAACCAGATCCGGCCGGCGCACCCGCGCCAACTGGTCGACGGCGACCTCGCAGGTGATGTCCTGGCTGCCAGGCTGCTCCAGCGGATTGCCGCCACGATGGTGGCCCCTGTAGGTGCGCAGCCATTCAGCGGGTGGCCGGGCGGCCAGCGACGGTGTGGTGTCGCCATAGTCGATCACCACCACTCGCCCCAGCTCTACCAGGGAGAGAGCCTGCGACAGCCAGGACCGGGCCTCCATCTGGAGCGGGATGCGGGAGCCGCCAGTCGGCCTCGGAACGAGGGTGGCGGCCTCAGCGGACAGGGCCGGCGGAGCGGGTACCAGCACCTCGATCAGCCGGCCGTCCTGCTCACCCACCCGGACCTCGTCCCATCCTTCTCGCTCTCCTCGCCCTCCTCTCTCCAGGAGGTGGAAAGGGAGGTTGTCGAGCAGCTCATTGGCGATCACAATGCCGTTCAAGGGCACCGCCGGCACGGCGCCGAGGGAGGTGAAGGTGGGACCGGGACCGATGGGCCGGTGGAGGGCACCGGGCTCGTCGTCCTCGTCGGCGCCGGCAATGCCGGAGCCGGCACTCGGCGGCTCCAGCGGCACCCGCTTGGAGTGGCGGGCCCGCAGAGCCTCCGAGCGCTCCACCATCACATAGTGCAGGGCCGGGGCGCACGCGGGCTGAGCTGCCCTCACCGCGGCGGCGAGGGTGCCGGCGCCGGCGCCGGCATCGACCACGATGTACGGGTCCGGTTGGCCCGACTCGGCCCACCAGGCGTCGAGGGCACGGGCCATCACCGCCCCGAACAGCGGGCCCACCTCGGGGCTGGTGAGGAAGTCGCCGGCACGGCCCGCGGCTCCGCCGGTGACGAAGAATCCGCCGCCGGCGTCGTAGAGGGCCACCTCCATGAGCTCGGCGAAGGTGACGGGTCCGAGGCGGCGGATCACCTCCAGGATGCGGGGGAGCGCGGGTGCCGGCGTGGCTACCGCAGCGCCAGGTGGGCAAGATCACCGAGGCGGGCGAAGGCCTGCGGATACACGCCGAGGGCGACAACGACGATGGCGGTGAAGGCCAAGGCGGCGGCCAGGGCGGGGGGCACCGGAATCGACGTGGTGTCGCCGTCGGGCACCGGCTTCATCCACATCTCCTTGGCGATGGCGGAGTAGTAGAAGAGCGCGATCACGGCGTTCACACCTGCCACCACCGCCAGCGTCACCGCCGACGCGGTGCCGGCGTCGAGGGCGGATTCGAAAATGTAGAGCTTGGCGAACCAGCCGGCCAGCGGGGGAATGCCGGCCAGGGAGAAAAGGAAGATGCTCATCAGCAGCGTGAGACCCGGGGCATAGGTGAACAGCCCACCGTAGGAGGAGATCTCGCCGGAGTGGGTCTTGCGGGCGACGGCCATCACGATGGCGAAAGCACCGAGGTTCATCGCCGCGTAGATCAGCAGGTACACGAGCACCGCCGTCTGGGCTGTGGCTTCGGCCCCCGGGTTGGACCCCGCGACCGCGAACGGCACGAGGATGTAGCCGGCTTGGGCCACCGAAGAGTACGCCAGCAGCCGCACGATGTTCGTCTGGCGTAGCGCCACCAGGTTCCCGACCGTCATCGTGAGCGCTGCCAGCACCCAGAAGAGCGGGCCCCACACCTCCTCCCGCCCGAAGAAGCCGATGTAGACGAGTTGGAGGAGCGCCACGAAGCCGGCCGCCTTGGACGCCACCGACAGGAACGCGGTCACCGGCGTGGGGGCGCCCTCGTATGTATCGGGCGCCCAGAAGTGGAAGGGGACGGCCGACACCTTGAAGGCGAACCCGACGATTATGAAAAAGATGCCCAGCGTCACGATGGGCTGGTCTCCGACCGACCCGCCCACCTCACGCCCTATGGTACGCAGAACGGTGGACCCGGTGGCCCCGAAGATCAGCGACATCCCGTAGAGCATCACGGCCGACGCGAGGACACCCAACAGGTAGTACTTCAGACAGGCCTCGTTGCTGCGCAGGTCCCGCTTGCGCCAGCCGGCCAGAAGGTAGGCGGGGATCGACAGAAGTTCGAGGGCCACGAAGATCGTGATGAGGTCGCGCGACGATCCCATCACCAGCATCCCGAGCAACGACGAGAGCAGGAGGAACGAGTACTCACCCTCGTAGTAGTCGCCCTCCCCGATGTAGTTGGAGGACATGAGAAGCACGACGTAGCCGGTTACCAGAAAGAGTGCCTTGACCAGGAGGGCGAAGTTGTCCACCACGTAGGCGCCGGCGAGCATGGAACGGTCACGGCCATTGGCTGCCAGGAGGACGACCGGCACCAGGCTGACCAGTACGCCCAGACCGGCCATCTGTGTGACGAGGTACTTGCGGGTCTCGTCGACGAACACGTCGAGCAGGAGGATGCCCACCAGGACGGCGGTGAGCACGATCTCGGGTGACAGCGCGAAGTAGTCGAGATCCGGCGCCTTCAGGCTGTCGGCTGCGGCCAGAAAGGCGTGCATCTAACCGCCGACCGCGCGGAAGGCGCTGGACACGGTCTGCACCGCTTCGTCGGTGATCCCGAAGATCAGCCGGGGGTACACCCCAAGTACGAAGATGAGAGCGAGCATCGGTGCCCAAGCCACCCACTCGAGTGGGTGGACGTCATGCACGTGGGCCTTGGAGAACTCGTCCTTGGGCGTGCCGAAGGCGGTGCGCTGGAACATCCACAGGAGGTAACCAGCAGCGAGCACCGTGCCGACGGCTGCGACCACCATGTAGGTCCGGAAGACGGCTTCGGAGAGACCGGCAGCCGGCTGATAGGCGGAGAGGATGGCCGGGAACTCGCCCCAGAACCCGGCCAGACCAGGGAGTCCGAGCGACGCCATGGCGCAGAAACCCAGTATCCACCCCAGCTTCGGAGCCTGCACGAGCAGGCCACCGAGCCGGGCCAGTTCCCGGGTCTGGTATCGCTCCTGGATGGAGCCGGCGACGAAGAACAGCATTCCCGTGATCAGGCCGTGGGCCACCATTCCGAAGATGGCGGCGTTGATGCCGAAATCGGTGAGGGTGGCGATCCCGAGCATCACGAAACCCATGTGGGCCACCGATGAGAAGGCGATGAGACGCTTCATGTCCTTCTGCGCGAGGCAACCGAGAGCGCCGTAGATGATGCCGACGACGGCGAGCCCGCCGATCCAAGGCGCCCACGAGACGGCCGCTTCGGGGAGAATGGGCAGGGCGATGCGAATGAAGCCGTAGGTACCCAGCTTGAGGAGTACCGCGGCGAGGATGACGGAGCCGACGGTGGGAGCCTCGGTGTGGGCGTCGGGAAGCCAGGTGTGGAACGGGAACATCGGGACCTTGATGGCGAAACCCATGAACAGCCCGCCGAAGATCCACAGCTGGACGTTGTGGGGGATCGCGTCGCCGGCATTGGCGATGAGGGTCGGGATGTCGAAGGTGTTGCCGGCGCGGAAGAACAGGGCAAGGAACGAAAGGATCATCAGAGCCGAGCCGAACAACGTGTACAGGAAGAACTTGATCGAGGCGTACTGGCGGTTGGCGCCCCCCCACACGCCGATCATGAAGTACATGGGGAGCAGGACCAGCTCGAAGAACACGAAGAAGAGGATCAGGTCCTGGGCAATGAAGGTGCCGTTCATCCCGACTTCCAGCACCAGCATCAGCATCAGGAAGGCCTTCGGATTGTGCGGTTCCGGGAAGTGGTCCCAGGAGTAGACGACGCAGAGGACGGTGATGAACATGGACAGCACCAGCAGCGGCAGGGAGATCCCGTCGAGTCCGATGTGGTAGCGGCTGTTGATCACGTCGATCCATGAGTTGTCGACCTCGAACTGGAGTGACTTGCCGGCTCCGTAATCGAAGCGGGTGAGGATCCCGAAACCGACGGCAGCGGTGATCAGGGTGGTGGCGAGGGCGACCGTCTTCTGAGCCTTCTCCTGTGGCTTGGGCACCGCGGCGAGCACGACCATGCCGATGACGGGCACGAGTACCGCCAGGCTGAGGGCCCAGGAGTCGAACACGTTCACAGGTGCTTCCCTTCGTTGAAGTCGAGATCAGGTGAAGAGGACAAGAGCTCCGCCCAGGAGAGCGACCCCACCGAAGAGGAAGGCGGCGTACTGCTGCACGCGACCGGTCTGGAGCACCCGGAGGAGCGAGCCGCCCTCCTCGGCGGTGAGGCCGACGCCGTTCACGACGCCGTCGACCCCCTTCTGGTCGATGACGTCGTAGGTGAAGTTGCCCAGCTTGCGGGTGCCGATGCCGGCGGCGTTCACCACGCCGTCTATGACACGCTGGTTGACGATGTACGCCGCCCGGGCGACGGGGCCCTTGATGGAACCGACGATGCCGTCGGTGTACAGGCGGTCCAGGTAGTACTTGTTCTCGAGGATGCGGTAGCCGGCCATGGCCGCACCGCTGCGCTCGGTGAGCCGGTGCGGGCCGAGGTTCCGCCAGTAGTAGAGGTAGCTGGCGGTGATGCCGGCCAGGCCGAAGGCCATGCCGATGACGGCGGTGGCGATGGAGAACTCGTGATGAGCGACGCCGGCCAGCGAGATCGCCTCGTTCCGGGTCCATTCGGAGAAGAGATCGACCCCGGGAGCGTTCAGTAGGCCGGCTGTGGCCGAGAGCACGGCCAGGACGACGAGCGGGATGGTGATGGCGGGGGGAGACTCATGGGGATGGCCGTGGCCCCGGAACTCGCCGAAGAAGGTGAGGTAGACACAGCGGGTCATGTAGGCCGCCGTCATGAAGGCACCGATCAGCCCGACCACCAGGAACAGCTCGTAGCCGTTCTGTCCGGCGCCCAGGAGGATCTCGTCCTTCGACCAGAAGCCGGCCAGCGGGAAGATGCCGGCGAGGGCCAGCGTGCCGACCATGAACGTCTTGTACGTCGTCGGCATGGCGGTGCGCATCCCGCCCATGTCCTTCTTCATGTCGAAGCTGTGGACAGCGTGGCTCACGGAGCCGGCGCCGAGGAAGAGCAGGCCCTTGAAGAAGGCATGGGTGAAGAGATGGAAGATGCCCGCGGTCCAGGCGCCGACACCGAGGGCCATGACCATGTATCCCAGCTGACTCACCGTGGAGTAGGCGAGGACCTTCTTGATGTCGCTCTGGACGAAGGCGAGAAGTGCGGCGATGATCACGGTGATGCCGCCGATGAGCGCGATCGGGTTGATCCCGCCACCGCCGATGTCGAAGGCGGACCAGAACACGCCGTACAACCGGGCGACCAGGTAGACGCCGGCGACGACCATGGTGGCGGCGTGGATCAGAGCGGACACCGGGGTGGGGCCGGCCATGGCGTCGGGCAGCCACGTGTGGAGTGGGAACTGTGCGCTCTTGCCCACGACGGCACAGAAGAGTGCGCCGGCAGCGGCCAGAAGAACGGTGTGGCCGATGTCACCTGAAAGAGCAGCCCGGTTCGTGGTGGCGATGTCGAAGGTGGTGCCGGCGGCGAAGAAGAGGATGGAGATCCCGACTAGCAGGCCGATGTCTCCTGTACGGGTGGTGAAGAAGGCTTTGAGGGCGGCGTCGGAGTTGTTCTTCTCCTCCCACCAGTGCCCGATGAGCATGAAGGAGCAGAGCCCCATCATCTCCCAGCCGAACAGCAGTTGGAGGGTGTTGCCGGCAGTGACCATGATGAGCATCCCGGCCGTGAAAAGGCTCAGGGCGGCGAAGAAATGGGTGTAGCGGCGGTCGTCGTGCATGTAGCTGGTGGAGAACACGTGCACGGCCAGCGAGATCAGGGTGACCACGAACAGCATGACCACGGCCAGCCCGTCCATGTGGATGCCGGCGTTGATCTTCACCGGCCCGTTCTCGAACCAGGTGCCTTCCCGCACCACCGGCGTCCGGATGGGCTCGGCTTCGTGCCCGGCTTCCTCGCCGCCATGGCCGCCGCCTTCGTCCGGCTCTGATACAGCCGGGGTGGTGCCGTGCTCGGCGTCCTCTTCTTCCGCGTGCGGGCCTTCCTCCTGGGCAGCGATCGGGCTCGTCCCGTGCTCGTCTACATCTTGGGTGCCGTGCTCGCCATCGCCCGACTTCTCAGCCTCACCATGCTCCGCGGCCGCCGCGGCCGGGGCCACGGTGAGATCGGACGGACGCCCCACCCATTCCACCGCGCAGACGGAGGACAGGACAAAGGCGATGGCGATGGCCGCCAGCCCGATCTCGTGGCCCTTGCGGGGGAGGCGCTTGCCGAAGAACAGGATGAGAGCGAAGGACAGGACCATCACTGCTGGGATGACCCAGCCGTAGGCGAGCACCCTCAGCCCTTCATCAGATCGACT
>DATLCN010000025.1:0-42682 GCA_035526335.1 Acidimicrobiales bacterium | reverse complement strand
TCCGGCCCAGGCCCTGGAGGACTTCACCCCCCGAGAGGACCTCATCGTCACCCTCGACGCCCTCCTGCGCACCTTCGACCACTACGGCAACCGCGACAACAAGCTGCGGGCCCGCATGAAGTGGCTGGTCGACACCATGGGCGTCGACGAGGTCCGCACCCGCACGCTCAAGGAGCGCAAGCTTCTGCTGGCCGCGCCCAACGTGCCCGACGGCGTCCCCGACTACGTGCTGGAGCAGGGTGACGCGCCCGCCGGCGTGGCCACCGGCGTCACCCCCACGCCCACCGGCTGGGGCGTCAACGTGGTGTTCCGCTCACCGATCACCGACAAGTACGGGCGCTGGAACGACGCCAACGTGGTGCGCGGCGTGGCCAAGGGCACGGTGTCGGCCTACGCCTACGCCCGGTTGGGCGACATCACCGGCGACCAGTTCCGCGGTGTGGCCGCCATCCAGCGCGAGCTCGACCTGGAGGTGCGGGTCACCAACCGCCAGAACTTCGTGTTCCGGGGCCTCACCGAGGACCAGCTCCCGCTGCTGCACGAGCGCCTCACCGCACTCGGCATGGCCGAGCCCGGCGCCGAACTGGCCCGCGACGTCGTCAGCTGCCCCGGCGCCGACACCTGCAACCTGGCCGTCACCCAGTCCCGCGGCCTGGCCGACGAGATCGGCCGTGCCCTGGAGAACGCCGGCCTGGCCGACGTGGGCGGCGTACGCATCAACATCTCGGGCTGCACCAACTCCTGCGGGCAGCACCACGTGGCCGACATCGGCTTCGTGGGCATCGAGAGGCGGGCCCACAAGCGGCCTGCACCGGGCTACCAGATGCTGCTCGGCGGCTATCTCGGCCAGGAGCAGGTGGAGTTCGGCCAGAAGGCGGCCAAGCTGCCGGCCAAGGCGGCGGGCGAGGCCACCGTACGGGTGGTGGGGCGCTACTCGTCCGAGCGCGAGCCGGGGGAGACCTTCACCAGCTGGCTGGCCCGCTCCGGTGGCGCCGGCGTGGTCGGCGCCGAGCTGGCCGACCTCGACGTGTTCCCCACGCCCGAGGAGAACCCCGACTACTACGTCGACTTCGACGAGACCGGCCCCTACGTGAGCGAAGTGGGCGCCGGCGAGTGCGCCGGCTCGTGAGCGCGTCCACCCCGGCGGCACCGGTCGCGCCGGCACCGGAACGAGTCGCGCCGGCCACGGCACTGCCGGCGATTCCTCCGGACCTGAGCGAGCTGGCCGAGATCTCGGAGCGCCTGGAGAAGTGCTCGGCCGCTGCCGCCGTGGCCTGGGCCCGCGAGCGGTTCGGCGACGGCCTGGTCCTGGCCGCGTCATTCCAGGACAGCGTCCTGATCGACATAGCCGTCAAAGCCGCGCCCGGCATCGAGGTGATGTTCCTCGACACCCAGTACCACTTCGCCGAGACCCTCTGGTACGTGGAGCAGGTCCGCCGGCGCTACGACCTCAACCTGAAGGTCATGACCCCGAAGATCGAGCCCGACGACCGGTGGCAACGCGACCTCGAGGGCTGCTGCGGCATACGCAAGGTGGAGCCTCTCGCCCGTGGCCTGGAGGGCAGGACGGCGTGGATCACCGGCCTGCGTCGGGTGGACGCGCCTACCCGGGCCAACGCCCCCGTCGTTTCCTGGGACGCCGGCCGGGGCCTGGTCAAGGTCAACCCGCTGGCCGCCTGGACAGACGAGGACATGGCCGGCTACACCGCCGACCACGGGCTGCTCGAGCACCCGCTGGCGTCGCGGGGCTATCCCTCCATCGGCTGCTGGCCCTGCACCCGCCCCGTCGCCGAGGGCGAGGATCCGCGGGCCGGCCGCTGGTCGGGCTCGGGCAAGGTCGAGTGCGGCCTCCATGCCTGAGACCTCCGTTCTCGACCACCTCGACGTCCTCGAGGCCGAAGCCGTCCTCATCATCCGTGAGGTGGCCGCCGAGTTCGAGCGGCCTGTCCTGCTCTTCAGCGGGGGCAAGGACTCCGCCGTCCTGCTGGCCCTGGCCGTCAAGGCCTTCCGCCCCGGGCACCTGCCCTTCCCGGTCATGCACGTGGACACCGGGCACAACTTCCCCGAGGCCCTCGACTACCGGGACCGGCGCATCGCCGAACTGGGGGAGCGCCTCATCGTCGCCTCCGTCCAGGAGTCCATCGACAAGGGCCGGGTGGCCGAGGAAGAGGGCGGCCCCAACGCCAGCCGCAACCGGCTCCAGACCACCACGCTGCTCGACGCGATCACCGAGCACCGCTTCGACGCCTGCCTCGGTGGCGCCCGCCGCGACGAGGACAAGGCCCGGGCCAAGGAGAGGGTCTTCTCCTTCCGCGACAGCGAAGGGCGCTGGGACCCCAGCAACCAGCGACCCGAGCTGTGGAGCATCTTCAACGGCCGCCACCATCCGGGCGAGCACATCCGTGCCTTCCCGCTGTCGAACTGGACCGAGCTCGACATCTGGGAGTACATCGCCCGCGAGCGCCTCGAGCTGCCCACGCTCTACTACTCGCACCGCCGAGAGGTCGTCGAGCGCGACGGCATGCTCCTGGCCGTGTGCCCCCAGGTCCAGCCGGGCCCCGGTCAGACCGTGTCCACTGAAACCGTGCGTTACCGCACTGTGGGCGACATGAGCTGCACCGGCGCGGTGCGCTCCCTCGCCTCGAACAACTACGAGATCCTCGAGGAGCTGGTGGCCACCCGCATCACCGAGCGGGGTGCCACCCGGGCCGACGACCGCTTCTCCG
This sequence comes from Acidimicrobiales bacterium, assembly GCA_035526335.1. Taxonomy (GTDB): domain Bacteria; phylum Actinomycetota; class Acidimicrobiia; order Acidimicrobiales. The sequence goes on along the minus strand of DATLCN010000025.1, from coordinate 39,956 downwards.
AGGCGGCCATGGAGGATCGCAAGACCGAGGGCTACTTCTAGTGCGCCGTCGCCGATGTCACCTGCTGCCTCGCCGGCAGGGGAGCACCAGATGAGCGCCCCCCTGCTCCGGGTCGCCACCGCCGGCTCGGTGGACGACGGCAAGAGCACGCTCATCGGCCGCCTGCTGTGGGACTCGAAGTCGATCCTCGAGGACCAGGCCGCGGCGGTGGCCCACGCCAGCGCCCAGCGGGGCCAGGACGGCCACAACCTGGCCATGTTCACCGACGGCCTGCGGGCCGAACGCGACCGCGGCATCACCATCGACGTGGCCTACCGCTACTTCGCCACCCCCCGCCGGCGCTTCGTGCTGGCCGACACCCCCGGCCACTTCGAGTTCACGCGCAACATGGTCACCGGCGCATCCAATGCGGATCTGGCCATCGTCCTCATCGACGCCCGCCACGGCGTGGTCGACCAGACCCGCCGCCACGCCGTCATCGCCGGCCTGCTGGCCGTTCCCCACGTGGTGGTGGCGGTCAACAAGATGGACCTGGTCGGCTGGGACGAAGAGGTGTTCACCACCATCGTCAAGGAGTTCTGCAGCTTCACCACTCCGCTGGAGCTGCCGGGCCTCACGTTCCTGCCCATCTCGGCCCTGGCGGGCGACAACGTGGTGGAGCCGTCGGAGCACATGGCGTGGTACGACGGCCCGCCGCTGCTGACCTACCTGGAGGACGTCCCCCCCCACGACGACCCGGCCGACGACCCCGTCGGCGCCCGCATGGCCGTCCAATGGGTCCTGGCGCCGGCGCTGGCCACCACCCCCGCCGATCTGGAGTACATAGCCGGCGGAAACCACGGGGTATGTACTCCAGAACGTGGGGGGTCGCCGGGGTATGCCGGGCAGGTGTCGGCCGGCGTGGTGCGGCGGGGCGCTGAGGTCCTGGTGCTGCCGGGCGGCATGGCCACGAGGATCGAGTCGATCGACACCTTCGCCGGTTCGGTGGATGCGGCGCCGGCGGGTACGGCGGTCACGGTGCGCCTAGCCGACGACGTGGAGGTGACCCGCGGCGACCTGCTGTGCCAGCCGGGCGTCGCTCCCGAGGTTGCGGACGAGCTGGACGCAGTCGTGTGCTGGTTCGCCGAGGCGCCCCTCGCGCCCGGCACCACCTACGCCCTCAAGCACACCACCCGGTGGGCGGAGGCGACGGTGGAGACCCTCCGCCACCGCCTCGACATCGAGACGCTCGAGCCCGACACCAACGCCGCCGGCCTCGGCCCCAACGACATCGGCACGGTCCACCTGCGCCTGGCCGCCCCCCTCGCCTTCGACAGCTACAAGCGGAACCGCACCACCGGCAGCTTCATCCTGGTCGACCAGAAGACCAACGCCACCGTCGCCGCCGGCATGATCCTGGGGGCCTCGCCGCTATCCCATCAGGGGCTGCCGCTCCGGATCGACAAATCGTTGTCTGCGCCTTTGCAGTGGTGAGGGCGAGGTCACGGAACATTGGCTTGATGGTGCACGTAGCGGGGTGATCTGGCGCCGATCGGCCCCGATCACCCCGCCAGGTGCACAATCGCCAGGCGGTGGTTGGAGGGACTCAACACGAACCAGGTCGCTAGTTCGGACAACCGATGGCTTCTGCAACAGCAGCACAGATCCGCTCCAGGGTGGCCGGCTCGACCTTGCCCACTCGGCGGACGAGCCGGTGCCGCGCTACGAGCTGAAGGTTGTCGAGGTTCACGACTGATCTCCGGCGCAGGCTGTCGGCCTCGCTCAGCTCGACCTCGGTGGAGAGACCACGGATCGTCGAGGTGACGGGGCCCACGATCACCGAGCGGAGGATTCGAGCGAGAGGGTCACGGGTCAGCACGACGACAGGCCGACGCTTGTCCAGCTGCGCCACCCAGACATCGCCTCGCCTCGGTGCCGGCAGGTCTATTTGTGGTCGGGCCACTCGGCATCCCAGTCCGTGTCGTCGACCAGATCATCCCAGTTCGGTGGGACCTCAGAGCGGGCGACCTCTTCTTCGGTGGACGGACGCCTTGCATACGCTTCGACGTCCATGCGGAGCCTGGCCCGTTTGACAACATCCGTAGGGTGCCGGCATGTTCGACCCACGCCGCCGGCAGCTCGTCGGCCAGCTCGACGCCGGCCATCTCGGCGAAGTAGATCGTCCACGCCCGCGGGACGACAGCGCCCCACTGGTAGCCGCCGCCGCCGGTGGCGAGCCAGCGGCCGCCCGCAGCGCGGTGGGCGAGATCATGGAGAACCGAAGCGGTACGGCGGTACGCCGCGGTCGTCAGCGCCAGGTTGGCCAGCGGGTCGCTGTGGTGGGTGTCGCAGCCGAGTTGAGTGACCAGTACGCCAGGAGCGAACGCCTCCACCAGCGGCGGCACCACCGAGTTGAAGGCGGCCAACCACCCCTCGTCGCCGACACCCGGCGGCAGGGCGATGTTGACGTTGGTTCCCACCGCGTCGCCTTCGCCCAGCTCGTGGACGAACCCCGTTCCCGGGAACAGCGTCCGACACCTTCGCCGGCATACGTCCGGCCTCGGCGCCGGCATTCGTCCTGGCCCAGTTGATCGGCGGGGCCGTGTCCGTCGCCGTGGCGCGGGTCCTCTGTCCCAGGGTGGCGGAGGTGGCCCCCTACGTCCTGCTGCCCCACCCGTCCGCCGGCACGGGCACCGGCGGCCCCGGCGGCACCGGCACCGCCGCCTGACCCCAACCCGCCGAGCCCGTCGACACCAGGTCGGCTGGGAGGTCGCGCGGCCCGGGGGACTCGGAAGGAGAGGACCCGTCACGCCGGCCGATGCGGGTCACGGCCAGGCCGAGCAGCAGGATCCACATGCCGGCGACGACGGCGACGCCGAGGTAGGCGGCGATGGCCGGCCACGAGGGGCCGTCCTTGGTCTCGCGCAGGAGGATGTCGGTGTTGCGGCTGAAGGCCACCCGCCGTTCGGCGAGCGCGGGCACGGCGGGCTCGTCGATCTCGGGATCGGCCGGGAGGTAGATCGGCGCGGCCATCACTTGCGATCCCCGCTGCAGCCCGACCATGGACTTCCAGCGACCCCTGACGGGGACGGCACGGGAGGCGACGTACCGGCCCGGAGCCACCTGACGCATCTCGGCGCTGACCCGCCCGCCTCCCTGCCAGGAGACGATCCCGAACAGGGTGGCGTTCTCGGCCGCGTCGGGAGGATCGAGGGTGACGGTGGCCAGCGCATCGTCTCCGGTGCGCTGCAGGCTGATGACGGCGTCCACCTTTCCCACGTTGCGCGGGAGGGGGTAGGCCAGCACGGCCACCAGTCCCACGGCGGCCAGGGCGAGAGCGCCGGCAGGGATGCCCGACCCGAACCCGCGGCCGTCCCACCCGTCGCCGGCCGCCTGGCTGAGCGCCGTGCCGATCACCGCGCCGGCCAGCGCCCCAAGGGTGGAGAACAGCACAGCCTTGGGCAACAGGTTGGAGTTCAGGTCGGCCCACCCGGACAGCTCGATCCAGGCCATCTCGCCGATGAAGCCGACGGTGCCCACGGCGGCGCCGCACACCAGCGCGAAACGCAGCCGGCGCTGTGTCCCCAACAACACAGCGACGACCTCGACGGCCACCGCGCCGGCCAGGTAGAGGGGGAAACGGGGGACGGTGTGGTTCAAAGAGCCCCCCACGAGCAGGGCCAGCGTGCCCCGCAGGAACACGAAGCCGACCACCGACAGCAGGGCACCGCCGATACCGAGCGCCACCCTGGCCGCCGTCAATGTGATGGCGCCGGCAATGGCGATCAGCACGGGCAGGTAGAGCGCCTGGAACTGTGGCACGCCGAAGTCGAACTCGCCCTGGAAGGTGGACAACCCCGTGAGGATGGCGCCGAAGGTGGTCACCTCGATGATCCGCCCGAGGATGGTGGGCGAGACCTGGCCCCTCCACTCGCGGGCACCCTCGCGGATCATCAGCCAGACCGCAATAGGGCCGAGGCCGCCGCCGGCGACCAACTGCAGGTGGGTGGGGCTCCAGAGGGTGACGTCGATGCCGTAGGCCTCGTGCCACAGGTTGTCGAGAGGGAAAGCGGCCACGCCCCCGACACCCAGTCCGGCCAGCGCCAGCGCCGACCAGGGGAGACGCACTGCGCCCAGCCGAAGGCGGACCGGCGCCTTGTCGAGGCTGGCGAACACCACGGCGGTGCCCGCCGACCACACCAGGCCGCCAAGGCCGAGCAGGATCATGACGTGCGACGGTGTGAAGAGGTTCTTGTCGCGGCCGTTGTCGATGTGGAAGGCGACGTCCCAGTAGAGCCCCATGGCCGCCACGGCGAGGAAGGTCAGGCCGGTCAATGCGCCGGCCATCGACCACGCCGGAAACCCCGTGGCGTTCTCGAGAGAGGTGGAGATGCGCTTGAAGAACATGGTCACGGGGTTGGTGGCCTCCCCGTTGGAGCCAAACGCCAATAAGGCCAGAACTATGATCCCGTACAGCCAGAAGGGGGCCATGACGTAGACCCAGTCGATGGGGGAGCCGGTGGCGAGCATGGTCACATTGTGCCATTGAGTAATGGCACAGTCAACAGGGAATCTTGAGGTAAGGTTCTCCCGTGGCGCCGTCCGATGAGGAGTGGTCGGTCGACGACCTGGCCCGGATGGCCGGCACCTCCGTCCGGAACGTGCGGTTGTACCAGGAGCGCGGTCTGCTGCCTCCTCCGCGACGTGCCGGCCGGAGGGGCTGGTACGGGGATGTCCATCTAGCTCGCCTGCGCCTGGTGTTGAGCATGCTCCGCCGCAACTACCCGCTGACGGCGATCCGGGAGCTGGTGGAGGCCTGGGAGGCACAGCGGAGCCTCGGTGACGTGCTCGGCTTCGAGGAGGCTCTGGCCAGGCCGTTCACGACCGAGGAGCCGAGGCGGGTCTCGCCGGCGGAGCTGGCCAAGCTGTTCCCGGGCATCGACCCCGAGAGCGCGAGGCTCGCCCTGGAACTCGAGCTGGTGGTTCCCGCACCGGTGGGTGAAGGTCTGCTGGCGCCGAGCCCGGCCCTCCTCGACGCCGGTGCCCAGCTGGCCGCGGACGGCGTGCCCATCGCTGCCGTGATTGCGGTCGCGGCCGACATCCGGGCCGCTACCGACAAGCTCGCCGACCGCTTCGTGTCGCTCTTCGTGGAGCACGTCTGGCTGCCGTTCGTGAAGGCGGGCATGCCCGTCGAGGAGCTGCCCAGGATCACCGCGACGCTGGCCCGACAAAGGCCACTGGCCACCGAGGCGGTGGTGGCCGCCCTGGCCCATGCCATGCAGCGCAAGGCTGACGAGGTGATCGCCGCCGAACCTGGCATCGAGTGGCAGGAGCCGCTCCGCCCATCGGACTGAGGCCGCTAGCCCTTTGGATCGGTGGCGATCATGCAACGGCCACCGATGTTCCGGTTCGGTTCACCCGCTGTCCACCTGACGGCGGCCCTGCGGTCAACCGGCCCTTCTAGCCTCGGTGGAGTCGGGACGCTTTCCGACCGCCGTGGCCGCCACGAACAGGAGGAGGACGCATCATGAGACGATTCGGTACACGTAGGAAAGGCGCGGTGGCGGGGGCCCTGGTGGTGCTGGCGATACTTGGGGCGTGTGGCGGCACCGACGACAACAGCACAGTTTCGGGTGACTCCGACGCTGGACCGTTGCGTGGGTCCATCCTCATCGACGGCTCCTCCACCGTCGCCCCCATCAGCGAGGCCATCGCCGAGGAGTTCCGGACCGAACAGGAGCGGGTCAAGGTATCGGTGGGCACGTCAGGCACCGGCGGCGGGTTCAAGAAGTTCTGCGCCGGCGAAACCGACATCTCCGACGCTTCCCGGCCGATCAAGGACGAGGAGAAGCAGGCATGTGCCGCTTCGGGCGTGGAGTTCACGGAGTTCAGGGTGGGCCTCGACGGCCTCGCCGTGGTCTCGTCGGCGGACAACGCCTTCCTCGAATGCCTCAGCCTCGGGCAACTTGCGGCGATCTTCAAGGACGGGGGGGCCAAGACCTGGGACCAGGTGGATCCGAAGTTCCCCAAGGAGCAGATCGCCATCTTCGCCCCGGGCACCGACTCCGGCACCTACGACTTCTTCGTGGAGGAGGTGCTCGGCGATCCGAAGAAGCCCGAGAGCCTGAAGCCGAGGTCGGACTACACCGCATCGGAGGACGACAACACCCTCGTCCAGGGCATCGAGGGTGAGAAGAACTCCTGGGGCTTCTTCGGCTTCGCCTACTTCAAGGAGAACCAGGCGAAGCTCAAGGACGTCAAAGTGGCGGGTGAGGACGGAGCGTGCACGGAGCCCAGCGACGCCACCGTGGAGTCGGGGCAGTACCCGCTCAGCCGCCCCCTCTTCATCTACGTGAAGAAGACCGCCCTGGCCCGTGCGGAGGTGAAGGCCTTCGTCAGGTTCTACCTGGAGACGACGCCCGACCTCATCAGCGACGTGGGCTACACGCCGGCGCCTGAGGAGGATTACGAGAAGGGCCTCGACCGGCTGACGTCCGGCGCCTGAGCCCGGTGGGGCCCGCCGGTCAGGGCACCGGCCGCGGACCCTGGCGATAGCATCCCGCGGTCCCCGCTATGGCGATCCCCCTCGAGGCTCACGACCTTGACATCACGCGGCCGCGCCGCCGGCCCGGGGAGCGAGTCGTCGTCGGCCTGTTGCTTGTCTGCGCCGTGGTCTCGATCCTGGTCACGGTGGGGATCGTGGCGGTCCTGGCCAGTGAGGCGGCCCGTTTCTTCGCCAAGGTTTCGCTGTTCGACTTCCTCACCGGGACCCGCTGGGCCCCGCTCGGTGGGCGCATCGAAGCCGGCGACTTCGGGATCCTGCCGCTCCTCAACGGTTCTCTCATGATCGCCGCCGGCGCCCTCGTCGTCGGGGTGCCCCTGGGTCTGGCGACCGCCATCTACCTCTCGGAGTACGCGCGGCCGCGCGTGCGCGCTGTGATCAAGCCTGCCCTCGAGATCCTGGCCGGCATACCGACCGTCGTGGTCGGGTTCTTCGCCCTGAACTTCGTGACTCCCACACTGCTGAGGCCTGTCTTCGGCGACGACCGGGTCTTCATCTTCAACGCCGCAGCCGGCGCCATCGCGGTTGGACTGATGATCCTGCCCATCATCGCCTCGATCAGCGAGGATGCCTTGAGAGCGGTTCCCCAGGCTCTGAGGGAGGCGGCTTTCGGCATGGGTGCGACCAAGAGGGTGGTGTCCCTCCGCGTCGTGGTGCCCGCGGCTCTGTCCGGGATCGCCGCCTCGGTCATCCTCGGGGTCTCCCGGGCCGTGGGCGAGACGATGGCCGTCACCATCGCCGCCGGCAACACGCCCAACCTCACGACGAACTTCTTCGAGTCGATCCAGACCCTCACCGCCTACATTGCCCAGACGGTGGGGGGCGAAGCGGCGGCCGGGTCCCTGCGGTACCAGTCGCTGTTCGCCGTTGGCGCAACTCTGTTCGTGATAACTCTCGCCATGAACCTGCTCAGCATCCGCCTCGTTCGCCGGTACAGGCAGACCTACCAGTGACCACGGTTGCCGCGGCCCGGGCACCGGGTGCCTTGAAGCGTGGCACGACCCGCAACGGCCTCGGGATGTTCCTCGATGCGGTCTATGCGGGATGCCTGTTCCTCGGGACCTTCCTCGGCGTCGTCGCTCTCGGCCTCCTCCTCTGGACGGTGTACGACAAGGGATGGGACCGTCTGGCCGCGGACCCCGGGGCCTTTTTCGGCAACTTCGTGTCCCGGTTCCCGGCCCGCGCCGGCATCAAGGCCGCCGTGTACGGCACTGTCTGGCTCATGGGACTCACCGCCCTGTTCAGCTTTCCCGTGGGTGTCGGCGCCGCGATCTACCTGGAGGAGTTCGCGCCGAAGAACCGGGTCACCAACTTCGTGGAGGCCAACATCGCCAACCTGGCGGGTGTGCCGTCTGTGGTCTACGGGATCCTCGGCCTCGGCGTGTTCGTCCGGTTCATGGGAATGGGGCCGAGCCTGCTCGCTGGCGGCCTCACCCTGGGCGTGATGAGCCTCCCGTTGATCGTCATCGCCGCCCGGGAGGCGCTGCGGGCGGTGCCGGACTCCATCCGCCTGGCCGCTTACGCGCTCGGAGCGACTCAGTGGCAGACGGTTCGCCACCACGTCCTGCCGGCGGCGCTGCCGGGCACCATGACCGGCGTGATCCTGTCGCTGTCGCGCGCCATCGGCGAGACGGCGCCGCTGCTGGTTATCGGCGCCTCGGTCGCCATCTTCAACACCCCCGACGACCTGAGGGATCCCTTCTCGGCGCTTCCGGTCCTCATCTTCAACTGGACCGGCCGGCCCCAGGCTGCCTTTGCCGAAGCCGCCGCCGCCGCCAGCATCGTCCTCCTGGCGATGCTGCTGGCCATGAACGCCGCGGCCATCTTCGTCCGCAACCGCTTCGCGACCCGGTGGTGAACCCCGTGCCGGATCCCCGCTCTGGGTTGGTCGAGCCTCCGGTGGAAACGCGTCAGCAGGAGGGGCCCGTGCGGCGGCCCGAGGTCCCGTCGCCGTCGCCGAGAGCCGCGGGGCGCACCGAGGCCGGCGCCGTCTTCACCGTGGAAAACCTTAGCTTCTACTACGGCGCCTTTCAGGCCATCCGTGGCGTCACCATGGACGTGGCAGGCAACAGGATCACCGCGGTCATCGGCCCCTCGGGCTGCGGCAAGAGCACATTCGTCCGTTGCCTGAACCGCATGAACGAGCTGACTCCCGGTACACGCGTGGAAGGGCGGATCCGCTACCACGGCCAGGACCTCTACGGGCCCGACGTCGACCCAATCGAGGTGCGGCGGCGTATCGGAATGGTGTTCCAGAAGCCGAACCCGTTCCCCAAGTCGATCTACGACAACGTCGCCTTCGGGCCGCGGGTCAACGGGATGAAGCCGGCGAGCATGGACGATCTCGTCGAAGAGTCGCTGCGGAAGGCGGCGCTGTGGGACGAGGTCAAGGACAAGCTCAAGAAGAGCGGCCTCTCGTTGTCCGGCGGCCAGCAGCAGCGGCTCTGTATCGCCCGTTGCATCGCGGTGCGGCCGGAGGTGATCCTGATGGACGAGCCGTGCTCGGCTCTCGATCCGCTGGCCACGAACCGCATCGAGGAGCTGATGATCGAGCTGAAGCGGGACTACACGATCGTCATCGTCACCCACAACATGCAGCAGGCGGCCCGAGTCTCGGACCGCACCGCCTTCTTCACCGCCGAGGTGAGCAAGGAGGGCGAGGACCGCACCGGGGTGCTGGTCGAGCTCGACCGCACGGAGAAGATCTTCACCACGCCATCCGATCGCCGTACGGAGGACTACATCACCGGACGCTTCGGCTGATCGGGACTCACCGGCCGCCTACCGGCCGGCCGGCTTCTCGGGCTCGTCCTCGTCCTCGGCCCGGAACTCGCCGGTGACCATGAAGCGGACCTTGTCGCTGACGTTGACCGCATGGTCGGCGATCCGCTCGTAGTAGCGGCCGACCAGCGCCACCTGAACGGCACGCTGGAGAGCGGCCTCGTCCGGGGCGCCGGCGGCGAAGATCGTCCTGAACAAGGTCTTCTGAAGGTCGTCCATCACGTCGTCCATGTCGTCGAGGGCGGCCGCCTCGCTCATGTCGGCGTCGGCGAAGGCGTTTATGGCCAGCCTGAGCTGCTCGCCGGCCTGGGCGCCCATCCGCTCCAGCAGTCCCCGCACCTTCGGGTCCAGCGCGTGGGGGTACAGCCGGCGGGTGGCCTTGGCCACGTTCACGATCAGGTCGCCGCACCGCTCGATCTCGTGGATCACCCGGAGGATGGCGATGACGGTGCGCAACTCGCTGGCCAGCGGGCTCTGACGGGCCAGCACCACGTAGGCCTGCTCCTCGATGGCGTAGGTGAGCTCGTCCATGTCCTTGTCGGAGGCGACCACCCGCTCGGCCGCGGCCAGGTCGGCGTCGAGAAGGGCCTGGGTGCCCGCGGCGATCTCCTCGATGGCCATGGCGGCGAGGCGGACGGTGCCGTCCTTCATGTCCTCGAGTTGCTCGTGATAACGCCTTCTGGTCTCGACCACCGTCGGAGTCTCGCAGACCTGGTGTCAGCGCTCGTACCGGTAGCCGAGGCCCCGGATGGTGACGATGCGCCTGGGCTGCGAGGGCTCCTCCTCGAGCTTCGACCGGAGGCGCTTCACGTGGACATCGAGGGTCTTGGTGTCGCCGATGTAGTTGGGGCCCCAGATGCGGTCGATGAGGGTGTCGCGGGTGAGCACACGGCCGGCGTTGTCCAGGAGGAGCTCGAGCAGGTCGAACTCCTTCAGCGGAAGGGCCACCTGCTCGCCCCGAACCGTCACTTCGTGTCGTTCCGGGTCCAGGCGGACATCACCCACCTCCAGCACGACGCCGTCGCCGGCATCGTCGTCCTGGCGGGGCACCCGGCGCAGAACGGCGCGCATCCTCGCCACCAGCTCCCGGAGTCGGTAGGGCTTGGTGACGTAGTCGTCAGCGCCGACCTCGAGGCCGACGACGGTGTCGATCTCCGAGCTCTTGGCCGTGACCATGATGATCGGGGTCCGGGACCGCCGGCGGATCTCGCGGCAGACGTCCACGCCGGAGAGGCTCGGCAGCATCACGTCCAACAGGACCAGGTCGGGGCGCACGGCATCGAACATGGCGATGGCACTGATGCCGTCACGTGCGACGTGCACGAGGAACCCCTCGCGCTTTAGGCCGACGATCAGCGCCTCCACGAAGGACTCCTCGTCCTCCACGATCAGCACGGTGGGGCTGGCTTCGGGCATCGACGATCACCCGGCCTCGGCCACGAGGCCGACCAGCCCGGGCTGGGCGGGCAGGAGCAGCGTGAACACGGATCCCTCACCCTCGACGGACGAGACCCGGACCTCGCCGCCGTGGTTGGTCGCCACGTGGCGGACTATGGACAGTCCCAGGCCGGTCCCTCCGGTGCCGCGGCCACGTCCCCGGTCGACCCGGTAGAAGCGTTCGAAGATCCGGTCCAACTCCCGTGATGGGATGCCTATCCCGCGGTCCTCGACCTCCAGCGCGATGGTCGTGCCATCGGTGCGCGCCCTCACCGACACGTCGGACCCGTCGCCTGAGTACTTCACCGCGTTCTCGAGCAGGTTGGCCAGAGCCGACAAGAGCTGACGGCGGTCACCGATGACGTTCCACGAGCGGGAGATGGCGTCGGCCACGATGCGAATGCCGCGGAAGTCGGCTGCAGGTCGTACGTGCTCGACGGCTTCTCCCACCACGGCCTCCACCGGCACCGGCTCGTGCGGGGCCATCGGTTCGCCTTCCAGTCGGCTCAGATCCAAGAGGTCGTCGATGATGTGGTTGACCCGGAACGCCTCGTCCTGCATGCGCCCCACCAGCCGGCGCACGACAGCCAGGTCCTCCTCCGACGCCAGCGTCTCGGCCAGCAGTCCCAGAGCGGCGACCGGCGTCTTCAACTCATGGCTCACGTTGGCCACGAAGTCGCGGCGTACCGCCTCGAGTCGCCGGCGTTCGGACACGTCCTCCACGATCACCGCAGCGGCACCTCCGGGGAGCGGCACGCCTGACAGCGAAAGGGTTCTCCGCGGCGGCCCCAGCACGTCGAGCGGCCGCTCTCGAGCCCGGCCTGCGGCTGCCGCCGCCATTGTCTCGGCCACCGCGGAAGACGCCAGCGCGTCCGCCGGCCGGTCGCCCAGCAGGCGGGCGGCGGCGTCGTTGCGGAAAAGCTCCCGCCCGCCGTCATCGGTCACGATCACACCGAGGGGAACGGCCTGCACGGCCGCTTCCACCGTCGCCGAACGCGCTTCGAGACCCGCCAGGCTTGCGACGGTGGCATCAGCTCGCTCCAGTCGACTGTTCATCACCCTGAGCTGCTCGGCCGACCGGCGGGTGGTGCGCAGCCAGCTGATGGACAGCCAAGCTGTCGCAGCACCTAGGACGAGGGCGACACTCCCGAGCACGAGCGGCACGAGCCTGGACCCTAGACACAGATCCGGTCTCGGACCCGTTCTCGGGGCGCCTCAGCCGAGAGTTCACCGGTCGTTCACCGCGCCGCCGCCCGTCGGTCCTGCCGGCGCCGTCCCAGCGAGGCTGGGCCTCGCCGCGCAGGCTTGAATTGTGCTCAAGCCGGGGCCGCTTCTGCCGATAACGGGAACAACATTGCCCCGGACGGCTCCGGGACCAACCTGGCGCTGAGGGTGAACCCATGCACGAAAGCACGACGACGACCCTCGAAGGCGCTGACGTGGGGCATCCTGCGCCACCGGAGAAGTTCTCCTTCATCCGCGCCGCTGCCGGCTTCGTCCTGCACGACGCCCCGGAGGGCGGCGTTTTCACCGGCCCGCCGGCCAGCACACCTGGCCCCTCCGAGCCGGCGACGGTCGACCTGTCGGAGCCCGTCCACCTGCCGCCTGTCGCCAATTCCAAGTCTCGGGCCACCCCTTTCGCCCACCGCCTGATGATGTTGGCCCTCATCCCCTTCGTGGTCATCGCCGTCAGTGGCATCATCGTCATCAACCGGCCCACACCTCGGCACCCGCAGCCGGCGCCGGCCCCGACCGCCACCACCGTGCCGGTCACGGCTGCACCTGCCGAACCTGCCCCGCCCCCCGCTCCGCCGACGACCGTGTACACGCCGGCGCCGGTGGTCCGGACCACCGGGGCACCGAGAGTGGTTTCGACCACCCCCACGACCCAACCACCGGCGTCGACCACCGCCAGCACCGAGGTACCGACCACCACCACCGAGCCGCCGGCGACCACCCCGACCACCGAGCCGCCCGCGACCACCCCGACCACCGAGCCGCCGGCGACCACCCCCACCACCGAGCCGCCATCGAGCACTCCGCTGACCGAGCAGCCCTGAGAGCCACGCCCCTTCACGTGGGCAGCCGGTCGTCCCCAGCGGTTCGATCACGAGAGGCCCGGTGTCGAGCGCATCATCGTCGGCCATCGACCGCCCCCGCGACCGGGGTCTCCATCGTCGACCACGAAGCCTTCCGCGACGTGCAGGCCCGCCTCATGGCCCTCCTCACCAACGCCGAGCCCGCCGCCGCCTAACAATCCGAACCCGGGTCAGCGCCTGGCGATGTAGGTGTCGCGCCGGATGGCGACCTCCATCTCCATCTCCTCAACGCGGTTCTTGACCACGTCGCCGAGGCTCACCAGACCCGCCAGACGGCCTCCGACCACGACGGGCAGGTGGCGGTTCCGGGTCCGGGTCATCTCCGCCATGACGTACTTGACGCTGTCTTCGGGCGAGCACACGGGCACGGCCCTGTTCATCAACGCGCTGACGTGCATGTCCAGCATGGCGGCCCCGTGCCTGCTGAGCCCACGGACCACCTCCCGCTCCGCCAGTATCCCCTCGACATGGCTACCTTCACGGGTGACGACCAGCGCCCCGATGCCGAGTGTGGCCAGTTTGTGCACCGCAGTGGACATCCGCTCGGCAGGCTCGATGGTCTCGACATGCCTTCCCTTGACCTTCAGGATGGCTTCGACCTTCATGGCCCCTCCTATCGTCAAGACGCCTTCTGCGTGTGCTCACCAATGGTACGTGGTCGCTCGCTTCAGCGAAACGGCAAATCGTGGCGGCGGGATCCCCGCTGGCGAGCAGGAGGGCGGTCGCCGGCGAAGGCGCGGGCGCACCTTCGCCAAGATGCTCGGGTCTGCCCACGAGCAGTACGACTCGGAGGAGCGGGCCCACCGCACGGCCTTCGCCGCGCTGAAGCACAGCTACGAGAAGGTGGGGGACCACTGCAGCGACCTGTCCGCCTCCGAGATCGTGAAGAAGGTGGCGGAGGCGGTGCTCGACGGGCGTCATCAGCGGGACGACGTCGCTATCCTGGCCCGCAGCACACCGCTGTTAGCCAGCCCGGCCGGGGGCCGTAGGCTCCCGCCATGGCCGGCGCAATCGATGGATCCGCCGGCCGGGCCCGCTGACGCTCACCACGCTGGCCGGGCGGGTCCCTGCCGGCGGGGATGCCGACGCCGTCTTCGATGCCTTCGCTTCCTGGACCGGCGAGCGGGGACTGCTCCTGTACCCGGCGCAGGAGGAAGCGCTCATCGAGGTGCTCTCCGGAGCCAACGTCATACTGAGCACCCCGACGGGCTCGGGCAAGAGCCTGGTGGCGGTCGGCGCCCACCTGGCCGCCATCACCAGCGAACGGCGCACCTTCTACACCGCGCCCATCAAGGCCCTGGTGTCGGAGAAGTTCTTCGACCTCTGCCGCGTGTTCGGCACCGACTGCGTCGGCATGATGACGGGCGATTCCAGCGTCAATGCCGGCGCCCCGATCATCTGCTGCACCGCTGAGATCCTGGCCAACATCGCATTGCGGGAAGGTCCGTCCTCGAGCGTCGAGCAGGTCGTGATGGACGAGTTCCACTTCTATTCGGATCCCGATCGGGGTTGGGCCTGGCAGGTGCCGCTGCTCACGCTGGCCCGTGCCCAGTTCCTGCTGATGTCTGCCACCCTCGGCGACGTATCGCGCTTCCAGGGCGATCTCACCCGCCGCACCGGCCGGCCCACCGTCGTGGTGGCCAACACCAGCCGCCCCGTTCCGCTCAACTACTCGTGGCGGACCACGCCGCTGCACGAGACGCTCGAGGAACTGCTGACCACCCATCAGGCGCCCGTGTACGTCGTCCACTTCACCCAGGCGGCAGCGGTGGAGCGGGCTCAGGCCCTCATGAGCGTGAACGTGTGCACCCGGGAGGAGAAGGACGCCATCGCCCAACTTCTCGGTGCCTTCCGCTTCACCACCGGCTTCGGGCGGACGCTCTCGCGCTTCGTCCGCCATGGAATCGGTGTCCACCACGCCGGCATGCTGCCCAAGTACCGCCGGCTGGTGGAGCGCCTGGCCCAGGCCGGGTTGCTCAAGGTCATCTGCGGGACCGACACCCTCGGGGTCGGCATCAACGTCCCGATCCGCTCGGTCCTGTTCGCCGCGCTCAGCAAGTACGACGGGAGCAAGGTGCGCCTCCTGAGCGCCCGGGAGTTCCACCAGATCGCCGGCCGGGCCGGCCGCGCCGGATACGACACCTCCGGTGCGGTCGTCGTACAGGCACCCGAGCATGTGGTGGAGAACGAGCGGGCGCTGGCGAAGGTGGGGAGCGACGAGCGCTCACGGCGGAAGGTCGTGCGCAAGAAGCCGCCCGACGGATTCGTCTCCTGGGGCGTCCCCACCTTCGAGCGGCTGGTAGCGGCCGAGCCCGAGACGCTGGCGTCCAGCTTCTCGGTCTCCCACTCGATGTTGCTCAACGTGCTCGATCGGCCGGGCGACGGGTGCGGCGCGTTACGTGACCTTCTGGTCGACAACCATGAGGCCCGCCCCTCCCAACGCCGCCACATCCGGCGGGCAATCTCGATCTATCGCTCGCTCCTCACCGCCGGCGTGGTCGAGCGCCTGGCGGATCCGGAGTCGGCGGGCCGAACCACCCGCGTGACCGTCGACCTTCAGGCCGACTTCGCCCTCAACCAACCGCTCAGCCCCTTCGCGCTCGCAGCCTTCGAGCTTCTCGACAGGGAGTCCGAGACTTACGCCCTCGACGTGCTGTCCGTCATCGAGTCCACCCTCGACGACCCCTCGAAGGTCCTCTACGCCCAGGAGTCCAAGGCGAGAGGGGAGGCCGTCGCCCAGATGAAGGCGGCCGGGATCGAATACGAGGAACGGATGGCGCTCCTCCAGTCCATTTCCTACCCGAAGCCCCTGGACGAGCTGCTGTCGGTGGCCTTCGACTCGTACCGGCAGGGCCACCCTTGGGTGGCCGACCACACCCTGTCGCCGAAGTCGGTGGCGCGGGACCTCTTCGAGCGGGCGATGACCTTCAACGACTTCGTCGGCTTCTACGAGCTCGGCCGCTCCGAAGGCGTGGTGCTGCGCTATCTGAGCGACGCCTTCAAGGCGCTCAACCAGACGGTGCCGGAGGACGCCAAGACCGAGGAGGTCCATGACATGGCCGAGTGGTTGGGGACCCTCGTCCGCCAGGTAGACAGCTCTCTGCTCGACGAGTGGGAGCTGCTACGCCATCCCGAGCCGGCCGCGGTCGTCGCCGACGAACAGGAGGACGCTCCGCCGCCGGTGACCGCCAACCCGCGGGCGTTCCTGGTCATGGTGCGCAACGCCATGTTCCGCCGGGTCG
Organism: Acidimicrobiales bacterium; assembly: GCA_035526335.1. Taxonomy (GTDB): domain Bacteria; phylum Actinomycetota; class Acidimicrobiia; order Acidimicrobiales. The sequence continues at coordinate 23,856 of DATLCN010000025.1, read as the reverse complement.
AGATGGCCGCCCTGCGGCGGTACACGATGCTCGCCGAGTTGGACCCCGGGTGGACGCCCGCGCAGTGGGAGGAGGCGCTGGTGCCCTACTTCGCCGAGCACGAGTCGGTCGGAACCGGCGCGGCGGCCCGGGCGGCAGCCATGTTGGACGTGATCGAGGGACCAACGGAATGGAGGATCCGCCAGATCCTCGACGATCCCGTCGGCTTCCACGAGTGGGCCATGGTCGCCACGGTGGATCTGCCGGCCAGCGTCGAAGCCGGCGAGGCGGTCGTGCGGGTGACCGGCGTCGAGCGTCTGTGAACGAGCGCGAGGCCGCGCCCCACCCGGAATCGCTTCCCCAACGGCGCTGGTTTGAGCACTACGCCACCCTGCTGTGCCCGGAAGGAGCTGCGGTGGAGGCCGCGGTTCAGCGGAATGGAGGCTCTCCAGGAGATGCTCGGCGCCGAAATTGGCGAGGTTCCGCCCAGTGATGGTGGGTATAAGGCAAGCGGGTCCGGTAACTCGTCCACCCTTCTTTGTTGGGATTGCGTCTTCGGCGTGTGCTTAGCGAAGTTTGGCTACTACAGGTTGCGGGTCTTCTGACTCCATCTATCTTCGCTAAAAGAGAGGCAAACATGCCCGATCCCAATGCCACCGACAGCACCCAGACCGACACTTGGAATACTTCCCAGTCGAAGGCCGACGCCACGATCGCATCTAGCTTGCCGAAGGCGGTGTTGGACGAGTTGGACGACAAGGACCATTCAGCCGACGGCGTCCGGCCCGACGATGGAGGTCGGGTCTTCGATGAAACAGTCGCGGTGGCTAACCGCGACTGAGAGGGCTATGCACGGCCCCGCCGGCGAATCCTCGGAGCTCGTCGGCCGGGCCACATCGCCGGTTGAACCTGGTTGACGGCGGTTCCTCGTCGCGACAGACTGTGACGCAGGGTCGACAAGGAGGGTTTGACATGGCTTGGACGCTGAAGGGCACCTGGTACGAGGCCTGCAGTTGCAAGATGTTCTGTCCCTGCAATCTGGGTCCGGCGAAGCCGGATCAGGGGTGGTGCTCGGGTCTGCTTTCGTTCGCCGTCGAGTCCGGTGAATCGGATGGCGTGGACCTGGGAGGCGTCAGGTTGGCCCTGCACGCCGAGCTGCCTGGTGACTTCTTCGGCGGCATCGACAAGGCTCGCATCTACCTGGACGAGTCGTCGTCGGACGGACAGCGTGAACAGCTGGAGGCGATCTTCCAGGGCAAGCGGGGCGGGGTGTGGGAGGGCGTCGCCGGCATGATCGGCGAGTTCCTGCCGTCGAAGACAGTCAAAGTCGAGGTGACGGGAGGCGACAACCCGCACGTCTCCATCGCGGGTATCGCCGACATCACCATGGAGCGGATGAAGACCGAGGACGGGAAGCAGTCCGTGATGGTCAACTCGCCTCTCGCCGCCGGCTTCGGCGTCGACACGCTGGAGTTGGCCACGGCCAGCGGCAAGGTGTCCGATCCGGATCTCCGCCACTGGGAGAGCCTGGGCAACGGCGCCGCTGTCCCCTTCGACTGGACCGTCTGACCGCGTCGCCATGACGGCGACCGTCGAGGCGTCGCCGCTCGAAGCTGAACGGCGCCTGCTACTGGCGGTGTTGTCCTGCCTGGCCGTGGCCGGCTGGGGTGTCGTGATCTGGCAGGCGGCGACCATGGACAGAGCCGACGACATGGCCATGGGAATCGGAATGGGCGGCATCGACCTCACCATGGGGATGGCCGCCCCGCTCTTCCTGGCCATGTGGGTGGCGATGATGGTCGCCATGATGTTCCCCGCGTCGGCTCCGATGATCCTGGCGTTCCAGCGATCGCAGACCTGCAAAAGGGCCGACGGCGCCGAGTTCATCCCGACATGGCTCTTCGTCCTGCCCTATGTCGCGGTGTGGTTCGTGTTCGGCCTGGTCGGCTACGTGATGGCGCTCGGGTTCGAGGACCTGGCCGGTGACTCCATGTGGTCGGCCGACAAAATATCCCGGATCGCCGGGGGCTTCGTGGTGGCCGCCGGCATCTACCAGCTGAGTCCCCTCAAGCGGGTGTGCCTCTCCCGGTGCCGCAGCCCGCTGTCCTTCATGCTGAGCTACTGGCGGGACGGCCGCCGAGGTGCGCTCAACATGGGCCTGCGCCATGGGTTGTACTGCCTCGGTTGCTGCTGGGTGCTCTTCCTGCTGCTGTTCCCCATCGGGGTGATGAACGTGGCCGCCATGGTCGCCGTCGCCGCGCTGGTGTTCGCCGAGAAGGCACTGCCGGGAGGCGAACGGGTGCGGCTGGCGGCCGCCGCCGCTCTGGTGGTCTACGGCCTGGTCGCCATAGCCGTGCCGGAGGTACTCCCTACCGCCGTCAGCTGAGCCGGGTGATCTCCACGCTCACCGTCAGCGCCTCGGCGGGAGCACCCGAGTACACGCCCTTCAGCGGCGACACGTCGGAGTAGTCGCGGCCCCGGCCGACAGCCACGTGGCGTTCGCCCACCTCACGGAGATGGGTGGGATCGAAGCCCCACCAGTCGCCGGTCCAGGCCTCGACCCAGGCGTGGCTCTCGCCCATGGCGGGCGTGCCCATCTCCGGCTCGTGGGACGGGTGGAGGTATCCCGAGACGTAGCGGGCCGGGATGCCCATGCCACGGAGCACGGCCAGGGTCAGGTGGGCGAAGTCCTGGCAGACACCGCTGCCTATGCGAAGAGCGTCGGCGGCAGTCGTGGTCACGTTCGTGGTGCCCTTGCCATAGGCAAGGGTTTGGTGCACCCAGGCGGCCGCCTCCTCCACCGCCTCCGCCGGCGTCCGGCTCCGATCCACCACCCGTCCCACCTCCGGCAGGGCCGGCACGAAAGACGTCGGCGCCAGGAATTCGGCGAAGCGGTCCCGCACGACGTCCGAGCCGAGGTCGTCCCACCCTGCGGTGCTGAACGGCTCCACCGCCGGCGACGTCTCCACCACCGAGGTTCCGACCACCGACAGCTCCACATGGGGCTCGTCCAGGTCGAAGGCGTCGACCAGCGTGCCCCAGTAGTCCCAATAGCGGTAGGTGCGGGTGGCCGGAGCGACCTCCACGGCGGCCTCCAGCGCCAACTGGCGATCGGTCGACAGCGGGGTCACCCGCGCCTCGTTGTAGGACGACTTCACCTCTCCGCGGTACCGGTATCCGGTTTCGTGACGGATGCGCAGGGTCCAACTCACAGCGGTCCCACACGCTCCTGCTGCCACTCCACCGGCGCTGACTGCTGGAAGAAGCGGCGGGCGACAGCCGCCCCCGCCTCGGCACACGCCGACTGGAGGGCCCGCAGGTGGGCGGGAACATCGGCCAGCAGTTCACGTACACCGGCGAACTCCAGCTCATTGCGGGCCCGGCCGAGGATCCTGCGGGCCTCGTGCTCCTGCCCGGCCCGGCCAGCCGACGGCACCAGCTCGGCCAGGCAGCTCTCGGCGAGACCGAGGGCGTGGAACGCGGAGCGGGGAAAGAGCCGGTCGAGGAGCAGGAACTCGGCCACGAGCGATGAGTCCACGCCCCGCCGGTAAGTCCGTAGAAACGCCTCGTGGGCCGAGCACGACCTCAGGGTCGTGACCCAGTCAGGAGACTCGGAGGGGTCACAGAACCCGGCCAGCAGGAGGCGCGCCGTCATGTCGACCCTCTCGAGGCTGCGACCGAGCACGAGGAACCGCCAACCGTCGTCGCGGGCCATGGTGGAGTCGGTCAGGCCGGCCATCATCGCCGCCCGCTCCTTGACGTACTGGAAGAACACGTGCGGGCCCATGTCACCCGCCTGCCGGCGCTGCGCGGGAAGGGCCAGCCACGATGCGTTCAGGCACTCCCACATCTCGGTGGAAAGGACCTCCCGAACGCCCCGGGCGTTCTCCCTGGCGGCGCCGAGGGCGCCGATGATCGAGCACGTATCCGACTCGTCGAACCCGAGAAGCTCCACAACCTTCTGGGCATTGACGGACCCGGCCGGCGCCGACGTTCCCATGACCCCCAGAAGCACCCGGCAGGCGGTCTCCTCGCCGAGGGTCGGATCCTCCAGGATGTGGTGAACGTGCACGTCGAGGATCCTGGCCGTGTCCTCGGCCCGCTCGACGTACCGGCCGACCCAGTACAGCGACTCCGCGATCCGGCTCAGCACGTTGGGCCCGCCTGTTGCTGCTGGGCAGCCTGGGCGACGATCGGGCCGGGGTCCGGGCGGGGGCCGGCAGGGGGCTCGCCTTCGGGAACATCACGGGCGCCGCCGTCGGGCTGGCGCGACCGAGCCACCCGATCGGTCTCGTCGGCCAGCACCCAGGTGTCCTTGCTGCCGCCTCCCTGGCTGGAGTTGACGACGAGGCTTCCTGCGGGCAGCGCCACCCGCGTCAGTCCACCCGGGACGACCCAGACCCGCTCACCGTCGTTCACGGCGAACGGCCGAAGGTCGACGTGGCGGGCGACCAGGCGCCGACCCACCCAAGTCGGCGCGGTGGACAACTGGACGGTCTCCTGGGCGATCCACCCGCGGGGGTTGGCGAGGATGGCCGCCCGCGCCTTCGCCAGGTCCTCGTCGCTGGCCGCTGGCCCGATGAGAAGGCCACGACCACCCGAGGCGTCCACGGGCTTGACCACCAGGCGGTCGAGCCGGTCGAGGGCCACCTCCAACTGGTCCGGCTCACAGAGGCGGTAGGTCGGGACGTTGGGCAGGATCGGCTTGTCCCCGAAGTAGTAGTCGATCATCTCCGGGACGTAGGTGTACATCAGCTTGTCGTCGGCCACGCCGTTGCCCACGGCGTTGGCGATGGTGACCTTGCCGGCCCGCGCCGCGTTGAGGATCCCGGGACAGCCGAGCCGGGCGTCGGTTCGGAAGTGGAGCGGGTCCAAAAAGTCGTCGTCGACCCGGCGGTAGACCACATCGACGCGTTGCTCGCCTGTCGTGCTGCGCATGAACACGGTGTTGTTGCGGCAGACGAGGTCACGCCCCTCGACCAGCTCGACCCCCATCTGACGGGCCAGGAACGTGTGCTCGAAGTAGGCCGAGTTGTAGATGCCGGGAGTGAGCACGACGACGGTCGGGTCGCCCGAACGAGTGGGTGCGGCCGCTCGGAGAGCCTCGAGGAGCCGGGCCGGGTAGCTGTTGACGGGGCGGACGCGGTGGCTGGCAAACAACTCTGGGAAGACCCTCGACATGGTGCGCCGGTTCTCCACGACATAGGAGATGCCGGACGGCGTTCGCACATTGTCCTCCAGAACCCGGAGGGTGCCGTCGCCATCGCGGACGATGTCGATCCCGGCCACGTGGATCCGCACCCCGTTCGCCGGTGAGACCCCGACGGCCGGGCGGTGGAAGTGGGTCGAACTGGTGACGAGGGCGGTGGGCACCACGCCGTCGGCCAGGATCCGGCCGGCGCTGTAGATGTCGTCGAGAAAGGCCTCGAGGGCCAGTACTCGCTGGGCCACGCCGGCCTCGAGCACCGCCCACTCGGCTGCGGCCAGGATGCGTGGCACGAGGTCCAGCGGGAACGGTCGCTCCTCGCCGGACAACGAGAAGGTGATCCCCTGGTCGCGGAAAGCCCTGTCCCGGGCGACGCACCGGCGCTCGAAATCGTCATCGGAGAGGGCCTGCAGCGCCTCGTGCAGGGAGGCGCACGCGGCCCGGGGCGTGCCGTCAGCCTGGCACATCTCGTCCCAGGTGGTGCTGCGGTAGCCGTCCAGTAGGTCACCCACGCTCCCATCGTTAGCACCCCGCCGTTTCCCGCTCGTCACATGCTCGAGCGCCGGCGGTGGGGCGTCGGTGAGCTCCTCCCGCCCCGAGCGGTGACGAACCAGTGGCCATTGGCGGCGCCGCGAATGGGGAAACCTTCCGTTCACATTTGTGCAAAGCACGAGAAATCTCACAGTGGCAGACTCTGGGGACCACTTATCGGAAGCGCACCCCCGGGAGACACAGTGACCATCAAGGCCGAGTACATCTGGATCGACGGAACCGAGCCTTCGCCGCTCCTGCGCTCGAAGACGAAGATCGTGGACAGCCCCCTTGACCTGCCGATCTGGGGGTTCGACGGATCCAGCACCAACCAGGCCCCCGGCAAGGCTTCCGACTGCGTGCTCAAGCCGGTGTTCTCCTGCCCGGACCCCATCCGCGGAGGAAACCACCTGCTGGTGATGAGCGAGGTCCTGCTCACCGACATGACGCCGCATCCCACCAACACCCGTCACATCCTCGCCGCGGCCATGGAGAAGTACGCCGACCAGGAGCCGTGGTTCGGGATCGAGCAGGAGTACACGATGTTCAAGGGGAGCCGCCCCCTCGGGTTCCCAGAGAGTGGCGGATATCCGGGCGCCCAGGGCCCCTACTACTGCGGCGTCGGTGCCGACGACGTCTACGGCCGGCCCGTCGTCGAGGCCCACATGGAGGCGTGCCTGCAGGCCGGACTCTCCCTGTCCGGCATCAACGCCGAGGTCATGCCGGGCCAGTGGGAGTTCCAGATCGGCCCGCTCTCGCCACTCGAGGTCTCCGACCAGCTGTGGATCGCCCGATGGTTGCTGCACCGCATCGGTGAGGACTTCGGCATCTCCGTCACCCTCGACCCCAAGCCGGTCCGGGGCGACTGGAACGGCGCCGGGGCACACACCAACTTCTCCACCGGGTCCATGCGCGAGTCGTACGAGGCGGTGATCACCGCAGCCGAGGCGCTGGGCAAGAACGCCGACCACCATGTGATGAACTACGGCGACGGCATCGAGCAGCGACTGACCGGCCAGCACGAGACCGCCCCGTACAACGAGTTCAACTACGGCGTGTCCGACCGCGGAGCCTCGGTGCGCATCCCGTGGCAGGTGGAGAAGGAGGGACGGGGATACCTGGAGGATCGTCGCCCCAACGCCAACTGTGATCCCTACACGGTCACCCGCCTCATCGTCGAGACCTGCTGCTCGGCGCTGGCCTGACCCCCAGCCGACTCCGCAGCTGGCCGTTCCTCGACTGGCCTCATCCGATCGCCTTCGCCCACAGGGGCGGGGCAGCCGAGAACCCCGAGAACACGATGGCCGCGTTCGCCGCGGCCGTGGACCTTGGATACCGCTATCTGGAGACCGATGTGCACGTCACGTCCGACGGCGTCCTCCTGGCGTTCCACGACCACACTTTGGATCGGGTGACGGACAGAAGCGGACGAATCGCCGAGCTCCCGTACTCCTATGTCAGCCAGGCACGGGTGGAAGGCGAGCCGATCCCGCTGTTGGAGGACATTGTGGGCACCTGGCCGGAGGCGCGGGTGAACATCGACGCCAAGCACGACGCCGCCGTTCCAGCTCTGGTGGAGGCCGTCAAGCGCACCGGTGCCGGTGACCGGGTCAACCTCGGCTCCTTCTCCGACCGCCGGGTCGAGCGGATCCGGCGACTCACCGATGACAGGGTCTGCACCTGGATGGGGTCGACTGCGGTGGTGCGGCTGCGTCTGCACAGCTGGGGCCTCCCGGCTCGGCGCCGGGTTGCCGCGGCGTGTGCTCAGGTCCCGATCTGCCGAGGCAAGGTGCCTGTGCTCGACCGCCGGTTCATCGAAGCGGCACACGGCCAGGGTTTGGCCGTACACGTCTGGACGGTCGACGAACGGCCCCAGATGGAACGGCTCGTGGACCTGGGCGTCGACGGGATCTTCTCGGACCGCCCGACCGTGCTGAAGGAGGTGTTCAGCGAGCGCGGGCTGTGGGCCTAGAAGATCGTGAGCTCCGCGCTCACCTGCCGTTCTGATCGAGGGGCGGGTGTCCGACTCGGTCCTGGGGATCCTTGGCGGCTGTCTGCTCACGTGTCCTCTCGTGATGCGAATCGGTGACCTTCCCTCCCTTTCCGTCACCGGCGTGCGCCTACCATCCAGCCATTCCGAACGGTTCCGCCGATGCCCGTTTCGAGCGGGTGACCAATCTCGTCACCTTCCTCCTCCACACCCGCCTGCCCGCCAGCCTCGTCGACGTGGTGGAACAGGTTCCGGGTTATCCGCCCGGAGAACACGCGCGGCGTCAGGCCTTCGAGCGTGACAAGCGTGTGCTCCGTCAGGAAGGGGTTCCGCTGACCGAGGAGGGAGGCCGGTATCGAATCAGACCTCAGGACTACTACCTGCCGGAGCTCGACCTCAGCCCTGACGAGCGGGTGGCGCTCAACGTGGCCGTGGCCGCAGTCTCCATCAGTCCCGAGCACGGCCTCAGCGCGATCAGGAAGCTCGGTGGTGCAGAGGTGGGTGAGCACCCCTCCTCCTCCGGCTCGGCGGTTCGGGCGGATGCGCGATTGGTCGACCTTCCCGTTCTGCCGGCGTTACCGGTGTTGCACGCCGCCATCCGCGACCGGGCCGTGGTGCGGTTCTCGTACCGGAGCGGGTCCCGGCGCGTAGAGCCCTATGGCCTGCTGTTCCGGGACGGTCACTGGTACCTCGCCGGCGGTGACCTGGGCCGTGATGCGCTCCGCAATTTCCGGGTCGACCGGATCGAGGGGACCGTCGAGATCGAGACGCCCGGAACCTTCCAGCCGCCGGCTTCTTTCAACTTGCAGGAGGCGCTGGCCCGCCAGCCATGGCTCCTCGGCGGCGAGGACGTGGTCACCGCATCCGTGGTGGTGGACGGGGTGCTGGCCGGGAAGGTCGGGTCGGAACTGGGCGAGGAGGCGGTGCGTGAGCATCGGCCGGACGGTTCCACCGTGTTCGCCTTCCCCGTCACGAACCGTTCGGCTTTCCGGTCGTGGCTGCTGGGGCTTGCTCATCACGCGGAGGTCCTCGAGCCGGCCGAGCTGCGGGACGAGGTGGTGGGGTGGCTGGAGTCGTTGGCAGCCGGTCAGGCCCAGGCCGGTTCCGGGTGAGCGCCCGGAGGAGCGACCACGGCCCCCGGCTGACCCGACTTCTGGCCATGGTGCCGTGGCTCCTCAACGAAGGCGGAGCTCCTGTGTCGGAGATCGCGTCCCGCTTCGGGATCGACGAGACCGAGGTCCTGGGCGATCTCAGCCTGGTCGGCCTCTGTGGTGTACCGCCTTACGGAGGGGGCGACCTCATCGACATCGTCGTCGACGAGGACGGTTGGGTGACCGCCGCCAAAGGGCCGTTCTTCGCCAGGCCCATGCGCCTCACGGCGACCGAGGGGTTCGCCGTCGTCCTGGGCGGACGCGCTCTGCTGGCGGTTCCGGGCGCTGACCGCGAGGGGGTGCTGGCCCGCGCCCTCGCCAAGCTGGAGGCGGTGGTTGGAGAGGGAGGGAGCTTGGCCGTGGACATCGAACCCCCTCATGGACTCGCCGCCGTGCGGGAGGGCATTGCCGCTCACGAGCGCCTGGAGGTGGAGTACTACACCGCCTGGCGGGACGAGGTCAGCCGGCGCCGCATAGATCCGCTCGTCGCCTACTCGATCGCCGGGCGGTGGTACGTGGACGCCCACTGCCACCGCGCCGGCGGACGGCGCAGCTTCCGAGTGGACCGCATCCGATCGGTTCGAGCTACTGGGGAGCACTTCGAGCACCCGGAGGCAACCCCGCCCGGACAGGCATTCACGCCCGGACCCGACACCCGCACCGTCGCCTTGGCCGTTCCTCCCACGGCGGCATGGGTGGCGGAGAGCTATCCGGTGGTCAGTGTGGAGGAGCGGCCGGATGGTCGCCTAGAAATGGTGCTCGAGGTGACGGGCGTCCCATGGCTGGAGCGCCTGCTGCTGCGGCTGGGAGCCGAGGCGGAGGTCGTCCAGCCGGAGGATCTCCGAGGAGTGGCGGCCGGTGCGGCGGCCCGCCTTCTCACCCGTTACCGGATGCCGCATACCCATTAGCGTCAGCTCTGTGAAGGTGACGATGCTGTTGTGCGATGCCGCCCAGGTGGCCGACGGGAAGTTGTTCATCCTGGGCGGTGGGTGGAGCGTGATCGGTCCGGATCCAGCCGCGTCGGCCATCGCCATCAAGCTCGAGGTCGACTGGCACGAAGCCGCCAGTTCTCACCATTGGGAGCTCTTCCTGCTCGACGCCGACGGCCGGGAGGTGGGTGTTGAAACCCCCGACGGGCGCCAGCTCATCGAGATCAGGGGCGACTTCGAGGTGGGTCGCCCCGAGGGTGTCCCGGTCGGCAGTCCGATCGATCTACCGCTCGCCATAAACCTCGGACCGCTTCCTCTGGCACCGGGTTCCCGCTTCACCTGGCGGTTCACCATCGACGGCGAGTCCGACGACGGATGGTCACTGGGCTTCACCACCCGCCCCGCGGTGGGGGGGCCGGCAGGGGAACCGGGCTCTCTCGCCGTTTGAGCGTCCTGCGCCCCGCGAGCCTCTGCTCAATACACGCCGATCGCGAGCCGATACCTTGGAGCATGGCTCTGCTCGGCACCCTCGCCGATTTCCACGTCGACGACATCCTCGTGCTCCTGGCGTCGACCAAGAAGACCGGTGTGCTGGTCGTGGAGGGGGGAGGCCGCAGTGGCCGCGTGTGGATCGACGCGGGAAATCTCGTCGGCGGCCAGTCCGGCCCTGACCACGACCCCGCCCTGGTGGTGTTCGACCTCCTCCGGCTCGAGCAGGGACGATTCTCCTTCGATGACGGTGTTGCACCCCCCGCGGCGGGGGCTCCGCTGGAGGTCTCCTCTGTTCTGTCCGAAGCCCGGGCCAAGCTGGCCGAATGGCACGAGATCGAAGCTGTCGTTCCGACTATGCACTCGATGGTGGTCCTCGACGCCGGCGGCGGCGGTCGGGGCGACATCACGATCAGCGCCGACAATTGGCGGACAGTCGCCGCCATCGGCGCCGGGGGAACAGTGGCCGAGGTGGCCGGCCGGCTCTCGGCCGGCGAGTTCGCATCGTGCAAGGCGGTCAAGGCTCTCGTCGACGCCGGCCTGGCCACCGTGACGGCCCGCCCGGCCGAGGTGCGGGCCGCTGACGCCGCCGAGCCGCCGGCCGCCAAGCCGGCGCAACAGGTAGGCCCACCGGCACGGCCCACCGGCACCGACTCGCGGCCGGCTGCGCCCGCGGCCCGGCCCCTCGGTCTCGAATCGGCTTCGCGCAGCGACCTCGCCCGCCAGCTCTCGGAGCTACGCGGCGGCAACTGAGCGCCGGCCCGGCTCCGCTGTGCAGTCATCCTGCACAGGGGCCTGTGGTTGCCCTGGCGGGCGAGGTAAGCCCGCCAGCTCGTCATCGGGAAAGAGGGGCGCCGGCATCGTCGTTCAGCGGCGGCGGGGCCCGCGCCGGCTCTGGCCGGGACGGCCCACCTACGCTGAGCCGATGCGCAGGCTGCTGCCGGTCATAGTCGCCGTCCTCGCCCTCTTCGGCTCCGGTGCCTGCGGGGACGCGGAGAAGACGCCGCAACAAGTTGTCGCCGCGGCTCCGGCCGAGACGGTGGAGGCCCGTACATCGAAGGTAGCGTTGAACGTCAGCGTGGAAGGCGGCGCTGAGAGCGTCGACTTCAAGGGCGAAGGCGTGTTCGACTTCAAGTCCCAGCGGGGCAAGCTCGTGCTCGACCTCAGCTCCCTCGGGATCGCTGGCGCCAGCGGCTCCACCGAGATCGTGTTCAACGAGAACGTCGTGTTCATGAAGCTGCCGTTCGACCTGCCCCGGCTCAAGGAGAAGCCCTGGGTCAAGATCGACCTGAGCAAGCTCGACCAGCTGTCGGGTATCGACGTTTCGCAGCTCCGCCAGATCCAGAGCAACGACCCCACCGCGGCGCTCAACTACCTGCGGGGTGTCACCGACCACATCCAGGTGCTGGGCCACGAGGATGTACGTGGCGCGGACACGACCCACTACAAGGCGCTGATCGACCTCCAGAAGGCGTCGGGTGAGGTGCCGGCCCAGTTCCAGGACGACATCGCCCAGTTGATCAAACAGCTCGGCAGCGAAACCATCGACAGCGACATCTGGCTCGACTCCGAAGGCCGGCTTCGCAAGCTTCGGTACAAGGTCGACCTGGCGAAGGTGGATCTTCCCAAAGAAGGTGCAGCCGCGCCCACTGGAACCCTCACGGCCACCTTCGAGCTGTTCGACTTCGGCACCGACGCCGCCGTCGCCGACCCACCCGAGGATCAGGTAACGGACTTCCAGGAGCTGATCGGGGGCGGCACCGGCGGCAGGTAAAGGGTCTTCTTCGCGTGGCCAAGCGTCATTTCCGGGTGGTCGAAGTGGCGACGGTCGTTGACGTGGTCGTGCTCGAAGTGGTGGTCGTGCTCGTCGTCGTGGTGCCGGTGCCGACGGTGCTCGATGTTGTGCCGGCTGCGGGCCTCGTGGTCGTGGTGGTCGACGTGAGCGGCACACCACTCGGAAACGGTGGCGGAGCGGTCGTGAAGGGCGAAGGCGCCACCGTCGGTGCGGTGGTCGACGGCTCCGGTGCGGGGACGGCTGGGACCGCGCCCGCTCCGTCGCTTCGTTCGAGACCGAGGCCGTCCGGTGAGGACACGTCTATCGGTTCTACCCTCAGGCCGGCGACAGCGGGCTTCATGGCTTCAGACCAGATCTGGGCTGGGAACGAGCCACCGGTGACACGCCGGCCGTGCACATTGGTCATGGGGATGATCCTGTCCGGGTGACCGACCCAGACGGCGGTTGAGAGTTGGGGGACGAACCCGACGAACCAGGCGTCCCCATAGTTCTGTGTGGTGCCGGTCTTGCCGGCCATCGGCCGTCCTATGGCGGCAGCCTTGCCCGTTCCCTTGCTGATCACGCTGACCAGCGCTGAGTTCAACACCCCCACCTCTCGCCGTTCGTACCGCCGGCTCACCTCACTCCGGTGGCGGTAGATCTCCCGGCCCGAGCGGTCGGAGATGGACACGATGGCGTACGGCCTCGCATAGGTGCCGCCGGCGGCGAAGGTGGCGAAGGCGGCGGCCTGTTCCAGCGGTGTCACCCCCTTGCGCAGCCCACCGAGGCCGATGGCAGGCCGAGACCCCACGTTCTGCTCGACCTCGGAGATGCCGAGGTCGGCCGCCGTGCGCATGACATCTGCCGGCCCCACCTTCAGGATCAACTGCGCGAACACCGTGTTGATGGAGTGCGTCATTGCGTCGTGGATGCTGGAGCGACCGCCACCCTTGCCCTCGTAGTTGTTGACGGTGTAGCGCTCGCCCCTGTACTCGAGCTGCTTGGGCGAGGTGGCGTCGAAGGTGGAACGCGGATCGATCCCCTCCCGGAGAGCCGTCAGTTCCACGAAGGGCTTGAACGACGAACCTGGCTGGCGCCTCCCCTGGCTGGCGAGGTCGAAGTTCCGGGTAGCGAAGTCGCGGCCGCCGTAGAGAACCCGGATGGCGCCATCCCCTGGTTCCACAGTGGCGACGGCGGCCTCCGGATCCCCCTCCCGGCCGAGGATCGTCTGCACCGCCTGGACTGCGGCGTCAAAAGCCTTCGGCTGGATCGTGGTGCGGATGGTGTAGCCGCCTGTGAACAACTGCTTCTGGCGTGATTCAGCCGATCCACCCAACTCGTCTATCCGGGCAGCTTCCCGCTTCACGTATTCCACGAAATGCGGAGCCCGGGCCACCGACGCCGGCGTGCCCGGGCTCAGGTCGATGGGCGCGGCCTGCGCATCGGCGAGCTCATTGGACCTCAGCCACCCGTGTCTCGCCATGGCGCGCAGCACCTGATCGCGGCGCGCCCTCACGCGGTCCGGCCGCTTCCGGGGGTCCAGGATCTCTGGTGACTTGATCTTGCCGGCCAGCACTGCGGCCTGCGACGGGCTCAAGGCGTCCGCACCTACTCCGAAGTATGAACGTGCCGCGGCCGAGATGCCGTAGGCTCCTTCGCCGAAGTACACCTGGTTGAGGTAGCGCTCGAGCAGCTCGTCCTTCGAGTACCTGTCCTCGAGCCGCACCGCGTACTGGACCTCGCGGAGCTTGCGCAGCAGCGTCTTCTCGGACTTCGTGTAGTTGAGCTTTGCCAGTTGCTGGGTGATGGTGCTACCGCCCTGGCGGCTTCCCTGTGCGGTCCGCACCAACGCCCGCAGCATCGCCGCGGGGTCGACACCCTCGTGTTCGTAGAAGTTGGCGTCCTCTGCGGCCAGGACGGCTTTCGGAACATGAGCGGGCAGACTGTCAAGACGCACCGGCTCGTGGCGTCTTCCTCCGTCCAGTTCGGCGAGGACGGTTCCGTCCGCGGCCACGACCCTGGTGCCGGCGGCGAGGTCGTCGAAGTTGGAGATGTCCGGGGCGACCGGTGAGAGCACGACGAGCAGTGCCTTTCCCGTGACAACCGCCGCCGCCCGGCGCAGTGGTGGGACGACCATCACGAGAACGAGGAGGAGAAATGTCGTCAGGGCGACACGGGCCCAGGGAACGCGGGCGAGGAGACTACGCACCGTCTGGCACTTCCACGACACGCCCGACGCCAAACCTGCCGACGGCCCCGATGGGAGCGTGGCAGGCCAAAACCCTTGTGCCACAACGGAAAGTAGACGGCGGCACAGAGAAACCCTTGTGCCAGAAGGCCCTCGTCAGACGAAATGCTTGACCTCACGGCCTCGTTCCTCTTTGATAGGGCGAACTTCACCAAGAAAACCAGGAGGATCGTTGAACAGAGCTGAACTCGTCGAGAAGGTGAGAAGCGAAGTCGGTTTGGCCAAGGGCCAGGCCGAGGAGGTCGTCGAGGCCACCGTGCGATCCGTGATCGCGGCGGTGAAGGCGGGCGAGCGGGTCAACATCTTCGGATTCGGCACCTTCAATCCGTCCTCCCGTGCCGCCCGCACCGGCCGGAATCCCCAGACCGGGGCGCCGGTCAAGATCGCCGCCTCCAAGGGTGTGCGGTTCGCGCCGGCGTCGGCGTTCAAGTTCGCACTCAATCCGAAGAGCGCGAAGAAAACCGTTCCGGTCAAGGCGGCCGGCAGGGCCGCTGCGAAGGCGACGAAGTCGGCAAAGGCCGCTCCGGCCAAGGCTGCCAAGGCTGCCAAGTCGACCAAGGCCGCTCCGGCCAAGGCGACGAAGGCCACCAAGTCCACCAAGAAGCGCTAAGCGAAAGGCCGGTACGGACATGAGCCCCACCCCAGCGAAGAAGAAGGCGCCCGCGGCGATAAAGAAGGCGGTGAAGAAGGTGGCCAGCAAGGTGACACCGTCCAAGAAGGCGGCCGCCCCGGGTAGGAAGGCGGCACCCAAGAAGGCGGCGCCGGCCAAGAAGGCGTCGCCCGTCGCCACCAAGACGACTGGTGCCAGCAAGGCGACGAAGCAGGCGGTGAAGAAGGCAGCAGCCACGCCGAACAAAACGGCCAAGAGCCCGGGCCTGGCGGCCAAGACCATTCCCGCCAAGCCCGCGGCCAAGGGGCGGGGTGTGTCAGCGACGGCCAAGAAGGCCAGCGCCGCAGGCAAGACGAAGCCCACCGCCAAGTCGCCGGCCAAGACGGCCAAGGCGACCAAGACGGCCAAGAAGTCGACCAAGGCAGCGAAGAAGTCGACCAAGGCAGCCAAGAAGAAGTAGCTCATCCGGGGCCGGTGCCCGAGGGCACGACCCCCGGCGCCGGCCTCAGAGCTTGGTGATCAGCTTGAAGGCTTCGCCGTCGGTGACGCCCGCCAGCCCGCCGTGCTCGGCCGACCGCTCGAGCATCCGCGCCCGGAACGCCTCGGTCCCGCCGCCGGCGTCCTCACCCTGTATGCCCATGGTGGAACGGAGTTGGCTGCGATGCTCCAGCAGCGCGGCGAGCTTCGTCTGGACGAAGCCGGTGACGTCTTCGACGTGGTCGATCTGGTCGGCTTCCCAGAGCAGGAGGGCCGAAGGCCGGTGGGGCGGGTCCCCCAGCTCCGGGAAGAAGTGCGGGTCCCGGGCGGCGACGATGCCGTCGGTGGCGAGGAAGCCGGCGTGGCGGTGGTCCGGGTGCAGGCGGTAACGCTTCCAGGGATCGTGGCCGAGCACGACTTCGGGGCGGAACCGCCGGATGCAGGACGCGACCTGGAACCGCTGGCGTTGGCCGGTCTCGAGTTCCCCGTCGGGCCACTCCAGGAACACAACGTCGCCGGTTCCACCGAGGGCCCGGGACGCGGCCCGCTGCTCGCCGCGTCGCAGCGCCACCAACTCGGCCGTGTCCTGGTCGGGGTCCCACGAGCCCTTCGACCCGTCGGTGCACACCACGTGTTGAACGACGCAGCCGGCGGCGGCCCACTTGGCGAGGGTGGCGCCGCACCCGAATTCCACATCGTCGGGATGGGCCCCGATGGCCATGGCCCTCGCCGGCGTGGGCAGGTCGAGGTTCATCCCGCGACCAGATCGGCGGGGACGTCTACGTCCCAGCTCAACAGCGGTTCGCGCAGCACGCGGAGGGCGAGTCCCAACCGCTCGCATTCGGTCACGTGTCGCCGGAAGGAACCTGGGCCGTAGGAGAACTGGAATCCCGCTCCCGTCGGTACGGCGGCGACGTTCGTACCGTCGCCATGCCGGTCCGGCACGAGGGTCACTCCGGCAAAATCGGCGACCGGTGCCAGCTCGGACGCAAGCGGCAGATCGGCATGGGCGACGATGACGGTGGTGGTGCCGCTCCGGGCCAGTACCGCCACACCGTGGGTGACGGCGCCGTTCAGGCCGCGGGCCGGAGTCCAAACGACGCCGGCGCCCATGGAGGACGCCCATGCGGCTACCGCCGGGTCGTCGCAGACCACTGACACCGGAAGGGGCCGCGCCGCCCGCAGCACCGCCTCGGCCATGCGGCGGACGAGCGCCTCCCGTCGTCTGCCGTTCATGGCCGGCGCCAGCCGTGCCTTGGCGCTGGAGAAGGCCTTGACGGGGACGAGAACGGCCACCCGGGATGCCGGCGCCGCGGCCGCGCTCACGCCAGCACTTCGAATACCCTTATCACTGGCTCCTGGCGCAGCAGTTGCAGGATCCGCACCTGGGCCTCGGCAACGGGACGGGAACCGATGGCGTTCTCCATATGCTCGAGGTTGGACCAGCGGGAGACGGCGGCTCCCTCGACGAGCCCGCCGGCGCTGGAGCCCACGCACAGGACCAGCTCCATGCCGAGGCAGCCGGTGAGCTGGCCGTAGACCGGCAGCACGTCCTCGGTGAACAGCCGGCGCAGGGTTTCCACGTCGCCGGGGTCTATGGCGGTCTGGAACATGCGCAGCACCTGGGTCATTCGCTCACGGCCTCCATGTCGTCTTCGAGAACATGCCGGCCAGCTCGGGGTTGGTGTCGAGCCGCATGGTCGTGCGGTCGAGTTGCGCGGCCAGGCGCTCGCCCGTCGCCGGGTACTTGAGGGTCACCTTGATCGTGTCCTCCGTGACCTCCAGAATGTTGTAGGAGGGACGGGTGTAGCCGCGGACGCGGTAGGACGAGACGGTTCCGGAGTTCACGATCAGCACGCCGTTGAGCAGCCACACGTGGGGAACGTGCTTGTGGCCGGAGAGCACGAGATGCACGTCCAGGCTGTGGAGCAGGGCCAGAACGTCCCCCGAGTCCCAGACCGTGTTGCGCTCGCGTCCCGTCCCGGGGACGGGGACGAGGTGGTGGTGGAGAACGAACGTGCGCACGTCGGCCTGGGCGTCGAACTGGTGACGGATCCAGTCGTATCGTTCCCGGCCCACCTCCCCCTCGGCCAGATCCGGCTTCGAGCTGTCGATGGCCACCACCCGCATGGCCAGGTCACCGCCCCCGACCACGTGGAGCATGGAGTCACCTTTTCCGGCTCCCTCGCCGCTGCCGAACGTGTCCCGGAAATGCAGGTATCCCACGTTCTTGGAGTCGTGGTTGCCCGGGATCACGAGCACCCGCAGCCCGACCTCGAACAACGGTTCGAGGAACTCCTGGGCCTGGCGGAACTCGCCGGCGTAGCCCTCGGCGGTGAGGTCGCCGCCGATCACCACCAGATCGGGCGCCACGGCGATGGTCTCCCGGATCGCCGCCTCCAACAGGACGCCGTCGAAGTACGGCGACCCGCAGTGCAGGTCCGAGAGCTGCGCGATGACGAATGCCTCCCGGGCCACGACGGTCGAGTGTAAGGCCACCGCCCTCTAGCTTGGGAGCGTGATGCGGGTTGCCGTACTGGGGGCTGGCTCGTGGGGAACCACCTTCGCCGCCCTGACATCGGCCAGGGCTGCCACCACGCTGTGGGCCCGCCGGCCGGCGCTGGCCGACGTCATCCGACGGACGGGGCGCAACGCCGACTACCTGCCGAAGGATGAGCTGCCGCAGGACCTGGTGTGCACCGCTTCGCTGGAGGAAGCGCTCTACGGCGCCGGCGTGGTCGTTATGGCCGTTCCCTCGCTCGGCTTTCGCGGCGTCCTTGCCGATGCCGCCGCGTTCATCCCGATGGGTACCCCGGTGGTGAGCCTGGCAAAGGGCCTCGAGCAGAAGTCCCGCCGGCGGATGTCGGAGATCGTGGTTGAGATGGCGCCGGGAAGGCCGGCGGGGGTGCTGACCGGTCCGAACTTCGCGGGTGAGATCCTTGCCGGACACCCGACGGCGAGCGTGCTGGCCATGGCGGATCCTGCTCTGGCTACAGAGCTGCAGCAGCTGTTCTCCACCTCCGCTTTCAGGGTGTACACCAACTCCGACGTCCTGGGCTGCGAAGTGGCCGGAGCGCTCAAGAACGTCATCGCCATCGCCTCCGGCATGGCCGACGGGATGGGCTTCGGCGACAGCACAAAGGCGGCCCTGATCACCCGGGGTCTGGCCGAGCTGACCCGTGTGGGTGAGCACCTCGGCGGCCGGCCCTCGACCTTCGCCGGCCTCGCGGGTATGGGGGACCTGGTGGCAACGTGCATCTCACGGCACAGCCGGAACCGCCACGTGGGGGAGGAGCTGGGCAAGGGTCGCAGCATGGACGAGGTCGTATCGGGGATGAGGATGGTGGCCGAGGGTGTGAACTCGGCGCCGGCGGTGGTGGAGCTGGCCGCGGCGGCCGGTGTGGAGGTGCCGATCTCCGAACAGGTGGTGGCGGTGCTCTACGACGGAAGGAAGCCGGCCGATGTCCTGCCCGCCCTCATGCGGCGGGGGGTCAAGGCCGAGCTGTGAGGATCAGCTCGGCAAGTGGGCGGTGGCGATGGCCCACGGCCCCATCTCGAATGAGCCGTCGAAGGGTCGGAGGGGGCGACCTCGCAGGTCCACCAGCCAGCCCGTGCCGGCGCCGGCGATGGCAACGGTGACGCCGTGGTCGGTGGGGTTGAACAGGCGCAGCTCCAGACCGCCGGTGGTTCGCCGGAGAGCGCTGACTTCGGCACCTGTGACTTCGAGCGCTGAGCCCTTGCCGGCGCGGTGCCCACCGCCGTCGGCGGTCACCACCTGGAGCGGGAGGAAAGCCTCGTCGACGAGAGCGAAGGGATCGACCTCGCCGACCTTCAGCCCGTAGCGGGCCTGGACGGGCCCGAGCATCTGCGGGCCGCGGAGGCGGTGCGACGGGCCCGCTGGCAGAGGCCGCGTGGTCATCTCCACCCGGGAGAGCATGCCGGTGGCGCGAAGGAGGGTGAGGGCGAGGGTGGCGGCCCGCTCGTTGTCGATGTCGACCAACTCGTACTCGAGAAGGCCTTCGTGCACGACGGTCAGGCCGCCGGCCTGGACGAAGCGACGGGAGGGGAAGGTCGGCAACCCCTGCTCGGTGGGGCCTCCCTCGGCGGTCAGGCCCCGTTCCACGACGGCGAAGGCGCACTCGGCCCTGCTGGTCGTCGCCGGCTCCGGAAGGGGGAAGTGGGTGCGGAGGCGGTGGTCCCGGCAGGGGTTGTCGAAGGCCGTGTCGACCCGCACGAGCCGTTCGCCGGCCCTCAACTCGAGCATCGTGGTCACCACGACCCGACGCCCACCCGTGCGGGCGCGCGTCGTGTCGTCGATCTCCTCAGGCCAGACGAAGGTGCGGCGGAGCGAGAGACGCGCCCTCAACGGTCCCCGCTCGACCACGTCGACGGTTATCGCCGAGGGTGCGTCCACCATCGCGTCGTTTTCCGGCGGTGACCAGTTGTACGTGTCACCGTGGTCGCCGCCATCCACCAGGCGGTCGAACCCGGCGAGGCCATCGATGGCGAAGGTGCCGTCGTTCCGGTCCACCTCCACCGTCACCAGGCCGTTGGTCATCGCGCCGTCGCCGTCCACCCGCACCGGGTCCACCACGAGCGCGTCCGGCTGCCACCCCTCCCAGCCGAAACCGGGCACGTTCTCCACGCGTGCGAGGACCTTGCGGCTCGGAGGCTGCTCGATGCGCACCCGCCAGGCGATGTCGGGGCGGGCGCCGGCGCGGGCGTACAGGTCGCGCTTGACCTCCTCCACGACCATCTCCGTGCGCAGCTCGGCGCCTGCGTGCAGGACGATGTCGATGCCGTCGTCACCCTCCTCCACCTCCACCCGGTTCACGAAGGTGCCGTCGTCGAGCTGCTGGCTGCGGATCTGGCCCAGGAACCCACCAAGCTCGCGGCCGGTGAGGGCGAGGTCGGCCAGCACCGCCGGCCGCTCCTCCAGAACCTGAACGGACTTGTCGGCCGCGCCGCCTTCGCCGGCAAGAGTGAGCTCCACCAGCCCGCCGCGGGTACGGGCCGATGGATTGACCACCACGGGGCCGGCCTCGGCCATCGAGGACCCCAACGCCGCCAGAGCGCGGCCGGCGAGCCCGCCGGCGATCTGCCCTGCCTCGGCGAAGCGGTGGAGCACCGCCTTCCCCACCTCGTCGGCGGAGCAGGCGCAGATGGAGTCGTGGGCCGAATTGCGGACGACCTCCTTCCAGGCCAGGTCGAGCAACGAGGACGGCCACCGATCCGCAGGCAGGAACAGGGCACACAGCGGCTCGGCCATCCGCTCCAGGACCCGCTCGGTGCGGGCCGCCGCCTGCTTGACGTCGACGCGGTTGGACGTCACGCCCATGAGCAGGTTGGCCCTGGCGCTGGAGCGGAGCTCGCCCCGCCAGGACGGCAGCCCCTCGGTGGGTGCGGTGGGGAGGTACTCGCCGAGGGAGGTCACCTCGAAGCGGTAGTCGTCCTGGATCTGGTTGGCTTCGGCCACCACCCTTCCCAGCCAGGGCTGGGGCACCTGATGGTCCGTGCCGTTCATGAAGAGGATGCCGCCTTGCGGGCGGTCGAAGAGGAACCGCTCCAGCTCCGCTTCGTGGGCGGTGACGCGGCCGACGAGGGCCTTGGCGTCGTCGGGGATGGCGGCACCGTTGCCGTAGCCGGTGAGGAGGTATTCGGCCCTGACCGTGGATCCGTCCGGGGCGGACCACCAGAAGGCGGAGCGGTCGACGTCGGACGGAACACCGCGCCACACGACGGCGTGGTGGAGGCCGGCCTGGGCCAGGATCTGGGGCATCTGGGCGATGTGGCCGAACATGTCGGGCAGGTAGCCGACGGTGGAGGCGCCCCCGAAGGCGGCCGCCCTCGCCATCCCCATCTGCAGGTTGCGCACGATGGTCTCGCCCGAGACGCAGAACTCGTCCATGAGGATGTACCACGGGCCCATGGTCACCCGACCGCCGGCGGCCAGCCGGCGCAGCGTGGCCTCGGCCTCAGGGCGCACCTCGAGGTAGTCGTCGACCACCGCCATCTGCCCGTCGAGCAGGAAGCGGGCGTAGCCCAGGTCGGTCTCCAGAAGCGGCAGGAACTCGTCGAGCAGATCGACGAGGCGGAGGCGGAAGGTCTGGAAGGGGGCGTACCACTCGCGGTCCCAGTGTGTATGGGGGACTATGGCGACGGTGCGAACTAGCTTCTCACCTGCGGGAACCTCTTCCACGTCGGCCACGCTAGGCGCTTCGCTTACGACAAGGGTGCCCACTCCGGTACCCACACGCTGGGTGAACAGGTCCCCGCCGAAAAGCCGCCGATCGATAATTCTCGAACACACGTTCGAAGTCAAGCACTTTTTGCAAACGAATCTTCTGAGTAACCGGGGGCTGCGCCCCACCCTGAGCGGGGGGAAAATGGGACCGGCCAGCCACGTCGGCGGACCACTCACGAGATTTCATCCAGCGGGAGGGAATGAGCGCCTGCAGATTGCGTCGAAAGAGTGGCCCATCGCTGACACTTCGTACCTTTTCGTACGTTTCAGGGCGTTCCAGGCCCGTTTCAAGCCTCGATATAGGTCAGGTGACCGATGTAATCCGGGGCGGAGGTCGTCACACTGGTGATGTCGAACTACTCACACACGACGAGCCTGCGGGCTCTACAAGAGGCGGGGTCGGGACATGATGACCAGGGCACGACGTATAATCAGGTGGGGCTGGTCGTTCCAGATGGACGTCCACAAGGGAGAGGAACGTCGTATGTTTCAAGCACGCAGTGGTGTTCCTGGCGGTCGCATCGTCGCCGCACTCGTCAGCTCGGCGATGCTGATGACCGGTTTCGGGCAGGGATCGGCCCAAGCCGACGCGACCGCGGTGAAAGGCAGCGCCTACGGCTTCTACGGCAGCGTCTCCCTCTTCCGCGGGCCCCCGACCTCCAAGGGACCGACTCCCACGGTGACGCTGGCGCCCGACGCATCGAACAGCCCCCAGACTGCCACCGAGCCCTCTGCCAGGTTCGACGTCGGTCCCGCCACCATCTTCAGCTCCGGTCCACTCGACGTCAGCACCGCGGGGAGGACCGGGCCGAACGGTTCCGTGACCAGCTCGACGAACGTCCTGAAGGTCAACGCCTCCGGTCAGGAGACGTTCACCGCGGCCTCCCTGGCCAGCAGCTGCACGGCGTCGGAGACCGCCGTCAGCGGCTCGACCACCATCAACACCGGCACGCTGCAGGTCGACAACGGCGACGAGGACCCCACCAACGCGACCCCGGACCACCCGCCGGTCGACGTGACCCTACCGGCCCGCCCGGCCCCCAACACGACCTACGAGGGCCACCTCCACATCGGCAACACGACGGACACCTTCCGCTGGGTCTTCAATGAGCAGGTGGTCAATGCCGACTCGATCACCGTCGACGCCGCCCACCTGTTCCTGATCGGGCCTACGGCCGTCGGCGAACTGATCGTCGGCCAGTCGACCTGCGGCCTCACGTCGACGGCTCCGAATGCCGCTCCGGTGGCCCTGGCCGACGCCTTCAGCACGGCCGAGGACACACCGCTGACCGTGGCCGCACCCGGCGTGCTGGGCAACGACACCGACCCCGACGGCGACCCACTGACCGCCAGCAAGGCCCCGGCGCAGTCGGCCGGTTTAGTCCACACCTTCCCCGGCGAGCCTCCCAACGGCAGCGCCACCCTCAATCCCGACGGGTCGTTCACCTACACACCGGACCCCAATTTCTTCGGGACCGACACCTTCACCTATCTAGCCCGTGACGCCAGGGGCGCCAACGCCACCGGGCTCATCACCATCACGGTCACGCCTGTTCCCGACGCCCCCGTGGCCGGCGACGACGCCTACGACGCCGAGGAGGACACCCCGTTGACGGTGGCCGCCCCCGGAGTGCTGGCCAACGACACCGACGCCGACCCAGGGACCATCCTGAGCGCCGGCTCGGCCAGCGACCCCGCCAACGGCACCGTCACCCTGAACGCCGACGGGTCGTTCACCTACGCCCCCGACGCCAACTTCCTGGGCACCGACACCTTCACCTACGAAGTCAGCGACGGTACCGGCCTGAGCGACACCGGGCTCGTCACCATCGTCGTCACCCTCGACGAGGCCCTGATGCTGAGGGACATCAATGCCGGTACCGGGGACTCCTCGCCGGTCCGCTACACCGCGGTCGGCAACACCGTGTTCTTCGCCGCCACCAACGGATCGGTTGCGCCCGCCAACGGCATCGAGCTGTGGAAGAGCGACGGCACCGCGGAGGGCACCGTGCTGGTCAAGGACATCAACCCGGGCACCGCGTCCAGCAATCCCGACAACCTCCGGGCACTGGGCAACACCCTGTTCTTCACCGCCACCAACGGCTCGCTCACCGGCGCCAACGGCACCGAGCTGTGGAAGAGCGACGGCACCGCGGAGGGCACGGTGCTGGTCAAGGACATCTTCTCGGGCCCCGGGTCGTCCAACCCGGCCAACCTCACCGCGGTCG
>DATLCN010000017.1:0-68955 GCA_035526335.1 Acidimicrobiales bacterium | reverse complement strand
GCCTCCGAAGAGACTGACGTTGGTGTAGTAGTTGTACGAGATCGCCTGAAGGCCCACCGGCGGGGCCACCTCGATGCTCACAGTGGCCGGGGCCGAGTAACCCATGCCGTCTGAGGCGGTGTAGGTGAATGTGTCGGTGCCGGCGAAGCGGGCATCGGGGGTGTAGGTGAAGCTGCCGTCGGCGTTGAGCACCACGGAGCCGCCGGCGGGATCTGATGGCTGGACGGCGACGATGGGATCGTTGTCAGAGTCGGCGTCGCCGTCGAGCACGCCGGGGGCGGGCACGCTGAGAGGGGTCTCGTAGTCGGTGGCGTAGGTGTCGGCGTCGGCGGACAGCGCCGGGCTGGGCGGGCGCTTGAGCTGGACCTTGACCACCTTGTCGGGAGGTTGCTCGCCCGTGAGAGAATCCCGCGGCAGCTGGTTGGTGGTCCCGAAGTACGCGTAGGCACCGGCGGGGTCGATCACCGCGGAGTCAAGCTGAAACTCGCTGCCGGGAGGTGTGATGGCGTGGACGCGCTCGAACCTTCGCAGGTCGACCTTGACGACAACTCCGGGTCGGGTCCTGGTTCCGAAGTAGGCGTAGTTGTCGCCGGGATCGATAACGGCAGAGGACAACTTCTCCTCCAGCGGTGGTGCGGACGTAGCGGTGAAGCTCTCACCGAACTCCCGCGTTGGGCCAGAGGCGAGCGTGACTGCGCCCACACGACGGAAGGTTCGCAAGTCGATCTTGACAACCCGGCCGGGTTGTTAGGAACGCGAAAGCCAAGTAGGCGAAGTTGCCGGCGGGATCGATCACCGCCGCCGCGAACCAGCCCCAGCTTGCCAGGTCGTCTTGGTCGAGGGCGATGGTGCCCACCTGCTCGAAAGTGGCCAGGTCGACTATCGCCACCGCGGGCCCGAGGTCGTCAAAACCCGTTACGTAGGCGTAGCGACCAGGGGCGTCGATCACCGCCGGCCGGGAGTTCGGGATGGCGACGGTGCCGACCCGCTCGAAGGTGGAAAGCGGACTTTGGTGAGGCCCGTGGTGTTCAAGAAGTAGGCGTAGACGCCGGCGGGGTCCATGAGCGCTCTGGAGATGGAGCGCTCGCCCTGCGGCAAGTCGAGGGCGTCCGCTCGCTTCAGGGTGTTGATGGCGAGGCCCAACTTGTGGGTCGCCGCCGCCCGCGTACCGGTTGGAAGGCTGGTCGAGGCAATCACGTTGTAATCCCCGGCGCGGTCGCCCGTGAAGGCAAATCTGGCGCGGCCAAATGCATCGCTGATGGCCTCACCCCTGCTTGGGTTGGCCTGTCCTGGCACCATCCATGGAGCAGGTGGGGGATTCGCACTGGCTGCTTCGAACTCGACCTTGGCTCCGGGCAGGGCTCCGCAGGGGTCGCTGACCGTCGCGGTGACGGTGAGTGGCTCCTCGGTCTGCCCCGTGGCAGGGCCGGCCAGCCTGACGCTCAGAGTTGGACGCTCGCTGAACTTCACCGTGTGGGTGGCCGAGCGTTGCTCGCCCTCGTAGGTGGCCGCTGCAGTGACGGTGTAGTTACGGGGCTGGGCGGCGGTGAAAGGAAACCTGGTCCGCCCCCCGCTGTCGGTGACGCCCGCACCAGTGGGCGGCGCTGCCGCGCCCGGGCCGGATATCGAGAAGGTGACTGGCACATCCGGCTGCGGCCAGCCTGTGACGGTGAGCCGGGCCGTGAGGGTCACCGGCCGGTCACAGTTGGTGGCGGCCGCCTCGGGGCCCGTCAAGGTCAGAACCGGACCGGGGAGGGGCAGGTACTGCCTGTAGTCGAGGCGTACGTTGCTGGTGCAAGGGGGGTTGAAGCACGGCTCATGCTCGCCGTGGTGAGTGTGGAAGGTTCCACGGGGGGTCCTTCCGGTTCCGAGGGTGCCGGCCTGGTTGCCCACCACCACGCAGTGAGGATGGACGAGGCCCGTCGACTCTGACAGCGCCCGAGGAGCGATGGCCGCCAAGCTGCAGCTCAGCCCGGTGCGTCGAGGTCCGCCAGGCGGGGGACCAGCTCCTTTCCGACCCGCTCGACGAAGGCCACGGGGTCGCCGTTCGGCATCAGCTCGACCAGGCTGACACCGAGCGCGCTGTACTCGGCCATCTCCGACAAGAAGGCGTCGGTGTCGGCCAGCGGGTCGCGCACGTACAGGATCGTGCGAGCCACGGTGGCGGGGTCACGGCCCTCGGTCTCGCAGTGGCCACGGAGCACGTCGAACTTGCGGGCCACATCCTGGAGGCTGGAGGCGAACACGTTGCAGGCATCCGCGTAGCGGGCCACCAGGCGCAGCGTCTTTCGCTCGCCGCCGCCGCCGATGAGGAGCGGCGGGTGGGGCCGGGTCAGGGGCCGGGGCGAGCAGATCGTCTCCGCCAGCTGGTGGTGGCGGCCGACGAAGGGCCCGTCGTCGTCGCCCCACATCTGCCGGCAGATCAACAGGGTCTCCTCCAGCCGCTCGAAGCGCTCGGCCACGGGCGGGAAAGGAACGCCGAGAGCCCGGTGCTCCCGTTCGTACCAGCCGGCGCCGATGCCGAGCTGGGCCCGGCCGCCGGAGAGGACATCGAGGGTGGCCACGATCTTCGCCAGCAGGCCGGGATGCCGGTACATGACCCCGGTAACGAGCAGCGACAGGCTCATGGATTCGGTAGAAGCGGCCAGGAACCCGAGCGTGGTGTAGCCCTCCATCATCGGGTCGCTGGCCGGGGCCATCTGGTCCATCTGGAACCAGTGGTCCATCAGCGTGAAGCCGGCGACCCCCGCGTCCTCCGCCGCCCGAGCCGTCGCCGCCAGGGTCGGGGCGATCGACCGCGCACCACCCGGAAAGTCGTAGCGGATGTTGTGGATGGCGACGCGCACCGTTGCTCTCCCCTCCGGGTGGCACCCGCCGTGGGCGGCCCCACCACACCGGCGATCGTAGGGGGCGGCAAGGTCGTCTTGGTGAACAGCTGGCCTCTCTACGGGTTGCTGGTGGGCGTGGACGCCGGCGTCACCGGCTTTTCCTCACGGGAGTGTGCCCGCACCTTCTTCGCGGTGAAGGTGTCGGCGGCCCGGACGCCCTTGACCATGGCGTGATCCCCGACCTCGATGTCGCTCACCACGGCAACCTTGCCGTTCCGTCGGATGTCGGCACCGGAGACGAGGATGGTGCGGGTCGTGCGGCGAAGCTCCCGCGGCTGGCCACCCTTGACGACCAGCGAGATGCTGTCACCGGAGACTGCCGAGACGATTCCCACCGCCACGAAACGGGCCTTGCGCCGGGCCTGAGCCTCGGCCCTGCGGGCCTTGGCCGCCGCCCTTGCCTCGGCGCCGGCCTTCTGCGCGCGCACCTCCTGGCTGGAACTGGTACCGCCTCTCTCCTCACCGGCCTTGGCCAGGCTGGGCCCGGCGGTACCGATGCTGAGGAGAAGGACGAGTGCGGCTACGGCGAGGGTTCGAAATCTGGTCATGAGACCGGGGATCGGCAACAGCTGCCGGGAACTTGAGCGAGCGGCGGTTACTCGCCGACGGGCGGCGGATTCTCGTCGAGCTCGGCTACCGCCTCCGCCCGTTCGGCCAAATGCCTCCCATCCCAGGCCCGTCACCCTGGAGGGCGCGGGCAGTTCCGACGGCAATCATCGTCTCTGTCAGCAGGCGATCGTACCGGCCGTCCGGAAGAGATTCTGGCTACGATCCTCGGCGCCTCCCGACGGGTACCATCGGTGGGAATATGGCGAGGATGGCGCGACTGGCGGGGGACTCGGGGGCGCGGGCGGGTCGTGCTATGGCGCCAGCCAGGCGGGACTTCGCAGAGCTGTTCGAGGCCATCACAGCCAACGTGGCGCGGGTCGTGCAGGGCAGTCCCGACGCCATCCGCCTGGCCCTCGTCGCGATGGTCGCCGAGGGGCACCTTCTCATCGAAGACGTGCCCGGGGTGGGCAAGACCACCCTCGCCCGGGCCCTCGCTGCGTCCGTCCACGGCGAATGGCGCCGGATCCAGTTCACTCCCGACATGTTGCCATCCGACGTGATCGGGGTCACCGTGTACAACCGCGAGCTCGGTACGTTCGAGTTCCGTCCCGGCGGGGTCTTCACCAACGTCGTGCTGGCTGACGAACTCAACCGTGCATCGCCGAAGACGCAGGCCGCCCTGCTCGAGGCGATGGAGGAGTCGCAGGTGACCGTCGATGCCACCACCTACGCGCTTCCGCGGCCCTTCATGGTCGTGGCCACGCAAAACCCGCTGGAGCGACAGGGCACCTACCCGCTGCCAGACAGCCAGCTCGACCGTTTCCTCATGCGGGTCTCCCTCGGATATCCCGGTAGGCCGGCCGAGTTGGACATGCTCGACACCCACGGCGCCGAGGTTCCCGCTCCTGCCCCCGAGCCGGTGGCCGACCCTGAGGATGTCGAGGCCATGATCGCCACCGCCCGCGCCGTTCACGTGGCCCGCAACCTGAAGGGCTACATCCTCGAGCTGGCCGATGCCACCCGTGGGCACAGGGACCTCGCTCTCGGGATGTCGCCTCGGTCGGGGCTGGCGTTGCTGCGGGCAGCGCGCGCCGAAGCCGCTGCGTCGGGGAGAGACCACGTCCTGCCCGACGACGTACGACGGGTCGCCCTGCCCGTGCTCGAGCACCGCCTCGTCCTGGCCACCGATGCCAGAATCAACGGGCGCACCCGGCGTGACGTGCTCGAAGAGATGCTGTCCTCGGTGCCGGTGCCCGTCGGGCAGAGCTGAGGCAACGCGGGTGCCGACCCGGGGGGGATGGTTGCTCGGGCTGTCATCCGCCGTTGCCGGGGCGGGTGGGCGTCTTCTCGGGCTCCGGGAACTGTTCCTCATCGCCGCCGGCGGTGGGGCCCTTTCGTTGTGTGCCCTCGCCTACGTGCGGGTGCGACGCTTCACCGTGCACGCCGGACGCCGGCTGGTGCCGGGCTGCCTGCCAGTTGGAGGATCCTGTCAGGTGGAGCTGACGCTCACCAACGGGCGCCGGCGGCGCAGCCCCGTCCTCGATCTTCACGACGGCTCCCGCTACCGGTTCCTGCTCGACCCGCTGGATCCGG
This sequence comes from Acidimicrobiales bacterium, assembly GCA_035526335.1. Classification (GTDB taxonomy): domain Bacteria; phylum Actinomycetota; class Acidimicrobiia; order Acidimicrobiales. The sequence goes on along the minus strand of DATLCN010000017.1, from coordinate 63,925 downwards.
CCGAGGAGGCGCGGGGCGTCTACATGCTCGAGGCGCTGCGTCGCGGGCTCCTGCCGGTCGGCCCCCTGCGGGCGCGGTTGCGCGATCCCTTCGGCCTCGCCGCCCGTGCTGTCACTGTGCTGCCGCCGGGCACCTTGACCGTTCACCCTCGAGTCGAGCCCATAGGTCCACCGCCCGACCCCCCCGGGGTGTCGGTTTTGAACGGGCCGCGGCGGACGACGCTGTCACCGGGCCCCGGCGGTGACTTCCATGCTCTTCGTCCATACCAGGAAGGAGACGACCTTCGCCTCGTCCACTGGCCCACCAGCGCCCGCCTCGACGCTCTCGTGGTCCGCCAGGAGGAGGCTCCGCTGCTGCGGCAGACGGCGATCGCTCTCGACCTGAGGCGGTCGGTGCATGACCAGGAGACGATCGAGCGGGCTGTGTCGGCCGCAGCCAGCGTGGCGGCCGCGTCGTGCGGGGACGACGGCGTCGTGCGCCTCGTCACGACGGGGGCGGTGGACACGGGCACCGCCGGCGGAGAGGCCCACGTCCAAGACATTCTGGACCTGCTCGCGACTGTCGACAGCGACGACGGCGCCGGCCTCGGCCCGCTCACCTCCGTTCTCGGCGAAAGCGAGGGTGCGACCGTGGTTCTGGTCACCACCAGCGCCGCGTCCGCTGAGGATCTCCGCGTCATGGCGGGACTACGACCGCGCTGCCCGCAGATCATCGCCGTTGTATTCGGGCGGGGGAGGGCGGCGCCTGTGTCTCCCCCGCACCCGGCCCCCTTCGACGCGGTGGTGAGGGTGGACGGCAAGGCACATTTCGGCGACGCATGGGCCCACCTCCTGTCCGGGGCTCTGGTGGATCAGTGAGTGTCGCCGCCGGCGGCCGGCCTGCCTCAAGCACCGGCACGGGCACCGGCACGGGGATCGTGTTCGAGCTTGCAGCCGCGACAGCCCTGGCCTGTCTGACCCTCCTGGCCCTGCCCGGTACCCGCGGCATCCTCGGTAGCGGCCGCTCGCTATGGCCCGTCGTGGCGGCAGCACTGACAATGCACGCGCTGGCGTGGGCCTGTAGGCGCCGGCTCGGGCCGGTGGGCTTCCTCGTGGCCCTCGCAGGTCCGATCCTCCTGGTCGGATGGCTGGCCCTGCCGGATACCACCGTTTTCGGCCTCCCCTGGACCGGCACCTGGCGCGCCGCCGCCGCCGGCATGCGCCGGGTACTCGATGCTCTGGCCACGGGTGCGGCGCCCGCGGCAGATGAGCCCGAGACGCTGCAGCAGGGCCGGCTGGCCCTGGCCGTCGCGTGTGTCGCGGTGTTCGCCCTGGTTGCCGACCAGGCGGCCTTCCGGATGCGCCGGGCAGTTCTCGCCCTGGTCCCGTCGTTCACGCTGGTCCTCCTCGGGGCGACGCGGGCGCCGTCGGACGAACCGGGCCGCGCCGTTGCCGCCTATCTCCTCGCAGCCATGGCGTTCCTGCTCGTCCACCACACCATGGCCTTCCGGGCCACGAGGGTCAACGTGGGTGGGCGGGCGCCGTTCCGTCTCACCAGCCTGATGCCTGCCGGCGCGGGCCTCGCCGCCCTCGCGGTGGGACTCGCCATGGTCGTCGCTCCCCGTCTCCCCGGCTACGGCGAGCCCGCCATCGTCGCCCAGACGGGCTCGGTGCTGGCACAGCAGGGGAGAGGCGTGGAGCTGAGCAGCTTCGTGGACCTCAACCCGATGCTCACCGAACGTTCCGACCTGACGATGTTCACCGTTGAGAGCTCGGTGGCCTCCTACTGGCGGCTCACCTCCTTGGATCGGTTCGACGGCAGGACCTGGACCAGTGGTCCCGCCGGCAAGGCCGGCCCTGGCGATACGGGCGCCACCTATGGGCGGAACGTAGAGGCGATCCAGAGCTTCCGAATAGAGAACCTGAGGTCCGAGTGGCTCCCCGCCGCCTACCGGCCACAGCGGGTCCGGGGCACCGGCGAGTACATCGTCACGGCTGACCCGGCCACCGTCCGCCTGAAGGGTGGAGCCCGTTTCGGCCAGCGATACGAGGTCGCCTCCGTCATCCCCCGTTTCGACGCCTCCGAGCTTCAACAGGCCCGAGCGACTCCGCCGGCGACTCTCCGGCGTTACCTCGAGCTTCCCGACAATTTGCCTCAGCGGGTGGCCGACGAGGCTGTCCGCGTGGCGGGCGCCACCTCGCCGCCTCAGCCGTATGCCGCCGCGATGGCCCTGCAGACCTATTTCCGGGGCGACGGCTTCACCTACGACCTCGCCGCTCCGTCGGGGCGGGGCGACGACGCCCTGGTCCGCTTCTTGTTCCGTACCCGCCGGGGCTACTGCGAGCAGTTCGCCGGGGCCTTTGCCGTGATGGCCCGGGTTGTCGGTCTGCCCACCCGGGTCGCCGTGGGGTTCACCCATGGGGAAGTGGGCCAGGACGGTCGTTACGAGGTCCGGGGCCTCAACGCGCACGCCTGGCCCGAGGTCTATCTCCAGGGTGCCGGCTGGGTGGCGTTCGAACCCACACCGGGACGTGGGATTCCGGGGGGCGAGGCGTACACCGGTCTGGGAGCGGTGCAGGCGACCCGTCGGTTCGGACTTGCAGAGCCCGAGCCGCTGCCCACTCAGCCGTCTCCCACGACCCCCACCTCCCAGACGACGGTCACGACGGTGCCGTCCAGCGTTGCGACCACACCCTCCTCCGTCCCATCCCCGACGCCACGTCCGGGCCGGCGGCCGCGTTCGGTGGGCGACGGCAGAGGTGCGCCAGTGGTCCCGGTCACGGTGGCCGCCCTGGCTCTTTTCGCAATGACGGGGGCTCCCCTGGTGAGGAGGGCACGCCGGCGGGCGCGCCGGCGGCACGCCGGCGGGGCGAACGACCTCGTCCTGGTCGCGTGGGCGGAGGCGGCCGAGGCCCTCGCCGAGTCCGGAATGGGCCGGCGTCCCTCTGAGACCATGCTCGCCCATGCCGCCCGCGCCGTCGAGGACGACCGCCTACCGGCGCCCCTGGCAGTGCCGGTCCTCGTGCTGGCGGGGCGGGCGGGCACAGCCAGCTATTCGGGCCGCGAGGTCAGTGAGCACGAAGTGGTGGAGTCGAGGCTGGCAGCCGAGACCATCGAGAGGACGTTGAACCGTGCCCGGCCGCTGCACAGGCGTCTGGGACGCCTGGTCAGCCCATCGACGCTGTGGAGACAACCGCCGCGGTGACCCATGGGCCACGAGCCCTGGTTCACTATGTGGTCGCCATCTAGTCCCTGGCATACTTCGGGTGTCGCACAAGGAGCACGGATGGCTGGGCCTGAGGGTGGACGCGAGGGAGGGCGGCGTACCGGGAGGATCCTGGGCGCCGGACTCTCGACCGCAGTGCCGCTCGTCGCCCTTCTCGCCCTCGTCGGCACCGCCGCCATTCCGGGTCCGAGGCCGCCCGAACCGCGCCCGCTCCCAGCGCCCACCACGACCACGACCACCAGGGCTGGTGAGGAGGAGGTCAAGCAGATCCTCACCGATCTGAACGCCACCAACTCCGAGCAGGGTCTGGTCGTGCCGCTGCCCGAGCAGGTGCTGTTCGACTTCAACTCGGCTGAGGTGCGGCCGGATGCCAGCGCCACCCTCGCCAAGGTGGCCCAGGTCGTCGGTTTCTACGGCGACGCCCAGGTCGAGGTGCAAGGGCACACCGACGACGTGGGAACCGACCAGTACAACCAGGGGCTCTCCGAGCGGAGGGCGAACGCCGTCCGCGATCACCTCGTGACCGTCAGCGGCATCCCGCCCGAGAGGCTGGTGGTGAAGGCGTATGGCGAGTCCCGGCCGGTGGCGCCCAACGACAGCGAAGAAAACCGCCAGCGGAACCGGCGGGTCGAAGTCGTCATCCTCGGGCGCTGACCGTGCGACCGCAGCGATGGGCAGCGGCGGCCGGCGTCCTCGTGATCGGCGTCGCATGGCTGGTGGTGCGCCAGGATGTGCCGACGGGAGCGGGGGCCGTGGTGGACCTGCTCGTGCTACCCGCCGTGCTCTTCGCAGAGGTCTGGGTGGTGGCCGGCCGGCCTACCGTTGCGCCATCGGTTTTCGCCGTGCTGTTCGGGCTCGGAGCGGTGTTCGTGGGCACCGCCGCCCTGGTGCTCGAGCGGCTACTGGATCAGGTAGGGGGCCGCTCGGCTGTGCACGTCATCGGCCCGCTCATCGAGGCGGCTGCGCTGTGGGCACCTCTCGTAGTGGCCGCGTCGCTCAGCTGCAGGGATCGCCGCTGGACCATCTCCGACCTGTCGCTCGGGGGTCTGTGTTGCGGGCTGGGCTTTCTGCTCGTCCAGACCAGCCTCGTCACCGCTGCCGTGCACGCGGCGCCGGACTACCAGTCGCCCGTCCTGGCGGGGCTGCTGCGGGTGCCGGCGTCGGCCGGCAGCCCCCCGGTCTACTTCGTTGGTCCCGCCCTGGCCACCGCCCTCGTCGGCCTGGCTCTGGGCGTCGGGCTGAGATGGCGCATCCGGATCCTGCGCTTCCTGCCCGCGCTGGTCGCCCTCTCTCTCGTGGCGTTCGATCACGCCCTTTTCGGCTGGCGGCTTCGGCACCTCGTCGACTCGCGGGCTGCCTCCACCACCGGCCTGACGGATCTGGCCCAGAAGGTGAGCCTTCAAGGGCGGCTGGCGCTCGTACTGGTCATCGGTGGCCTGCTGGCAGCGCGGTTGATCGACGTGGGGAGGGGCGGGAGCGCCGGTCCCGACCCGTCGCTCGGCGGCCCCGAGGACCACGTCATCGGGGACATTGAAGGCGTCGAGGAGTACACGGACGAGGACGACGAGGACGACGACGACGACGAGATCGCTGAGTTCACTGATTTCACCGATCCGACCGAAGTTGATCCCACCGCTGACGAACTGGCCCACGATGGCAGTACCGGGCTTTCGGAGCCGGACTCGGACACTCCCGCGCCCCCCGTCGCGGTCCTACGTCCGGCATGGGCTTCCGGGCTCGGCGTGGTCGTAGCCCTGATGGCCGGGGCGGGTGTCACCGTGCTGGCCCGGAACCGCGAGCTGGGGCTCCTGGACAGCCGCCCCCTTGCCTTGGCCGTCTCCCTCTGCGGCCTGGGCCACGCCCTGTGGCACCTCCCGGGTGGGCTGGACCGCCGGCCCGAGCCGGCCCTCCGCCACCTGCTCGGCATGGCGGCCGTCGCCAGCAGCGCTCTGGGCGTGCTCCTTTCCGCCCTCCCCACACCCGTCGCCGCCACCCCTATTCACGGCGGCCTGTTCCTCGAGACCGTGCTCGGATGGGGGGCCCACGTCGGGAACCTCGGGTTCGTCTTCGGCCTCGGTGGGCTCGGCGCGCCGTGGGGGACCAAGGGGCACCGTCGGTTCGGGGATCGCTGGAGCACATTGGTGCTGCGCCGGCTGAGCTGGACGGGCCTCACCGGAGTGCCCCGCTCCAAGAGACGAGCCGTCGGGCGCTACGAGCGGCTTTCCCGGACCGGACGCGACGCCCGCATCCGGCGCCGGCAGGGCACACCTGCCGGCGATCGCCCCCGCGGGTCCTTCTGGTGGTTGAAGGTCTCGGGCGGCCGCTGGAGCGGCCTGTTCCGCCGGGCGGAGGGGGACGCGACCCTTTCGCCGGCATCTCGGCACGCCGAGCGCGAGCGGGCCGTCGCGGCTGCGGTCGCTGTCGCCATAGAACCCGTTCACCGTTCACCGGTCGCGCAGATCGAGTTCGTCGGCGCCACCGTGAAGGAGGCCATCGAGACGGCGATGCGGAAGGGTCACGTGGACATCGCCCACGCCGCCTTGCAGCTCGTCGACGAGGGCACGCCGGCCAAGCCGGGAAAGCCCGGCTCGGGAAGACCGGCCAGGATACGGGTGGCGGCGGCGGGGAAGCGCGGCGACCGCGTCCTCGTGCCCCCCGCCCGGGACTCGATCACGCGCGACACGCTGTTCGTCGTGGTGGTCGAGGTTCCCGCTGGGCTGGAAGAGGATCCCCCGCCGGCGCTGACGGTGACGCTGAGGGATGCCGCTGCTCCCCGTTCGCAGGCCAGGAGCCTCACCTGTGCGCGGGTGGAGTCGTCATCGGAGCGCGTCCGGTACCGGAGCAACCCGTATTCGGTGGATACCGGCGAGGACGTCACCTGGGCCATGACGAGCGCCGGGAGCGCGGTGGCTCCCGCGGCGGGGATCCGGGTGCAGGACGGTGGCGACCTGACCGCCCAGCACCGCGGCGGGCAGACATCGATCACCGTCTACGACTCGTGGTCGCGCCAGGCCCTGGCCGTGAACCGGTGGCTCCTCGACGTGGCCGACCAACATCATCGCATGGTCATCGCCGAACTCGAGGAGCGGTTGGAGAGGGCAGAAGGACAAGACGGCGAGGCCGGCGACATCCGCGGTCGCATCCACCGGCTCGAGGATCGGCTCCGCCGGCTGGAAGAGGCCCGCCGGATCCTCGCTCCCTCGACCAGTGGTCGTCCTGGCCGCACCGATGAGTCCAGGGCGTTCGGTAGCACCGCCGCGCTGCACCTGGCCATGAGCTTCGAGAACGCGGGCGAAGTCATGGACGACGCCGCCACCGGCGAGATGGCGGCGGCCACCTACAGCGAGCTCCTCGACAGGACCGTGATCGGCAAGCTGTGGTCGGACGGCGCCTACTCCGGCGACGACGTGGCCCTCGTGTTGGGCTGGGACCGTTTCACCGAAGCACAGCCCCCGGCCTGATCAGGGGCCGGCAGCGAAGGCCCCGCTCAGCCCCGAGCTCTTCGGCCAGCGTCAGCCATTGCTCCTCGACGCGCGCCAGCCGTGTCTCCGCCTCGCAACGCTCCATCTCCGGCATCTCCGGCATCTCCGGCATCTCCGGCATGTCCCGCGGCGCCGGCGACCCCGGTACCGGACGTGCGGCGGAACCACGGCAGCCGCGGCTCATCCATCAGGAAGAGGGCGGTCACGGGCACCAGGTACAGCAGCCAGACGCCCACCTGCTCGATGGACGGATTGGGATCCCATCCGAAGAAGGCGTTGAGGAACTTGCCCACTTCGGTGCGGCTGCCGTTGAGGATGGCCACCGAACGAACGTCGAAGACGTTGTTCCACAGAGAGCCCAGGTCACCGCTCCCCTGTAGGAGGTACATCGTCTTGGCCGCGAGTCCGGCGGCGAAGACGATCAGCACGACGCCCGTCACACGGAAGAACGCCCGAATGGGGATGCGCACCCCGCCGGCGTAGACCATCCAGCCCAGTAACGAGGCGAGGGACAGGCCGATGAGGGCGCCGGCGGCGACGTCCCACCCTCCGCTTCCGGTGGCCAGGGCCACCAGGAACAGGGCCGCCTCGAGGCCCTCACGAAGCACGGCGAAGAACGCAACCAGGGCGATGCCTCGCCCGACCTGGTGGGAAGACAGTGCCTCGTCCACCTTGTTTTCGAGATCGCCCTTGATGGCCCGGCTCTGGCGGCGCATCCAGAAGACCATCCACGTGAGAACGGCGACAGCGACGGCGGACACCGCGGCGAAGGCCCGCAGCCGGGCGTCCCCGGTGAGGCTCCCCACTGTGAGGTGGATGACGACCGCCATGGCGGTCGAGATGCCGGACGCCGCCGCCACGCCGAGCCACACATCACGCTTCAGATCGAGGCGATCGATCCGGCGCAGGTATCCGAGTACGAGAGCGACGACCAGCGCCGCCTCGAAGCCCTCCCGAACCATCACGAGCAGCGTCGCTCCCATATAAGGACAGCCTAACACTTCATCTACGGTGTGGGTAATACTCCTTTTTCCGGCCGAACCCCGCGCAGCTTCGTAATCCCTCACTGGCGGAGGTTCGAGGTCGCGGGCAGGGACGGTTCTTCGACGACCAGATCGACATCACCCTATGTCGTGTCGTGTAGTGTCTGTGCAACTGGGCACCTACCCGCGGGCCGAATATAGGTCAGATGACCGATGTTTTTTCCTCTGCAGGTGATCACACTGGTGACGTCGAAGTAGTTGCACGACCGCCAGCGTTCCACCACAGACAGTCTTTGGAAGAGGGAAGAGCCCATGACGCACGCAAAGAGAAGGACTCCAGCTACGCCGATAGTGGCCGCGCTCGTGGGGGCTGCAGTCATGGCGGGCGGGTTCAGCCCCGCCAGCGCCAACCACCGCACCGTCGGAGCGGTGCGGGGGAGCGCCTTCGGCTACTGGTCGGACGACATCAGCATTTTCGGAGGGGTTCAGGTGGACACCGGCCCCACACCCTCCGTGTCGCTGGCGACCAACGCGTCGAACAGTCCCCAGAGCGGTCAGGCCACGACCGGCCTGGTGTCCTATCCCCCGGCAACGTTGTTCACATCCGACGGGATCAGCCTCACCACCACGGGCAGCACCGGGACCACCGGGACGGTGACCACCTCGAGCGACATCCAGAACGTCAACTATGCGTCGACCCAGCCGACGACCACGGGCTCCGAGATCTTCGGCTACCCGCCGCCCGAAACCGACCCGAGGTACCTCAACTTCAATCCGACCAACCTGCACACCCGCGTAGCGGGCTCGGTCACCGCGAACGAATCGGGGGTGACCGGCTCGGTCACCATCACCAACGGAATGATCCGGACCCACGCCCAGTCCAGCACCGACTGCGCCAGCCTCAGCTCGCCGTGCGGGCGGGGCTCCGACAGCATTCCACCGGGTCCCGAGGCCCACACCCATTCTGTCACCAACCCGGAGGGCGTGGTGACCATCCCCACCAACCCAACGCCCAACTACAAGGTGGCAGGCCATGTCCACCTGGGCAATACCTCCACTGACTATTTCGTCCTCGTGTTCAACGAGCAGATCCTCAATCCCGACGGCTCCATGACGATCAACCCCGTCCACGAGTACTTCGGCCGCAAATTGGACCAGAACGGCAACATCGTTCAAGACCTGTCATATGTGGATGGGGGCAGCGTCCTCCACGGCCACCTCTACCTCGGCCAGATAACTGCCGGCATCTCCATCCGCAAGGCCGTCGTCGACTTCAACGGGAACGGCACCACCGACCGGAGCGTTTTCCGCAACGGTGCCTGGTTCGCCGAGGGGCAGACCACTGCGTACCTCGGCCTGTCCGGCGACATCCCGGCGCCCGGCGACTACGACAACGATGGCGATGCCGACCATGCCGTGTACCGCGGTGGGACCTGGTTCGTCGAAGGACAGCAGACCGCGTATCTGGGGTCTTCAACGGACGTTCCCGTTCCGGCCGACTACAACGGCGACGGGGACGCCGAACGCGCCGTCTACCGGCCGTCGGTCGGTGGTTGGTTCATCGAGGGCCAGACCACCGTCTATCACGGCCAATCCGGCGACATCCCCGTACCCGCCGACTACGACGGCGACGGCGACGCCGACATCGCAATCTGGAGGCCCTCGGTGGGCGGGTGGTACGTGTTGAACCAGACCACCCAGTGGATCGGGCTATCGGGCGACATCCCCGTACCCGCCGACTACGACGGCGACGGCGACGCCGAACGCGGCATCTGGCGACCGGACGTGGGTGCCTGGTACATCCAGGGGCAGACGACCAAGTGGATCGGACTCAACGGCGACGTGCCCGTTCCTGGCGACTACGACGGCAATGGCCTCACCGACCGGGCCATCTTCCGGCGGGCGGTGGGGGGCTGGTTCGTCGACGGAGCGACAACGGTCTATCTGGGTGCCTCCGGTGACGTTCCTCTTCCCCTGAGCGCCGCCATCTACCGGAACTTCTTCTGAGTACAGGGGGGAGCTGAGCAACTGTCAGCTTTGCCGTAGAGGGTGGCCGCAAGATTCTCGCCTGCGCCCGCCCCAGGCACGCCCCGTCCAGTGTGCCGCTGGGCGGGGCGTGGTCGTGTCCGTGAAGAGCGCCGGCGGGGCTACGGACGCTCTCCGAACAGGTCCAACATCTCGGCGATGGTCCGTTCGCCACTGACCAGGTCTCTCCAGGGCAGGTGCTCCTGGATGTGGTAGCGGTTCCGGCGACCGTCGCGCTCCTTCGTCACGTAGCCCTGGCCGGTGAGGTCGGCCACAATCCCGTAGGCGGTGCGCTCGGTGACCTGGAGAGCGGCGGCAAGGTCCCGCAGGCGCGCGTCAGGGTGGCCGGAGATGAAGAGAAGTGCCCTCGCATGGTTGGTGAGGAAAGTCCAGTTGCCGATGGTCAACTGTAGCAGGAAGATAGAACAAATTTGCTAGTGTAGAAATTCTAGGGTAGAGTTACCACCATGACGGCCACCCTGCTCAAGTTCGCGCGCGCCCTCCTCGTTGGGGCCGTGGGTCTCGCCGGCATCGTCTTCCTCAGCGGGAGCGAGGTGGGCGCCGCAGAAGCGCCGGTGGGTCTCGGCACGGCCGGCAGCTTCACGGTTCTCGCCGCCTCGACCGTGACCAACACGGGCCCGTCGGTCATCACCGGCGACCTCGGGGTCAGCCCCGGCTCAGCGGTAGTCGGGTTTCCTCCGGGCGTCGTGAACAGTGGAGCCATTCACGCTGCCGACGCGGTGGCGGCACAGGCCCAGGCCGATGTGACGACGGCTTACAACGACGCTGCGGGCCGGGCGGTCACGGCGAACGTCGCGGCGGACCTGTCCGGGTCACCGTTCGTGTCGGGCGTCTACCGGGCACCGACATTTGCTCTGGGCGTCAATGCGACGGTCACTCTCGACGGACAGGGTGACCCCAACGCCGTGTTCATCTTCCAGGCGGGCAGCACGCTCACGACCGGATCAGCCAGCGTCGTATCCCTCATCAATGGGGCCGACGCCTGCAACGTGTACTGGCAGATCGGCAGTTCGGCCACGCTGGGAACGAACTCCGTCTTCGTCGGCACCATCCTGGCGCTGACCTCGGTCACCGCGCAGACCGGAGCCACGGTTGCGGGCCGGTTGCTGGCTCGCAACGGGGCTGTGACACTAGACGACAACACGGTGGCCAGGGCCAGTTGCGCGGCCGGGGGGACGACCACCACGACGGGCGCGGGTGGGTCCACCAGTACGACCGCCACTTCGGCGACCACCTCGACCACCTCGACCACGGCAACGACGGCAACCACGTCGACCACCCTCGTTTCCACATCCGTCACCACTTCTACCAGCGGCTCGAGCGGCACCACCGCCGGCAGCAGCGGGGGCGCCACGACAGCGGCCGCGACCGGGACGACAAGCTCAGGCAGCAGCAGCGGGGACGGTTCCACTGGGAGCGCGACCAGCCGGTTGGCTCGTACCGGCTGGCAGCTCACCAGCACCGCGGCGGCTGGAGTGATGGCCATCATCATGGGCTTCGGGATGCTGTTGGCCTCCAGGCGAGAGCCGGCCCCGGTGTCTGCGCGCCGCTACCGCTGCTGAACGCCGGCTGGCCGACCCCGAAGCCGGTGACCTCCGCCAGGCCGTCGCTCCGGCGCCGGAGCGTACCTGGATCGCTGTTCGCCCCACCTCGCCGGCGCAGGTTCGCCAGTGTGTTCGGTCGACCTTGCAAGAAGTATTAGGCGTGCCTACTATCTGGCCCCATGGGTGGTGCTGGGGTGGGGGGCAGGGAACTGGGCGAATGGTGGAAGGGCTGCCTCCGCGTCCTTGAGCCTCGGGGCCGGGAGTGACCATTCTCGTTCCCGATCAGAGATCGGCGGCGCCGCTCTTCTGCGACGACCTGGGCACACACGGGGATCGAGCCGCTCTCTTCACGACCGGCCGGGTCATCACGTACGGCGAGCTCGACGACGAGGTGGGGCGACTCGTCTCGCGGCTGGGCCCGGGCCGGAGGCTGGTCCTCCTCGCCGCCGGCAACACGTTCGAATCAGTCGTGGCCTATCTCGCCGCCCTTCGCGGCGGCCACCCCGTGCTCCTCGCGCCGGCGGACAACGACGAGAGCACCCGCGCCCTGGCCTCGGCGTACGACCCCGATGTCGTGATCAGGGCGAGCCAGGGCCTGGTCATCGAGGAGCGCCGGGGCCGGTCGGCCCACGAGCTTCATCCCGACCTCGCCCTGCTGCTGTGCACGTCCGGATCGACGGGATCGGCCAAGCTCGTGCGCCTCTCCCGCCAGAATGTGCGGGCCAACGCCACGTCCATCGTCGATTACCTCGGCATCACCGAACACCACCGTGCCGCCACCACGCTTCCGATGCCGTACTGCTATGGCCTGTCGGTCGTCAACAGCCACCTCCAGGCTGGCGCCGGCCTGGTGCTCACCGAGCTGTCCGTCGTCGACGACTGCTTCTGGGACCTCTTCACCGCCTCCGGGGCCACGAGCTTCGCCGGCGTGCCCCACACCTTCGACCTGCTGGACCGGGTCGGGTTCGCTTCCATGTCGCTGCCGTCTCTGCGCCACGTAACGCAGGCGGGGGGCCGTCTGGACCCCGCGAAGGTCCGCAGTTATGCCGACCTCGGCCAGCGCTGTGGGTGGGACTTCTTCGTGATGTACGGCCAGACCGAGGCCACCGCCCGCATGGCCTATCTGCCGCCCGACCTCGCCGCGTCACATCCCCGATCCATCGGTGTCCCCATCCCGGGCGGAGCCTTCACCATCGACCGTCCCGATGACGACGGTGTCGGGGAGCTGGTGTACCGAGGGCCCAACGTCATGCTGGGATACGCCGAGCAGCCCGACGATCTCGCTCTCGGGGCCAGCGTGGAGGCGCTCTTCACCGGCGACCTGGCCCGTCGTACGCCCGAGGGTCTCTATGAGGTGATGGGCAGGACCAGTCGGTTCGTAAAGTTGTTCGGCCTGCGCATCGATCTCGACCGGGTCGAGCGCCTGCTGGCCCGGGCGGGATGGACCGCCATGTGCACGGGCGACGACAGCCACGTGGTGGTCGCGGTCGAGGCCGGCGCCGGCACGGTCGCCGTCGCGGGACTGGTGAGCGCGCAGCTCGGTCTTCCCCGCCACCGGATCGTGGTTGTCGAGTTCGACGAGTTGCCCCGTTTGCGGAACGGCAAGCCGGACCACCTGGCTGTCCGTCGGCGTGCCCCAGAGGGTGGTGGTGCGCAGCCCAGGTGGGCCCGCCCCCCTGCATCGAGGTCGTCCGACCACGCAGCGGCAATCCGGGCAGCGTTCGCTGAGATCCTGGAGGTCGACGCCTGCGGCGAGGACTCCTTCGTGAGCCTCGGCGGAGACTCCCTCTCCTATGTCGAGATGTCGCTTCGCCTCGAGGAGATCCTCGGCTACCTGCCCCGAGAGTGGCACACCACTCCGGTGGGCCGGCTCTCGCCTTCGCCCGGTCGGCGCCGTCTCGTCCGGCAGACCGAGACCACGATCGTGCTGCGGGCCCTGGCCATCGTGCTGGTCGTCGGCACCCACACCAAGCTGTGGCACGTTCCGGGAGGAGCGCACACGCTGCTCGCTGTCGCCGGCTTCAACTTCGCCCGATTCCAGCTCCGCGCCAGGAACAAGATCTCGAGCATCGCCAGGATCGCACTGCCGGCCATGTGCTGGATCGGACTCGTCGTGGCCATCGGTGACAAGTACAGCTGGCCGTCGGCACTGCTTCTCAACGGGCAGTTCGGCTCTCCGACGGCGCTGTGGGGCTACTGGTACGTCGAGGCGCTCGTGCAGATTCTCGTCGTCGTCTCCTTGGTCTTCGCCATCGGGGGGATCCGTCGCGTGGAGCGGCGGTGGCCCTTCTCCGTCGCCCTGGCCGCCGTGTTCGTGGGACTGGTGGTCCGCTCGGATCTGGTCGAAGCTGGGATGGCCCACCAGAGAACCTCGCGACCCCACGAGGTGTTCTGGTTGTTCGCCCTCGGATGGGCAGCGGCTCGGACGACGAACTCGGTGGAGCGCCTGATTGTCTCGCTTCTGGTGATGGGGGCGGTGCCCAACTTCTTCGGTGATCCCCATCGCGAGGCGATCGTCGTCGTGGGGATCCTGCTCGTCGTGTGGGTGCCCACCCTGCCCGTCCCGTGGCCGCTGAACCGCCTCGTGTGCGCGGTGGGCGGGGCCTCGTTGTACATCTACCTGACGCACTGGGACGTGTATCCGCCGCTGTCGCGTTTTCACGGACCGGCTGTGGCCCTCGGCGGCTCCATCCTGGCCGGCGTCGCCATGTGGTTCGTGGCCCGGCGGGTGATGCGATCAGAAGCGCCGGCGGGCGGCTTTCGACGAAATGGCGCTACGCCGCGCCGGGCCACCACAGCGCCACCACCCTTTGGTCCTGAGGAGCCCGCGCCTTCAGGAAGTCGACGAGCTCGGGATCGTGCTCGGACCCGGCGAACAGCCGCCGCCGGGTGAGGGCGACCGGTTCGGGGGACCGGTTTTCAGAGCCAGTCGCGCCGGCGGAACATGACGAAGAGGCTCGCCGAGGTGAGCACCATCAACGAGACGGCGAAGGGATAACCGAGGGACCAGCCGAGCTCGGGCATGTGGTCGAAGTTCATCCCGTAGATGCCGGCGATCATCGTGGGCAGGGCGATGATGGCCACCCAGGCCGAGATCTTGCGCATGTCCTCGTTCTGGCGGACGCCGACCTGGGCCAGGTTGGCGTTCAGCGCGCTGGCCAGCAGGTTGTCCACCGCCTCGATCCGATCGGCCACCCGCTGGACGTGGTCGTGCACATCCCGGAAGTACTCGAGCAGGCTCATGTCGGCTGTCGTGAGCTGTCCGCTGGCCAGATCCTCCAGTGGGTCGATCAGCGGGATGACGGCTTGGCGGAACTCGAGGACCTCCCGCTTCAGCTTGTACAGGCGCTCGGCGTGGTTGTCGCGTCCGGTCGAGAAGACCGCCCGCTCGACCTCGTCCACGTCCTCGTCGAACCGGCTGAGCACCATTGCGTAGTTGTCGACCACCTGGTCGAGCACAGCGTGGAGAACCCCCACCCCGCCCGCCTTCAGTCGCTCGGGGTCCGACTCCAGTCGGGAGCGCACATCGGACAGCACGCTGCTCGGCCCGTGACGCACGGAGACGAGGAAGCGGTCGCCCAGGAAAAGCATGACCTCGCTCAATTCGATGGCATCCTCGTGGCCGACGTAGGCGGCCGCCTTCAGCACGACGAACATCGTCCTCCCGTACATCTCGAGCTTGGGCCGTTGGTGGGCGTGGATGGCATCCTCCACGGCGAGCGGATGAAGGTCGAACTCGGCAGCGACCGAATCGAACTCAGCAGCGTCAGGCTCGGCCAGCCCGACCCAGACGAAGCTGTCGGGGTTGGTCCGGCTCGCCTCCAAGGCGTTCTCCAGCTGCAGTTCGCCCTGCATGCGGACGCCGGACTCGTAGACGGCGCAGTCGACGATCATCGAGTCCAGTCTGGCCTCTGACCGCTGCCCCGGCCGACCGGACATGGCCCGATTGCTCATTTGCCTTGGGAGGTCGGTGCCGCCGGTCGGGGTGGCGACGGGGTTCTACGTGGCCGGAGCGGCGGCGCTGTCCGGCACGCTCGGGCAGGGGGCCCGGAATTGCGGGTGGGCGTGGACCCGGGGCCGCCCGGAGCGTCGGAACCCGCGCTCACCCTCCCGGTCGGTACAGGCAGTCGATCTCGACCACCCGGCCCGATTCCCGGCGCCAGTCCAGAGGCCGCGCCAGATACCAGCCCAGCTGCTCGAGAAAGTGGTTCGTTTCAGTGAACAGCGGCTGGTCCTCGTAGTAGCGCTCGAACGACTGCTCCAGCACGATGGCGTCCACCTGCTGGAGGAGGTCGATGGCTCCGACCAGCGCCTTCAGCTCGAACCCCTGGACGTCGAGCTTCAGCAGGACCGGTCGCTCCAGGTGTCGCCCACGCAGGGAGGTGTCGAGCCGGCACAAGGGGACCTCGGTCGCTTGACCCTCCTCGGCCCAGCGGTATCGCCCCCTGGTCTCGGGCCTCACCGGAAGGATCGAGGAGGAAAGGGTGTACGGGTGGGGGTGAAAGGTCGTGACGCCGTCCCGGTCGCCGACCGCGATGACGTGCACCTCCGCCGTCTCCGACCTGGCGAGCGAACGGCGCAGGTGCTCGGCCGGCTCGGGCAGCGGCTCGAACGCCAAGATGACCGATCGGGGCCAGCGGGCCAGCGCCGCTGCCGAGAACTGGCCGACATTGGCGCCGACGTCGACGATGGTGGCGAAGCTGAGTCCCTCGGCGGCGATGCCGGCCACCAGCCGGAAGGATGCCACCGAGAACGGCCGAGATCGCCGCATGGCTCTCATGCCTCCGGGCGACATGACGACGTCGGCCAGGCGAGCGACCCGATCGACGGCGTCTACTCCAGCCGCGAGCACTCTCTCCGGAGCCCTCACGGCTTGCCCGCCGCCACGCGCTCGAACAGCCTGATGTAGGACCTGGCGGCGCGGTCCCAGGACAGCTCGTCGGCGCGCCGCCGCCCCGCGGCCGACAACCGCTCCCGTAGATCGGGATCGCTCGCCACCTCGGCCAGGCGGTCCGCCAGCTCCTGGGCATCATCCGGATCGACCAGAAGGCCGGCGTCGCCCACAACCTCGGGGAGCGCCGTCCGATTGGAGGCGATCACCGGGACGCCCCTCGCCATGGCCTCGAGGGCGGGGAGTCCGAAGCCCTCCAGCCGCGAGGGGAACACCACGACGGTGGCGTTGCGGTAGAGCTCATCGAGAGGTGGACCCTCCACGTGGCCGAGGAACTCCACCTCGTGCTCCACGTTGCCGGTGGCGGCGCGGGCGCGAAGAGCCGGCATCTGGCGGCCGTCGGGGTCCCGCCCTGCCACGAGCAGCCGGAACCGCCCGGGCAGACGCGTCCGGGCGATGGCAAGGGCGTCGATGAGCGTGCCGACGTTCTTGTAGGGCCACAACGTGCCCACGACAAGGGCGTAGTTCCCGTCCTTCGCAGGTTTCAATGCCATGGGCTCGATACCCAACAGTATGGATTCCACCTTTTCAGAAGGTATGCGGGTGTCCGCGATCAGCTGCTGGGCGAGGTACTCCGTTGTAGGTGTCACCACGGTCGCCCGGCGGTGTGACAGCCGCATGATCGGGCCGTAGTAGAAGCGATGGGGAGCCGAGAGCCGGCCACCGCCTTGCCGGCGGATCGACGGCAGCGCCAAAAGGGTCTGCATCGCCACCACTTGCGGGACGCCCGTAGCGATGCTGCCGACACTGGAAGGGGTGAACAGGACATCCGTTCGCCTCGCGACGAGCCAAGGCACGACGGCCTGGTCCTGCCAGATCCGCACCAGCGACCGTCGCCGGCGTGTGGAGAGGACCACTCGCTCGACCGCTTCTCCCGCGTCGGTGAAGAGACCGACATTGGCCCGGCTGCAGATCAGGCGGAACCTGTGGTCGGGCCCGGCCCGTGCGAGTGCCGGCACGAGGCCGACGAGCATGGTTCGGATCCCTTCGTTTCCCATCGTGACCGACAGGGTGTTGATGGTTATGCGAAGCCCTTTCACGGTTCGGCTCGTCTGGTTTCGAAGCCCGCCTGGAGTTGAGGAAGCCGCTCGACCAGGTACCGCGCCCAGCGCTGGGGGGTGAACTGTCTCGCCAGCTCCACGCTGCGCCGGCCCATCTCGGCCGTGGACTCGGCGTCCGCCCCGGCGATGCGCGCCATCGCGCCGGCCAGCCCGCCGGCGTCACCAGGCGCGATCAGGGCCCCGTTGTAGCCGTCGAGCACGAGCCGGGTCGAGGCGCCACAGGCGGACGTGCAGATCACCGAGAGGCCGGCAGCGGTGGCCTCGTGAACTACGACACCCCAGGGCTCGAAGGTCGATGGGAGCACGAGGCAGGTCGCCCTGGAGAACACTGTGGGAAGATCGCCCGGCTGGACGAAGCCCAGCGTCTCGACGCCCGGGATCAGGCTGAGTGTAGAGGCCAGCGGCCCAGTGCCGCAGATGGTCATCGGCCACGGTGACTCTGTCATCTCCCGATAGCGTTGATAGGCGGTGGCCAAGACGTCGACGCCCTTCTCGGGCGCCAAGCGGCCGGCGAAGAGGAATCGAGGCGAGAGGGTGCGTGCGTCGGAGTCGCCGGCCACTCTCGAGAACGCGTCGTGGTCACAGGTGTAGAGGCCCCAGAGAAGCCGATCGTCCGCAAACCCCAGCCGCCTGGCGAACGCCGCCTGCCGTTCCGCCGGAACGAATGCGACGTCATAGGCCGGACGAATGAGTCCGGGCGACACCAGGCGGCCCGCCCATTGCTTGGCTGTGCCGAGCCACTGGTTGTCCATGCACAGAACACGCAGGGCGCGGCCGTTCATCGACCGTGAGACGTGGCGGTAGCCGCTCACATCCCACGACGAGACGAGCAGCGCGTCAGGACCGAAAGCGGCGACCTCGGCCCGCAGGCGCCTCTCGTCGGGACTGTCGACCCAGTAAAACCCGGGAAAATCGTGTTCCATTTGGCGATCGTCGAAAGGCGCCTCAGCTTTGGCGGACGGATGGACCAGGAACACCTCGACACCCTCAGCGGCAAGCGCCCGGAAGCTTGCCATGGCGTACCCGGACAGTTGCTTCCAGAGGATGGCGATCCTCAACGGGACGTCCTGACCCGCAACGTCAGGATCAGCGCCATCGGCAGTTTTCCGGAGCGTGATGGAGCGAGCATTGTTCGTACGGTAACCCCTGGTCGTCGTGTGGCCGGGGCCTTGTCGTCCTCAGCGAGGGGCCGTACCCGATGCGTTACCTTGGGTGAGTGGTCGGGTCCGGGCGGGGGGTTGTCCATCGACGGCGACGCGGTCCGTCGCGGATGACGCTCACGTTGACGACAGTCGTGACCGGCGTCCTGGGCCTCTGGGCCGTCACCCAGCTGTCATCGGCAAGGCACCACCTCGAGATCGCCAAGATCAGCCTCAGCACGGCCCGGACGTCGCTGGCCGAAGGTGACGGCAGCGGGGCACGAAAGGAACTGGATCGTGCCGCCCGGGAGCTTGCAGCCGCCCGCGGGCAAGCCGACAAATTCCCGCTGGGTAGGCCTTTTCGGGCCGTACCTCTGCTGGGCAGTCCCTCGAAGGCGATCGTCGACGTCACACGGGCGGGTGTGGAAGTGGTCGCCGCGGGCATGACATTGGCCGAGGTCAGTGCTTCGCTGCCCACTTCGGCCACTGCCAGCCTGAACGGTCACGACCTGGCGGGGTTGCATGCTTCCGCCACAGAGGCAGCAGCGGATCTGGCTTTGGCTGAACGGCACCTGCGGGCGGCAGGCAGGTTCTTGAGAGGCCCGTCCGGCGCCGCTCTACCCCCGGTATCGCGTCTGGCGTCGAAGCTGGCTTCGGAGGTGAAGCGCGGACGGCAGGAGGTCGCAGGTGCTCGGCGGGGACTCGGCGTCATCGCCAGCCTCACCGCTTCGGGGCGTGAGACCCGTCTCCTGTTGCTCTCGCAGGACTCGCTGGAGTTGCGGCCCACCGGCGGGTACGTCGGCTCGTACGGCGTTCTCCATTTCTCGGCCGGAAACGTCACCCTCGAGCGCTACGACGCCACCGAGAACCTGCCCGAGCCCCAGCCCAGGCTCGAGCCTCCCAGGGACCTCGAACCGTGGTTGCCGCGGTGGTGGGGGCTGTCCAACGTCAACTGGTGGCCCGATTTCCCCACCACGGGCCAGACCGCCCGGGAGATGTTCAAGCGGCAAGGAGGGGGTGATGTCGATGGCGTGGTCGCCATCACGGAGCTCGCCATCGCCCGCCTGGTCGGCGCCATGGGCCCGCTCCAGGTGCCCGGTTACCCGGAACCGGTGGTCGAGGAGGGCTTCGAGCGGCGGTCGCTCTACGAGGTGGAGCTGAAACGGCCGCTGGACGAGCCTCGCAAGAAGTTTCTGATCGAGCTGGCCAACGTGGTGTTCGGCCGCCTGTTCGACCTGCCTGCCGGTGAGTTCGCCGGCGTGGCCCGCGCCGTCGACGCCTCGGTCGGCGCCGGCGACATCCAGATCTGGTTCGCCGACCCCGCCCTGCAGGGGGTGGTGCAGCACTCCGCTTGGTCCGGCCGCCTTCCCGCTGCTGACCGTGACTTCCTGATGCTGGTCGATGCCAACCTGTCCGCCAGCAAGGCCAACCTCGGGGTGACGAAGGAGGTGACGTACCGGGTGCGCCGCGATGGCGGTGACCTGCTCGCTCATCTCGAGGTGGTCGTGCGGAACGAGGCGGCGCCGGAGGAGAACCTGAACCCCTATTACAACGGCTTCCTCCGGGTCTACGTCCCCCGGCGGTCCCAGCTGCTCACAGCGCGGCCGGGCCAACGCGACGACGGAAGGGCAGACGATGGCTCCTACCGCGTCTTCTCCCAGGCTCTCGACGTGCACCCGAGGGCCGAGCAGCGTGTGGTCTTCGACTATCTGCTCCCTGATTCGGTGGCCCCCGACGGTCGATACCGGCTGAACTGGATTCGTCAGGCAGGGACGGCTCGGGACTCGCTCACCGCCGTGGTCGGGCGGCGGATCCGGCAGGCCGACCCCACACAGAGGTCGTTCGTGGTTAGCGCGGATTTGCGCCCGAACCCGATCGTCCGGTTCCTGCGCAGCCGGTGGATCGTGAGGAGGCTGGCGGGTGACGCAGGTGCAGATGTCGGTAGCTCTGGCGCTCCGCCCGCCTCTGTTGTACCCTCGGGCACATGAACCGGCGTCGCATCATGCTGTTGTTGGGGCTTCTCGTTGCAGTCATGGTTTCGCTCGTGCCGTCACCCGGTAGCGGCGACACTCCGGATCACCAGCCGGCGGTGGCATCCCAGCGAGCGGGTACGCCGCCCGGCGAGCGTTGTGATCCCCAGCCTGAGCGAGGCCTCGGGCCGCCGCAGGGCGCCGGAAAGAAGTGCGCCTCCCCGTAGCGCGGGCGACGCGTACATGTCGGTCCTGCAGTAGTAATTCGGGACGATAGCCCCGCGCCGGACAATGGGGGAGTCTTCCATGCGAAAGAGCAGAGATGGCCGATTGATGGTGACCGGCGCCGGGTACTGACGCCAGTCCCGAATAGGGTCCTGCGCCGGAGGAAACGCGGGTGGGCGATATCGATGAAGCCGGTGAACGTCTCCGCCGCCGGCGTTGAGCCGAACCCCGCCCGGCGTGCCGGCGGGGTGTGGGGCCGGGTGTCGTGGGCCGTCGGCGACCAGGCGTTGTCCAGCGCCACCAACATCGGCACCGCCGTCGTCGCCGCCCGGGTGCTCGATCGTCAGGCGTTCGGGGCTTTCGGGCTCGCCTTCGCCGTCTATCTACTGGTCCTCGGAGGTTGCCGGGCGCTGGTGACCGAGCCGCTGGTGAGTCTGTACAGCAACCTCAGGCCGGCGACGATCGCTCCGCTGATACGGGCGGCTACGGGCGCCGCGGTCGGGATCGGGGTGGTTTTCGCCGCCGGCGTAGCCGTCATGGGAGCAGCCCTCGGCGGCGCGGGCGGTCGGGCGCTGGCGGCGCTGGCGTTGGTGCTGCCGGGCCTTTTGCTGCAGGATTCCTGGCGGTACTGCTTCGTGGCTGCCGGCCGCCCTGAAGCAGCCGTGGCCAATGATGCCATCTGGTGCGTCGTGCAGGCGGCGACGTTGGTGGTGCTCGCAGTCGGAGGGCACCTGGGCCTGGTTGTCATCGTGTTGTGGTGGGGAGGTGCGGGGACCGTGGCTGCCGTGGCCGGTTGCCGGCAGGCAACCATGATGCCGGCTGTGTTCTCGGCCCGCAGGTGGGTCACGGAGCACTGGCATCTCGGTGGGCGCTACACCACGGAGTTCGTCGCCGCCACTGGTGCGGGCCAGGCGACGTTGCTGGGCCTCGGAGCCATTGCCGGGTTGACCGCGCTGGGCGCGGTGCGGGGGGCCCAGGTCTTCTTCGGGCCGATCAACGTACTGTTTGGCGGGATCTACCTGGCCCTGGCGGCCGAGGGAAGCCGGCTGCGGACCGAACCACGGCAGCTTCGACGGCTGATGGCGCTGGCCTCCGGCGCGCTCATGGTCGCCGGTGCCTGCTGGCTCTTCCTGGGCCTCGCCCTGCCCGTGTCTGCGGGCCACCATTTCTTCGGGGACAACTGGGGGCCCTCCCGTGAGCTGCTGGTGCCGGTGGGCCTGGCGGTGCTCGGCGGCGGCGCGGCGGCGGGCGCCATCGCCGGACTTCGATCACTGGCGGCGGCTCAGGCCAGCCTGAGGGCGCGGCTGTACGGTCTGCCCGTCGTCCTGGCCGCTCCGCTCGCGGCCGCGGCCAAGGGCCCGAAGGCCTTTGCCGTAGGGCTGGCGTTGGCGACGTGGGTTGGCGCCGTGATCTGGTGGCGCCAGTTCGAGCAAGAGCTCAATTCCCCTCCGGCCGCTCAGAGACCAGATCGTTCCGACCCGGACGAGGCCCGATGAACACGGCCCACTAAGAGGTGGCCGTCCACCTCCGCGTTCTGAGGAGCAAGGCCCGCTTCGTGAGTCTCTGTTGCCGCTGTCTGGGCCAGGACGACCGCGGCGGCGACGTAGAACCAGAGATAGCGGTCCCACAGGACGTTCTGGAACGCGCCGGCCACGAGGTATCCCGCGTAGCCGCCGCCGAGGCCGGCGAGCAGCGCCTGATCGCCTGACACCGGACCAGCACGGGCATGAAGGCCTCCTCGGCTGGCGCGCAGCATCGCGCCGGCGATGAGGAACAGACCCAACACTCCCAAAGGTCCGGCGGCGACGGCCACCTGCAGGTAGATGTTGTGCGCCTCCTGGGCGAACTGGAAGCCCTCGCCGGTCAGAGGATGATCGTTCAATCGGTCCAGACTCTGGGACAGGTGCTCGGCCCGTTCAGCGTCACTCGCGATCGTGGTCGGATCGCCGATGATCCGGCGCAGCCCTGTTTCCTCAGGAAGACGGATGAAGCCGGCCAGCACGGCGAGGGCGAACACGCCCACTGCGAACAAGGCCCGGATGGCCAGCTGAACACGGCGGGCCAGCACGGCAACTGACGGCACTACGACGGCGCAGCCCACCACGGCGGCGCGTGAGCCGGACAGCACCAGGGCCACCGACAGCGGCAGGAGAGCGGCCAGCGCAAGGCCGCGAAGCGGCCGTCGACCGGTGAGAGCAAGGCCCAGGGCCAGACCCACTCCGAGCACGCACACCATGGCCAGGTGATTGGGGTGCGTCGACAGCCCCGCCGGCCTGGCCCCGGGGGTTCGGCCGATGAAGATGGCCCAGACGGCGTTGAACACTGCGCCGAGCAGCCACAGGTGGCAGAACCAGCGGATCCTCTCCTGGCTGGGAGCCCAGAGCATCACGGCAAGGACCGACCCCGCCGAGGCGAGAACGAACTTGCTCATGGTGAGCAGGCTTGCGCCCGCATCGGCGGCGAACAGGGTGCCGATGACGCCACCAAAGGCGATGGCGCCGAGTCCGGCGAAGACTCCCCGACTGACACCGGCGGTACGGGTTCGGGAGTCTGCTGCCAACGAGGGCAGGGTGACAGCGACGGCGACAATGAGAAGGACGTCGCTCAGGGTCAGGATCGAGACGCGGACTCCATTCAAAGGCACCGTGAAGGCCGCGACTGCCCAAGCGGCGACGGCCAGACGACCCGAGCTTGCAGCGAGCGCGACTCCGGTCAGCGCAATTACCGGTACAGCCACCAGGGCCAGAACAGCCACCACGGACAACTGCCGGTAGAGGATCACGAAGCCGGCGCCGGCGGAGCCGACCGCCACCGCCACCGCCAACTCCCGGACCGCCGGCCGGACCTCAGCGAGAGCCAACCCTGACATCCCCCGGCGCTGGTGCATCCGCCCCTCGTCGTGCGGCTCGCCGCCTGGATCGCCGTGAACCAGAGGCGACAGGGGCGTGGGCCGCCGTCTGTGGGGAGCCGTAATAGGGAGTCTGCTGCCCCTTGACCTTGTTGAGCACGACTCCCAGCAGCCGGGCGCGGCTGCTGGAGATGGTGTTGGTGGCAAGCGCCAGGGCGTCTCGCTTCGTCTGTCCGGGGACCGCCAGGAGCAGGACACCGTCCATGTTAGAAGCCATCACCGCGGCGTCGGTCACGAGAACGGGTGGAGTATCGACCACGACCACGTCAGCGAAGAGGGAAAGCGCCTCGAAGAGCTGAGCGGCGCGCTTCGATCCGAGTAGTTCAGCGGGGTTGGGGGGAAGCCGGCCGGCCGGGAGGAAGAAGAGGCCTTCCACCCGGGTCGGACGTATACCCAGGGCCGCGGCCCGATCGTCTGGCGCCAGCGCCTTTCCGTTCGAGGAGGACGCCTCCTGTGCGTAACCGGCCACAGCCTCTGAGAGACCTGGGCCGTGGGCCGCCTCGGGAAAGAGCGAGTCCAGGTACGGCCGCCGCAGGTCTCCCGAGACGAGAAGTGTCCTGTAACCGGCCTGGGCGTAGACGACTGCGAGGTTCACCGCCAGGAACGACTTGCCTTCGCTTATCCCCGAGGAGGTCACCGCGATGCGTCGCAAGGGCGCATCGACACCTACGAAGGTCAATCCCGTCCTCAAGCCGCGAGCGGCCTCGGCCACCCCGCAATCGGGGCGGTCGTGGGCGGCGATGTCACCACGCTTGCTCTCGGTGTCCAGCGGCACTTCAGCCAGTACCGGAAGCTGCGCTGCTTCTTCGGCCTGCTCCCGCGAATGGAGCCGGTCGTCGAGTTGCTCACGCACGACCGCGTAACCCAAGCCGGCCAGCAGACCGGCAAGCCCGCTGAGGGCACTGTCCCTGAGAGGATCGGGGCTCGATGGGGAGAGCGGCACCTCGGCCTCGGCGATCAACTCGGCTTCACCCCGCTTGAGGCTCTTGGTGACCAGAAGCTCCTGGCGGCGGGCCGACAGGCTCTTGTACTCATCCGAGGTGGCCTGGACGGCGGGAGCCGGAG
Source organism: Acidimicrobiales bacterium (assembly GCA_035526335.1). Classification (GTDB taxonomy): domain Bacteria; phylum Actinomycetota; class Acidimicrobiia; order Acidimicrobiales. The sequence goes on along the minus strand of DATLCN010000017.1, from coordinate 39,346 downwards.
GTTCGCCGGCAGGCGGCGCAGCCGTTGCGGTCATGAGCTTCTCGAGCTCGCCAAGGCGCACGTCGATCTGCTCCGACGCACGCTCCAGGCCGGCGACTGCCGCAGTCCGGCGGTTTTCGATGTAGGAGCGGGAGAAGGCGTTGGCGATCTCGGCCGCCCTCGCCGGGTCGGCGTCCCGGGCGGCGATCGCTATCACGTCCGTCCCGCGGGACTGTGTCGCCCAGACCTTACGGAGCAGCTGATCGACGGATCCACCCACCAGACGCGACGCTTCCCTGGCCACCGGCCTGCTTTCGACGATGTCGAGGTGGGCGGAGACGTAACGGTCGGAATCAACCGCGGGACGCCCCGCGGAGCGGTCCGTGTAGAGCTCCTCGGCCGGGTCCCCCGGTCTGAGCAACACCTTCGCCCTGGCCGTATAGACCGGCGTCATGATGGTGGTGACCAGCGCCGCCAGAGCGGCCGCGATCACAGGGGCCGCTACGATCAGGAGGCGATGGCGCCGCAAGATGTCGCGGTAGATGCGGATTTCGGTCCCGGTCCTGACCCTCGATGTCCCATACGTCGGAACCGGACTCATCTCGGCGACGCGCGGTTCCGCTCCAGGACCGTCTCTGGCACCAGCATCGCGATCTGTATCGACCACCGGGCCTTGAAGCTTGTGGGAAACCGGCGGTTCGCCTCCGAGGATCGCTCTTCGCCACAGGCTGGCCAAGGCAAGACGTGCATATTTAGCCACGATACTCCTGCTTCTAAGCGCAGCCGAAGGCCGCACGGTGCGCTCACCCGCCGAATTGCGGTATCTTCGTGAAGAAGGTACCACGATGATTCGGCGCAGCAAGGCGGGTGCTCGTGATGAGCGGCTTCGGAGAACATGTCGCTGGAGCGCCGATCCTTCGCCGTAGGTTTCGAGTTCCAAGACAGGAAGGTCTCCGAGTTGGAGCTTCGTGACTACCTCAGCATCCTGAAGCGACACGGATGGTTCGTCCTCGAGGTAGCTGTCGTGGCCGCGCTGCTCATCGGGATCGGGTCGAGTTTCCGCTCACCGCAGTATCGGGCGACGGCTGAGGTCCTGCTACAGGCCGATGATCCCTCCGAGCAACTACGGCCCGAGAACGCACGTACCGCCAGCGCCGCCGATCCGGATCGCTACGTGGCGGCACAGCGCGACATCGCCGGTAGTGAGGCGGTGGCACGGGAAGCGGCCAAATCGCTCAACGGCCTGACGACGAAGGCCATTCTCGATCGTGTCACGGTCACACAAAGGGGAGCCAGCGATCTCCTGGAGATCTCGGCACTCGACATCGATCCCACGCGTGCGCGGGATATCGCGAACAGCGTCGCCAGCGGCTTCATAGAACACCGGCGCCGAACCGCAGTTGCAGGATTGCAGCGGGCGGTGGACGACATCGTTCCCCGGTTGAACCAACTTCAGGCCCGACTGGCCGAGATCGACAAGACCATCGGTGGTGCGGCGGCGCCGGCGCCGGTAGAGGGGGTTCCGGTCCCGACAAACCCGACCGTGTCAGTCACTGCCCCCGCCGATCAGGTGGCCGCTCGTTATGCCGCTGCAGTCCAGTACGAGAGCCTGTACGCCCGCCAGCAGGAGTTGCTGGTCAACATCAGCCTCAAGCGCGGCGGCGCCGAGATGATCGCCAAAGCAAAGACGCCGAAATCACCGGTGTTCCCGAACCCCGAGCGGGACGCCGCCCTCGGGGGGCTGATAGGCCTCCTGCTGGGAGCGGCGGTGGCCTGTGTCCGCGACCGGCTGGACGACCGGCTTCGTTCGGCGACGGAGATCGAGCGGGCAACGGGAATGCCCATCCTCACCCAGCTTCCCTACGACGAGGAGTCGGATCGGAGGCCTTCTGAGTTGGCGGCCATCGAGCGTCCCCTGGGCCCGCTGGCCGAGTCGATCCGAACACTGCGCACGAGCATCTTCTTCGGTGCCGACGAGCCGGTGCGGGTGATCGTCGTGGTGAGCCCGAGCGTCGGAGAGGGAAAATCCCTGGTAGCCGCCAATCTTGCCGTCGTCTACGCCCAGGCCGGCTACCGGACGAATCTCGTGTCTGCCGATCTCCGCCGGCCCGGCCTGTCCAAGTTCTTTCCCGACGGCAAGAACTCGCCAGGGCTCAGCGGGCTGTTGACCGAGAGCACTACCACGCAAAACCAGGCAAACGGGACAGTGGCCGGAGACCCCCGTTCGCGCACACCTTTCACGGTGACGCCGGAGGCGATTGCAGCTGCACTGGTGCCGACTGTCGTGCCCGAGCTCTTCGTCCTGGCGTCAGGCTCCGTCCCTTCCAATCCCTCGGAGCTTCTCGGCTCCCGCCGGATGGCCGACGTTTTGATGGCCCTGCGGGATCTCGCGGACGTCGTGGTGATCGACACATCGGCCATCCTTCCGGTGACCGACGGAACCGTGCTGGCGGCCAAGGCCGAGGGGGTGGTTCTGGTCGCTGCGGTAGGAGAGACCAGACGGGAAACTGCACGGCGAGCTGCTTCGATGCTGCACACGACGGGTGCGCACGTACTCGGGGTCGTGGCCAACAAGGTGGAAATGTCTTCCGACTTCCGATACGAGTCCAGCGACAAGTCGGACGACGGCCGCCGGAAGAAGCGCCGGAGCCGGAAGCCAGCCACTCCGGCCGCCAACGGTGCCGTGCAGCCGGTGCCCATCGTCCCGGACGACATCAAGGCCCGGAGTGGGTGAGATCGCCGTGTTCGAGGGTGCGAGTACGGTCGACGCCATGGCAGTCGACGAGGGGCTACTGGCCCAGCTGAAACAGACGAAGGCGGAGATCGACCGTCTGCAGGTCGAGTTGAAGAGCCTGGTCTCGCGTCTTCAGGAGGGTGGCGCGGGCATGGAGGAGATCAAACAGGCCCTGCGGGGCTGACGGCCTCGGGCGAGGAGTGGCTCAGCCGACCCAGTGGCGGTGCTCGCACATCTTCTTGCCCCGCGGAACCTCGTGGCCGTACATGCAGAGGCGGCCCCTTCCCCGCTTCTGCCCAGGCTTCGACGCCGGCGATGAGGCCGACGACGACGACGACTCTGAATCCTTCTTTGCGCCACCAAGACGACCGAACCAGCCCACGGACACCTCCAAAAGGTCGATTGTCGGCCCAGACTATGCCAAGGGGCGAGTCTGTTGCGCGGGTCACATATACGTTCGTGGAAGTTCCGGCCAGGGCCCGGTCAGGCCTCGCCGGCGGAGTGCCTCCCGAGGACGGCCACACCCGTCTGTATGGTTCGGCGGTAGCTGGGAGGTCATGGGTCAATGCTGCACATCCACCGGGCGGAGCGGGCGGACCGTCTCGTCGAGGGGCTCGGGAGCGTCCTCACCGCACCGCTGGACGATCCCATGGCGGCCGAAGTCGTCGCCGTGCCCACTCGCGGCGTGGAGCGGTGGCTGAGCCAGCGCCTTTCCGGCTGCCTCGGAGCTACCGCCGGCCGCTCCGACGGTGTATGCGCCAACATCGAGTTCCCGTTTCCCGGGCGCCTGATCGGCCGGGCCGTCGCCGGCGCGGCCGGCGTCGACCGTGAAGCGGATCCCTGGGCGCCCGAACGGGCCGTCTGGCCGCTCCTCGAGGTCGTCGACGCCTGCCTGTCGGAGCCCTGGCTGGCGCCGCTGGCCGCCCACTTCGGTGACATCGAGCCGGTACCGCCGGCCTTGCCGTCCGGGGGGGCCGGAGCCGCCGCCCCTATGGCCGCCACCACCGACGCCGGTGACGCCGGCATTGCGCCCGCCGGCCCCGGCGCAGGCAGCCGGGGGACCCGCCGGTTCAGCACGGTCCGGCACATCGCCGACCTCTTCGACCGTTACTCGGTGCACCGGCCCCAGATGCTGCGGGCATGGGCCGCCGGCGACGACGCCGATGGTACCGGCGGTCCGCTGCCTGCCGACAACGCCTGGCAGGCGTACCTCTGGCGGGGCCTGGCGGCCCGGATCGGGTCGGCCAGTCCGGCCGAGCGGCTCGACGACGCCTGCGCCCGCATCCGGGAGGAGCGTTCGCTGTGCGATCTGCCGAGCCGAGTGTCGCTGTTCGGCCTGACCCGCCTGCCGGTGAGCTACCTCCATGTCCTCCGTGCCATCGCCGAGCAGCGCGATGTGCACCTGTACCTGCTCCATCCGTCGCCGGCGCTGTGGGACCGGATCGCCGACCAGACGAGGGGGCAACCTGCCATCGCCCGGCGGAGTCAGGATCCCACCATCGCCACGCCCCGCCACCCCCTTCTCGCCTCATGGGGCCGTGACGCACGGGAGATGCAGTTGGTGCTCACAGCCGGCGCCGGCGCCGAGACCTCGCTCGACAACCATCTTCCCGGCAACCAACCGGCCACCACCCTTCTGCACCGCATCCAGGCCGACATCCGCCTCGACCGGCCGCCGCCGGGCCCGCCTCTGCCCGGGCAGCCCGACATGAGGATCGACGTCGACGCGTCGGACCGCAGCATCCAGGTCCACGCCTGCCATGGTCGGGCCCGTCAGGTCGAGGTGGCGCGCGACGCCATCCTCCACCTGCTGGCTGAGGACGAGTCCCTGGAGGCCAGGGACGTCATCGTCATGTGCCCCGACATCGAGGCCTTCGCTCCACTCGTGCATGCCACCTTCGGCCCCGGAAAGGAGGCGGGCGCCGGCGATGACGAGGGCGGCGGCAACCAGGCCGGCCCGACCGGGACGCCGGCCCTCCGGGTACGCATCGCGGATCGCTCGCTGCGCCAGACCAATCCCGTGCTGGCGACGGTGTCGGAGCTGCTGGTGCTGGCCGACGCCCGTGTCACTGCTTCCCAGGTCCTCGATCTCGCCGGCCGTGACCCGGTGCGCCGGCGCTTCTCACTCGACGACGGCGACCTGTCGCGCATGGAGGAATGGGTGGTCGCGGCGGGCGTCCGCTGGGGCCTCGACGGGTCCCACCGGGCGCCGTTCAAGCTCGAACGGCTCGACGCCAACACCTGGCGGGCCGGCCTCGATCGGGTCCTCCTGGGCGTGGCCATGGCCGAGGAGGGCCAGCGCCTGCTCGGGGGGGTGCTGCCCCTCGATGACGTCGACAGCGGCTCCATCGACCTCGCCGGCCGCTTCGCCGAGCTTCTCGACCGCCTCCGATCGCGTCTGGCCGCCCTTCAGGGCCCGCAACTGCTGGACGGCTGGTCCGAGGCCGTCTCCGCCGCGGTCGACGAGCTCACGTCGACCTCGGAGGAGGACTCGTGGCAGCGCCTACAGGCGCGACGGCTGGTCGACGACGTGATCCTCGAGGCCACCGCCGGCGACGTCACCAGCAGGGTGGAGTTGACCCTGCCGGAGGTCCGCGCTCTGCTCGCCGACCGCCTTCGGGGGCGGCCGACCCGGGCCAACTTCCGCACCGGCCACCTCACCGTGTGCACCCTGGTGCCGATGCGGTCGGTGCCCCACCGGGTGGTCTGCCTGCTCGGCCTCGACGACGGGATGTTCCCCAGGCGCACCGCCCGCGACGGTGACGACCTGATCCTCGACGACCCGCACGTGGGAGACCGCGATGCCCGCAGCGAGGACCGCCAGCTTCTGCTCGACGCCCTGCTGGCCGCCACCGACAATATCGTCATCACCTACACCGGCCGTGACGAACGGACCAATGCGGCGCGACCGCCGGCGGTGCCCGTGGGCGAGCTGGTCGACCTGGTGGAGCGCACGGCGGCGCCTCCGGCCCGCAGCCGGGTGCTGGTGCACCACCCGCTCCAGCCCTTCGACGCCCGGAACTTCACCGTCGGCCGTCTGGTGCCCGACCGGGCCTGGAGCTTCGACGCCGTCTCGCTCGCCGGGGCGCGGGCGGCCCAGGGGGAACGCATCGGACCGAGCCCCTTCGTGTCGGGCCCGCTGCCCCCGCCCGCGCCGGCGGTCGTCGAGGTGGAACAGGTGGTCCGCTTCGTCCAGCACCCGGTCAAGGCGTTCCTCCGCCAGCGTCTGGGGATCGCCATGAGCGACCTGTCCCAGAACCTCCGGGACGGGTTGCCGGTCGAGCTCGACGCTCTCGAGAGATGGGGCGTGGGGGACCGTCTCCTGCAGGCCCGCCTCACAGGCGCCGGCCTCGACGACTGCGTGGCGGCCGAGATCGCCCGCGGCGTCCTTCCCCCCGGAGCTCTGGCCGACCGGTTGCTCCACGACGTGTGTCCGAAGGTGGAACGGCTGGTGGCCGCCGCCGGCACGGTCGCCACCGGCCCGCCTGCACCCGCCGGCCCCACCCGGGAGCCGACATCGATCGAGGTCGACCTCCACCTCCCCGACGGCCGTCTGCTGGCCGGAACGGTGGCGGGCGTCACCGGAGATGTGCTGCGGACGGTCACCTACTCGCGGGTGGGGCCGAAGCACAGGCTGGCCGCCTGGTTCCGTTTCCTGGCGCTCACCGCGGCCTACCCGCACCGGTCGTACCGGGCCGCCACCATCGGCCGGAACAGGTACGGCGCCGGCAAAAACTTCACGGTCACCGTCGCCGGCATCGCCCCCTTCGGGGGAACCCCCGAGGCCCGGCGGGAGATGGCCCTTTGTCACCTCGGCGACGTCGTGGACCTCTACGAGCGGGGCATGTGCGAGCCGCTGCCGCTGTACTGCGCCACGTCAGCCGCACACGCCGCCGCCATTGCTGCCGGCCAGTCCGCTGATGCCGCGGCCCAGGCTGCGGCCTGCTCGTGGCGCTCCGGGAAGTTCGACAACGAGGACAAGGACCCCGCCCACGTCATGGTGCTCGGCGGTGTCCGCTCCTTCGAGGAGGTGCTGGAGGCCCGCCCACAACAGGACGAGGAAGGCGAGGCGTGGGCGCGGGACGAGCCCTCGCGGTTCGGGCGGTACGCGGCAAGGCTGTGGAAGGGCCTCTTGTCATGCGAGGAGCTGGTGGACCGGTGAGCCTGCCGGTCACCGTCGCCGACCTCGATGAATTCGACAGCTGCGGCGCCCTTCCCACCGGAGTCACCGTGCTGGAAGCCAGCGCCGGCACCGGCAAGACCTTCACCATCGCCGCCCTCGCCGCGCGCTACGTGGCCGAAGGGCTGCCGCTCGAGCATCTCCTCCTGGTCAGCTTCACCCGCATGGCCACCGGCGAGCTGCGTGACCGCGTCCGCGAGCGTCTGATCCGGACCGAGCGGGGGCTGGCGCTGGCCTGCGCCGGCGCCCCCCCCGACGACGACGACGGCATCGTGGCCCTGCTGGCCGCCACGCCGCGGGCGGAAATCGAAGTCCGGCGACGACGGCTGGCCGCCGCCCTCGCCGACTTCGACGCGGCCACCATCGCCACCACCCACGAGTTCTGCCACCACGTCCTGAACGGGCTCGGCGTGGCCGGCGACGTCGACCGGGACGTCGTGTTCGTGGATGACCCCCGAGACCTGGTGGACGAGGTTGTGGCCGACTTCTACGTCCGCAAGTTCCACCGTGGTGGTGACCCGGCCTTCGACCTGACCGAGGCTTTCCGGATCGCCCACACCGCGGTGGCCAACCACGACGCCGCGCTCGAACCGGCCGGTGCACCTCCGGAGGGCGTCGCGGCCATGCGCCGGCGCCTGGCCGAAGCGGTCCGCCAGGAGGTGGACCGCCGGCGGCGCCTGGCGGGCGTGCTCACCTACGACGACCTGCTCACCCGGCTTCGGGACACCCTGGCCGACCCCGTCCGGGGGGAGGTGGCCTGCCGGCGCCTGAGCGACCGCTACCGCGTCGCCCTGGTCGACGAGTTCCAGGACACCGACCCGGTCCAGTGGGAGATCCTGCGCCGGGCCTTCGCCGGCGGTGGCTCCACCCTGGTGCTCATCGGGGACCCCAAGCAGGCCATCTACGCCTTCCGGGGGGCCGACGTCCACGCCTACCTGCAGGCGGCGCGGGAGGCCGGCGCCCGCGCCACCCTGGCTGTGAACTGGCGCAGCGACCAGGCCCTCCTCGATGCTTTCGACGCCCTTTTCGGCGGCGCCACCCTGGGTCACCCCGAGATCGCGTACCGCAGGGTGCGGGCGGCCCCGCTCAACGGGGCCCCGCGCCTGTCGGGGGCGCCGGGAGAGGCGCTGCGGGTGCGTGTGGTGCACCGCGCCGGCGCGGGGGTGGCGCTCACGCCGAAGGGCTGGCTGAACGCACAGGCGGCCAGGCGGCACGTGGCCGCAGACCTGGCCGGCGACGTCGTCCGGCTCCTGTCCTCGGGTGCGGAGTTGGTGGAGCCGGCGCAGAACTCCGGGAGCCCGGCGTCCGTCCCGCTGCGGCCTGGCCACCTCGCCGTCCTCGTTCACCGCCACCGGGACGCGGCGCTGGTCCGTGAGGCGCTGCAGGCGGTGGGTGTCCCGGCGGTCATCAACGGCGCCGGCAGTGTGTTCGCCACGCCGATGGCCGCGGAGTGGCTGCGGTTCCTCCAGGCCCTCGAGCGCCCGACGGCGGCCGGCGCCGCCCACGCCGCCGCTCTCACCGTGTTCCTCGGGTGGCCCGCCGAGCAGGTGGCCACCGCGTCCGAGGAGGCGTGGGAGGACGTCCACGCCCGCCTCCACCGGTGGGCCGGTGCGCTGCGCCGGCGGGGCGTGGCCTCCCTTATCGAGACTGTCGCCAGCGCCGAGGGGCTGCCGGCGCGGATGCTCGCCAGGGCTGACGGGGAGCGCGGGCTCACCGACCTGCGTCACGTGGGCCAGCTCCTGCACGCGGTGGCCACCTCCGAACAGCTGGGCGTCACCGCGCTCACCGGGTGGCTCCGCCAGCGCATCGCCGATGCCGGCACCGAGGGCGACGCCGAGGATCGGACCCGGCGACTCGACTCCGACGCGGAGGCGGTGCAGGTGCTCACCATCCACCGCAGCAAGGGCCTCGAGTTCCCTGTCGTCTACTGCCCGTTCCTGTGGGACCCGGGCTGGATCGACAAGGCGGAGCCGCCCGTGTACCACGACGCCGGCGCCGGCGGCCGGCGCACGGTGGACGTGGGCGGCCCCGGCACCGGATCGTTCCTCGACCACCGGTGGCAGCACATCACCGAGAAGCGGGGGGAGGAGCTGCGCCTCGTGTACGTCGCCGTCACGCGGGCCAGGCATCAGGCCGTCGTGTGGTGGGCCGGCACCTCCGAGAGCGGCGAGTCACCCCTGTGTCGGCTGCTTTTCTGCTCACGGGGGACCGGAGGGGTGCCCGTGTCCGGCGACACTCCCGAGGACGGGGCGATGCTGCAGCGCCTCGCCGAGCTGGCGGAGGCGGCGCCGGGATGCATCAGCGTCGAGCGGAGTGACGCCACCGACACCCCGGGGTGGGTGGGCGAGGCGGGCGTGCACGACCCGCTCGAGGCCGGCGGGTTCGAGCGCACCCTCGATCAGGTGTGGCGGCGCACGTCCTACAGCGCCATCACCGCCGGCGCACACGGCGGGGCGCTGGCCACGGTGGCCAGCGAACCCGAGGACGCGGTCATGACCGACGAGGTTTCGCCGGGCACGTTCGTCGGGCCGGCGGCCGGCGCCGGCACCGGCCGCCGTACCGACGGCGAGGGCGGCACCGACGGAGGGGGTGGTCCGGATCCCGATCCCGAGCCCGATCCCGAGGAGGCCCGCCTGCGGGCCGTGCGCTCCCTGATGGAGGACATGCCCGGCGGTGTCGGCCCGGGCACCTTCGTCCACAGTGTGCTCGAAGCTGTCGACTTCACCGCTACCGCTCTCGACGCCGAGCTCGCCACCGCCATCGAGCGGGAGCGGGCCCGCACGGCCACCGACATCGGGGAGCCGGCCCGGGTGGCGAGGGCGCTGGAGGCGGCGATCGGGACGCCACTCGGTCCGCTCGTCGAGGAAACCCGCCTGCGCGACATCCCGGCCCGTGACCGCATCGACGAGCTGGGCTTCGAGCTCCCGTTGGTGGGAGGCGACGCGCCCTCGGGGGACCTGTCCGTCGCCCACGTAGCCGCCCTGCTCCGCCATCATCTGGCACCCGGCGACGCGCTGGCCGGATACGCCCGTCACCTCGAGGACCCCTCGCTCGAGGACCGGCTCCGGGGCTACCTCTCGGGCAGCCTCGACCTCGTGTTCCGGATCACCGGCGCCGGCGGTGTCACCCGTTTCGCCGTGGTGGACTACAAGACGAACCGGCTGGGCGGTCACGGCGAGGGGCTCTCGGCCTGGGACTACCGGCCCGCGGCGCTGGCCGAGGCCATGTTCCGCTCGCACTATCCGTTGCAGGCTCTCCTGTACACGGTCGCCCTCCACCGGTACCTGCGGTGGCGGGTACCCGGGTACAGCGCCGAGGCCAACCTGGCCGGCGTGCTCTACCTCTTCGTGCGGGGGATGAGCGGACCGGACACGCCCCGGGTCGAGGGCGCTCCCTGCGGCGTCTTCTCGTGGCGGTCACCGCCGGCGCTGGTGGAGGCGTTGAGCGACCTGCTCGACCAGGGGCGCCCCGCGTGACGGCGACGGAGGCGGTTCCTTCGAACCGAATGCCCGGGGACGGTGAGACGTACGTCGATGGCGATCCCTTCGACGTACGTCTCGCCCGCCGGGTCCCTCAGCCGCTGAGCGCCTTCAACCGCGCCGGCGTCCTCACCGCCGCGGAAGTCCAGGTGGCGATGTGCCTGGTGCGCCTGGTCGGGCGGGAAGCCACCGCCGGCGCCGCCGGCGCCGCCGGCACCGCCGGCGAAGTGGGCCCCGCCGTTCTGCTCGCTGCCGCGCTGGCGGTTCGGGCGCCCCGGCTCGGGCACGTGTGCACGGACCTGGCCACCATCGCCGGCACCGTCGCCCTCGACGCCGAGCTCCCCCTCGACATCGGCCTCCTGCCATGGCCGGAGCCCGAGGAGTGGGTCGAACAGATGGCGGCCAGCCCCCTGGTGGCCTCCGGCGCCAACGGCGAGCCGAGCCGCCCACTCCGGCTGGCCGGCACCCGGCTGTACCTGGACCGGTACTGGGGCGAGGAGGTGTCGGTGGCCACGGAGCTGCTGGCCCGAGCCGAGGGCTCCGCCGCCGGCGTGGACCAGGCCGTCCTGGGCGAGGGCCTGACCCGCCTCTTCAACCGCCACGAGCCCATGCCCTCGAGAAACCCGGTCTTTCCCACTCTCGAAGATGGGGGTTCGACCCCGGACCACCAGCCACTGGCAGCGGCCGCAGCCGTCCTGCGGCGCTTCAGCGTCGTTGCCGGCGGGCCGGGCACGGGCAAGACCACCACCGTGGCCCGGATACTGGCCCTGCTCCACGAGCAGGCCGAGGCCGCCGGCACCGCGCCGCCACTGGTGGCGCTGGCTGCGCCTACCGGCAAGGCGGCGGCCCGCCTGGAGGAGGCGGTTCACGCCGAGGCGGTCAGCCTTGACGTGACCGGCGCCGTCCGTGCGCGGCTGCTGGCCGTGGAAGCATCGACCCTCCACCGGTTGCTCGGCTGGCGGCCGGGCAACCGCAGCCGTTTCCGCCACCACCGGGGCAACCGCCTTCCCCATGAGGTTGTCGTGGTCGACGAGACATCGATGGTCTCACTGTCCCTGATGGCCCGCCTGGTGGAGGCGGTGAGGCCCACCGCCCGACTCGTGCTGGTGGGCGACCCCGAACAACTGGCTTCCGTCGAGGCGGGGGCGGTGCTGGGTGACATCGTCGGACCTGCCGCCGGTGGCCTGCTGATGCGGGAGGCGTGCCGGTCCCTCCTCTCCGACGCCACCGGCCGGGCGGTTCCCGCCGCCGAGCCGCCGCCGGGGGCCGGCGCCGGCATCGGTGACGGGATCGTCGTGCTCCGCCACGTGCACCGCTTCGGTGGCGGCATCGCCGCTCTGGCCGAGGCGGTCAGGCAGGGCGACGCCGACGTCGCGGTGGCCCTGCTCGGCACGGGCAGCGACGACCTGACCTGGATCGCGGACGACATCGGTGGTGCCGGCGGAACCGCCCGCGGCGCCGGCGCCGGCCTGGCCCCCGTGAGGGAGGCCGCTGTCGAGGCCGCGGCCGGGGTGATCCACGCCGCCCGTGCCGGCGAGGGGAGGGCCGCCCTCGAGGCCCTGGGTGCCTTCCGCATCCTGTGCGCCCACCGGCACGGCCCCTACGGGGTGACCACGTGGATGGAGAGAGTCGAGCGGTGGCTCCTAGCCGGTGTCGACGGCTTCGCCGCGGCGGGGGAGTGGTACGCCGGCCGGCCGCTGCTGGTCACGGAGAACGACTACGGACTGGGCCTCTACAACGGCGACACCGGTGTGGTGGTCGCCGGCGCCGGCGGGGCAGGAAGGCTGTCCGCCGTGTTCGAGCGACGTGGAGCGCTGCTGGAGTTCAGCCCTACCAGGCTGGAGGCGGTGGACACCGTCTACGCCATGACCGTCCACAAGAGCCAGGGTTCGCAGTTCGACTCCGTCGCCGTGCTGCTGCCCGACACGGGCTCGCCCCTCCTGACGCGCGAGCTCCTGTACACCGCGGTCACGCGGGCCCGGCGGCGCCTGATCCTCGCCGCCGGCGAGGACGCCGTGCGGACCGCCGTCGGCCGCCCCATCGCCCGTGCGTCGGGGCTCCGCGACCGGCTGTGGGAGAACGCCGGCCCTCACCCCCCGGGCGGCGCGAAGCAGGCATGCTCCGGTCCGCCTACCGTGCAGAAGCCATGATGCCGCCGCCCGACGACGACCCGCCCACGGTCGGCGGCTCCGAGCCCATGCCCCCGCCGGCGCACGATCCCCCGCCCGTCACCTCGGCCGTAGAGGCCGCCACCTTCGGCGGCCTCGGGCTGGGATCAGAGCTCCTCGAGGCCGTCACCGCCCTGGGGTACGAGGAGCCCACGCCCATCCAGCGCGAGGCCATCCCGCCGCTACTCGCCGGACGTGATCTCCTGGGCCAGGCTGCCACCGGCACGGGCAAGACAGCGGCCTTCGCGTTGCCCGTGCTGCAGCGTATGAGGAGGGGCGAGACGCGGGTGGAGCCGATGGCGCTGGTGCTGGTGCCGACACGGGAGCTGGCCGTCCAGGTGTCGGAGGCGATCCACCGTTACGGCCGTCACCTGTCGGCCCGGGTGATTCCGATCTACGGGGGCCAACCCATCGTCCGCCAGCTGAAGGCGCTCGAACGGGGCGTCGACGTGGTGGTGGCCACGCCGGGGCGGGCCCTCGACCACATCAGCCGCAGGACCCTCCGGCTCACAAGTCTGGAGATGATCGTCCTCGACGAGGCCGACGAGATGCTCGACATGGGCTTCGCCGACGACATCGAGGCCATCCTCGAGGAAGCACCCGCACCCCGTCAGACGGTGCTCTTCTCCGCCACCATGCCCGGGCGCATCAACTCCATCGCCCGCCGGCACCTGAACGACCCGATCCGCATCGAGCTGGGGCGGGCCACCATGTCTCGGGGCGAGGCGCCACTGGTGCGCCAGAGCGCCTACATCGTCCCCCGGGCCCACAAGCCCGCGGCCCTCGGGCGGGTGCTCGACGTGGAGTCACCGGCGGCGGCGATCGTCTTCTGCCGTACCCGGGAGGAGGTCGACGGCCTCACCGAGACACTCAACGGGCGCGGGTACCGGGCCGAGGCGTTGCACGGCGGAATGAGCCAGGAGCAGCGGGAGCGGGTCATGGCCCGCCTGCGCAACAGCACCGCCGACCTGCTCGTGGCCACCGACGTGGCGGCCCGTGGTCTCGACATCGACCAGCTGACCCACGTCGTCAACTACAACGTCCCGGCTGCCCCCGACGCCTACGTCCACCGCATCGGCCGGGTCGGGCGGGCCGGCCGTGAGGGTGTCGCCATCACCCTCGCGGAGCCCAGGGAACACCGCATGCTCAAGACCATCGAGCGGGTGACGGGGCAGCGGATCGCCATCGAGAAGGTGCCCACCGTCGCCGACCTCCGGGTCCGCCGGCTGGAGCTGACCCGTGCCGCGCTCCACGAGAGCATCCTGTCCGACGACCTCGACCACTTCCGGGTCGTGGTCGACACCCTCACCGACGAGTTCGACGTGATGGAGGTCGCCCTCGCCGCGGTGAAGCTCGCCCATGAGGCGGGAGGCGCCATCGGCGACGACGAGGAGATACCGCAGGTCCAGCCGGCACCGGCGAGGGACGATCACAAGGCGCGGCCCGGCCCGCCGGCCGGACGTTTCGCGGGTGGCACGCCGGCCAAGGGCCGCCGGCGCCCATCTGCGGGCAACATGACCCGTCTCTGGGTCGGTGCCGGCCGGGGCGCAGGTATCCGCCCGGCCGACCTGGTCGGCGCCATCGCCAACGAGGCAGGCCTCAAAGGACGCGAGATCGGCGCCATCGAGATCACCGAGGGCTTCTCCCTGGTCGAGGTGCCGGAGGCATCGGCCGACGCGGTCATCGCCGCTCTGAAGAACAGCACCATCAAGGGCAAGCGGACGACGGTCCGCCGCGACCGCGACCAGTCCCACTGAGCCGTCCACCCTCGGCGTTCGGAGTGCATAGCAGGCGGTTTCCGCCCCCCCCGTGGCGGCGGTCGCCGGCGTCACCCGCGGTTTGCGTTGACGAGATCGACCAGTTGGTCGGCCACTGCGGCGATGTCGTGCTTCTCGATGAAGACATCGGCGCCGGCGGAGACGGCGGCGCGCCTGGCGGCCCAGGCTTCGCGGGACGACAGCATCGCGATGAGGGAGTTCGGCGCCTCCTCCCGGATGCTGGTTGCTGCTGCCAGGCCGTCGAGCTCCGGCATCATCAGGTCGAGCAGGACGACGTCGGGCTGGTGCAGCGTGGCGAGGGCGATCGCCTGATGCCCGTCGGCCGCCTCGTCCACAACCTCGAAACGGTCGTCGCCCTCCAGCGATGACCGCATCACGGCACGGAACTCGACCTCGTCGTCCACCAAAAGAACCCTGATCGGGCCCACCTGCCACCTCCAGAAGTCCGATCACGATGATAGAGCGCCCATGGCCGCCTTTCCGCGATGGGGCCCGCAGACGGGTGGAGCCGCAGGTCTGCGGGGTCAGGGCGTGCGGGACCGGGTAGGCCGAAAGGCGTCACCGAAGCCGGCCGCCGGACACGGCGCAGTTGTGACGACGGCTCCCGTTTCGCTGAGCTGATTCCTTCAGTGAGCGTTCACGCGACCGCCTTCTGTGCACAACGCGGTTGTCACCATCGGTTTCTACCGTGGGCGGTATGAACGAGCTGACCCATGGCCCCGCTCCTCCCCCGGATCCTCCACCTCCCCCGCTTCCTCCGGAACCACCGTCGCCTCTGGACGCCCCGGACGCCCTGCCCGAGCCGGCCGGGCCCAGCAGCCCACGAGCGGTCTGCGACCGGCTCGAGGCGCTGGGGCTCGCGACCCACATCCGCCAGCTGGCGGCCTCCGCGCCGAGCAGCCGCAACACCCGGTTCACCGTCGACGATCCCGACGCACTGGTGCGTGACCTGGAGCAGACCGGCCGTTTCCGTCGCGACACCCGCCTCGGCGCCATATTCCACCTCGGTCAGCTTTCGCTTCGGGAGGTGGCGCCGGCCAACAGCCTGCACATCAGCATCGGGGACGGGAACCGGGTGTCGGCCCACATCGACAGGTACTCGCCGCTGTCCACCAACCAGCCGGACGGACGTTGCCGCTACTCGATCCCGCGTATCGCCGCCCACAACCTGAGCGGGATGGCCGCCGATGTCATCCGCCTGCTGCCGGGCCGGCGCCGCTGAGACGACGGCGGCCTGGACTCCCTGGCGGAACCCGTAGGTTGCCGCTGTGGCGAACGCTGAGGAGGTGGGGACGAACGATCCTGTCATCCTCGTGTCCAACCGGGGTCCTGTGCAGTACGACCGCCGGCAGGGGGAGCGGGTCGCCGACCGGGGCGGCGGCGGCCTGGTCACCGCTCTGGCCGGTCTCGCCGGCCGCCTCGACGACGCCGTCTGGGTCTGCGGCGCGCTCACCGACGAGGACGCCGTGGTCGCCCGTGAGCACGGAGGCAAGTCCTTCGGGATAGAAGGCCAGGGATCGGGCCTGCGGGTCCGCATGGTGGAGACCGATCCCGTCCACCGGCACAAGTTCTACGCCATCATCTCCAACCCGCTGCTGTGGTTCATCCAGCACTACCTGTGGGGCCTCAGCGCCGCTCCCGACATCACCCCTCGGGAGACGGACGCCTTCGAGAACGGCTACGTCCCGGTCAACGCCTGCTTCGCGGACGCGGTGGCCGAGGAGGTCGAGGCCCGCGGCGGGCGGGCCACCGTGATGGTGCAGGACTACCACTTCTACCTGGTGCCGGATCTGGTCAGGCGACGCTGCCCGGAGGTGTTCCTCCAGCACTTCGTGCACATCCCGTGGCCACAGCCGGACTCGTGGCGGATCCTGCCCCCGAGCATGCGCGAAGCCGTCTTCACCGGGCTGCTCGGCAACGATGTGGTCGCCTTTCACACGGAGCGCTACGCCCGCAACTTCCTCCTCGGCTGCCAGGAGCTCCTCGGTCTTCGTGTGGACCTCGACGAGCTGAACGTGGAGTTCGACGGGCGCACCGTGGCCGCCCGCTGGTACCCCATCTCCATCGATCCGGACCAGTTCGAACTGCTCGCCGCCTCAAAGGCGGTTCACGAGGAGGAGACCAAGCTGCTGGCCCGACGGCGGGACCACCTCATCCTGCGGGTGGACCGGGCCGATCTGAGCAAGAACATCGTGCGTGGCTTCCGGGCCTTCGACTCGCTCCTCGACGACCACCCCGAGCTGAGCGAGCGGGTCACGTTCCTCGCCCTCCTCCAGCCCAGCCGGGCAGACGTGGCCGAGTACGCCGACTACCTCGAGCAGATCCGCCGGGTGGTGGCAGATGTCAACCTCAAGCACGGGACATCGGACTGGCAGCCGATCGACCTACGCCTGCAGGACAACATGAACCAGGCCGTCGCCGCCTACAAGTTGTTCGACGTGCTGGTGGTGAACGCCATCTTCGACGGCATGAACCTGGTGGCCAAGGAGGCCATCCTGGTCAACGAGCGGGACGGCGTGCTGGCGCTTTCTGAGAACACCGGTGCCCACGAGGAGCTGGGAGCCTTCGCCGTGACGCTGCACCCCTTCGACATCCACCAGCAGGCCGAGGCTCTCTGGACCGCCCTCACCATGGAGGCGGAGGAGCGGAGGCGGTGCAGGGAGGCGTGCGGTGCGGTCATCCGCGAGAACGACATCGGCAAGTGGCTGCACCAGCAGCTCGTGGATGTCCGGCGGATGCGCGGGAGCGGCTGAGGCTCCGGTGCCTCAGCCGACGCTGCACAGGTCGACCACGAACACCAGCGTCTCACCCGGCTTGATGTGAGGAACCGGCGGTGGTGGGATCGTCGCTGTCGCCACAGGCGCCGGCGGAGAAAGCCAGTACGCCGGCCAGCAGTGCTGCTCGAAACCGCGTGCTCATACCGTAAGCTAACGGATACCTCCGGCACCGAGGCGCACCCCATCCAGGTGGTGCAGCCCGGCACGCCCCCTCTCCTCAGGCTGGTCCATGGCTCTGCACGTCGCACATCTGGAAGTCGAGATAGCAGGCAGGACGCTTCTCCACGGCGCCACCTTCCACGTGGGCGTGGGCCAGAAGGTGGCCCTCGTCGGCGCCAACGGTGCCGGCAAGACCTCGCTTCTGCGCACGATCGCCGGCCAGATCCCCGCCGCCGGCGGCACCATCCGCCTCCCCACCCGGTACGGGTGGCTGGCGCAGGACACCATGGCGTCGGCCGCGGTAGAGCACGTTCTCGCCTACGACCACCTCCTCGCCGCCAGCCCGCTGGTCGGAGTGAGCAAGAAGCTGGGGGCGGCCCAGGTGAAGATGCAGGAGGCCACGGCGGCCAGGGATGACGAGGCCCTCGACTCGTCCGTGGCGCAGTGGGGTGAGCTGGAGGAGCATTTCCGCCTCAGTGGCGGCTACGAGCTGGAATCCAGCGCGGAGCGCATCGCCCAGGGGCTGGGGCTCGACGAGGAGGCGCTGCTGGTCGAGGTGGGGGCGCTCTCGGGCGGAAAGCGCCGGCGCCTCGAGCTGGCGCGGCTTCTCCTCGCCGGCGGGGACCTGCTCATCCTTGACGAGCCGACCAACCATCTCGACGCCGAGGCCAAGGCCTTCGTCATGGATTTCCTGCGCACGTCGCCCAGCGCCGTCTTGGTGGTGAGCCACGACATCGAGCTGATGAACGAGTCCATCGACCGCGTCCTGGCGCTGGAGAATGCCCAGATCGAGGTCTACCGGGGCACCTACTCGGAGTTCCAGAAGAAGCGGGCCCAGCGGGAGACGGCCAGGGAGCGGGAGACGGCCAACGCCCAGAAGGAGGTCGTGCGCCTCCAGCAGACGGCCGACAAGTTCCGGCAGGGCAACGCCACCTCGGCCCGCCGGCGCAAGGCGCTGGAGCAGCGCATCGGGCGCATCACCGATGGTCAGGCTCTGCGGATGCCCGCCGTGCGGCGCCGCCCGCTCAAGGTCAGGTTCCCCGATCCGGTGCGGGCGGGCGACGTGGTTCTCACCGTGGAGGGCGTCGGCAAAGGCTTCGGTGGCGAGCCGGTACTCGAGGACGTGACGTTCGGCGTCGGGCGGGGCGAGGTCTTCCTCGTGGTCGGGCCGAACGGCGCCGGCAAGACCACGCTTCTGCGCTGCATCGCCGGCCTGCACGAACCCGACTCGGGCCACGTCGCCGTCGGCGCCAATGTCACCGTCGGTTTCTATGCCCAGGAGCACGAGGACATCCCGCCCGGCAAGGGCGTGCTCGAACTGATGCTGGAAGCGGCGGCCGCGCAGTCCACCGTGGCCGACCTCCGGTCGATCCTGGCCCACTTCGGTCTCACCGGCGACGTGGCCGAGCAGGAAGCGGCGACCCTCTCCGGCGGCGAGAAGACGAAGCTCTCGCTGGCCCGCCTCGTCGGCGGCAGGGCCAACTGCCTCCTGCTGGACGAGCCGACCAACAACCTCGACTCCGCCTCCCGCGAGGCGGTTCTAGGCGCTCTCCAGCACTACAAGGGCACCGTGGTGCTGGTGAGCCACGATCTGGACTTCGTGGCCCAGCTGGCGCCGAAGCACGCCATCGTCATGCCCTCGGGCAAGCTGATGCCCTTCGACGAGCGCATGCTGCAACTGGTGCCCGAAACCGGTCCGCCAACTCCCGCGGCCACCGCCACCGCTCCCGGTGCCGCCCGGCGGGGTTGAGCGCCTCTCCCCACACCGACCACCCGCTGCCCCCGCTGCTGCGGGGATGGGTGCACCTGGTCTTCTTCTTCCTGTCGTTGCCGGCTGCGGTAGCGGTCGTGACCAGCGCCGGCAGTCCCCGTGCCCGCGCCGGTGCGGTTGTCTATGCGACGGGGCTGTGCGCCCTCTTCGGTGTAAGCGCCACCTATCACCGGCTGCGTTGGTCGCCCGCGGCCCGGCGGCGCATGCGGCGCATGGACCACGCCACCATCTTCGTGATGATCGCCGGTTCCTACACCCCGCTCTGCCTGCTGGTTCTCCGCGGTGACACGGCCAACGTCATCCTGACCGTGGCCTGGATGGGAGCGGTGGTGGGCGTGATCCTCGCCTCGACGGGTATCGCCGAGCGGTCGGTGTTCGGACTGGCCTGTTACATCGCGCTGGGCTGGGTGATGGTGGGCGCCCTGCCGCAGCTCCTGCACCGGCTCAGTGCGGTTCAGATGCTCCTCATCGTCGTCGGCGGTGTGCTGTACACCGCCGGCGCCATCATTCTCGGGACCCGTCGCCCCGACCCTTTCCCGCGGGTCTTCGGGTACCACGAGGTCTGGCACGTGATGGTCGCCGCCGCCGCCGTGTGTCACTACGTCACGATCTTCTCCGTGGTCCGCACGGGGTAGGAAGGCCCCCATGAACCTCCACGACCTCACCGCCCGTCTCGAGCAGGCCGACTGGCTCGATCCCGTGGCCCGCCCCCTCAGCAGGACCGTGGCCAAGGTGGTGTCCACCGCGCCGGTGAAGAGCCTGTTGAGCGGGACCTGGCTCGGCCATCCCCTCCACCCGCTCCTCACCGACATCCCGATCGGCTCGTGGACGAGCGCGTTCGTGCTCGACCTCGTGGGAGGGAAACGCTCCTGGCCCGCTGCGGACCAGTTGATCGGGTTCGGGGTACTCACCGCTGTACCCACGGCAGCCGCCGGTTTCTCGGATTGGTCGGACTGCCTCGGGGCCGAGCGCCGGGTGGGCCTGGGCCATGCCGGCGCCAACCTGGTGGCGGTCGGTTGCTACGCCATGTCGTACCTGGCCCGCCGGCGGGGCTTCCGGTCCCGCGGCCTGGCGCTGTCGTTCGCCGGCGCCGGCGTGGCCACCGTGGGCGGCTTCCTCGGGGGCCACCTCTCCTACAGCCAGGGCGTGAACGTCAACCGCAACGCCTGGGAAGAGGACATCGGGGAATGGGCAGACGTCCTTGAGGAGTCGGCGCTGGTCGAGGGTCGGCCGGTGGTCGTCCAGGCCGGCGGAACCGACATACTGCTTGTGCGATCCGGGGGCCGCATCACCGCCATCGCCGATCGCTGCAGCCATGCCGGGGGCCCTCTCCACGAAGGCACGGTCGACGGCCAGTGCGTCACCTGCCCCTGGCACCAGAGCACCTTCCGCCTTGGCGATGGAGCGGTGTCGAGGGGGCCGGCGACAGCACCTCAGCCGGCCTTCGAGGTTCGCTGCGACTCCGGACGGATCCTGCTCAGGTCCTCCCGGCGATGATCTCGGCTTCTTGCTCCACCGGGCTGCACTAAGTGCGCAAAGACGCCTTTGCCCACCCTCCTCCGCCTGGTACACTGGGGACGCCGCATTGAGCACCGAATGCCCGGTTGAGCAGCCAGCCTTGTGAAGAAGGAACAGTCGTAGGCGGTCTTCCCGGAGGTCGGAACATCTCATTGCAGGAACGCCCGATTCGTCCGGTCCCCATGTCCGGATTCACAGTTGATTTCGCTCTCACGTTCGCTCGCGACGACGGGGCCGTCGTGGTGGGGGTCGCCGGCGACCTGGACTGCGCAACGGCGGCCACCCTCGAGGAGCGCCTGGGTGACCTGCTGACCGATCAGGGAAATCTCACGGTCGTTCTCGACCTGGCTGACATGACCTTCATCGACTCGAGCGGGCTGTCGGTGCTGATGACGGCGTACCGCCACCTGCGCAAGCGAGGCGGAGTTCTCTCGCTGCGCCGGCCTAGCCCGTCGACGAGGAAGGTCTTCGAGATCACGGGCCTGGACCGCGTACTGCCGATCGACGATCTCTAGTACCGTCGCCCGCCGACCCCACGACCTGATGGAACAGGAAGGCGGTGCTGGAGATTGTCGGTGTTGAGTACGGCCCTGTTCGGTGTCGGCTATCCGACCTCGATCGTGGTCCTCACCCGCATCGCTCCCGTGGTTCGGGAGCGGCGGGTCGGCTGGTTCGTCGCCCATCAGGCGGCCGTGGCCGCCATAGCGGCTGGCTGGGCGGTCAAGGGCCGGGCCGGGGGAGTGGTGGTCAATGGAGCCTGGCTGGCCGTGGCCACTGCCTGGTGGATGCGGGCCAGCCCCGCCAGAGCCCCCTCCATCTGAGCTCCTCCGCCCCTCAGCGGATCCGCACGATCCTCACGTCGTCCGACACCGGGTCCGGATCAGCCGGGTTGCCTGCCAGAACCACCACCGTTTCACCCTTGCTGACGAGTCCCATTCCGACGGCACGCTCGACTGCGAACCAGACGATGTCGTCGGTCGAACCCTGTTCCGGCACCGTCACCGGTAGAAGTCCCCAGGTCAGGGTCAGTTGGCGGGCGGTGGCGGGAATGGGGCTCAGGCCCACCAGCGGTGCCGTCGGGCGGAAGCGGGCGATCGCGCGAGCCGTAGCGCCGGAGCGGGTGCAACAGAGAATCGCCGCAGCCTCGACCGACAGCGCCAGCTGCCACGCCGCCATGCTGGTGGCCGCGCTTATGGCCAGGGAGCCTGGTAGCTGGTCCAGCCGCTGGAGCTTGCCCAAGCGGCCTCCCCACTGCACGTAGTCCGCCTCCCTCTCGGCTCTCGTGGCGATGCGGGCCATGGTGCGGACGGCGCCGACGGGGTCGTGGCCCACGGCGGTCTCGGCTGACAGCATCAGGGCGTCGGCTCCATCGAACACGGCGTTGGCGATGTCGGACGCCTCGGCACGGGTCGGTGTGGGCGCTGACACCATCGACTCGAGCATCTGGGTGGCGGTGATGACCGGGCGCCCCCACGCCACGCAGGTGCGGATGATGTGCTTCTGGAGGTGGGGGACCTCCTCGATGGGGCACTCCACCCCCAGGTCACCACGGGCGATCATCACCGCGTCGGCGACGTCGATGATCTCGGTGAGGTTGTCCACGGCCGCCCGTGTCTCGATCTTGGCCACGATCATGGGACCCTCCGGGCCGGCGGCGGCGCGGGCCCGCTCGATGTCGGAGGCCGTCTGTACGAAGGAGATGGCGACCATGTCGACCTCGGCCTCGGCGATCGACGCCAGGAGCTCGAGGTCCGCAGCGGTGGGGCTGGACACCCGCATCCGTTCCGCCGGCAGGTGCACACCGGGGCGGCCCTTGAGCCATCCGCCGTTGTGGACCAGGGCGACGGCTCCGGCCGGGGTCACCTGCTCCACTCCGAGCACCACCGCACCGTCGCCGAGAGCGACGCGATCACCCGGGCTGAGGTCCTCCAACAGGCTGGGGTAGTCCACCGACACGACCTCGGATCCGCTGCGGCCCTCGCCAGGCACCAGATTTACCCGATGGCCGACGGCCAGGAGCGCTCCTGGACCCTCGGGGAACGGTCCGGTCCTGACCTTCGGCCCGGGGAGGTCGGCCAGCACGCCGACGATGCGACCGCAGCTCGCCGCCGCCGTGCGCACCTTGACCAGGGTCTGGAGGTGCTGCTCGATGGTGCCGTGGGCGAAGCCGAGCCGCACGACGTCCACCCCGGCATCCAACATGGAGACGAGCCCGTCGACCGAGTCACATGCGGGACCGATGGTTGCCACGATCTTGGTTCTCCGAAGCATCGGGGAACGCTAAGTGACCGCGGGCAGGGGGCTCGGATGGACCTGGGATATGACCCGTTCAGGTCATGCAGGGCAGGCCATCGGAGCCGATCAGGTCGGTGCATGATCATCCAGACGACGGTCGAACTTCTGGAGCTCGTGGTTTTCGTCGCGCTGGCAGGCATCTCTTTGGTGCAGTGGTCCCGCCGGCGCAGCTCGGCATCGGCTTGGTTGAGCTTGACCGCCACGGGGCTGGTGATCCTGGCCACGCTCGCCATCTCCGACTTCCCCATCCCCGGCGAGCCCGTGCCGGCCTGGTACCACGCCTACAGGGTTGGGTTCATGCTCGATTGGACGTTGCTCTCGGTGATCGCGGCTGTATGCCTTTGGCGGGCCGGGCGTGGACAGCCGGCTGTCGCCCGTCACCGGATGCACACGCTCGGTGTGGCCGCTCTCACGCTCAATGCCACCCTGCTGATGAGCGTCGCAGGAGGCTCACAGCCCTCGGCCGGGCTGCGCCTGTCGAGCCAGCTCGTCGGGCTGGCCAGCGCCGTGCTCTTCCTCGTCGGCTTCTCTCCTCCACGGTGCCTGAGGACGATATGGCGGCGCGTCCAAGTGGAGGATCTCCGTCAGGCGGAAGCCGCTCTGATGGTGGCCGACACCATCGACTCCGTTTCAGCGATAGTCCTACCGCAGGCCGTGCAGATCCTGAGCGCGCGTGCCGCGGTGGTCGTCGACGGGCGGGGCGCGGTGATCGCTCGCCATGGCGTGGGCGCGGCCGCAGCTACGGCCCTCGCCGGCCGGTTGCGCGTGCCGGTGGGACCGGAGCAGGCACCACTGGTCAGGCCCAATCTAATGGCCATCCCGCTCAGATCGGGCTGGCTGGCGGTCGAGACGGCCGCCTCGGCCCCCTTCTTCGGACGCGACGAGCTCGTGATCCTCGAGACGCTCGGCCATCTGACCGGTCTCGCCTTCGACCGGGCGGAGCTGTTCGAGCGTGACCGGAAAGCGCGCGAGGTCCTCGCCGAGCGGGAGGAACAGCTGGCGGAGGCACAGCGGACGGCCGCTCTCGGCAGTTACAGCTGGGTTCTCGGGACCGGCGATGTGGCATGGTCCGACGAGCTGTACCGCGTCTTCGGTTTCGCCAAAGGCGAGGTGACGGATCTCCGAGCCGCGGTCAGGTCACGTGTGCACCCCGACGACAGCGCCAAAGTGGCGGCGGCCGTGGCCGGCGCCGTCGAGAATCCGGACAAGAGCGAGATGGAGTACCGGATCGTGCTACCCGGCGGCGAGGTTCGCTGGCTCCACGCCCGGGTGAGCCCGGTGCTCGGCACCGACGGACGGCCGGCCCGCCTGAACGGCACGATCCAGGACATCACCGACCGCAAGATCACCGAGGAGGTCATGGCCTTCCAGGCTCTGCACGATTCCCTCACCCACCTGCCCAACCGCACCATGTTCCTGGATCGGCTGAGCCAGGCGCTCGGCCGGCGGGCACGGAAGCTGAACGGGCTCGCTGTTCTCTTTCTCGATCTCGATCGGTTCAAGTGGCTGAACGACAGCCTCGGGCACCCCGCCGGCGACGAGCTGCTCATGGAGGTGGCGCGCCGCCTGCAGGGGGCGATGCGGCCTGGGGACACAGTGGCTCGGTTCGGCGGCGACGAGTTCGTGGTGCTGTGCGAGGAGCTGGACAACGAATCGGAAGCGGAGGCTCTCGCAAGCCGGTTCGCCCACGTTCTGGCCGAGCCCATGGTGGTGGCCGACGAGGAAACCCGTGTGACGGTGAGCACCGGCATCGCCTTCGCTCCACCGGGCAGCACCGACTGCAGCCCCGAGACCTTGTTGCGGGATGCGGATGCGGCTATGTACCAGGCCAAGGAGCGGGGCCGCAACTGCCACGAGATGTTCAACGTGGCCACCCGCCTCATGGCCATCACCCGCCACGAGACGGTCAACGCGCTCCGGTTGGGCATAGAGCGGGGGGACCTCGTGGTGCACTATCAGCCGGAGGTCGACATAACCACCGGGAGAGTCGTGGGGGTCGAGGCGCTCGTTCGCTGGCAGCATCCGGAGCGGGGCCTGCTGGCGCCGGCGGAGTTCATCGCCCTCGCCGAGGACAGCGGCCTGATCGTCGAGCTCGGCCGGCAGGTGCTCGAGGTCGCCTGCTCGCAGGTGATGGCCTGGCACGAACGAAGTGGTGGCAAAAATCCTGTGGTGCTGGCGGTGAACCTGGCCGCCCGCCAGCTGATGGCACCTGACCTCTGCGACGTCGTGGGGGCGGCGCTCGCCCACTCGGGGATGCCCGCCGGCCGGTTGTGCCTCGAGATCACCGAGAGCGTGCTGCTCGAGGATGCACAGGACAGTGCACGGGCCCTGGAGCAGCTCAAGGCACTGGGTGTCCGTATCGGAGTGGACGACTTCGGTACAGGCTTCTCGTCCCTCACCTACCTGAAACGCTTTCCGGTGGACAGCCTGAAGATCGACCGCTCGTTCGTCGATGGCCTCGGCCACGACAGGGAGGACCGTGCCATCGTGGCCAGCGTGGTCGATCTCGCCCACGCATTCGGCCTGACCACGATCGCCGAGGGAGTGGAGACCCTCGAGCAGCTGGGCGAGCTCCGCAAGATCGGCTGCGAGCAGGGCCAGGGCTACCTGTGGAGCCCTCCGTTGCCTGCCGACGAAGCCGAACGGTGGATCATCGAGCACGCCGGGCAGCCGGATCTCGTGCGGCCCCGCCGGCCACAGGAGGACGAGCCGGAGCAACCGCGACGACAACGGCTCCTGATCGTCGAGGACGACCTCGCCGTTCGCCGGCTCATCCGCATGGTCTTCGAGGACGACGAAGCATTCGATGTGGTCGGCGAGGCCGATGACGGCCGGGCGGCGATCGCACTGGCACGCCACTTCAACCCCGATGTGGTGCTGCTCGACCTGGCCATGCCCGGAATGGGCGGGCTGGAGGCACTTCCTCTTCTCCGAGCCGTGGCGCCCGCGGCCAGAGTGGTCGTGCTGTCTGGGCTGGACAGTCCGGCCCTCATGAAGGAGGCGAAGCGTCATGGCGCGTCCGCGTTCTACAAGAAGGGCGGTGACCCGGCCGAACTGCTCTCCCTGCTCGGGCGCATCTCCGCGCCGGCCTGAGGAAGACGGTACTCAGCTGCCCATGCCCCGGATAGCGGCCGCCGCGGCTGCGACGTCAGCCGGGGTGTTGACATTGAGAGTCTCGCGGAGGTCCAACGGCACTGTCATCGAACCCGGTGGCAGCAGACGGGACGCGGGCACGTTGCGGGTAGCCGTGCCGAGCCGTTCCAGGGCAAGACGAAGATCCTCCTGCCGGTAGACGGCCAGGAGCGGATTGGGATGGCCCTTTCCGCCAGCCGCTGCGGCTGCCGGAGCATCGTGCCGGCGACGGGTGGTCAGCAGTCGTTCGAGTCCGTCAGTTGACAGGAGGGGGAGGTCGGCGGCGAGCACGAACAACTCCTCGGCTCCACCGGTCTCGGCCATTCCCACCGCTACGCCGGGGACCGGCCCGCCACCCGGCTCCGCTTCCAGTGTGAAGACCACCCGTTCCAGCTGCGTGGGCCGGACGGGGCCGACCACGACAAGGCAGGCGCATATCGGGTCGGCAGCGGCCAGCACATGGTCCAGAAGCGTGGCGTGCCCCACCCGGAGCACGGTCTTGTCGACGCCGCCCATTCTCCGCGCCGCCCCTCCGGCGAGAACGATGCAGGCAGGCACGCCCAAAGGGTAGGGGGCCGGGAACGCGAGACAGGTGGAGGCATGGCTATTAAACGCCTGCCAGCTCCTTTTGTGAGAGCGCGAGCCGGCTGGATAGTGTCAGGCCATGCCCAAGCAGAAGCGATCGTTCGTTGTCCCCGTGGAAGCCGAGCTGACGGTGGAGGCGTTCGATGCGGCGTCAGCGCAAAAGAAGGTGGAGAGGGCGCTTCGCAAAGTTCACACCCTCGAGGCCGATGTCGCTTCGACGGGCCGCGTCTGGGTCTACGAGGCCACAACAGCAGAGCTTGCGTAGCGCTGATACAACTTCTGCCGACCCGCCTAGGCTACGACGGTGTCCTCTGAACCAATGGTCTCCGCGGTTGTCACCCTGCGGCCGGACAGCCATGCCGGGAAGGTGGCGAAGGCCAAGTCCCATTTCACTACGGCCGGGCTCGAGGTGCATGCCCCTTTCGCCACCAGCTTCTCCGTAGGCGGGCCGCCGTCACGCTTCCAGGACGTGTTCGGGGCGCGGATAAAGGTCGACGAAAGCCTTCTCGGCGCCGTGACCACCGAAGACGGTGGTCACGAGTTGCCGCTCGACACCCTGCCGGAGGAGATACGCGAGCTCGTGGAGAGCGTGGCCTTCCTGCCGCCTCCCGATTTCACGCCCGGGACCTGACCCGAAGCCGGACCTCGGAACGGCCGCTCCTCCACCTTGTATCCCCCGCCGGCAAGGCACCAGCGCCCGCCTGAGCCACCCCGCCGCCGGGCCCTACGCGACTTCGTGGCCGTCCTTGATCACGGTGATGGCGCCGGTGGGGCAGGTCCTGACTGCCTGCAGCAGCTCGGCTTCGGACGCCGCCTCGGGGTCGATCACCATCGCCGTGTTGTCGTAGTCGATGTGGAACACGCCGGGCGCGGCGCTGAGGCACACCTTCGAACCGATGCAGCGCGCATGGTGGACGATCACCTCGAGTGCCATCGGGGCCGAAGCTACGCCTTCTTGTCCATCTGACGAAGCAGCCACGCCGTCGACTCCTTCACCTTTTCGTCTGTGAGATCGTGGCCACTGCCGTACCAGTGCAGCTCGATCTCGGCGCCGGCGGTGACCAGTAGCTCCACGACGTCCTCGAAGTCGGCTGTCGAAACCTGGTCGTCGGCGCGGCCGTGGCCGCAGAAGAAGGGCTTGGCCTCGAGCACGCGGCCGTACTCACGGAAGGGGCATTTGGCCGCGAGGAGGACACCCCCGGCCACCAGATCCGGGTGCCGGATGGCCAGGGCGGCGGCCATGGTCGCGCCGTTGGAATAGCCGAAGACCCACACCAGCGCGGGATCCAGGTCCAGGGCGCCGCAGGCATCGGTGACGAAGGTAGCCAACTCCTGGACGCGAGCCGCGAGATCCTCGGCGTCGGGTACCCCCGGCGCCGCCCATCGGAAGAAGCGTCTGCCGTCCTCATCGACCTTGGCCCGCGGACTGAGCACGGCCACCTCGGACGGAAAGCCCTGTCCGACGGGCCACAACGAACGCTCGTCGCCGCCGGCGCCATGTAGGAGCACCAGCGTGTGGGGCGGGCCGGACCCGTCGCCGGTGGGAGCGCGGTACCGGTAATCGAAGCCGAGATCGGGTTGGCCTGGTGTCACACGGCCACGCTAGAGGCATCTCCGCATGGCCTAGCCGGCAGTGGTGTCAGAGGACGTCGCGGTCGCGGACGACCGTGGTGCGACGACCTCGGTAATAGCGCGGCCCGCCGACGCCGCCGACGAGCAGGAGGACAATGAGGACGATGAGCAGGATGGTCAACATGCCCCCTAGGTTCCCCGCCCCGCCGGTCTCCAATCCCTCATCCGGAGGCAGCTGCGATGGCGGCCTGGCCGATGCTGATCCCACCGTCGTTCGCAGGAACCCGTTCGTGGACGAGCACGGTCATGCCCTCGGCTCGGAGGTTGTGGACCACGATCTCGGTGAGCCGTGAGTTTTGAAAGACCCCGCCGCTCAAGGCCACGGTGTCGAGGTGTTCGGCCCGGGCCAGCGTGCAGGCCATGGCCGCAGCAGCCCGCCCGAGGCCCGCGTGGAAGGCGGCCGAGATCAACGGTGCCGGCGTTCCCGCCTCCCGCTCGGCCACCACACGGGCTATGAGCGGCCTCGGGTCGAGCACGAGGATGCCGTCAGCCGTGTCCGTGTCCAGTGGGTAAGCGGCCGCCGTGTCGATGGGCACGCCGGCGGCACAGGCTTCGAGCTGGATGGCAGCTTGAGCTTCGTAGGTCACCTGCTGGCGGAGGCCGAGAAGTGCAGCCACGGCGTCGAACAGCCGCCCGGCGCTGGTGGTCATCGGAGTCTGGGGAAGCTCGGCCAGGCTCAGGACCGCAGCCCAGCGCTCGTCCACCGATCCCCCGTACCGCGCCGCCTCATCGGCACCCAGGGCTTCCTTGGTCCAGACCATGCCCATGCGCCATGGCTCCCTTACCGCCCGGTTTCCACCGGGCAGCGGCACGGGACGGAGATGGCCGACGCGGCGGAAACGACGGACATCGGCCACCAGGAACTCACCCCCCCACAGGGTCCCGTCGGTCCCCAATCCAAGGCCGTCGAAGGCGATCCCGAGGACGGGGCCCATGTGACCGTGGTCGGCCAAACAGGAGGCGATATGGGCATGGTGGTGCTGGACCGCGAGATTCGGCAGGTCCAGGTCGAGGGCGAACTTGGTGGACAGGTACTCCGGGTGCAGATCGTGGACGACCAGTTCCGGATGGACGCCGGCTATGTGGCACAGGTGGTCGATGGCCTGCAGGAATGACCGGTAGGCCGGCAGGTGCTCGAGGTCGCCGATGTGGTGGCTGGCCACCACGTGTGCGCCCTTGACCACGGCGACGGTGCTCTTGAGCTCCGCCCCGACGGACAGCACGTGCCGCGGGCTCGGTACCGGCAGGATCAGGGGTTCGGGGGAGTAGCCTCTCGACCGGCGCACCATCTGGACGGAGCCACGGACGCTCGCCCGCACCACCGAGTCGTCGCAACGAATGTGGATGTCCCGGTCGTGGGTGAGGAGCAGATCCACCATCGGCCCGAGACGGGTCACCGCGTCGGCATCCTCGTGGGCGATGGGCTCGTCACTGAGGTTCCCGCTCGTCATGACCAGCGGCCGCCCCACCCGCGCCAGAAGAAGGTGGTGGAGGGGGGTGTAAGGCAGCATGAGACCGAGCTCCAGCAGACCGGGGGCCACCCCGTCGCCCAGCCGGACCGATTCGACATGAGGTGCCAGGACGATCGGACGCCGGGGTGACTCCAGCGCCTCGGACGCGGCAGGGGAGAGGTGGCAGAGCGTCCTGGCCACTTCGAGGTCGGCCACCATTACTGCGAAAGGCTTGTCGTCCCTGCTCTTTCGCCGGCGGAGTTCGGCCACAGCGGCCGCCGAGGTCGCGTCGACCGCCAAGTGGTATCCCCCGAGGCCCTTGACGCCGAGGATGCGCCCAGCCCGCAGGTGGCCGACCGCGACCTCGAGGGCCTCACCCCGCTCGGCCAGGATCGTGCCGGCGGGCTCGAGCAGGCGAAGGTGGGGCCCACAGTCGGGACAGGCGATCGGCTCGGCGTGGAAGCGGCGGTCGGCGGGGTCCTCGTACTCCGACCGGCAGGCGGCACACATGGTGAAACCGGCCATGGTCGTGGAGGCCCGGTCGTAGGGGATCGCCTTGATGATGGTGTAGCGGGGTCCGCAGTTGGTGCAGTTCACGAAGGGATACCCGAAGCGCCGGTCGCCAGGATCCTGCATCTCGGCGATGCAGTCTGCGCAGGTGGCCACGTCCACGCTCACCGCCACCGCCGGCGCGCCGGCGGAGTGGCTCTCGATGATGCGGAACCCGCCGCCGCTCCCGGTGACGTCGAGGTTCGTTGCGTGCACCGACTCCACCCGGGCCAGTGGGGGAGCGTCGTCTCTCAGGCGCCGGCTCAGCTCGTCCAACCGGTCCGATGGGCCTTCGGCCTCGACCAGCACACCTTCGCTGTCGTTGGACACAGTCCCCGCCAGCCCCAGCTCCACGGCCGTGCGGTACACGAACGGCCTGAAGCCCACGCCCTGCACCGTCCCGGTCACCCGGATACGGCGCCGCTCGGTCACGGCCGGGCTTTCTCTCAGCAGATGCGGGGGAGGGGGTCGCCGACGAGCATGTCCACGATTCGCGTGCCCCCGAACACCGTGTTGATGATGACGACTCCCGGCGGCTCCTCACGGATCTCGCCGATCTGGGCGGCATGCCCGCCGAGGGGGTGGGCCCGCATGGCGGCCAGCGCCGCCTCGGTCTCCCCGGCCGGGACGATGGCCACGAGCTTGCCTTCGTTGGCCACGTACAGGGCATCGATGCCGAGGATCTCGCAGGCGCCGTTGACGGCGTTCTGCACGGGTAGGGACGCCTCGTCGAGCACGAGGTTCACGTTGGCCGCTCTGGCCAGCTCGTTGCACACGGTGGCCACGCCGCCGCGGGTGGGATCCCGCATCCAGCGGGTGGAGGGGGCTGCCGCCAGCAGCACCTGCACCAGCTCGCCAAGCGGCGCCGTGTCGGACTTCACGTCGGCGCTGATGCCCAGCTCGCCCCGGGCCAGCATGACGGCCACCCCGTGGTCGCCGATGCGTCCCGACACGAGCACCTTGTCGCCGGGCCGCACGGACTCTGCGCTCAGCCGCACGGAATCGGGAATGACGCCCACGCCGGCGGTGGTGATGTAGCAGCCGTCAGCCGCACCCTTGTTGACGACCTTGGTGTCACCGGTGACGATCTGCACACCGGCGCCGGCCGCGGCCTCCGCCATGTCGGCCACGATCGCTCTCAGATCGGCGATCGGGAACCCCTCCTCGAGCACGAAGGCAGCCGAGATCCACAGCGGCTTCGCGCCCATCATGGCCACGTCGTTCACCGTCCCGTGCACGGCCAGGTGGCCGATCGACCCGCCTGGGAACTGCAACGGCTTGACCACGAACGAGTCGGTGCTGAAGGCCAGGCGCTCGCCCGAAGGCAGGCCCAGGACGGCACCGTCCCCCAGCGGGGAGAGCGTGTCGTTGCGGAAGGCCTCGAGGAACACGGCATCGACCAACGCGGCTGAGGCCTTGCCACCCGCGCCGTGCGCCGAGTTGACGGCATCCTCGAGCAGGCGCGGCCGGCGCCGGCGGTAGGCCTCGATACGGTCGAGGACGACCTCTTCGCGAGTTGCCTCCCGCTCCGGCTCCCCGGCCGGCAACGGAACCGCGTCGCTCATGCCGAGCGGACGGGGATGGCGGCGCCCTTGGTGAACCTGCCGTAGTTGTAATAGGCGGCGCAGGCGCCCTCGGACGACACCATGCAGGTCCCGATAGGAGTCTCCGGCGTGCACGCCGTGCCGAATACCTTGCACTCCCACGGCTTGATGACACCCTTGAGCACTTCGCCGCACTGGCAGGCCTTGGGATCGGCCACCCGGACGCCCGGGACGGAGAAGCGCAGTTCGGCGTCCCAGGGCGAGAAGGCCTCGGAGAGCTTGAGTGCACTCTGGGAGATGAAGCCGAGCCCCCGCCACTCGAAGTGGGGTCGGATCTCGTAGACCTCCGCCATGATCTGCAGTGCCCGCAGGTTGCCTTCGTCCTTCACAGCACGCGTGTACTGGTTCTCCACCTCGCAGCGTCCGTCGCGGATCTGCTGCAGGAGCATGACGATCGACTGAAGGATGTCGAGGGGTTCGAAGCCGGCGGTCACCAGGGGCAGGCCGTATTCGGCCGGCACGAAGCGGTACGGCCTGTTGCCGATCACCGTGCTCACGTGGCCTGGGCCGATGAAGCCGTCGAGGCGAAGGTCGGGGGACTCGAGGATGGCCTTCAGTGGCGGCACGATCGTGACGTGGTTGCAGAACACGCTGAAGTTGGTGATGTCGGCGGCCCGCGCCTTCAGAAGGGTGATGGCCGTCGACGGTGCCGTCGTCTCGAAGCCGATGGCGAAGAACACGACTTCCCGGTCCGGGTTGTCGCGCGCGATCCGAAGGGCGTCGAGCGGTGAGTACACCATGCGAACGTCGGCACCTCGGGCCTTGGCCTCCAGCAGGTTGCCGTTGCTCCCAGGCACGCGCATCATGTCGCCGAAGGACGTGAAGATGACACCAGGCGTCTCGGCCAGAGCGATGCCGTCATCGACACGGCCCATCGGTATGACGCACACCGGGCAGCCCGGGCCATGGATCAACTCCACGGTTCCCGGCAGCACGTTCTCGATGCCGTGCTTGTAGATCGTGTGCGTGTGGCCCCCGCAGACCTCCATGAACTTGAGGTGCTTTCCCTGGGCCAGCCTCGTGATCTCCTCGACCGCGACACGTGCGGCCGCGGGATCGCGGTACTCGTCGACAAACTTCATGAGGCCACCTTCTGGTCCGGATCGGTGAGTTGCTCGGCGGGCCCGAGCGCTGACTGGACGAAGGCCCACAACACGTGGGCCACGGCTGCTTGGGACTCCTGAACTCGGTGGACGCTGTCCGAGCGAACAACGAGGCAGTGCTCCACGTCCTCGCTTGCACCCATGCGCCCGCCGTCGTAGCCGGCCAACCCGACGGTGAGCATCCCACGCTTGCGGGCCTGGGCGAATCCGGCCAGGAGATTGTCGGAGTTCCCGCTGGTGGAAAAGCCGATGGCGATGTCACCCCTACGGCCGTAAGCCTCGAGTTGGCGGGAGAACACGACCTCAAAGCCGATGTCGTTGGAAAGGGCGGTGAGCACGGCCTGGTCGAAGGCGAGGGACCGCACGGGCAGCTGCTCGCCCCACGGCGGGCGGGTGCACAGTTGAGCAAAGGCGTCGGCGTCGGTGGCGCTACCGCCGTTGCCGAAGGTGAAGGCCCGGCCGCCGGCGGCGAAGCACGTGGCCATGGCCGTCGCCACCGCCCGCAGCCGAGCGTCGCCCTGCTGGAGCGTCTCCGCCCGCAGCACCGCGCTCTGAGCCCACTTCGCCTGAGCCGACCGGGCCAGGTCGGCCATCAGAGGCGCCGCATCCCGTTCTTCCCTCTCGATGAAGGGATAGAGGAAATCGGTGGCTTCCGGTGTCCGCGCCATCGCTCGGCCTACCTGCCGCTCTCGAGGGAGGTGATCGCCGATCCGGCGTGCACGAGCACCAGGTCACCAGGGCTCGGCGTGTCGATGATGGTGGTGTCGATGCGCTCACGACCATCCGGTGTGCGGACGACGGCCTCGTCGCCCTGTACCGAGATCACCTCGGCTGGACGGCCCTCGTCGGAGCACGTGATGCACACTTCGTCGGTGCACACCTCGGGCCGCAGGAGACCAGGATGCTCCCAGCACACGTGGGTCAGCTCCCAGAGGAGGTGATAGAGGATCACGAACTGCTCAGAAGCCCGCAACGGGTCGTCCTGGTCGAGCCAGAGAACATGGTGGGCGGCTCCGGCGGGGGGCCTCGGCCCCGCGCCGATCCACAGTGTCTCCACGCCCCACGCGTCACCGCGTCGCATAGCGGCCGCGACCGCGGGCTCGTCCCCGCCGGCCACAGCCACGACCATGTCACCGCTTCGCACCGACGCTCGCAGCGTGCTCACCAGGTCCCTGCCTTCGGGCACGACGACGGCCGGGAGAGCAGGTTTTCCCATGATCACCGGGTGCACGAACTCCACGGCGATGTGATGGGCGTGGAACGGCCACGTCGGCGAGCAGCACCACATCGTGCCTCCGGCCTTGAAACGGCGAGCCAGCGCCAGTGAGGCGCGGGCGAGATCGTCGGCCAACCCGCCGATAGGCGCTCCCTCATCCGCGCCGGCCGGCGCGAGCGGTGAGATCACCTCCGACGGCGGCGTCACAGCGGAGTGCTCTCCCGGAACTGATCGAGCTCGTCGAGGTACTCGCCGCCGAGCAGCTTGAGGAACTCGAGCGTCCTCGCCGCCTCCTCCTCGTCGAGCTTCGTCATGGCGAAGCCGACGTGGATCAGCACCCACTCGCCCACGGCGATTCCGCCGGGATCGCCCGCGACGAGACCGACGTTCACCTCCCGGCGCACGCCGTCAACCTCGGCGACGGCCTTGTGCAGCTCCATGTCGACGATCTCCACGATCTGGCCGGGAATTCCTAGGCACATCTGGCACCTCCTGGTGCGTCTGGGGTCAACGAGTTGTTCGGTACGATTCGGCCCGGAGGCGGGTCGGGCACCGGTGGTGAAAATCGGATGGGGGCGCCGGGTCGGCGGACCCCCCGGATACCTCCAGAGTACCGCTGGAGAACCGCTATGAGGGCACCTCTGTTCCGTCCCCGGAACCGTTGGCGACGGGCCCCGAGCTCGACAGCTGCGCCCGAGACAACTCGCTGGAGCCGGCCGCGCCATCGAGCTGTTCGATGACCTTCACCTTCCTGGTGATGTCCTCAAGGGCGAGCATGATCTCCCTGGCGTTCTCCGCCGTGCGGGCTGTCGCCCGCAACACCACGAACAGCAGTCCGACGAACAGAACGATCACGAGCGCACCAGCGATCAGCAGGATGTCCGCGGTTTCCATGGGTGTTACGCGGCGGCGGTGCCGACGGAGGTCAGACGCCGGACCAGGTCGGCGACGGCGGCTACGACCGGGCCGTCGGGGTCGTAATCGATGAGCGGTGTGCCCGCCTTGTCGGCGTCGAGGACCGCGTCGCTCCACGGCACCCGTCCCTCGACGACCATGTTGTGGTTGGCGAAGAATTCCTCCATGGCGGCAAGGTCGTCGGGCGACCGCAGCTTGTTGGCCACCACGGCGACCTGACGGATGGGCAGCTCGGCAGCGAGCTCTCCCATCCGGCGTGCGGTCTCCAGGGACCGGTAGTAGGGCTCGGCCACGAGCAGCAGGGTGTCGACGTGACGGGTGGTGCCCCTGCTGAAGTGCTCGGGCGAAGCCTCGAAGTCCACGAGGGTCACGGAATCCCCCTGATTGACCGTGTCGGCCAGGATGGCGCTGACGGTGGCGTGGGCCGAGCAGAGGCATCCTTCGTCGGCGTGGGCGGGCATCGCCATGTGCACCACGGCCACGCCGTCGGGGCCGCGGGCACCGAACCGCTCGACGATGCTGGACACCGGGTCGGTCAGCGCGGCGCCGTCCAGACGGCGGGACACCAGCCCCATGGGAAGGGGGCTGATGGCGGCGGCAGCCAGCTGGCTGATCCCCAGGGCGACGGCGACATTGGGATTGCTGTCGGCGTCGATCACGAGCGTCGACCGGCCCTGGCGGGCCACCAGGCGGGACAGCGTGGCCGACAACGTCGTCTTGCCGGCACCTCCCTTCCCGGCCACGGCGATGCGCAAAGGTTGGCTCACGAGGAGGAGGTGGCCTTCGTGGCGGTAGCGGATTCGACGGTGACAGGCTCGGAGATGCGGTCGTAGCGCCCGAGGTAGGCCGAGAGATAGCGGTGGCTCTCACGGAGGGCTCCAGCCCATGCGTGCAGCCACTCGACACCCTCGTGGGTCAGGGCGTAGGTCCGCCGGGCGGGTCCGGCGACGGAATGCTCCCACCACGACGAGACCAGCCCGTCGTCCTCCATCACCCGAAGAGTGCGGTACAGGCCGCCAGGGTCGACGCTGCGGAGGCCGAGCTGCCCGATGTGGTCGAGGAGGTCGTAGCCATGGGCCGGCGCCTCGCCGATGAGCAGGAGGAGGCTCGCCCGGAGGTAGTTGCGGGGGAGCCCGCCCTGGGGCTCATCCTTGTCCTGCTTGTTGTTCTGCTTCTTCTTCGCCGGAGCTGCCATTTCAGCTGTGCCTCTCAGTGTCGTGGTGGTCGGTGGTGGGGGCAGCTCGCTCGGCCACGGGCTTCAGTGGTCGTGTCCTGCGTGCTCGGCGTGCTCACCGGCCCGGGCGGACTGGCAGGCGGCGGCCTCGTCGGGAGAGTTGTGGCACCAGCAGTCGGCGCTGCACTCTCCATGGGTGGGACGGGTCAGATCGGCGAAAGTGGAGGCGAACTCCAGGCCGCCCTCCTGCACACCGGCCTCGGACAAGCCGTAGCGCTCGCCCACCCGATCGACGTATCCCTCCGTCACCAGCAGGTCGAGGTACTGGGCGCCGATCTGGGCATCCACACCCAGGAAGCGCTCGAGGATCTTGGCGTCGATCTGCTCACCGAATCCCTCGCCCCGCAGCCAGAACATCACCTGCAGGATCTCGCTGCGGTAGAACATCGCTGCGAGGGCCTCGGACTTCGGTGGATGCACCATCTCGTCCACGATTGGCCTCCCCTTACGTAGTGGTCGTACCGGTTTCTCGGCCTCGCGGGGCCCTCCGGACAAGTTTTCCAGGAATCCGCAAGAAAGATTTCTCCCGGCGCCTTCGGTAGGTGTAGTGTACACATACCAGACCCAAACGAGGGGGTTTTCTTCAATGCCAAGCGATGGTCGCACCCGCAGGGCACGCCCTGCAAGGAGCACAGGTCCAGACCCGCAGCCGGCGTCACCACGTGGCGATTCCGTCTCCATGTCCCAGGCTGGGCCCATGCCCACTGGATCGGAGATGGAGAGCTTCAAGCGGCCCCAGCAGGCGATCGGGCTCATCGACGGGTACGACCCGCTCGATCCCTTCGCCCCGATCGGGGTTCGAAGCCGGGCCATGGTCGAGCCCCCCGACTCGCTGGCCCTCGGCCCGCTCAAGAAGATCTACCTGATCTGGATGGTCGGCGGCTCCTGTGACGGTTGCACCGTCGCCGTGTCCGGTGGCACCCATCCCCGGGTGGAGCACCTCCTGGCCGGCATCATCCCGGGTCTGCCCCGGGTCGAGCTGATCCACACCGTCGTCTCCACCGAGTCCGGCGCCGAGTGGACCCACAACCTCTTCATGGCCGAGCGCGGCGAACTCGACGCCCCCTACGTCATCACGTGGGAGGGATCCATCATGGACGAGTCGCTCGCCGGCGACGGCTACTGGATGGGCCTGGGCGAGGATCCCGCCACCGGTCGCCAGATCACCAGCCTGGAGTGGCTCGATCGCCTGGCCCCCGGGGCTGCGGCCATCGTCGCCATCGGCACGTGCGCCGCCTGGGGCGGGATCCCGGCGGCCAAGGGCAACGTCACCAACTCGATGGGGATGATGGACTACCTGGGCAAGGACTACCGATCCTCGTTCGGTGTGCCCGTGGTCAACATCCCCGGTTGCTCACCCATCGGCGACAACTACCTTGAGACGGCCGCTGCCGTCTGCCTCTTCCTCAACGGCCTTGCCCCCCTTCCCGAGTTCGACGAGCTCGGCCGCCCCGCCTGGCTGTTCGGTGAGACGGTTCACCGCCACTGCCCCCGGGCCGGCTACTACGAGGAGGGCGTCTTCGCCGAGGAGTACGGAGACAAGGAGTGCCTCGTCGAGCTCGGCTGCTGGGGCCCCGTGGTCCAGTGCAACATCGCCGAGCGCGGCATCGTCGACGGCCACGGCGGCTGCATGCAGATGGGTGGCATCTGCATCGGCTGCACCATGCCGGGCTTCCCCGACAAGTTCTCGCCCATCGGCGCCATCGCCCCCGGGTCGCTCATCTCCTCCACCACCAGCCGGGCCGTCGGCGGCTTCATCCGCCGCATGCGCGGCATCAGCCGGGTGGACAAGAACATGACGGCCCGTTGGGACAAGGAAGTCCCCACCGGTTGGGCCCGGGCCAAGACCGGCCCCCGGGGCAGCATGAAGACGATCCACAAGTTCTATTCCAAGTACCAGCACACCCACGAAGGCCACAACTAACCATCCGACGCGGTGGGGTTCCCGGTTCGCGGGGAGCCCCGACACTCAGGACACGCCCAGGAAACCGAAGAAAGAGACGGGGGAACAGCGCCCATGTGTTTCAAGAATCTGCCCATCGAGTTCGACGACAGCGGCAAGGCCAGCCTCAAGGAAGGCGTCCGTGACCCCTATGCGGTCAGCGTGGCCGAGCCCAAGGGCTACGTCCGCCGCAACGAGGGCCCCGGCGCCCAGCTGGCCGCCCCGCCCCGCCTGAGGGACTGGAACATCGACCCCATGACCCGTGTGGCCGGCGCTCTCGCCGTGCACACGGTGCTGGACCTCGAGAACCGCAAGGCCGTCGAGGCTCACGCCCGGGCCATGTTGTTCCGCGGATACGAGATCATCCTGCAGGGCCGTGACCCCCGGGACGCCATCGACATCTCCTCCCGTGCCTGCGGCGTGTGCGGTGGCGTGCATGCCACAGTCAGCGCCCTCTGCATCGAGCAGGCCTTCGGCATCTGCCCCCCGCCTCTCGGCGTGGAAGTGCGGAACCTGGGCGAGGTGGGCGAGATGTTCTACGACCGCCCGCTGCACCTGGGCCTGCTGGCCGGCCCCGACTACTCCACCTCGCTTGTATCGGTCACGAACCCCGAGCTGGTGACCCGGGCCGAGAAGACCCTCGCCCCCCACGGCGACATCCACGGGTACCGCACCATCAAGGACATCATGGATGCCCTCAACCCCCTCACGGGCCAGATCTACCTGGAGGCCCTGGAGTGGACCCGGGTCGGGCGCATCATGTGCATGCTGATGTTCGGCAAGTACCCCCCCCCCTCCACCATCATGCCCGGCGGCATGTCCACCACGATCTCCACGTCGAGCTTCAACGAGTACTACACCCAGCTGGGCAAGATCTTCGACTTCTCCAAGGTCATCTGCCGCATCTGGGACGACATCTGCGACTTCTTCCTGGAGGCCAACCCGGCCTACGAGCAGGTCGGCGCCCGTGAGATG
This sequence comes from Acidimicrobiales bacterium, assembly GCA_035526335.1. Lineage (GTDB taxonomy): Bacteria > Actinomycetota > Acidimicrobiia > Acidimicrobiales. The sequence continues at coordinate 170 of DATLCN010000017.1, read as the reverse complement.
AACCTGGCCCAGACCGGCATCTGGGACGATTCGACGGCCTACGACGCCACCTACGCCAACTGCAACGCGTGGGGCAAGCGCCGTTGGGCGAAGCCGTCCATGATCATCGACGGCAAGGTCGTCACCAACAACCTCACCGACATCAACATGGGCTTCGAGGAGTTCATCGA